>NZ_JAGXJX010000010.1:0-189075 GCF_019091125.1 Paenibacillus sp. GbtcB18
ACACGACCGTTAAGCCTTCCAGCGCCGATGGTACTTGGACCGAAGGGTCCTGGGAGAGTAGGACGTTGCCAAGCACAAATAAAACCTTTTCGAATGACAGTTCGAAAAGGTTTTTTGTTATAGAAAAGAGACATGCTAGCAGGGAGCACCAAGATTGTCATGGTCTGCTTCTTGACATGAAAAAAGGCCTTATGTATGATTGCAATAATATCTAAAGACAGAAGAGGAGGGCAAACCCTGTGTGGGATGCTAAATTCGCAAAAGAAGGATTGACGTTTGACGATGTACTTCTGGTGCCTCGTAAATCAAATGTGTTCGGTAAAGAGATTGATGTTTCCACCAAGCTTGCCCCGAAAGTGAAATTAAACATTCCTCTCCTCAGTTCAGCGATGGATACGGTGACAGAGGCCGCTCTGGCGATTGCAATCGCCCGCGAAGGCGGAATCGGAATTATTCATAAGAATATGTCCATTGAGCAGCAAGCCGGCGAGGTAGACCGGGTTAAACGTTCGGAGTCGGGCGTTATTACGAACCCGTTCCACCTTACACCGCAGCATCATGTATACGATGCGGAAGCACTCATGGCGAAGTTCAGAATCTCCGGCGTGCCGATCGTCGATGAGAATAAGAAGCTGGTTGGGATTTTGACCAACCGTGATTTGCGTTTTGTCCATGACTACTCCATCAAAATCGAGGAAGTCATGACAAAAGAAAATCTGGTGACGGCTCCGGTTGGGACAACCCTGGAGCAGGCGGAAGGAATTCTCCAACAGCACAAGATCGAGAAATTGCCGCTGGTGGATGACTCTTTTGTACTGAAAGGTCTCATCACGATTAAGGATATTGAAAAAGCTATTCAGTTCCCCAATGCGGGCAAAGACGAATTCGGTCGTCTGCTGTGCGGAGCTGCAGTAGGAGTTTCCAAAGACGTGATGGAACGCTCCGCGGCACTTGTAGAAGCCGGAGCGGACGTGCTGGTTGTTGATTCGGCTCACGGTCATCATATCAACATCCTGGAGACGGTCAGAAAACTTCGCAACCAATATCCGGACCTGCCGCTTATCGCGGGTAACGTGGCTACCGGTGATGGAACGCGTGATCTGATCGAAGCAGGCGCCTCTATCGTCAAAGTTGGAATTGGCCCTGGGTCAATTTGTACAACTCGTGTTATCGCCGGCATCGGTGTTCCACAAATTACCGCTATCTATGATTGTGCATCCGTTGCACGTGAGTACAACGTACCGATCATTGCAGACGGCGGCATCAAATACTCGGGTGATGTAGTTAAAGCGATCGCCGCGGGTGCAAGCGCCGTTATGCTGGGAAGCCTTTTTGCGGGTACGGAAGAAAGCCCTGGCGAGTCGGAGATCTATCAAGGCAGACGCTTCAAGGTTTACCGGGGTATGGGTTCACTCGGAGCAATGAAAGAAGGCAGCAAGGATCGTTATTTCCAGGAGAACGAAACCAAGCTGGTACCGGAAGGTATTGAAGGACGTGTAGCCTACAAAGGACCGCTGGCCGATACCATTTATCAAATCGTTGGAGGTCTTCGTTCCGGTATGGGGTATTGCGGTGCCCCCGACATCCAGAGTTTGATCAACGACACAACGTTTGTTCGTATCTCGGGTGCGGGACTTCGTGAAAGCCATCCGCATGATGTGCAAATTACGAAAGAAGCTCCCAACTACTCGTTGTAACTATCATGTTTCACCCCATATAGGGGGCCCCGGTCTCAGGACCGGGGTCTCCTTTTTTTTATGCCCGGGGAATGGTACAATAAGACACATCATGAATTTACAAATAGGAGTGTGTGAGTTGAAAAAATTTGGTTTCTGGAAAAGAAAAGTATCTTTGGCCCTCGTTTTTGCAATGCTACAAGTATCCTTCCTTCACATATTTGCGGTTACCGCGTTGGCGGCTGACGGCGAACCCGAATTGGATGTTAAATCCGCTATTCTGATGGAAGCAAGCACCGGACAAATTTTATACGAGAAAAATGCGGATGAAGTCCTACCCCCGGCAAGTATGTCCAAAATGATGACGGAATACCTCGTTATGGAAGCGATTCACAACGGCAAACTTAAGTGGGAGGACACGGCTACGGCCAGTAAGTATGCGGCCAGCGCAATCGGTTCCGGCCAACTGATCGCCGAAGGTGAAACGTTGACGATCAAAGATTTGTTCTATGCGATGTCGATTTATTCTTCAAACGATGCTTCTATTGTTCTTGCCGAAAAGCTCGGCGGGTCGGAAGAAGGCTTCGCGAAGCTGATGAATGACAAAGCCAGAGAGCTTGGGATGTCGGATAAAGCCCAGTTCATTAATGCGACGGGTCTATCCAGAGCGGATATTAAAGAACATGCTCCTCAGAGTATCCAAGGAGAAACGGTAATGTCGGCGAAGGATGTTGCTATTCTCGCAAGACATCTGGTTACAGATCACAAAGAAGTTCTTGAGTATACGAAAGTGACTTCGAAGAAATTACGTGAAACCGATAAAACTCCAATGATCAACTACAACTGGATGCTTGAAGGCAACAGCAGCAATGTGAATTTCAAAAAATATGCCTACCAAGGCTTGGACGGTCTTAAAACGGGACATATCGATGAGGCCGGATATTGCTTTACCGGTACGGCTGAGCGCAACGGCATGCGTCTGATCAGCGTTGTAATGGGTGCGAAGACGGAGCCGGAGCGTTTTAACCAGACACGCAAAGTGCTGGACTATGGATTTACCAACTTTGAATTCAAAACGTTGGCTAAAGCCGGAACTGCTCTGGACGCACAGAAAACCGTGCCGATTACAAAAGGCGTAGAACTGGAAGCCCCTGCTGTCCTGAAAAACGATGTAGCTTTTGCCGTGAAGAAGGGAAGCACGGATGCGAAGCTGGAAACGAAGGTTGATCTGCTGGCAGCGGATAAACTGGTTGCCCCTCTCAAAAAAGGAGACAAGCTGGGTACCGCTACCTTGTCCTTCGGTAAAAACTCCGAAACGGTTGATTTGGTGGCCGAAAACGATATGGAAAAAGCAAGCTGGTTCCGGATGATGATGCGAGCGATCAAAAACTTGTTCGCAGACCTGTTCAACGGGGTTAAAGGCTTATTCTAAGCGGGTTCTCTCAGGAAAAGTTATTGTTTTCACGAACAGGTTCATGTAAAATGTTAGCTTAGAAGTTCATGAACGAAAAATCTAGCTAGGGATATAAATTCCAGGAGGATTTAATATGGAGACGGGTACTTCGCGCGTAAAAAGAGGCATGGCTGAAATGCAAAAAGGCGGCGTCATCATGGACGTCATGAATGCGGAACAAGCTAAGGTTGCAGAAGCTGCGGGTGCTTCCGCGGTTATGGCACTGGAACGGGTACCATCCGATATCCGTGCGGCAGGCGGCGTAGCCCGTATGGCGGATCCGACTGTTCTGGAAGAGGTTATGAAGGTTGTTTCCATTCCGGTAATGGCTAAAGCGCGTATCGGTCATATTGTAGAAGCACGTGTGCTGGAAGCACTGGGTGCGGACTATATTGACGAGAGCGAAGTACTGACACCGGCAGACGAAGTGTTCCATATCGACAAGAAGGACTTCACCGTTCCGTTCGTATGCGGAGCGAAAGATATCGGCGAAGCTTTGCGCCGTATCAACGAAGGGGCTTCCATGCTTCGTACGAAAGGTGAACCGGGAACAGGGAATATTGTGGAAGCGGTTCGTCATATGCGTCTTATTCAATCTCAAATCCGGAAAATCCAGAGCTTGGCGAAGGACGAGCTGTATGCCGAAGCCAAAAACCTGGGCGCTCCTTACGATCTGGTTCTATATATTCACGAGAACGGCAAATTGCCGGTCGTTAACTTCGCCGCAGGCGGTGTAGCGACTCCTTCCGATGCGGCTCTTATGATGGAGCTTGGCGCGGACGGTGTATTCGTAGGCTCCGGTATTTTTAAATCGGATAACCCTGAGAAATTCGCGCGTGCGATCGTAGAAGCGACTACACATTACAAAGACTACAAGCTGATTGCGGAGGTTTCCAAAAACCTGGGAGCTCCGATGAAAGGCATCGAAATCTCCAAGCTGCATGCTTCCGAGCGGATGCAGGATCGCGGCTGGTAATCAGCCGAGGCGGGAAGCGGGGAAGAACGATGAAAGTTGGCGTATTGGCTCTTCAGGGAGCCGTAGCGGAACATATCCGCCTGATCGGGGCGGTTGGCGGAGAAGGCGTCGTTGTGAAGCGTGTGGAGCAGCTTGCCGAACTGGACGGTCTGATCATTCCCGGAGGCGAGAGTACCACGATTGGCAAATTGATGAGACGCTACGGTTTCATCGAAGCGATCCGGGATTTTTCCAATCAGGGAAAAGCGGTCTTCGGCACGTGTGCCGGACTGATTGTGATCGCGGATAAGATTGCGGGTCAGGAAGAAGCCCATCTGGGTCTGATGAACATGACCGTGCAGCGCAATGCGTTTGGCCGGCAGCGTGAAAGCTTTGAGACCGATCTGCCTATTAAGGGCATTGATCGGCCTGTAAGGGCCGTTTTCATCCGTGCGCCGCTTATCGATCAGGTCGGAGACGGCGTGGACGTGTTAAGCGAGTACAACGGTCAAATCGTGGCCGCCAGACAGGGTCATCTGCTTGCGGCTTCGTTCCATCCCGAACTGACGGATGATTCAAGCATGCATGCTTATTTTCTGGATATGATCCGGGAAACCCGTTAATCGATCCAAAAGCAGAAGCACCTCTTTTGCTCCATACGAGAGAAGGGTGCTTTTGTTCCATTTTTACAACTTTAGGAGGAGGAGTCTCCTTGTTTGATATTAAATTAATCCGTACCGACATAGAAACGGTTCAAACCGCTATGAAAAACCGCGGAGGCAAGCAGCTCGAAGAAGTTACGCGTATAGCGGAGCTTGATGTGAAACGCAGAGAGCTGCTGCAGGAAGTGGAGCAGCTAAAGAACCGCCGGAATACGGTATCGCAGGAAGTGGCGATGCGTAAGAAGGCGAAAGAGGACGCGGAGGACCTAATCGCCGAAATGAAAGGTGTGGGTGACCGCATTAAAGAACTGGATGAGGAGCTCAGGACACTGGAAGTCGAGCTGAATCACCTGCTTCTTTCTATACCGAATGTTCCTCATGAAAGCGTACCGGTAGGGGCTTCGGAAGAGGATAATATTGAAATCCGCCGCAATGGGGACGTGCCCGCATTCGGATTCGAGGCAAAAGCCCACTGGGATTTGGCTATGGATTTGGGAATCTTGGATTTTGAAGCGGCCGGTAAGGTAACGGGCTCGCGCTTCGTGTTCTATAAGGGTCTGGGCGCTCGTCTGGAGCGTGCTCTGATGAACTTTATGATGGATCTGCACAGTACGGAGCACGGGTATGAAGAAATGCTTCCTCCGTATATCGTAAACCGGGACAGCCTTACGGGAACCGGACAGCTTCCGAAGTTTGAGGAAGACGTGTTCCATATCGAGAACTCGGAATATTTCCTGATTCCGACGGCGGAAGTGCCGGTGACCAATTATCACCGGGATGATATTCTTGCCGCGGAGCAGCTTCCGCGTAAATTCGTCGCGTTCAGCGCATGCTTCCGTTCCGAAGCGGGAGCTGCCGGAAGAGATACCCGTGGCCTGATCCGCCAGCACCAGTTCAACAAAGTGGAGCTGGTCAAGCTCGTCAAGCCCGAGGAATCGTACCAGGAGCTCGAGGAGCTCACT
This sequence comes from Paenibacillus sp. GbtcB18, assembly GCF_019091125.1. Classification (NCBI taxonomy): domain Bacteria; kingdom Bacillati; phylum Bacillota; class Bacilli; order Caryophanales; family Paenibacillaceae; genus Paenibacillus; species Paenibacillus sp. GbtcB18. The sequence goes on from NZ_JAGXJX010000010.1 coordinate 5,709, forward strand.
CAGAACGCGGAGCGCGTGCTTCAGCTCCTGAAGCTGCCTTATCGCGTTCTGACGCTCTGTACAGGCGATATCGGCTTCACATCGGCTAAGACGTACGATCTTGAGGTATGGCTGCCAAGCTCGGAAGCCTACCGGGAGATCTCCTCGTGCAGCAACTTCGAGGACTTCCAGGCGCGCCGCGCCAATATCCGTTTCCGCAGAGACGCCAAAGCGAAGCCGGAATTCGTACATACGCTGAACGGCTCGGGTCTTGCTATCGGACGGACGGTAGCGGCCATCCTTGAAAATTACCAGCAGGAAGACGGTTCGGTTACGGTTCCGGAAGTACTGGTTCCTTATATGAATGGCGTTACGGTGCTGCGTAAAAATTAACACTTGTAAATAGAACTTTGATTGTGATAAAATTTCTCTGTTACAGTTACTGTCTTCTGTGATCGGAAGTCGGTAGCTTTCTGGAGAGGTGGTCGAGTGGTTTAAGGCAGCGGTCTTGAAAACCGCCGTGTCTGTGAGGGCACCGTGGGTTCGAATCCCACCCTCTCCGCCATTCAACTTTTATAAAATAAGACCTTACGAACTGCGGGCTTTAGCGCCGCAGTTTTTTTGCGTGTATGTATATTCTTTTAAACCATTCGGGGGGCGCTTTGCTTGCTTGAAGGAGAGGCTGCAGCACGGAAATCACCCAGCTTTTGTCGCAGCGGGAAAAGAATAAGCGGACCACGCCTTGACGCATGTTAACGGTAGGGGGTGGTGTAGGATGGTGGTCAAGACGGAAAAGCCGTCTTTGGAAAGAGATCAGCTCGCCAAAGCTTGGATGGAGGAACTGCCCAATACGCTTCCGGAGTCCGATCATGCGCGCGTATGGCCCGATGAGGCTGACCCGCAGGCAATCCGGATTCATATCACGAATGCGGGCAGGACGCATTACACGTTCGATTTTAAATGTACTTACGTGGATTCGCGGGAAGTGAAGGTGGAACTGGTGGATGTGGAACGCGATGACGTGCACGCGGATGAAACCAGTGAAATTATTCAGGGCTTGGTCAAAGACTATGTCCGGCATATTCACGAATGTGCTCAAGTTCTACATGAGCTAACGCATGCGTAACTGCTTTTAGCCGAAACGGGGGTGCAACGATCATGACCCGACAAAGAACGCGGGATAAGAATCTGCAAAATGTGGCCAAAGATTTGAATAAATCGGCTGTCAACAGTCATAATGCCCAGCAAATTCAGCAGCAGACCAATGACCGCCGTCATCAGGATGCCTTAAATCACGAAGAATAGAAACGAAAAATTCCGAAAACGGACCGATTGGGGTGAAAAAAATGTCCAAACCGAAGGCGCAATCCGTAGGGGACGGCGTGACACAGGAGGAACGGGAGAGGTACAATACTTCAGCCAATGAGCCTCTGTCGGGATCGAAGAAAGTGAAGAAACGGAATCATTCCCGACAAAATCATGGAGAAGGGCGTTAACGATAAACGAAAAAACTTTGCGCGGAGTGCATAGCAATTTTAAACCGGGACATACTATGATTGTCGGTGAACACAGAGAGGTGTGGTTCCGTTGGAAAAGTCAGCAGAACAATCATCTGAAGGTCATTCGAGCTTGTAAAGCCAAACTGGAGGAGATGTGCCAAAGACACCGGGACGTGTTCTAAAAGCCGTTTCACTGTGAAGGTTTGTGAACAGCAAGATGTAGAAGATCATCCAAGTAATCACCGACGGAAAGGGACCCTTAGGGGTTCCTTTTTCATTTTGATATGCATGAAATTTTTTACAATTTGGTAACAACCGATTCTAACTTCGTCATAAGAGGTACTGATAAGGTATAGTTTATAGTCAAGGAGGGATGAATGATGGGATTTACGTTAGGTATTGGAGATGGAGCTAGGGATTTTCGTTTACAGGGTACGGACGGCAATATTTACACATTAGACAGTTTCCGGCACGCCAAGGCATTGGTTGTTTTCTTTACATGCAATCACTGTCCGTATGTCCTGGGTTCAGAGGAGATTACGCGGCGAACGGCCGAGCAATTTACCGAACAAGGCATAGCTTTCGTTGCGATTAACAGCAACAGCTCCCAGACTAACCCCGAGGATTCTTTTGAGAACATGGTAAAACGCATGGAGGAGAAGAAATTCCCCTGGGTCTATCTTCACGACAAGGGTCAGGAAGTTGCACTTGCTTACGGCGCTCTCCGTACACCTCATTTCTTTGTGTTTAACGACAGACGTAAGCTGGTCTACACAGGGCGCGGAGTCGATAACCCAAGGGAAACCGCTAACATGACCGTAAACAACCTCCAGGAGGCCTTAGAAGCGCTTTCGGCAGGAAAACCTGTTCCTACCCCTGTCACTAACCCGATTGGCTGTAATGTCAAATGGGAGGGTCGTGACAAGCATTGGATGCCGGAGGAAGCCTGCGACTTGGTTTGAATGGCTGACCGAGGGAATAGGTGCGCTTTTTTTGGCAAATTCAAAAAAAAAGAAAATCCGCAGGGCAATATGCTCTGCGGAGCTTGGCGTTGGGATTTTAAGATTTCTGGTTCGAAGAATTGAAGAGCAGGGTTAATCCGCCTCCGATCAGAACCAAGGCAACGATGAACGTTTGGAAGTACGAGGAGATCGAATACGGCCAGTGCCAATCCGGATAATATCTCCGCAATACGTCGAGCAGTACTTCATTCGTCAGATAGTACAGGCCGACCAGAATGATAAGAAAGCCGATCTTACGCTGATGGCGCTTGATTCCTTTAAAAATCGGCTTGTCTTCGACATATCCGAATTCTTGCCGGGAAATGAGCTGGAGGGCGTCGAAAAAGCTGTAAAACCAGAAGATCGGAATCAGGAATAAAAAGAGCGAGAGGCGGAGGACATCCATAATATAAATGGAGAACAGGAAGCCTGCCATGATTTGAAGCCCTCGCATTTGAAGCCCGAGATACAAATGGGCGGCGCCGGGAAATACGGCCAGAACGGTAGCGATCGTCTTGCTCCGTCTGCCTTCCTGCCGGCTTTCGCTGAAGTCGTCGAAGAACGTCCGGTCCGTCAGCTCCATGCCGGCCTGTTTCTTTTCTAACTGCCGGATGGCATCAAAAAGAATATAGATCCAAAGCACGGGCAGCGCGAGCAGGAAGAAGAGAAATTCTCCGGTGTGGGTGAGCGATGCCCCGAAGAAAATCACAATCGCGCCCCCGATAAAGAATGTCATAGCGGAAAGCCCGCGGTACATCATGCCCAGCATGTAGTGGCCAAGGCCGGGAATAAAGGAAGCCAGGATAATCTTCCGGCGTTCTTCCCTGCGCTGCCATTCGTAGACGGCCGGATTGAATTCCGGGACGGCGCCCGGACCGGGTCCGTGGCCGAACTCGTGTCCCGGGTTTCCATATTCATGGTAACCGGGAGGCGGATACGAAGGCCTGCTGCCGAGTGTAATAAACATGTCGACCATGTTAACGACCCAACAAGCGGCCGCAAAGAGCAGGAGAAGGAGGGCAAAGTCTTTAGGTCCGCGCCCCTCCACAACAATGAGAAAGGCCATGGCGACCGGACCGAAGAAACCGGCTCCGTACAGGAAGGCCCTGAAAATGCGTTTTAAGTACAAATGCCCGAGTCCCGGTATAAACGAGAGCAGCAGCGCGACTGTGTTGGATCTAGGGTTCAAGGGGATGTCCTCCTTTTGGTTTCTGGGCATGCAGAGAATCGAAGAAAGCGAAGGTCTGTTCCATAAGTTTATCGGACACCGGCGTAGCGAGCGGTTTCTTCTGCTCGGTGCGAACCAGGGAGAACTGGTCCGTCATGCGTCCGAACACACCGGTGGTCATAAGCAGGAACGTCGCCGCGGCAGCTATAGCGTAATGGGTCAGAGCCGTTCGTCTCGGGGAGCGGGCTTTCCGGTGTTTATTCGCTTCCGTCCGGTAAAGGCTTCCTTCGGATTCTTCCTGCTTACGTGCAGCCATCGGAACCGCTTCCTGTACAACCGGCAGGCTGCCGCTTCGGGCTAGAATTTGATCGATCATGCGTTCAGTATCGGTCTCATCCGGAAGGGGAAGAGCCGGCAACAAGAATTCCAGGCATTCCGTATACAGCTCCAGGCAAAGATCACATTCATACAAGTGATCCTCCCAAAGGCCTCTCTGACGATCATCGGTAATTTCTCCGGCAATGTAAAGCTTCCATTCATCGCGGCTTCTATGCCTCATTCGAACTCTTCCTCCTTCCAGTGCTGCTTAATCCACTGTTTTGCCCGGTATAGTTTGGATTTGATGGTCTGCACGGTGACTTCCTGCTCGTCGGCAATTTGCTGGTACGATTTATCTTCGTAGTAGAAGGCAATAATGACATCTCTATAGTTTTCGGGAAGCTCATCCAATTTGCGCATAACGAGCGCCTGAAGCTCTTTGCTTAACAGCGGATCTTCGGTATCGGACCCACTCAGGGAGGGAGGGGGCATTGCTTCTTCCATACCGTCGGTCGCTGTTTCCCGCTGGCGGTAGGCTTTGCGTTTGTAATCGATCGCTTTGTTGACGGCCACGCGGGAGATCCAAGCTTTCAAGCCTTTTACCTCGGTTTGGGGGAGGGAGGTATACATCTTGAGAAAGACTTCCTGCATGACGTCTTCCGCATCTTTAGGATGCCGGACGACCGAAAACACAATTTGAAATACGTAATTCCGGTAAGTCCGGACAACCTCACGAAAGGCTTCCTCATCTCCGGCAAGCATGCCTTGGACAAGCAGTTCCTCTTGCTGCGTTAAAATGTCTTTCTCCCTCCCCTCTCCATCACTATAGACGAAACGATTTGACACGAGTTCTGCACTTCCGGTAAAAATATTTTTCCAGGTACAAAAAAACCGCCATCCGGTCGAGCCAAGGGCGGAATTTTATAACCATTACAATAAGCGCCGGGAGCGGATAAAGTACGCGTCCTCGGTTGTCAGCGGGACTTGGACAAACCCCGGTGCGGGGCATTCGCGGCTGAACACCCGCCACTCGATATGGTCTCCAACCAGCTTACGGATCATTACGCAAGCCTCGTCGAAGGGGCAGGCATCTGTATGGGGAAGAACCCCCTGCCAAACCCCGAGAGGAACTTGCCTCCAGGCTCCCGGCGTTCCGTAAAATTCCGGCTTGCCGGCGTTCAGCCATAGGAGCCGGTCGGCTTCCTGCCATTCGTTCAGCTCATGAGCCGCGATAAGCACGATACTGCCGCGCGCATGCCGGTATAAGAGGCGGATAACTGTCTTGCGCTCGATGGAATCCAGGTAGTTGAGAGGCTCATCCAGCAGCAGATAACGGGGAGAGCCGAGCAGAGCCTGCCCGATGGCCAGCCGCTGCTTCATTCCCTGGGAAAGCGATTCGATCCGCTTCCGTTTGACATCCTCCAGATGGAGCTCCCGCAGAAGCTGTTCTCCTTGAAGAGGGTCGGCTCCTTTAAGGAGACACATGTAGTTCATCAGCCGGATAGGCGTCATGTCTTCATGAAGCTCCACATCGGTCGGCACATAACCGATCCGGCTCCGTATTTGGGGAAGCTGATCCTTGACGGTTCCTTCCAAATAGCTGATTTCCCCTCCGTCGGGAAAATCGGCGGTAGCCAGCAGGCGGAGCAGAGTGGACTTGCCTGCTCCATTCTTTCCGACAAGCAGAATCAGGCCGGGAGCTAGCGTCAGTTGATCTACATGCAGCCGGATATGGCCTTCGTAGAGACGGACGAGCTGATTAAGCCGGATCATGCCGACCGCCATCCCTTCATGCTTGTCAGCCGCAGACTGGTCCGATAGGCCGACAGAAGGAAAAGAACACCCGCCGCGATAAGGACCGCCTGAAGAATCAGGGACCAGTTCCAGACCGCCCCGACTAGTTCCCGGCGAAGCCACTCCTCCATGAACAATTCTATACCCCAGCCTGTCAGAGCGGCCATTATGGCGGAAAGCATGCCGCGCTTCATCATAAAATAAGCGGTTAACCCCGTGACGAGCAGAAGCGGGGCAATCCAGTCGAAAAGAAAAGGAAGCGTCACCCAGGACCTTGAATAGCTCATAGTTGCAAACGTATAGAGGGAGCCGATGAGCCCGAGCACCGCATTCGTAACGAGCAGAACGATTAAGCGGCTGAACATGAGAAGCGCCGGGGGATAAGGCGTGACGCTTTCGATCATGCGCATCCCTTCATTCCAGCTTCGGTACTGGTACAGAAAGCCGCAAACGAGCAGAAGCGGGAAAGCCAGTGAATAAGACGAGCGGCCCGGCAAAGTTCCGGCTATGGTGTAAGGCGAGTTCAGCAGCAGCAGCATGGCAAAGAGCAGCAGGCTAAGCAGCCAGAACCACTTGTTGTACATAAAAAACTGGTGGCGGCACAGCTTCCACAGGGACGGCCGCAGGCCCGCTGAATGTTCGGGCTGGACTCTACCCGGACTGTTCTCGCGTAGGGCATCGAAGTGGCTTTGAAGCCTGCCGAGCAGGTTAGCGGTATCTATGCGGTCAGGCGTTTTGACCAGGTATCCGTTCAGCAGGACAGCCGTGTCTTTCTCCAGTTGGTCCAGCTCTTTATCGTCAGGTTCATACATAAGGGGTCCCCTCCTTGGTCGGTTTGCCGCGATTTTCTTTCCGTCCGCCGCCGGTATCGGTTAAGCTCCCGGCTTTGGGGCCGAGGAGAGCTTTCAGTTTGCGTAGGCCGCTGTAAAGATGAGTCTTCGTTGTACTGAGCGGGATTTGCAGAACTTCCGTAATTTCTTGAAGCTTCAGATCATGAAAGAAACGAAGGATGACAATTTCCTTCTGAACTTCAGGAAGAGACCGGAGGGCACCGATAATTTCTTTGCGTGCCTCCTGGCGCTCGTAGATCTCAACGACGGAAGGCTGGATATCCTGCGCCTCGGGCGGTTCAGCCGTCAATTGCTGCTCGTTTCTGTAGGCTAGGCTTTTCCAGTAATCGCGGCATAGATTTAAGGCTACCCGGTACATCCAAGGTCGGATGTGATCGGGGATTTTCTGCTGCTGCAGCTGCTTGAGCAGACGAACAAATACTTCCTGGACCAGATCCTCCGCCTTGCGGGGATCGTGCAGGGTCCGCTCGAGGTAATGCTGAAGCGGCGCGTGGTAGCGGTGCACAAAGGCCTCGAAAGCGGCCTGATCGCCGCGGGCCATGGCTTGGACCAGCTCTTCATCCGTAAGCATCTGTCTTTTCCTTTCTCCGGTCACGTTTATGAGGCCGGCTATACTATTCTTCTTCGGAGACAATCCAGCGGCTGCGGTCCTGAACCGTATAGTTCAAAATCACGATTAAAACGAGTGTGGCAGACAACAGAACAAGGCGGTTCGGAAGAAAAAGATCCGGGATCTCCTTAGACTGCTCCTGAATATGCACCGTATAAATGGTGAAGTAAGGAAGCCAGCTCCCGTGTGAAAGAATATCGAGCATCCACAGGGCGAGCCCTGCAAAAAGCCCGGCGTAAAGCTTCTTGACCACAAGCATGACTGTAATGGTAAGAGCGGCGATTAACAGCAGAGCCGGGAGCATCTGGAGCAGAAGCGGCGTAAAGCTGTGTAAGGTACGCATAGAAGACTGACCGGCAGTGTCGTAGGAATACACCAGCGTTGTTACGGCGCCGAATTTCGCTTGGTAGGCCGTAAACCAGGCAGCTTGATAGCCTGTGCAGACGGCAAGCAAAATCAGTCCTTTACGGGCGGCCATCCCAGTCAGGGACCGGGGTAAGGTCGCGTAAATTTCCATAGGCCCTCCGAGCTCCCGATGAAACAATGCGGCACAAAGCATGACAACGAGCGGATAGCAGGCAAGCTCTCCGTAAAACAATGCATTGCCCGGTTGCTCCGGATCCGAGCTCCAGATAGCGCATCCGAGCATAAGTACATAAAGAAGCGGAGGCAAGCCCCATATGCTTTTAAATCCTCTGAGGTCCTGCAGCCAGAGGCTCACGATCCGAACACCTTTGCCCATTCCCGGTTCCAATCATCGAGAGTGACTACCGGATAGCGGAAGGGGGCGTCGGGAGCGCTAAGCCCCTTTTTATAAAAAGAGGCCAGCACTTTTTTCACATCTTCCGTTCTTCCCGCGTCCAACGCCTCACGGACTTGAAGGAGAATACGGTTCTTGATCTGTTGGCCGAGGCTCTGGTCGCCAGTCATTCGATCCTTCGGAAGAAACTGGCCCGAGAACTGAACGCTCTTGATTTGCTCCTCCGTAAGCTGAAGTCCGTCCCGGTAATACAGATATAAAAACGCGGCACGGATTTCCATGAAAATGGAAGGCTTGACGGTCTCGTCCGTGTTGCCGTTCGCATCTCTGGAAACCTCGGCATAACTGCTCTGGTATGAATCATCTCCGAACAGAACAGCATAAGTGGTTCGAATACGCTGATAATCGTCCAAGTTGTGATTTTTGGACTCGTTGATATAGTAGCTGCTTCCCGCGACCGCCGATTGCCGGCTGTCAAGAGAAGCCAAATTCCCGAAAGGCATATACACGATGTTACGCACCGCGCTTAGATTTGTCTGCAGAAGAGCTTCATAATAAGCTTTCATCCTCAAGATATCTTTCCAGAAAAGGTCGGCTTCCCATCGGTTACCCGGGGTTGTTTGCAGCTTTAGACTGCCTTTGGCATCACTGAACTGGATGATATTCCCGGCTATGAAGGTCAGATATTTCACGCCCTTCTGTTCAAAATGCTGGATATGCGCAGCGCCTTGTTTTTCTGTAATAGAACCGTAAATAGGGTTGGAAAAATTTTTAAAAGTCACATCGAAATCCGCCGGCTGAGCCAGGGGCTGCGGTCCGCCGTAGAACAACTCTTTCTTGCGTTCATCGGTAAGGTAGAGCGGTCCGTTGTTAGGTAAAGGATACCATGCCGCCGAATTGGGCAGGTAAAGATAAGGGTCCATGACGAAAGAAATGATTTGCTCACCCTGCTGCGATCCGTATGTCCAGTTGACTCCCCTGCTTGTATAGTTGAATGTAAGCGTCTGGCTGCTTTTAGAGGAGTCAAAATGACGACTCTCGACGGAAATCAAATTGCCACGACGCGTAAACGATACAGGCTGATGATCGAGCAGTAATTGTTCCACGTGAAAATAATCATGCAGGGTAAATGAAACGTCGCCTTGCGGCAAATCCGCAGGCCGGAGTGACACTTCTACAGAGGCTTGGAGTCCATCCGAAGAAATAGGGGCCAGCTCCATTTTGTAAGATGAGACGGTAAACTGGGTAATCGTGCGCTGATTATAGACTGATTCTGTCGGTGCATTCCGGAGTTGTTCCCGGTATGCCGCAAAATGCGGCGACCAGAATCCCACATAGGTGTAATAAGCGCCCGCGGACAAGACTGTAAAAAGAATCAGGGCGCCGGCCCATCTCGCGCGTGTACCGCTCGGACGGACCCATTTCAGAATCGTGATGCAAACGGTAAGCAGGACCAGGGTGAAACTGAGAACAAACCATCTGGCCAGCCAAGTTTCCCGGTTTGTTATCCACGGTCCCCATGCTTCATTGGCGTAGAAGGAACCGAGCGTTATCCCGCTGAGATGGAAAGGCTTCAGTACCCGCAGCTCCAGAATGCCGAGACGTTCGATAATGAATTGATCGATAAAAAACGTGCCGAAAACCCACGCGCAAAAGCCGATCAGATACACGATCCGGTTGCGGATGGCGATGGCCAGAAGCATAGCCAGGGCCAGAGTCACCATATAAGACCATTCGTATTGGACCGCAAAAAAAGTAAGCTCTCGAAGCATGATAGACCTGGCAATGCCGTAGTGAAGGGCAAAGTACACATACACGATTGCCATGGACGCCGTAAACAAGGAAAGGTACAAAAGCCCGGCCGCATATTTCACGCTGAAAAGGACCGCAGGAGAGACGGGAAGGCCCGCCGTCCATTCGTAAGCCGTTTTGGCGGTATCCCTGCGGATAAGGAGGATGCCCAGCAGCATGGCCGCACCCAAAGTAAGTGTGTGCTTCACTTTATGAAAGTCATACACGTACAAATAAAGGTCCTGCGATACAGGAGGTGCGATTCTCGCGAGAGAGTAGACCATCCAGGCTCCGAACAGAACCGGGAGGACCAGAAGAAGGGGACTGCTGCGCAGCAGCCGCAGTTCCAGCGAAAAAGCGCGCAGCCATCTATTCACGCCGGCCACCTCCGATCAGCGCGAGGTAGCCGTCCTCCAGCGTGGGCTTCACGGCTGCGGCATTCCCCGCGGGCGGGGTCGCCGACACGATGCGGCAGAGCATGCCATGGTCGGTCCGGCGGGCGGTCACGACCTCATGCGGCTCATACGCCGCAAATTCCCGTTCGCTGAGCTCCGCTTCCCAGACCAGACCCTCGGCGCACTCCTGCAGGCCGGCGAGACTTCCCGCGAAGGCGATGCGTCCACGGTGCAGCACCGCTACCCGGCTGCAGCTGCTCTCGATGTCCGCGACGATATGCGTGGACAGCAGCACTGTCCGGCTCAGGCTGGAGCGGCTCAGGAGATTGCGGAAGCGTACCCTCTCCTCGGGGTCCAGCCCCGCCGTGGGCTCATCCACGATGAGCACCTTGGGGTCCCCGAGAAGAGCCTGCGCAATCCCCAGACGCTGTTTCATGCCGCCGGAGAAGGTTTTGATCTTGGCGCCCGTCTTGTCGGCCAGGTTGACCTGCTGCAAAATCTCACCGATCTGGGATTTGCGCTCGCGGGCGCTTTTGATGCCTTTCATGACGGCCACATAGTCCAGAAATTCGTAGGCTGTGAGCTGCGGATAGAGATGAAAATACTGGGGAAGGTAGCCCGTAATTTTGCGAATATGCTCCGCATCCGAAAGCAGGTTCAGACCTCCCACGCGAACGATACCTTCCGTAGGCTCAAGCAGAGTGGACAAAATGCGCATGAGCGTTGTTTTACCGGCGCCGTTCGGCCCGAGCAGGCCGAACATTTCTTGTCCGATCTCCAGATTCACCCCGGTGAGAGCCGGATGTTGTTTATAGGTTTTAGATAAATTGCGGATCTCAATCATGAGAATCTTCCTTTGTGAAGGTTTACTTTACGCGTATGTACTCTTTCAACGATAAGGGATCTAAAATAGTTTGGACGGCCGCGTGATTGCCAGCTTTTTACGGACCGTTTTGCGGAAGAGAAGTATTGAACTCTTTTACCGCTGTGCTATAATATTTAGTATCGAAAGGATTCGTTTAAATCTTATCGAGACGTGGCTCAGCTTGGTAGAGCGCTTGCTTCGGGAGCAAGAGGTCGCAGGTTCAAATCCTGTCGTCTCGACCACCATTTTTCTTTGTGAATAGGCTCATTCTCTAATAGCATGTACATAACAGACCGCCGAGAGGCGGTCTTTTTAGTATGCCGGGAAAGTGCGTTTCGACCGCCTGACGAAGAAAAAACTTCTTCAATCGCCAAAATCTATCAAATTATCAATTTACCCGGCTCCCATGATTCGCTAGAATAGAAGAGCGACATCATAATTCCGATCAAGGAGTGAGGATATGAGAACTAGAACAGGCAAAATGTTGATCGGCAGTTTTTTAACGGCAGCTCTGCTGGCTTCAGGACTGGGCGGGAATGGCTATAAGGCCGCTGCGGCATCCCAGACGTCCCCTTCCTATAAATCCACGTTTAAGGATACGAAGGGCCACTGGGCTGACGAAACGATCCGCTGGGCGTATGAGCACAAGATGACGGACGGTTATGCCGACGGCACGTTCCGACCGGATAAGGCCGTTACCGAACCGGAGTTTCTGGCATTGCTGCTGCGCGCCTATAACAAAGTCGGGTCCGAAACGGCGGCAGGCTCCCAATGGTTCGATCCCTATTATACCAAAGCGGCTATTTATTCCTGGCCGTTGCTTAAAAATACAACCTCCCCTTATTCGCGGGGAGATGCAGCCAGACTGATTGCGGCTACGCAGGGCAATCTGCTTTCGACCAAGGAAGCGGTGCAGCGTTTGCTGGATCAGGGCTTGTCTCAAGGCAAAACGGACGGGAGCGAGAACGGATTCCGCCCCGATGACGCTTTAACCCGCGCAGAAGCGCTGAAGTTCCTGCAAAATCTGCTCGGCGTACAAAGCGATCTCGTCGCTGTCGCTTATTCGGAAAACCCGAATAATTCCGGCAGCGCCGGCGGAACGGTCGCCGTGGTGGACAAGCCGGATAGTAACGGCAGCGCTAAGACGGAAAGCCCGGAAGCCCGGCGTTTTGTGATTGAGGGTGCGGCCGTAGGCGATACGGAAGCGGACCTGATCGAGCGGCTGGGCCAACCCGACCGCAAAGATACGGGAGGCAGCGGGCTGACCTGGTACATATACGACACCATGGACTACAAGCACTATCTGCAGGCGGGAATCAAGAACGGCCAAGTTGCCGTGCTGTATACGGTCACAGGTAATTGGACGGAAGCCAACGGAGTGACGACGCTTATGAACGAGGCGGCGGTCCGGATGAAAATGACGGGCGCCAAAGCTGTCCGCGGTACGGTCAAAAACGCGGTTTCGTTCGAGGCGGACGGGCTGAATGTCAGCTTCTATTTCGACACGAACGACAACGGAAAGCTGATTGGCATGCTCGTCCAGGATAAGTCCATGTCCGCCGCAAACAGCAGCTCCGGCACCTTAGCCTCGGGCAGTGCGGATCAGCGGATCGCCTACGAGAAGCAGACGTTCGATCTGACGAATGCCATTCGCGTCCGTCACGGCAAGACGCCGTTCGAATGGGACGCCTCCATCGCATCGACGGCCCGCAAGCACAGCGAGGATATGGCTGTCAACGGGTATTTCGATCATACAAACAAGCAAGGACTCTCTCCTTTCGACCGGATGGAGAAGGACGGGCTGAAGTTCTGGAGTGCGGCGGAGAACATCGCGTCCGGCTACTCGGGACCGATTGAAGTGGTGAACGGCTGGTTGAATTCCACCGGACACCGCAAAAACATAATGGGCGATACAACCCGCTTGGGCGTCGGAGTTTACTTCGGCGGCTCCATGAACGTATATTACACACAAAACTTTTATACACCGAGATAATGTAATGTGCATCTCATCTCCTGCGGGAAGACCCGTGGAGCGACGGGTTCCTGAGAAGGAACCCTTTTTTTCGGTTAAGGAACGGAACGGGAGGCCGTTCCCCGCGGGTTCGCTTGCGGACAGTCAAAATGAAACCTATCCTCCCCAAGCTTCGTCTAAATAAGAGATTTATCGACGGCTTATTTACCAGGGGATTGAGGGGAACCTATTTCGCAGAAGGATGAGGTTGAAGATGACGCAAACGACGGATTCGAGAAAAAAAGAGAACCAATCACACACCTATCCCCGTAAGGGAATGGGATTAATAAGCGCCTTTGCTTTTCTGCTGTTGATCAGTTTAAGCTGGTGGGCCTGGTCGGCCTGGAAAGGGACGGATATGGGTAAACCCGGTCAGTCCCAATCCATTAAGAAGGTGACCTCGATTAAAGCGCCGGACAGCGAATACGACGTGATTGTCGCGGGTACGGACCCGGAAGGCATTGCCGCTGCCGTATCGGCGGCCCGTAACGGCCAGAAGACGCTTCTCGTGGAAAACCGCGTCAGGGATGTGCTGGGCGGCTTATTCACCGAGGGCTGGCTTAACAGCCTGGACAACAGCTTCGCGCCCAACGAAGAAGGAAAATCCGACGCCGGCAAATTTCTGAATGAGGGAATTTTCCTGGAATGGCGCAAGGGGGTTGAAGGCACTTCGTTTGACGTGACAACCGCAGCCAACGCGTTCTACGACCTGGTGCGGAAAGAGAAGAAAATTGACCTGCTGATGCATGCCAAGAGCTTTACGCCGATGGTGAACGGATCGCAGACCATAACGGGCTTGAATATCACGACGGCCGACGGCAAAGAACACAAAGTGAGCGCCCGGGCCGTCATTGACGCCACACAGGACGGAGACGTGGCTGCGGCTGCCGGTGTGCCTTTTACAATCGGGCGTCAGGACCTGGGGGATGACAAATCGCTGATGGCCGTTACGCTTGTATTCCGTCTAAAAGGAATGACCGAAGAAATCTGGCAGCAGATGAAAAAGAACGGCGAGAATTATCCGCATCTGCTCAGAGGCATGGGCGCCGATGCCATGAGCGGCTGGGGATACTCGGCCATGTGGGATTACAAATCGACGAACCCCGAGCGGGTTCGCATGCGCGGCTTGAACATCGGACGCCAGAACGACGGTTCGATTCTGATCAATGCGCTGCAGATCTTCGGGGTTAATCCGTTAGACCCCGCTTCCGTCAAGGAAGGAATGGAAATCGGCCGTGCCGAACTCCCGCATGTGCTGGATTATATGAAGAAAGAATTCCCGGAACTTGCCCCGCTCGAACTGGACGGTTCGGCTCCCGAGCTGTATGTCCGGGAAACGCGCCATATGATCGGTGAATACCGGCTTACTATGGTAGACGCGCTCGATAACCGCGATCAGTGGGACAAGATAGCCTACGGCTCCTACAACCTCGATATCCAGAGTACGGACGCCAAGTATCGCGGGGATATCGTTTTGAAGCCGAGTCAGTACGCCGTCCCGTTCCGGGCTTTGGTCCCGCAGAAAATAAACGGGCTGCTGGTGGTCGGGCGTTCGGCGAGCTTCGATTCGCTGCCCCACGGGTCTGCACGGACCGTCCCGGTCGGGATGGCGTCGGGCCAAGCGGCAGGCGCCGCGGCTGCGGTAGCGGCCAAGAATAAGGTCAGCTTCCGGGAGCTGTCCTTGTCGAAACCGCTGGTTACCGAGCTGCAGGAAACCCTGGTGAAGCAGGGCGTGCGCCTGGAGCCTTACAAATTCGCTGCGCCGCCGTATACCAAACATAAGGCTTACGAAGGCTTGAAAGCTGCCGTAAGTCTCGGTATCGCCGCGGGAGGCGAGAAGAACGAGTTTCAACTGGACGAGCCGTCCAACCCGCGGCGGTTTGCCAACCATTTTAACACGATGAAGACAGTGCTGGGCCGGACCTATCCCAAAGCCGTAAGCGGCAGCGCGGATGCGGCGGTCAAGGGATTGACCAAACCCGGAGACATTGCATTGACGTGGGAGCAGGCGGCCTGGACCATATCCCAGGCAGTGGGAGCTAAAGTAAGACGGAGCGATTCGGCTGCTTATGTGCTGGAGCAGAAGCTGGTCGAGCCGGCGACTTTCGCAGCGATCGAGAACAAATCGAAGCTGACCAACGGAGACGCTTATATGCTGCTGCGCGATGTGCTTAAAGCCCAGGCCGGGGTCGTTTACCGGTAGTGGAAAGTGCAGCGGAAACGAAATGAACCTTAATTGGAACCGGTCGTCATGTGCGGCCGGTTTTATTTCTTTTACAAAAATAAATTTATACTAAAACAAGAGAAATGTATCCCTTTAGTCTAGTAGATATCTGCTATAATGATAATAATTGGTAAAAGAACGAAGATTATAATTCCATAAGAAAGTGAGCACTTGAATGAGGCAGCTGCGGTCTAGTCCCGTATATCGGCATATTATGCGAAATGGCAAGGCTTATTTATTAACGCTTCTTGTACTCACTATCGTGAACAACTTGTTTTCGGTCGGACAGGACCACATGATTAAAGTGTTTGTATTCCTGACGACCATTCTATCCGCCGTATTCCTGAGAAAATCAGTCGTGCTGCAACATATCCTCGCTTCGATAGCCTATATTACCTTGTTTACTCTGCTTCACAACATCGACTATTTTAAACTTCCTTCCATCATGTACACTCTGCTGCTGTTGTATGCTTTCCTGCTTCCGGGTTTGTGGGTGCCGACGATTGTCGGAGCGGGCTTTCTGCTTTTTCTGCTCACCTATTCAAGCACGGTCCAGTTCGACTATCTCCGGGCCAATCTGGTCGGTGTCGTGTTTAACACGGTCGTTTATGCTGCTTTAAGCTATTTTTTCAGGCAAATGATTATAGAACGCGACCGGCTTAAAGAAAGCGAAAATCGTTATCGGAGTCTGATCGAAATATGTCCGGAGCCGATTGTGGTCCAGCAGAAGGGCAAGCTCGTCTATGCCAATCCGGCTGCCGTCCAATCGTTGGGTGCGGAAGACGTGAACAAACTTTTGGGACGGTCGGCCCTGAGGTTCCTCCATCCGGAATCGCGCAAGAATGCCCTGGAACATGTGAACGAAGTTTTGGAAAAAGGGGTTTCCGCCCGCATGGAGCAAAGGTATGTCCGTCTGGACGGTCAGGTAAGAAGCTGCGAGCTGGTACTGGTGGCAACCAACTACGGGGGCAAGTCCGCGTGTATGAGTATCGGGAAGGACATTACGGAACGCAAGAAGGCCGAGGAAAAGATTAATCATATGGCTTATCATGACACCTTAACGGGACTGCCTAACCGCAGCTACCTCAACGAGTGTCTATATATGGCGATCGAGAGAGCAGAGCAGACGGGATCCCAATTGGCGGTGCTGTTTCTGGATCTGGACCGGTTTAAAAATATTAACGATACCGTCGGCCATATATACGGGGATCTGCTGCTGAGACAAGTTGCCGAACGGCTGCGGGCGTGTCTCGGTCCGTCCGATACCGTATTTAGGCACAGCGGAGACGAATTCGTCATTTTGCTTGAAGGAGTGACGGAAGACGGCGTCCGTGTCCAGGCCCAGGCGGTGCTGGATCAGTTCAAGCAGCCGTTCCAGCTCCACGGGCATGAGGTTTATACGACGACAAGCATCGGCATCAGTATTTACCCGCAGGACGGTATGGACCGTGATGTACTGATCAAACATGCGGACATGGCCATGTATCTGTCCAAAGAAAACGGGAAAAACAATTACCAGTATTACCGGGTACACAACAACCGGCTCGCCAGGAAGCTTAAGCTGGAGAACGGGCTGCGCAGAGCTCTGGAGAAGCAGCTGTTTACCCTTCACTACCAGCCGCAAATTAATCTGGCCAGCGGAGAGATCGTAGGGATGGAAGCTTTGATCCGTTGGATGGACCCGGAACTCGGGGTTGTCACGCCAGGGGAGTTTATTCCGATTGCCGAGGAGACGGGGCTTATCGTGCCTATCGGCAAGTGGGTGCTTCACACAGCCTGTCACCAGTACAAGCAGTGGAGGGAAGCGGGGCTGCCGGAAATCCGCCTGGCCGTCAATATCTCCGTAAGACAATTCCAGGATAAACAGCTCGTTTCAACCATCCAAAGCGTCCTTGAAGAATTCGACATGAATCCGGGTCATTTGGAGCTTGAAATTACCGAAAGCATCATGCAGAATCTGGATCAGTCTCTCGTGATTTTGACCGCATTGAAGAAGATCGGCGTCAAGCTCTCGATCGATGATTTCGGAACCGGCTATTCCTCCCTCTTCTTATTGGATAAACTGCCTATCGACCATATTAAAATCGACCGCACCTTCATAGAAGAAATCACGTTCAATACCAACACGGAAGCTATTGTCCGAACCATCATCGATATGGGCCGGCATTTAAAATTCCAGCTTATCGGAGAAGGCATCGAACATGAGAGGCAGATTCATTTCCTCCAGGAGCATCAATGCACGATCGGACAAGGCTTTTTCATCAGTCCTCCGTTATCCAGCGAGAAGGCTGGTGAGCTTTTAAGCAGGAAGCAACCATTCGTTCAAGTCTGAAAGCCTTTTGCCGACAAACCAACAAAATCCCCCGGCCAGCTAAGGCTCGGGGGATTTTGTTGATTTCGATCCTATCGGGATAAACGCCGAACGTTCCGACGCTTTAAAGCACAACCTCTGCCGGCTTTACGATGTAAAGGGGTTTGGTGCTGACCTGCCGCTCAAGAAGCAGGCGGCGATCAAACAGGGCTCCCGGCTCGCCCGGCTCAACGACAACCGGCAGCTGCAGCTTTTCGGCGAGTATCGCCGCAAGTCGTGGGAGCACTCCGGCGTCTTTGTCCGTCCATTCGAACGTAAAGCGGAGCCCGTCTTGCGCGGGCGTTACTTTCCAAGCGTCCGGCAGGTCCGGCAGCGAATACACGGCGTCGTGGATGTCCGCCGGTTCCAAGATCCGGCCGGCCACCTCCAGCCTGTCCAACTGCCGGCCGTAATGGGTCAGCCTGCGTCCGCTTCTCCCGCACGGACAGCTGACTTCCTCGAGGGAGATCACGTCTCCGTTCAAATATCGGAGAAGAGGAGATCCCTCGTGGGTCAGTGTGGTGATCACGGCGAGCCCTTTGCCTCCGCCGGGTTCAACCGCCGCTGACAGGTCTTCTTTCAGTACCTCGACGAAGAAATCTTCTTCGGCCACGTGCAGGACGCCGTGTTCGCACATCGCGGCTATGTTGGCCGTCTCCGTAGAGCCGTACAAGTTGTAAACCGGCACGCCCCAAAGCTCTTCAATCTTCTTCCGGCGCGACTCGGCCAGAAGTTCTCCCGCGACGCCGATGGCCCGGAGATGAGGGAAATCCTCCCGGCAGCCGAGCCCGTGCAGCCGTGCGGTTTCCGCCAGTATCTCCATCTCGCGGGGAAGGCCCGTCATCACCGTTACCTTCAACTTGCGCAGCAGTTCGATGACGCGCGGATATGGCGTCATCGTGTTCCGGCTGCTGGCCGGAAGCACGCATGCGCCTGCCTGCCGCGCGGCCTGCTGAACCAGGTGAGCCGGCAGGGACAGCGCGTAAGGGAAGCGGTTAAGCAGCCGGTCCCCGGGTCTAAGGCGCAGGCCGGAGTCACCGATCTGACGGCCTCCCGCCTCCAGATCCCGCAGGGTGTACCAGGCCGAAGCAGGCAAGCCGGTCGTTCCGAACGTTTCGAAGTACTGGCAGACGGCCTCCGGCGGCACCGCCAGCAGATTCCAGGGACCTGCTTCACGGAGGTGGTCTTTGGTCGTAAGCGGCAGCTCGCTGATTCGGGAAAGTTCTCTTATTTCCCGGTCCTCTGCAGACAGGTGTTGTCTATAGAAAGGTGATTGTTCCAATCGCTCCATAAGGGCGGTAAATTTCTCGGACACAGGCTGTTCCCCCTTATATGGGTATGGGCTTGCAGATCCAAAGGATCTGGCTGTAGAGGTGGCGCTTACTGTTCGATAATCAGCTCGTCGACTTTCACGCCGACATGTCTGCCGGGGTCCATCGTATAGCCCAGCACCTGATCGCCCGGCTTTAATGTCGTAATGTTGATCGGCTGGCCCTCCGTGCCGAATACGCGCACATGCCAGTCCTCTTGCATAATGACATTAAGCGTCGTTCCGTCTTCAGCCCGGGCTTCGATATAAAGCAGGGGACGCCGCTCGATTTTCACGCGGCCGACCGAAACGCGTCTCGCTTTGCCGGATGTGCTGACGACGAGGACTTCCATTCCCGATCGCAGGTCGGACAAGTACCAGGTCCGGTTATCCGGTGCCAGCACATAGGTATGCAGGCTGCCCGCATTGATGCGGAAAGGTCTCGTCGGCATATACGGAAGCGGGTGTGTCTCACTGCAGGCAAGAATGCCCCCGCAGGAAAAGGAACCGAGCAGCACACCCTCGTCGAGACCGAGATAGCTCGTCAGGTCGATGCAGGCGCGATCGCCCATGCCGACATGCTCCGTCCGTACAATGGTCAGCTTCTGAAGCGGCTGACCGCCTTTTTGGCCCGTTGAAGTAATTACTTCGCCGACCGCATACACTTGGCCGAGATCGCCCGACGCGATCAGGACGCCATCCGCCCCGCATTCGAGTACGCCGAAGACGACTTTCGCTTCAATATCGTCGCGTACTTTCATGACCACTTCGGTACCGAAATTCTGGGCGTCCGCCAGAACGATTTCAAGCGGAATTTTTGTATCGTCGCGGAATTCGACAATTAGCAGAGACACCTCGTGGGTCATGGCTACGGCGAGCTGCAAAGACTCAGGGTCCGTTACATTCACACTCGTGCCGATTTTGCAGGTAATGGCTTCACGGTTGCGTCTGAACCAGCTGCTGCCGATCACCGACGGTTCCAAGATAACGATGTCGTAGGCTTCATTTAAAGCCGCCAGCTTATCGGGAGAAGGAGTGCCCTCGACATAGGTGATTTTATCCAAAGTCGGAGGAAGCTGCTTCACCTGCTGCTCGTTGGCTACGACGCCGGTGAATTTCTGGTGAGGCAGAGCTTGTACGATAGCGCCCCATTGCTCCGGTGCGGTTAAAGAACTGATATCGAACCACGCGTATTTGCTGCGCACGGGCGCGATAGGTTTATTTTTGGCCTGATTGAGGCTGGAAACCGGAGCGGCTGTAACGCTTGGTTTCGTTTCGGCCGGTTTTTCGGTTGGCTGGATGGTGGACTCATTAGATGCCTTCGGATTGATATCAGGCGTTTCTTTCAGCGCTTTACTCATTTCGCAGATCTCCTCTTGTTATAGTCGAATAACCCGGCGGGCTTTTCCCGCGTCTCGCTCCACGTAATCGACGACTTGAACGTCGCAGGATTGCTGGATGCTCGCTTCGATACGCAGTTGTACCTCCGTTAATAGCTCCGCTCGGTCTACGCTTGAATCGGAAGCTTCGACGAGTATGGAAAGTTCCCCGTTTTCAACGATAAATTGGTACCAGTTTCCTGTACCGCCGATTTGCAGGAGCTGTTGTTCCAGATACAGGGGAGAAAAATTCCCGCTGTTAAGGGCGAGCTGATCCCCCATACGGCCCCTCAGCTGCAAACGGGGCAGACGGCAGCCGCAAGGACAGGGACCATCCTCGATGCAGCCGAGGTCTCCGGTTTTGTACCGGATTATGGGCATGCCGTCGCGCATCAGGGTAGTGAGAACGACTTCGCCGACGATGCCCGGAGCCTGTGGTTCCCCCGTAACAGGATGAACGATTTCGGTATAGTTATGGCCTTCTGCCAAATGGTAACCTTGGTGCTCCAGGCATTCAATCCCGATCAGACCTATCTCAAGCGACCCGTACCAGGTTGTCACCGGTGTATTCCAGATCCGTTCGATCCGTTCGCGAAGAGCGGGTGAAGCGCCCTCACCGGTCAAAAACAAATGCTTCAGGTTGAAATCCCGATGAAGGTCCATTCCTAGTTTCTGCGCATGTTCAGCCAGGGTCACGGCGTAGGAAGGAGCAATAACCAAGGTTTGCATATCCCAGGCCAGCATGCATTCAAGAGCCTTATCGGGTTGAGAATAAGCTCCCCCTTTGCCGACAGGCAGTACGCAGCAGTCCTGCATATATTGGAATACCCGGTGGAATGAAAGCCCGGACGAGCTCATTTCGTAGGGTAAAGCGTTTCCGACTACGGTATTTCGCGTGTTCTGCATAAGAGATGGGTAGCGGGGGGCCGTATCCAGCCGATAAAGATCATTCAAAGTATGTCCGATAAAGATCGGCTTGCCTCCGGTTGTGCCGGTCGAAGTATGGATATGAGCCAGATCAGGCGAACAAATGATGCAGCGCGGATCATTGCGCAAGTCTTCCTTTGTCAGGAAAGGCAGTTGGGCAAATAAAGCCGGATTGGATGCTTCTTCGGGAGTCAGACCGGTGATGTCGATACGCTGTTTGTAAAACTCGTTGGTTTCATACACAAACTGAAGTAAACTGCGTAAGGCCCTCCGGTGATAAGCATCGACTTCCGCCTGGCTCAGGTTTTCTACCGACATTCCGCGTTCGGTCAGGCTGTTAAGCCACCGGACGTGCGGCTCGAACCTGTCCGCCGCTTTTTGTCCGGACATCAATTCCATTTGGCTTCTGGCTGTTACGGCCACGTGCTTTCCCTCCTTATACAGCGAATATTATAGTCCAAGCAAACGTGAAATCGTATGATGCAAAATCGTTTCCTTATCCGCATCGGAGATAGAGAGACGGTCGATTTTGACCTTTTCTACGAACGGGTCCGACAAGGGGAACTCGGAACCGAACATAAGTTTATCCGGACCCGCCTGTTTAACAGCGGTCTGAATCGCCAGCGGGTTGCCCGTAGACGTTTCCAGGTAAACGTTGTCCCTTCGTGCCGCTAATTCTATGGCATCTATGTCGAGCGGGCCGAAGCCCATATGGCCGATAACGAAGTTAGTACTGGGAAAAGCCTCGGCGAGAGAACCCAGCGCGGCCGTGTTTGCGTTTGCTTGAATAACTAGGTGCGTATAGAAGGGAATTCCATAGTCCCCGCACAGGGCGGCAAGCTCTTTGACGACGTCTCCCATAAGAGAAACCTGATGGACAAGAGGGGACATCTTGAGGCCTTTGAAGCCGTTTCGATAGGCCTTCTCCAGGGAGGCCAGAGCCGCCGGAGCCCCGTCGTTAGGATTAATGCAGCAGATTCCGTAAAATTTGTCCGGATATTCACGGATAATATCCAGCACGGTATCGTTGGGCGGATCCTTGAGGATCGGCTTCTCCTGTCCGGTGACGTACCGGGTCATGCGCCTAACGTCCAGCATGCCGCCCGGCACCAGGACGGCTTTGTCTATACCTGCCGATTTCATATCGTCCAACAGCCGTTCGGGGCTGCTGTAATCCTGTCTGGATATGTGAGCGTGGCCATCAATGATCATGCGTATTCCTCCCAGGGGTCAAATTGTGCGGCGGAAATTCCGTGATCCGTCTGCTTCGCGATAAGCGGCATCCGTGAGGAGGCGGCTAAATAGGTGTCGTAAGCTTCCTCCGCGCTGCAGTCCTTATGAACCAGATCTCCGAGCGCACGGCACATATCATCGGGACGGGAATCCTCGAAAAGATTCCGGCCTATGCACAGGCCTTTGCCCCCGGCATCGAGCATTTCCCTGATTCCGCGGAAAAAAGCCAGTTTGTCGCCGACGGAGCTTCCTCCGGCCATCAGCACGGGGATGTTAAAAGCGGCTATGGCTTCAGCCGCTCTCTGCGGAGTAACCGGCGTCTGGACTTTGACAAGATCGGCTCCCAATTCTCCGGCAACACGGACCGCGTGGGCTATTTTATTAGTCGCCGCCGCTCCCCCCGAAAGATCTTCTTCGGGAACGTTCATCATTGCCAGGACCGGAAGGCCCCAAGCATAAGCCTCATCACAGATAAGACCTAGGTCGCGCAGCATCTCATGTTCCCGGGGGACGCCCAGGTTAATATGTACGGAAAGGCCGATAGCCCCGATTTGCAGGCCGTGACGGACGGTCGATACGATCTGCTTATTGGACATATCCGGTGACATTTGAGTGGAAGCCGAGAGATGGAGAATAAATTCGGTTCCCCACGGCGATTCACTGCTTTCAAGGGCACGGCGGATGGCCCCCTTGTGGGCAATGATAGCCTGCAGCCGGAATCGGTTGGCCATACGAAGCAAAGCCGGCATGGAGGAGATTCCGTTAAGAGGTCCGTAGGTGGTGCCGTGATCTACCGGAAGCATGAAAGCGCGGCCGGATTTCGGATGAAAAATCTTTGAAAGTCGCAGCAATTTACTCATACATAGATCTCCTTTCCGATGAACGTGCAAAATAAGAAAGAACCCCATTTTCTGAACGGTACGAAAATGGAAGTGATACCGCACAGGCGAAAAAGCGCAAAGCTAAAAGATTGTTGCTGAATGTTATGGATGGTCATGAAGTGAGGAGCTCAAAAAATCGTTCTTTCGTCACAGTACGAATAATTCGGAAGATAGGGGTGAAAAGAGGAAGTAGGCCAATAGATTCGAAATGGATGAAATGTAAATAGATACATAAACATCCATAACCATATCTTCAACTATGATTTTACTTTTTTAGACAAAAAAAGTAAATTAAAATTTCGTTAAATTGCTCAAAAATCTTTAAATTAAGTTTTAGTATTTAATTTTGGAAAGGCTCTTTTTAAATGGCGGGGGGAAATCAAGTAGATGAGGAATGAATTCTGAAACCTTGATTGGAGTAAGGGGACGAAGGGGGAAAAATGCTAATCAAGGCTCAGCTTCGCTATATAAGAGGCGGAGTGAAGCGAAACGGGAGGAGAATATATTTCTAATCTCGGTTAAAATTTGTAATAAATTGTAAAAATAATTTGTCGGTTGGAGGAAGAAAAGAAAACCGGCTCTGCAAAAGAGGAATGCTCCCCAAATTAACCCCCCAAGTAAACACTCCATCTATGCCGAGTTTAATTTGTGTTGTAAAAAAAGAAAAAACCCTTGATATACAAGGGTTTTTGAATAAATATAGAACGCGCCCGAGAGGATTCGAACCTCCGACCTGCAGTTTAGGAAACTGTCGCTCTATCCTGCTGAGCTACGGGCGCATACAAATTCCGTTATTCAGTATACCACAGAATGGTTTAAGGGAGGAAGAATCTCTAAGGCAAAACCTTGGAGGAGCGGGGTCACTCCTCCGCGGGAAGTGCCTTCTTCGCTTCCTTGGCCCGGCGGCGCAGTTCCCGGAAGAAATCGGTCAACTGGGAAGCGCACTCGGGCTGCAGTACCCCGCTGATCACGTCCACGCAGTGGTTGAAGCGCTCTTCCTGCAGCAGGTTCATCAGCGTTCCGGCGCAGCCCGCTTTGGGATCTGGCGTGCCGTAGATCACCTGGGGAACGCGCGACTGGACGATAGCGCCCGCGCACATCGGACACGGCTCCAGCGTGACGTAGAGCCTGCAGTCCAGCAGCCGCCAGGCTCCCAGCTTCTCGCTGGCTTCGCGTATCGCGATGATCTCCGCATGAGCGGTAGGATCTAGCGAGGTTTCGCGCAGGTTGTGGCCGCGCCCGATAATCTCGCCGTCGCGGACAATCACGGCCCCGATGGGAACTTCCATCAGCGCTTTTGCTTTGTCCGCTTCGAGCATGGCTTCCCGCATCCATTTTTCGTGTTCGGCTTGTATAGGATCATGAGAATCGTGGTGAATTTGTACGGTTTCCATAAAGTTGTTCCAGCTCCTTGTCTGGCCTATTACAGCAGTTCTGAGGGAAGAAAATGAAGTTATGCCCCGAACGTTTATTCCCTTTGTTAACATGTTGTGGATAAAAATGTGGATAACTTTATTCATTGTACCTGCACATCGTACATTAGTCTATCCAAAATAAGCGACGCAAGCAAACAAGGTGACTTGCAAAAAAGACGAAATAAACCCGTCACGTTTAAGGATAGGGTAAAAAAGAAGAGAAAAGCATGGAGCATAAACCCGCGTGAATACTGAGGAAAATTCAGTTTAGTTGTAAAATTCAGAAAATTCAAACGCGATTAAAAAGATCAAAATTGCACTAATCGGGAAATCCGTGAATTCTCAAACGTTACCCACAAGTGGATAACGTTTTTCGGTGAATTTTTGTTAACATCTTGTGGATAACGATGTTGACAAGTGATAAATCTGTGGATATGGTGTGACTAACTTATTGAATATACCATGGCTTGACCACGAAAAAAAGAACCCGCTCCCTAAATGAGGGAACGGGTTCTTATTATAACCGGACTCCGGAATACGGGGAGGAACCGGGTCTTTTTCATATTTATCAGGAGGGAGAATCCTGAGCATCTATTTCATCGATCAAATTGTTGACCGAGGATGCGGGCTTTCCTTTATGAAGGTACACTCTCGGGACCCGTTTTCCGATTAGGCAAACGACTTCGTAATTGATGGTGTCCATCAGTTCCGCGATTTCATCCACAGGAAGAAACGCGTCACCGGATTTGCCGAAGATGGTTACCGGATCGCCTTCCTCAGTATTCTCCACGTCCGTGATATCCAGCATCGTCTGATCCATGCAGACTCTGCCGGCGATTCTGACGCGCCTCCCGTGCAGGAGCATATCTCCGCGGTTGGAGAGGGACCTGGAGAGACCGTCCGCATATCCGGCCGGGATAGTGCCGATCCGGGTGGGTCGTTCGGCGATGAAGGTGCTGCCGTAGCTGACCGGCGTTCCGACCTCGACGTCCTTCACCTGGACAAGCCGGGTCTTGAACTGCATCGCCGGCTTCAGAGGGTGAGTGTCCCGCTCGGAGGCTACGGAGGGCAGCAGGCCGTACAGGCTGATCCCGACACGGACCATGTCCAGATGCATGTCGGGATACTGCATCGTAGCGGCGCTGTTGCAGCAGTGGCGCAGCGGGATATCGATGCCGTCATCGGAGAGGTGATCGACGATGTTCATAAACCGCCGGAACTGCTCGCGGGTAAAGGTATCGTCCGCGCTGTCGGCGGTTGCGAAGTGCGTAAAAATCCCTTCAAGCGTTACACCCGGCGTCTGAATGGCTTGGCGGGCGAAGCTGAGGGCTTCCTCCGCTGTTCTCACGCCGATCCGGGTCATGCCGGTATCTACTTTGAGATGGATGCGTGCCGGGGTCCGGGACGACACCGCTGCGGCGGCCTCGACCGCCTCCAGCACGTCGGTCGTAAATACCGTGAGCGTCACGCCGGCACGAACGGCTTTCTTGACGGAACGGGGCGGCGTATAGCCGAGTACAAGCACCGGCTCCGTGATGCCGGCCGCACGCAGCACCAGCGCCTCGTCCAGCAGAGCGACGGCGAGATATTCCGCGCCTGCGCGGAGAGCGGCACGTGCCGTTTCGGATGCTCCGTGGCCGTATCCGTCGGCTTTGACGACCGCCATCAGCTTGCAGCCGTGCTGCAGATTTTTTTTGAACGTACGGGCGTTGTGTTCGATCGCGTCTAGCGAAATTTCCGCCCAAGTATCACGGTAACTGGCAGGGTGCATGCAGAATTCGCCTCCAAAACAATTTGACGAGAACTAACCCGAAAAGAGGTAAATCCCCCCGAAGCAGCTTCGAGGGGATGAAAGCCGCGGAAACCGCGGTATAATTTCGTTAAAATTTAAAGGATCTGATGCGGTTGGCTGAGTCTAAGAACAGAACCGGTTTAGGAAGAAACCGAAATTTTGTCCAAAGCCTTGCCGACCGGCACGTATTCGTAGCCAAGATCGCGGGCAACCGCTTCATACGTAATGGAACCGCCGGCAACGTTGACGCCAAGCTGAAGAGAGGCGTTGTCTTTCACGGCTTGCAGTACGCCTTTGCCTGCGATTTGCAGGGCATAAGGGAGGGTGACGTTGGTCAGCGCCAGAGTAGACGTGCGCGGAACCGCACCCGGCATGTTGGCAACCGCATAGTGAACGACTCCATGCTTCACGTAAGTCGGATTGTCGTGCGTCGTGATTTTGTCGACGGTTTCGATGATACCGCCTTGGTCGACGGCCACGTCAACGACCACGGAGCCCGGTTTCATGGAAGCGATCATCGCTTCGGAAACCAGCTTAGGCGCTTTGGCGCCCGGAATGAGAACGGCGCCGATCACGAGGTCCGAAGCCGCTACCGCTTCCGCGATGTTCAGCGGGTTGGACATCAGGGTGTTTACCTGATTGCCGAACAGGTCGTCCAGCTGACGAAGGCGTTCAGGGCTAAGATCGATGATCGTTACGTCCGCGCCCAGACCGACCGCAAGCTTCGCCGCGTTCGTACCAACGACACCGCCGCCGATAACGGTTACTTTACCACGCTGGACTCCCGGTACGCCCGCAAGAAGGATCCCTTTGCCGCCGTGCGGTTTCTCCAGGAATTGAGCGCCGATTTGAGCGGACATGCGTCCGGCCACTTCGCTCATCGGAGTCAGCAGAGGAAGCGTACGGTTTACTTCAACAGTTTCGTAAGCGATAGCCGTTACGCCTTTTTCCGTGAGTGCTTTAGCCAGTTCAGGCTCTGCCGCAAGGTGAAGGTAAGTGAAGAGAATGAGACCTTCGCGGAAGTAGTCATACTCGGAAGCGAGCGGTTCTTTAACCTTCATAATCATGTCCGCTCCGGCCCATACATCCGCCGCTTGATCGATCAGGGAAGCTCCTGCCGTTAAGTATTCTTCGTTCGTAAATCCGCTTCCGATACCGGCATTCTTCTCCACGAGAACTTCATGACCTGCTTTAACAAAAGCCACAACACCCGAAGGAGTTACGGCGACACGATTTTCGTTGTTTTTAATTTCTTTAGGTACACCAATCCGCATAAGAACTGCCTCCTTAGATTAGGAAATCTAAGGTTAGTATAGTTATGAAAACGCTTTTTTGCTTCGTGTACTTACGAGAAAAAAGAGCCCGCTTTTTGTGTAAATCCACAAAGCTTGCCACAGATTCCCGAGTGGCGCTAAAGTTTTTCGCTTTTCAAATCGAGATATAGGCTGACTTTCTGGTCCATATCTTTCAGATCGATATTGCCAATCTCGGAAATTCGTTTCAGCCGGTAGTTTAGCGTGTTGGTATGAACGTGGAGAGCATCGGCGGCGTCTTTAACGTTGCTGTCCTGCAGAAGAAATACTTCCAGTGTATGCAGGAGATTGCCGTTATGCTCCCGGTCGTACTGGCGCAGTTTAAGCAGGGACGGATTGGTATGGGCGTGAATTCGGTTTTCCTCGGCCATAAGAGGAAGAAAGCGATAGAAACCGAGATCCCGGTAATGGACAAACCGTTTCGTTTCTTGGGGGAACTGCCGCTTCACCTGAAGAACGGAGAGAGCCTCCCGGTAGCTTTTTTCGACAAGGCCGTAGTCTTCATAGATATTGCCGATAGCGGTTTGTCCGGGCGAGACGCCGAACCGGTCTTTCATCTGCTGGGCAAAGAGCCGCAGGAACTCCGAGGAATCCGCTGCAAACTGATTACGCGAAGAAGAGGTCCCGAGCAGAACAAGCTGGGTGCGGTCGACAATATGAAGGGCGATCCGGATCCGCTGAGTCGTACTGATAAGGTACCGGATCTGCTGAGCCCTCTGCTCGCTGATATCCGAATCGAATTCGACGATCATGACCTGGAAGCAGTCCATGAGAGGAATGCCGAGCTTGTCGGACTTTTGCCGGACGGCGTCGCCCGAGGAAATATGGCCGGTGAGCAGCTGCCAGAAGAAATCCTCGAATCCTTCCTGCTCCTTGCGTTTCTGCTGCTGCAGCTGCAGCAGTTTGGTTCTGGCCGCGCGGGAGGCGTGCTTAAGCTGAAGAAAATCGGCTTCTTCCAATAAGCGGGCATCCTCCAGCACCCAAATGTAGCCCAGCACCTCGCGGTTGTTGCGGATGGAAATAGCGATGCGGCGGCCGAGCTTCACATCGTCCAGCGCTTTGATGGGCACGGGGTCCTCGCTTTTCATCAACTGCTGAATAAACCCCTCGCGCCAGAGGCTGGCGATAACCTTCTCGGGCACGCGGCGGCCGACGATCGTGGCGATCCGTACGGGGTCGGTCTGGGCTTCGTGCGTGCTGTACGCGATCAACCGGTGGTTGGCGTCTTCTATGGTGATGGCGCAGCCGAGCACCTCGCTGATGGTATCCGCCAGTGCTTCCAAACTTTCAAAACTTCGGTCAAACGGATTTAATTCGTTGCTCATGCGGGTCTTGACTCCATTTCCTTTGGCTTGCGAAGCGGTTTCTTTTTATATAAGTAGGTTCGTTCATAGTCGGTACTTTTATTATAAAACGATTGTGCGAAAAGCCATAGACGGAACGCGACGGTTTGTGCATTTGCACAAATTGCGGAAGAAACATTCTCATAATCACACAAAAACAGATCGTACACAAATATGCTACACTTCTTTTTGTAAATGAAGCGCTTTCAATACACATAAAATAATTGATAACGCTTACTTTTACAGAAATTAGTTACTTTTGTTGGACAGACTTCATGCCCTCTGGAGGGTATAATCAGTAACACGTTTAATACGAATTTTCAGGAGGTACCTATGTCCAAAAAAACTCAGACCAATGAACTGCAAAGAGGATTGGAACAACGACATATCACCTTGATGTCGCTTGGTGCCGCCATTGGTGTAGGCCTGTTTCTCGGCTCCGCATCCGCGATCAAACTTGCCGGTCCCGGCATTCTGCTGGCTTACGCGCTCGGAGGCCTCATTATTTTCTTCATTATGAGAGCTCTCGGAGAAATGGCCATTGAAAACCCCGTAGCCGGCTCGTTCAGCCGGTATGCGAGAAATCATATTTCACCGTTGTTCGGATATTTAACCGGGTGGAACTACTGGTTCCTCTGGATCATCACTTGTATGGCCGAAATTACGGCAGTCGGCATTTATATGGAGTACTGGTTCCCGGGAACTCCGCGCTGGCTCTGGGCCCTTGGTGCGCTTGTCCTCATGAGTGCCATTAACCTGATCGCCGTTAAAGCTTACGGGGAATTCGAATTCTGGTTCGCCTTGATTAAAATTGTCACGATTATCGGCATGATCGTTATCGGAGCCGGAATGATCTTCTTCGGACTCGGCAACGGCGGCATCGCAGTCGGATTCAGCAATCTTTGGAGCCACGGAGGATTCCTTCCTAACGGGGTAACGGGCCTCTTGCTATCTTTCCAGATGGTTATGTTCGCTTATCTGGGCGTTGAGATGATCGGGGTAACGGCGGGCGAAGCCCAGAACCCTGAGAAAACCCTGGCAAAAGCCATCGACACTGTCTTCTGGCGCATTCTAATTTTCTACATCGGCGCACTGGTTGTCATCATGTCCATCTATCCTTGGGATGAAATCGGCAAAGCCGGCAGCCCGTTCGTCATGACCTTTGAGAAAATCGGAATTCCCGGAGCCGCGGGGATTATCAACTTCGTTGTTCTGACTGCAGCCCTGTCTTCCTGTAACTCCGGTATTTTCAGTACGGGCCGTATGCTCTTCAACCTGGCTCAACAGGGCGAGGCGCCGGATTCCTTCCGTAAAGTATCCAAAACCGGCGTTCCGGGCAAAGCCATCGTCGTATCGGCTGTTGCGCTTCTTATCGGCGTTATTCTGAACTATATCGTTCCGGAAAAAGTGTTTGCCTGGGTAACAAGTATCGCCACTTTCGGAGCCGTATGGACATGGGCGATGATTCTCATCTCCCAAATGAGATACCGCAAGAAACTAAGCCCGGATCAAGTTCGTAATCTTAAGTACAAGATGCCGCTGGCGCCTTATACTTCCTATATCTCTCTGGCATTCCTTGTGCTCGTCATTGTTCTTCTCGGTTTCTCCGAAGATACGCGCGTCGCGCTGATTGTCGGGCCGATCTGGCTGATCGCTCTCGTTGTCGTTTACTACAGCAGGGGATATCACCGGAAAAACGCGCTTTCCGAAAAGAACTCAGATAGCGCCGGAATCCACATTAATCCTCAGTCTGAGCTGTAAACCCGGTTCTTGAATGAACAAAACGTTTAAATAAGGTAAGGACGGATTCTGAAATGGAGTCCGGACTTGCCTTTTTTATTCTCAGTAAAATTTATGAAAAACTCTTGTTTTTGGAAGCTCGATCTGGAACTTTTAAGGACTCCCGGTCGTTATAAAACTAAGAGCATTTTCAGGAGGGGGTCAGGTTGTCAGCCAACCGTGAAGCAATGGGACAAAAGCAATTCGCCAAAGGTCATTTCCTGTTCATCCTTGGAACTTGTCTGCTCAGCTTGCTGCTGGGTATTTTATATACCCCGATATGGGGAGGAGAAACGGCATTCTCCATTCAGTTTATTGCCCACGAAATCGTGGCCGAACCCCGCGGGTTAAAGCTTTGGGCTTATCTTTCCATCGGCCTGGGGGCCATCTTGCTGGCCGGTTTGGTCGGACTGATCCGGCCGGGAAAAGCTTGCGGACTCAGTTGTAACGTCCTGGCCGGGATAGCTGTCGTACTTGTGCTGATTCAGCTCCCGCCCGTTTTTCTATGGGGGATGATGCTTCCGGTAGATGCCGCTGCCTGGCTTCCCATCTTACTGCACGGGACGGCTCTGTTTGTCGGACTGTGTGCGGCGGGTCTGCTCAAAGGTTTGAAAAATAAATGACAGAATGGAATTCATACATAAATTAAAACTTTTAAAATTCCAAAGGTTCACGACAATGGCCTTGATAGACTTACCCGACGGCATGTAGCTCCGCAACCATTGCTCAGAACTAGGCAATTAAGGAGGCAG
Organism: Paenibacillus sp. GbtcB18; assembly: GCF_019091125.1. Taxonomy (NCBI): domain Bacteria; kingdom Bacillati; phylum Bacillota; class Bacilli; order Caryophanales; family Paenibacillaceae; genus Paenibacillus; species Paenibacillus sp. GbtcB18. Next base: position 37,448 of record NZ_JAGXJX010000010.1, read on the forward strand.
CTCGGTGGATATAAAAAAAACATTGATAGTCGGTGTCTGCTCGGTAACCGCTCTTGTCATAGGCGGATTGGGTTTGAACAGTTCCAGCCAGGCAGATGGTTTTGATAAGAAAGAGAGGCTGGAAATTTTAAAGAAGGAAGAACAACGATTAAGAGCCGCACTGGATTCCAGACAGCCAGGCGCTTCGGAGACGACCGCAGAAAAATTACAACGTGAGCAAGATGAGAGATTGGTCAAAAAAATCGGGATCGAAGCGGGGACTTTGCAGGATGAGTTATACCCGCCTGACTCTAAAGCAATCCTTGAGGAAAATATAAGATCGCTAAAGAATATATTAGAAATTAACGGGTACTACGAGACTAAGAAGAATGACCCCGTAAATGGGGAGACGTATGAAAAAGCTGCTCGAATTTTGAATGAAAAGAAAAAGACGCTTGCAGAAATTGAGCATCAATTAAAAGACGGGAGCAAGCCTATCGAGCAATTAACTAAAGAGTTCGAGGAATTAAGAGCTGTCCGGGAAATAACTATAAATGAATAAAAAAAGTTCTAACGATCAGCCGGTATGATCACATCAATTGGCTCAATCGAAACCATTATGGCGGGAATGAGATTCAATACTTCGCAACCGCATCCAAACTGCTCGATTTTATTTGTAACGAAATCGGATAACAAAAGCACGTTAAATGAACATCCTGCCCTTTTTTTCTTAAAATGGGTTCAGGATGTTCGGCCGTCTATCGGGCGGAAGAATCTAATCGGTTAAGCGGAACTCCTCCTAGATCCCCCCGAATTAAGCAAATTGTAACCCCTTGACGAATGGTTTATAATAGAATATGGTGCATTTTTTTAATTTGAGAACCAAGGAGTGTCACATACATGGCTTTGAAAGCAGGAATCGTCGGGTTGCCGAACGTAGGAAAATCGACGCTATTTAACGCGATTACACAAGCGGGTGCCGAATCCGCAAACTATCCTTTCTGCACGATTGATCCGAACGTCGGTGTGGTTGAGGTGCCTGACGAAAGATTGCAGAAACTGGCCGAGATTGTGAATCCGAACCGGATCGTGCCGACTGCTTTTGAATTCGTCGATATTGCAGGTCTGGTCAAAGGCGCGAGCAAAGGCGAAGGCCTTGGAAATAAATTTTTGGCAAACATTCGCGAAGTGGATGCAATTGTGCATGTAGTCCGCTGTTTTGTGGACGAGAACATTACCCACGTGTCCGGTAAAGTCGATCCGATCTCGGATATCGAGACGATTAACCTGGAATTGATTCTGGCGGACCTGGATTCCGTGGAGAAGCGCATTGACCGTTCGCGCAAAAATATGAAAGGCGGCAACAAGCAGTATGCCGCTGAAGTGGAATGCTTCGAGAAGATCAAGGAAGCTCTGTACAACGACCAGCCGGCCCGCAGCGTGGAGCTGACGGACGAGGAGCGCGTGCTTGTGCGTGACCTTCATCTGCTGACCATGAAACCTGTGCTGTATGCCGCCAACGTGAGCGAAGCGGAAGTGGCCGACGGCGACAATAACCCTTACGTGCAGAAGGTCCGCGAGTTTGCGGCTCAAGAAGGCGCGGAGGTTGTGGCCATCAGCGCGAAGGTTGAATCCGAGATCGCCGAACTCGAAGGTGAAGACAAAGCAATGTTCCTGGAAGAGCTCGGTCTTCAGGAATCGGGTCTTGACCGTCTAATCAAAGCGGCCTACAAGCTGCTCGGTCTCTACACGTACTTCACGGCCGGCGTTCAGGAAGTAAGAGCGTGGACCATCCGCAAAGGAACGAAAGCCCCGCAGGCGGCTGCCGTTATTCATACGGACTTCGAGCGCGGTTTTATCCGGGCGGAAGTTGTCTCTTATGAAGATTTGACTGCAACCGGCTCGATGAACGCGGCCAAAGAGAAAGGCCAGCTTCGTCTGGAGGGCAAAGAATATATCGTGCAGGACGGCGACGTGATGCACTTCCGTTTCAACGTTTAGGGAGCAGACACAGCTGTCTCCTTAATTTGAGACGGTGTTATATATAGAACGACGGGAATGTACATCCCTCGGTGGTATAAAGGTCCTTGAACGGTTAACCGGTCACCGACGTAAACTATTCTGACCGCTGCCGAGAGGTGCGTTTTGGTATTTAAGCTGTTTGCAAAAACAGCGCAAGGCCCTGATTATTTTGACATTATGGTAAGGAGTGGTCCAAATGCTGGATCGTTTGCAGGCTCTGGCGGATCGCTATGAGAAACTGAGCGAACTGCTCTGTGACCCGGACGTAACGAGCGACACGAAGAAGCTCCGGGAATTCTCCAAAGAACAATCCGACCTACAAGAAGCCTACGATGCTTATGTGGAATACAAAGACGTGCTGGAACAGCTGGACGCGGCGAAAGCGATGCAGGCTGAGAAGCTTGACGACGAAATGCGCGACCTCGTGAAAATGGAGATCGAGGAACTGTCCGGCCGCAAAGACGAGCTGGAAGAGCGTCTGACCGTGCTCATGCTGCCTAAAGATCCTAACGATGACAAGAACGTAATCGTGGAAATCCGCGGTGCGGCCGGCGGTGATGAGGCCGCTCTGTTTGCGGGAGACTTGTACCGAATGTACTCTAAGTATGCGGACGCCCAAGGCTGGAGAACCGAAGTGCTGGAAGCGAACCTGAACGACCTTGGCGGGTTTAAAGAGATCATTTTCATGATCAACGGCAAGGGCGCTTACAGCAAAATGAAATACGAAAGCGGCGCACACCGCGTTCAGCGGATTCCGGTTACGGAATCGGGCGGCCGTATTCATACGTCCACTTCCACGGTCGGCGTAATGCCGGAAATGGAGGAGATCGATATCGAGATCAAGGACAGCGATATTCGGGTCGATACGTTCTGCTCCAGCGGAGCGGGCGGCCAGTCCGTTAATACGACGAAGTCCGCGGTCCGGGTTCTCCACGTGCCGACAGGCATTATGGCGACCTGCCAGGACGGCAAGTCCCAGAACGATAACAAGGCGAAAGCGCTGCAGGTTTTGCGCGCTCGTATTTACGATGTTAAACGCCAGGAAGAAGAAGCGAAGTACGCCGGCGAGCGTAAGAGCAAGGTCGGTACGGGTGACCGCAGCGAGCGCATCCGGACCTACAACTTCCCGCAAAGCCGCGTAACGGACCACCGCATCGGTCTTACGCTTCACAAGCTGGATACCATCTTGAACGGAGATATGGACGAAATCGTCAATGCTCTGACTATGACGGCGCAGGCCGAGCTTCTTGAAAAAGGGGAGCAATAAAACCATCATGAACAGGCTTATTTATCAAGCCGGCATGTCAATCCGAGAAGCCTATACCCAGGCTTCTTCTTTTTTCAAAGAGCGGCAAATCCAGGACGCGGCCATTTGTGCGGAGATTCTGCTCCAGCACGTGCTGGGTCTTAGCCGGACGGAATTCTTCTTCCGGATGGAAGAGCCTTTTCCCGCTGCGCATGCGGAGCAGTGGAGCGAGGTCGTGGAGCGTAAGGCCGCGGGGGAGCCGGTGCAGTACATCACCGGCGAGCAGGAGTTCTACGGCCTGACGCTCCGGGTCACGGACGCGGTCCTAATCCCGCGTCCCGAAACCGAGCTCCTCGTGGAGGAAATCCTCCGCGAGGGCTCGCGCCTGTTCCCGCAAGGCGCTCCACTCCTTGCGGATATCGGTACCGGGAGCGGAGCTATCCCGGTGAGCCTGCTGCACGCGCGCCCCGATTGGCGCGCGGCGGCATGCGACCTCTCGCCGGAGGCGCTGGAGGTCGCGAGGGGCAACGCCGGACGGTGCGGCGTCGGGGAGCGGATCGCCTTCTACGAGGGCGATCTGCTCCTGCCCTGCGTCGAACGGGAGCTGCCCGTCGACATCCTGGTTTCGAACCCGCCGTACATTCCGGCGGGGGATTCGCCGTCGCTGCAGCCGGAGGTGCGCGATTATGAGCCGCATCTCGCGCTGTTCGGAGGCGAAGACGGGCTGGATCTGTACCGGCGGCTGGCCGGCCAGATTCCCCTGTTGCCGAGACAACCGAGGCTGGTCGGGCTGGAAGTCGGCATCTATCAGGCGGAGGCAGTGGCGGACCTGCTGCGCGCAGCGGGGGAGTGGAGCGAGATTCGTTTCGTGAAGGACCTGGCGGGGATCGACCGGCATGTCATAGCGATACAGGCCCTCTCAGAAAAAGAATAGCTTCCCAATAACAGAGAGAGGCTAAAGGTTCTGTCAACTCGGCAAATGGGTTTTGCTATTACCCTTCCCCTATCGGGAAATCTATAAACCTCGTATCTGGCGAGATCATTTTTTAAGACGTATCAGCATGTTCAGCAGATCCGCGCATTACGGCAAGTCCTGTGCTGCGATGATATCGCTGTGATCGGCGGTCACTTTTCCACAAGGTTTATATGTTTCACACCCGGAAATTGTTCCACGTGAAAAAAATCATAGATTGCTAGTTTAAAAGAATTGCCTTTTGACCATACTAACCGTTACAGAGGAAGAAACAGAGAACGGCTTCGAAGCTGGCGCTGTTTTTCCGGGAAACGGGAGGGAATTATTATGGTCATCCGTAAATCATACAAGTACTTGTTTTATACGTTTTTCGCTCTTGCCCTCATGATGATGAGCTGGGAAGGTACACGTTCGAACGCAGCTCTGGCGGAAGGGACTATCCCGGATCAGTCGATCCGTCTTCGTATACTGGCCAACTCCGATAAGCCGGAGGATCAGGCCATCAAGCGGTTGGTGCGGGACGCTATTGTCGCTCAGATGAACGAGTGGGTCACCGGACCGCATTCTATTGACGAAGCGAGACAAATTGTGCAGCAAAACCTTCCGGTTCTGGAAAAAGTCGTCCGCGATACACTGACATCCCGCGGCTTGGGAGGGCTTCCTTACACCGTGGAGCTCGGACAGGTACCGTTTCCGACCAAAATGTACGGTAATCGTGTTTATCCGGCCGGGGATTATGAAGCTCTTCGTGTATCTCTGGGGGAAGGGAAAGGCCAGAACTGGTGGTGCGTGCTTTTTCCACCTCTTTGCTTTGTAGACGGCGTGTCGGGTGAAGCGGTGGCTCAGGCAGCTCCTGCCGAAGACGGCGGTGAAGGAACAGGTGAGGCCAAAACCGCCGGCGTGCAGAAAAAAACGGCCGACGTTCCTGCCGAAGGATCGGCGGCTTCCGCAACTGCCAGCGGAGATACGGAAGTGAAATTTTTTCTGTGGGAACTGCTTCAAGGCATCATCGGATTCTTCCTGAATCTGTTCAGATAAATTTCGGAAACCAGTAAGGGTGAACAGCTTTGACAACGACTAAACTATGGAAGATTCACGATGAAGCCGGAACGGGGACGGGAATAAGAGAAACGGCAGATAAAGCGATTGCCGAAGCTGCCGGGCTTCTCGTCCAAGGAGAGACCGTAGCGTTTCCGACGGAGACGGTATACGGCTTAGGAGCGGATGCGACCGATTCCGCTGCGGTCGAAGGCATTTACCGGGCCAAGGGCCGTCCGTCGGACAACCCGCTGATCGTCCACATCGCGGACCGCTCCCAAATGGACGCATTCGCCGAGGGGACGCCGGCCGAGCCCTTGCGCAGGCTCATGGATGTCTTCTGGCCCGGGCCCCTGACGGTCATCGTGCCGGTCCGCGCGGGCACGGTTTCCCCGCTCGTGACGGCGGGGCTGTCAACCGTCGGGGTCCGCATCCCCGACCATCCGGTCGCCTTGGCGCTGCTGCGCGCCGCAGGCTGCCCGGTTGCGGCCCCGAGCGCGAACAGCTCGGGGCGACCCAGCCCGACGACGGCGGAACACGTCGCCGATGATCTCGGCGGACGAATCGGCGGCATCGTCGACGGAGGCCCGACGGGCGTCGGCGTAGAGTCGACCGTCGTGGAGTGGGCGTCCGGGGCGATCTACATCCTGCGCCCCGGCGGGGTGACGGCCGAGCAGCTGCGCGAGGCGCTGCCGGACGTGCCGGTGCGCGAACCCGCGCGCACCGAGGAACCGGCCGGGACGCCGCGGGCTCCCGGCATGAAGTACGCGCATTATGCCCCGAAGGGGAGCATGCGCGTGGTACTGGGCGACGATCCGAAGGCCGTCGCCGAGTGGATGCGGCGTGACCTGGACGCCGCCAAGTCCCGCGGTGAGCGCACGGGAGTGCTCACCTATGACGAGCGCCGCGGTCTGCATCACGCGGACGCCGTAGTCTCCTCCGGCCGTCTGGCCGAGCCGGAGACGATCGCGCGCGGGCTGTATGCCGCGCTCCGGCAGTTCGACCGCGAGGGAGCGACGTATATTCTCGCGGAAGGCTGCCCCGACACGGGAATAGGCCGCGCTGTCATGAACCGGCTGCTGAAAGCGGCGGGTCAGGAAGTCATCCGCGTATAAGCGGCAGAAGGGGCATCGGTACACGCTGAAACGCTTTCGGGCTGTTTGATCCGTACAAGCGGAAACGTGCCGTATGCCGAAGCGTCGCCAAGGTGCAAAAGTTCCGGAAGGCCAAGTATCCTTTTCAGCTCGAATGCCGCCCACAGATTACCCGCCTGTACCGTTATGCCGGCAAGTACAAGTCCATAGCATGTTTCCCGGTTTGTCCGCATATCTTGAGAGAGAAAAAGCGGACAGGGGGAAATACCAATGGCGGCACTGGCGGGCGTGTCATCTTTCGTATGGGGCCAACTGGTGACGATTTTCATCATGGCTATTGCGCTTGGTTTTGACGCGTTTTCTTTAGGGATTGGAATCGGAATGAGGGGTATACGCCTGCTGCATATTCTTAAAATCAGCATTGTGATCGGTCTTTTTCATATCCTCATGCCGCTGCTCGGCATGTATGCGGGCCACTACCTCGGAAATTTACTCGGACAGGTTGCCGTGGCGGCCGGGGGCGGTCTGCTGATTTTGCTCGGATCCCATATGATTTACAGCTCTTTCCGAGGAGAAGATAATCCCGCTTTCGACCATCGTACCTTTTGGGGAATGACCTTGTTCGCGTTAAGCGTGAGCGTCGATTCTTTTTCGGTAGGGGTTTCGCTTGGTATTTTCGCAACGGATGTGGTTTTGACGGTGCTGCTTTTCGGATTGCTCGGCGGAGGCATGTCGATTCTGGGGCTTATGCTGGGGCGTCACGTGGGAAGCTGGATCGGTGAGTACGGAGAGGCGCTGGGCGGGGTGATTTTGCTGTTGTTCGGTCTGAGATTTCTGCTGTAAAGTTGTAAAGTGTTCTTGATTTCAAAAAAGCGGTACAATAATAGAGAGCGGAACAACTCAACTCATTCGAATACTCTGTAGGGAGGTAGACGGAACATGAAACAGATCCTTTTTGTCTGTACCGGAAATACATGCCGAAGCCCGCTGGCTGAAGGGATTCTGCGCCATATGGCCCAGCAGGATAACCTGGAAGTCCATATCCGTTCCGCAGGGGTTTTTGCTTCCGACGGAAGTCCGATTTCCCGGCAATCTTCCTCTGTTTTGCGTGAAAAAGGCTGTGAAGCCTCCATCAGCTCCAGTCTTCTCAGATCCGCAGACGTGGATTGGGCCGATCTTATCTTAACGATGACACAAGACCATAAACGCGCCGTGATTCAGCGGTTCCCGCAGGCGGCGGATAAAACACATACATTGAAGGAATTTGTGGAAGACGATCCCGAAGTCGTGTCGGCTGCCGAGGAATGGGAGCGGTTGATCGCTGAAGTGCAGGTCAAGCATGCCCTTTCCGAAGAAATTACGGTAGAAGAACGGACGAGACTCATACACCTGGAAAAGAAACTTCCGAATTACGATATTTCCGATCCTTTCGGCGGCTCGTTGGAGCTTTACCGTCATACGGCGGAAGAAATCGAGGAAGCACTCGTTAAACTGGTTCAAAAGATAAAGGAAAGCCGATGAGCGTACCGACGGCCGCAGTACCCTTTGGTGGCTAACATAATCTTCATTTTTTAGCGGCTTTACAGTTTTGCGGGAATACGGTAAGATAGGGGCATAAAAGAAGACCCGATGTAACTGGCGACGAGTGGGTGTAACCACAGTGGAGCATCGGGGTATACGGCCGGTCGCCTGGGCAAAAGAGCAGTACATGCGTATTTACACGCGTGTCATGCTCTTTTTTTCATTGTCTCATAGCGGTTTACAGGTGCAGGTAAAGTCGGAATTTGCCGTTTTTTTTCTTCGTCTGATCGGTTTGGGTTATAATAGAGCCAAACGCAGTTTATTCCCACCCGAGGAGGGCTTTTCAATGAAAATTGCAATTGGCGCCGATCACGCCGGATACCGGCTTAAAGATGTTATCGTTCCTTACCTGGAATCGTTAGGTCATGAAGTGAAGGATGTCGGCTGCAACTGTGAACAATCGGTCGACTATCCGGACTACGCCGTTCCGGTTTGCGATATGGTGCTTAACGGGCAGGCGGACAAAGGTATTCTGATTTGCGGTACAGGCATCGGCATGACCATTGCCGCCAACAAAATGCCGGGCATCCGCTGCGCGCTTGTGCACGATATGTTCTCCGCGAAAGCAACCCGGGAACACAACGATACGAATGTGCTTGCTATGGGAGAACGCGTAATCGGACCCGGCGTGGCGCAGGAAATCGTCAAGATCTGGATTGAGACCGAATTTTCGCACGGCGAACGTCATGAGAATCGCCTGAAAAAAGTGAAGCTTTTGGAAGAGAAAAATACGATTCATCCGTAAGGAGCTCTATTTTAATAAATGGAGGTGATCGTATGAATGACGGTGAGCAAGCCTGGCTGGACGGAATAGGGCCTGCTGTCGAGGCCAATTTCCGGGCGCTGATCGAAGCCGGCGGCTTAAGGCCCGGCCAAATCGTCGTTTTCGGTACCTCGACAAGTGAGGTCCGTGGCCAGAGAATCGGCACGTCCGGTACGCCGGAAGCGGCCGAGCGCATTTTCACCGCCGCTGTCCGGGTGGCGGAAGAACACGGGCTGCGGCTCGCCTTCCAGTGTTGCGAGCATTTAAACCGCGCGCTTGTCGTCGAAGAAGCGCTGGTGGAGCAAGACGCCCGGCTGGAGCCGGTGAATGTAGTGCCGGTGCCCAAGGCCGGCGGCTCAATGGCCGCCCATGCTTACCGGCACCTGGAGCGCGCCTGCGTCGTGGAAGAGATCGCCGCTCATGCGGGCATCGACATCGGCGACACGCTGATCGGCATGCATCTCCGCCGGGTAGCCGTCCCTGTGCGTCCGCCCGTGAAACGGGTGGGCGAGGCACACGTGACGATGGCATATACGCGTCCGAAGCTGATCGGCGGGCAGCGGGCAGTGTACGAAGCTGTCCCGGAGAGCCCGGGCATTCCCGTATTCCCCGGCGCTGCTGCATCTCCCCGGACAAGTCCGGGAAGTTCGGCAGACAGCGACAACTGCGAATAATGCGTCTGGAGCCGTGGTAAACGTGGAATCTTTTTTCCTGTTTATCCGGCTCGTACAAAGCGAAACTGATTTTGATTTTAAATCCATGGGAGGTTGTTACAGATGGTAGAATTTTTGCGTAAACAGGACCCGAAAATCGTTGAGGCTATGAACTTGGAGCTTGGCCGTCAACGCGACAAAATCGAGCTGATCGCTTCCGAAAACTTTGTAAGCCAGGCAGTTCTTGAAGCTATGGGCACCGTGCTGACGAACAAATACGCGGAAGGTTACCCGTCCAAGCGTTATTACGGCGGCTGCGAGTATGTCGATATCGTCGAAGATATCGCGCGTGACCGCGCGAAGGAACTTTTCGGGGCCGAGCATGCCAATGTACAGCCTCACTCCGGCGCTCAAGCGAATATGGCCGTTTATCTGGCTGCGCTTAAGCCTGGCGACACCGTTCTGGGTATGAACCTGGCGCATGGCGGACACTTGACACACGGCAGCCCCGTCAACGCGTCCGGTATCCTTTATAATTTCGTAGCTTACGGCGTAAGCGAACAGGATTCCCGCATCGATTACGACGATGTCCGTAAAGCCGCGTTCAAACACAGACCACGCATGATCGTTGCAGGAGCAAGTGCTTACCCGCGCATCATTGATTTCGAGAAGCTGGGCCAAATCGCGAACGAAGTAGGCGCCCTGTTTATGGTCGATATGGCTCACATCGCGGGTCTTGTTGCGGCAGGTCTGCATCCGAACCCGGTTCCGCATGCCCATTTCGTCACGACAACGACTCACAAAACGCTTCGCGGACCGCGCGGCGGTTTGATTCTGTGCCGCAAGCCATGGGCTGCCGCAATCGACAAAGCCGTATTCCCGGGTTCCCAAGGCGGACCTCTGATGCACATCATCGCCGCTAAAGCCGTTGCGCTGGGAGAAGCCCTGCAAGCCGACTTCAAAACGTACGGCAAGAACGTTATTGATAATGCCAAAGCGCTGGCTGAAGGCTTGACGGCCGAAGGCATCAACCTCGTTTCGGGCGGTACGGACAATCACCTGATCTTGATCGACACGCGCAGCTTGAACATCACAGGCAAAGACGCCGAGCATCTTCTTGATGAAGTGGGCGTGACCGTTAACAAGAACGCGATCCCGTTCGATCCGACCAGCCCGTTCGTAACCAGCGGTATCCGTATCGGTACGCCTGCCGCGACTTCCCGTGGAATGGATACGGAAGCCATGAAGCAAATCGCCAAAATTATCGCCATGACGCTTAAAAATCCGAGCGATTCATCCGTTCACGAGCAAGCCCGCCAACTCGTTAAAGAAGTTACTTCCAAATTCCCGCTGTACACGGGATTGGAATATTAATTCTTTCCTATAAAACAATCTGCTTTCCAGCAGAGTAGTTAGTGAATACGGGAACCCGCAAAGGGTTCCTTTTTTTATGAAAAAAAAGAGGGCGGATTGTTCATACAAAAGCGGATTCTTGTCATAAGGGAGTGTGCTTTTTGGGGAGGATATATAAACAGACATATGATATAATGAACGAGGTTTGTGGAAAGTTGGAAAGACATCCAGATCAGCCAGATCGATATTCGGGAGGAATACTATGAGTAAGGTGTTCATTTGCGACCACCCCTTGATTCAGCACAAACTCACATACATAAGAGATGTAAATACGAAAACCAAGGATTTCCGTGAATTGGTGGATGAAGTCGCCACTTTGATGGCGTACGAGATTACGCGTAATATCCAGTTGGAGAACATCCAGGTCAAAACGCCTGTAGCGACTGCAGACTGCCGGATTATTTCCGGACGTATGCTCGGCATTATTCCGATTCTCCGCGCGGGACTCGGCATGGTGGACGGGATTCTGAATCTGATTCCGGCCGCGAAAGTCGGCCATATCGGGTTGTATCGGGACCCTGAGACGCTCCAACCTGTCGAGTATTATGTGAAATTACCCACAGATGTACAGGAAAGAGAATTGATCGTCGTGGATCCTATGCTGGCGACGGGCGGTTCCGCTAACCTGGCTATCACTGCTTTGAAAAACCGCGGATGCGTACAAATCAAGCTGATGTGTCTGATCGCCGCTCCGGAAGGTATCGAAGCCGTCCAGAAAGAGCATCCGGACATTGACATCTATGTGGCCGCTATCGACGATTATTTGAACGATCATGGGTACATCATTCCCGGTCTGGGAGACGCGGGCGACCGTTTATTCGGTACGAAATAAAGTATTTTGGAGGGACGTACGTTCATGAAAAGGTTGAAAGTCATTACGATTTTCGGTACAAGACCGGAAGCCATCAAGATGGCTCCGCTTATTTTGGAGCTTCAGAAGCATCCGGAACAGATTGAATCACTCGTGGCCGTAACGGCCCAGCATCGTCAAATGCTGGATCAGGTGCTTGAGTTGTTCAACATCCAGCCAGATTTCGACCTCAACGTCATGAAAGACCGTCAAACACTCAACGAAGTCACCATCCGGGTTCTTCAAGGCCTGGAGCCCGTTTTCCGGGAAGCGAAGCCGGACCTGATTCTGGTACACGGCGATACGCTGACCACCTTCCTTGCCAGCTATGCGGCCTTCTTGCAGCAAATCAAAGTCGGCCATGTGGAAGCGGGCCTGAGAACCTGGAACAAGATGTCGCCGTATCCGGAAGAGATGAACCGTCAGTTGACGGGCGTTCTCGCAGATCTGCATTTTGCTCCGACCAATTGGTCGGCTGGCAATCTGCGCAAAGAAAATAAATCGGAAGATTCGATTTATGTTACGGGCAACACCGTTACGGACGTGTTCCAGTACACGGTGAAGAAGGACTTCCACCATCCGGTCCTGGAGTGGGCGGAGGGCAAGCGTCTCATCCTGATGACGGCCCACCGCAGGGAAGCGCAGGGCGAGCCGCACCGCCAGATCTTCAACGCGGTCAAGCGCATTGCGGACGAATTCGAAGATGTTGCCATCGTGTATCCGGTTCATCCGAGCCCGGCCGTTAAGGAACCGGCTTATGAGATTCTGGGCAACCACCCGAGAATTAAGCTGATCGATCCGCTCGACGTGTTCGAGTTCCATAACTTCTACCCTCACGCTTACATGATCCTGACGGATTCCGGCGGTCTTCAAGAAGAAGCTCCGTCGTTCGGTGTACCTGTCCTGGTGCTTCGTGACACTACGGAACGTCCGGAAGGCGTGGAAGCCGGTACTTTGGAGCTTGTTGGTACGGACGGACAGAAAGTTTACGAGCGTGCACGCGCTTTGCTCACCGATCCGCAAACGTATGATCGCATGAAGGGCGCTGCGAACCCTTACGGAGACGGACAAGCTTCCCGCAGAATCGTGCAGGGAATCCTACACCATTTCGGCTATAAAACGGAAAAACCGGACTCTTTTTAACGCATCTCTTTCGACATTGTGACGATGCAATGACAAAGGTCACACTGTACAGTTCCACTGTTTGGTTTTAAATGCCGAAATCCCTTGATATACAAGGGATTTCGGCAGTACTGTTCACGAAATGTTTGATTTTATACGAATTGACAAAGTAGACTTTGCTCCGATACAATATATGAGGATTGATAGGGGTCAAAGCCATGAAAAACAAAGGAAACCGCGATAATCCTTGGAGGGCGGCCGGCCTTGTAGGCGCACTCGGGCTTGATATCGCTATCTGTACCATGCTCGGCTACTTCGCCGCGAACTTCGCAGTCCAGCGTTTTGGCGGTCCGAGAAGCTGGATAGTAGCAGGCGTGATGCTCGGTCTCTTCGCGGGGATCGCTACGGTCATCATGCTGCTTAAGAAGTTTCTGGAGGAACCCGATGAATGACCTGCTCAAGAAAGCTATGCGTATCGCATTTCTGCTTCTCGCCGTATGTTTACTGGTCTGGGCGCTTGTCCCTTCCGTACGCACGGTAGCTGCAGGATTATTGGTAGGTGCTATTGCAAGCGGCATCAATGCTTTGCTCCTTCAGCGCAGAGTCGATTTGATCGGCAAAACCGTTGCGGAGCGGGGCGCACAGCGCATGAGTCTCGGATTTTTAAGCCGTCTGGCTACAGTGCTCCTTGCTGTTATGATTGCGCTTAAATTTCCACAACACCTTGATATCGCCTCAACCATTATTGGTTGCTTTTTGGTTCCATTTATACTTTTGCTAGTCGGCATTTTGAGTCGTCCACACAAACCGTAATGCATGGAAAGGGGTGAAATTGGAAAATGCATGAGTTTCCCGTGCTACACTTCGAAAATGGTATCGATATTGACATTTCAACCTTTTTGGCGATTATCGTATCCTGCGTGGTTGTTTTAGTCCTGGCTCTTCTGTCCGTGCGGAACCTGTCCGTCGACAAACCTTCCAAAATGCAAAACTTTATGGAATGGGTCGTTGAGTTCGTTCATAACACGATTGCGAGTACGATGCCGCTCAGCAAGGCAAAGTCCTACATTTCGTTAGGATTGACATTAATTATGTTTATCTTTGTCTCCAACCTTCTCGGTCTCCCATTCGGTATCGTAACCGACCATACTCAGGGGTTTACGCTGTTCGGTCAGCAAGTGCTGACGGATGCCCGTATTCATGAGTTGGAGCAAGCAGGCAAGCATGCTTCTGTGGCTTGGTGGAAATCACCGACAGCCGACCTTTCCGTAACGTCCGCACTCGCCCTGATGGTGTTTGTTATGACGAATACACTCGGTTTGACACAGAACACGAAACATTATCTGAAGCATTACTTTGAGCCGTTCTGGTTCTTCCTGCCGCTGAACATCATTAAAGAGCTTTCCAAGCCGTTGACGCTTGCTCTTCGTTTGTTCGCGAACATCTTTGCGGGTGAGGTTCTGATCTCCACCATTATGATGCTGGGTGTTGTAGGGATACCGCTGCTCGCCGCTTGGCAGGGCTTCAGTATCTTCGTAGGTGCCATCCAGGCATTCTTGTTCACCATTCTTACCATGGTTTACATTTCCCAAGCTACCGTTCATCATGAAGATCACTAAATGATCGGCTCAGCTGCGATTAGCAGCTCTGCGCGGCTTCCGCAAGGCGTGGGATCCATATACACATTACAGGTACAAAACCTATTTTCTGAGGAGGAAATTTTTCATGGAATTCCTGGCAGCAGCATTAGCAATCGGTTTGGGCGCACTTGGCGCTGGTATTGGTAACGGTCTGATCGTAAGCAAGACAGTAGAAGGTATCGCTCGTCAACCTGAGCTTCGCGGTACTCTGCAAACAACTATGTTTATCGGTGTTGGTATCGTCGAGGTTGTTCCGATTATCGGTGTCGTTCTGGGCTTCCTGATTTTCTTCAGCTAATTCGCATAGCCTCGGTTGGGCGGGGAAGGCCTGAGCCATCCGCGCCTTCGCTATGAATTAGGTTCTTGAAGAATCGCCCCAGTACACAGTTACGGAAAGGAGTGACTCGAATGTCTTGGAATTGGGAATCGTTCGTATTCGCGCTTATCGCGTTCGGAATTCTATACTGGCTGCTCAACAAATACGCCTTCGGTCCGTTGCTCGCAACGATGGAAGAGCGCAGAAAGCTGATTGCCGACCAGATGAACTCTGCTGACGCAAGTCGTGTTCAAGCCGAGCAAATGCTCGAAGAACAGAAGCAGGTAATTCAAGAGGCACGTAAAGAAGCTTACCAAATGATCGAGCAAGCTAAATTGACGAGCTCCAAGCAAGCCGAAGAAATCGTCGATAAAGCGAAAAGTGAAGCGGACCGCGTGAAAGAAGAAGCGGTACGCGAGATCGAAAGCGAGAAAAACAAAGCGGTTGCAGCACTGCGCGGGCAAGTTAGCGCTATGTCCGTTATGATCGCTTCTAAAATTATTGAAAAGCAAGTTGACGAAAAGTCACAGGAAGAATTGGTGAACCATTACCTGAATGAGGTAGGGGGATCTAAATGAGTGACATCGTGGTAGCGAAAAGATATGCGAAAGCACTTTTTGAAGCTGCGAAGGAGCAGAACACGGTCGCTCAAGTTGAAACTGAACTGACCGAGATTGTTCAGACGATCCAGGATCATGCGGAACTGCGCAGCGTTCTGGATCATCCGAATATCGACGTGCCTGCGAAACGTCAGCTTTTGTCGAACATCTTTGCGGATCGGATTTCTCCGCTCGTTATGAATACGATTAAACTCCTGATCGATAGAAGACGGCAATCCCTGCTTCCTATTGTACTGTCCGACTTTGTTCAGATTTCCAACGAGTCGCTTGGCCAGGCAGACGCTACGATTTACACAGCTCTGCCGCTGTCTGAAGTACAAGTCAAGGAAATTGCAGACAACTTTAGCCGTATGACCGGCAAACAAATTCGTGTACAGACGGTAGTCGACCCGAGCTTGCTTGGCGGCATTACTGTTCGGATCGGTGACCGTCTATACGATGGCAGTTTGGCTGGCAAACTCGAACGTTTGGAAAAATCGCTGAAACAAGCTCAAGCAATGTAGATAGGGGTGAGGTTCGTTGAGTATCAGACCTGATGAAATCAGCACGCTGATTAAGCAGCAAATCGAAAATTATACAGCAGATCTGGAAGTCGTTGAAGTCGGTACGGTTATCACTATCGGTGACGGTATCGCTCGTGTGCACGGCTTGGAGAACGTCATGGCCGGTGAGCTTCTCGAGTTCGCCAACGGCGTTGTGGGCATGGCGCAGAACCTGGAAGAAAACAATGTAGGTATCATCATTCTCGGACCGTACTCGGACATCCGCGAAGGTGACCAAGTTAAGCGTACAGGCCGCATTATGCAGGTACCTGTAGGCGAAGCGCTGCTCGGCCGCGTTGTTAACGCACTGGGTATGCCGATTGACGGCAAAGGACCGATCGAAGCTTCCGGATACCGTCCGGTTGAATCCGCGGCTCCTGGCGTTATGGCGCGTAAATCCGTACACGAGCCTATGCAGACCGGTATCAAGGCGATTGACGCGCTTGTACCGATCGGCCGCGGCCAGCGTGAGCTGATCATCGGTGACCGTCAAACCGGTAAAACGGCGATTGCCATCGATACGATCATCAACCAAAAAGGCAACGGCGTGAAATGTATCTACGTGGCCATCGGTCAAAAGCAGTCCACCGTTTCCAACGTAGTGGATACACTCCGCCGCAACGGCGCTCTCGATTACACGATCGTCGTAACCGCGAGTGCATCCGAACCGGCTCCATTGCTCTTCCTGGCTCCTTATTCCGGCTGCGCAATGGGCGAATACTTCATGTACAAAGGCGAGCATGTCCTGATCGTTTATGACGATCTGTCCAAACAAGCTGCCGCTTATCGTGAGCTTTCCCTGCTCCTCCGTCGTCCACCGGGCCGTGAGGCTTATCCGGGTGACGTATTCTATCTTCACTCCCGTTTGCTTGAGCGTGCAGCTAAGCTGAACGACGAGCTGGGCGGAGGCTCCATCACGGCGCTTCCATTCATCGAAACTCAAGCGAGTGACGTATCGGCATACATTCCGACCAACGTTATTTCCATTACGGACGGTCAAATCTTCCTGGAATCCGACCTGTTCTATTCCGGTCAGCGTCCGGCCATCAACGTGGGTATCTCCGTATCCCGTGTAGGTAGCTCCGCTCAAGTGAAAGCCATGAAGAAAGTTGCCGGTACCCTGAAGACTGACCTTGCACAATATCGCGAATTGGCTGCTTTCTCGCAGTTCGGTTCCGACCTTGATAAAGCAACGCTTTCCCGTCTGAACCGTGGTGAGCGTACACTGGAAATCCTGAAGCAGGGTATCAACGAGCCGATGCCTTTCGAAAAACAGGTTATCAGCATCTATGCCGCTACTAAAGGTTTCCTGGACGAACTGCCGGTTAAAGACATTACCCGTTTCGAAAAAGAATTCCTTGCATACCTCGATGCCAACAAACCGGAAATCGCCAGCTCCATCCGCGACACGAAGGATCTTACTTCCGACACGGAAAAAGCGCTGGTTGCAGCTATCGAGACATTCCGTAAAGGATTCTCGGTATCCGGATAATTATGAGAATTTGCGATTCCATAATCAAGCTGCAGGGGGTGAAACGGTATGGCTAAGGGTATACGCGAGATTAAGCGTCAGATTAAGAGCAAACAGAGCTCAATGCAGATCACTAAAGCAATGGAGATGGTGGCGGCTTCCAAACTGAAGCGCGCTCAAACCAATGCGGAGGCTTCCCGCCCTTATGCGGATAAGATCCGCGAAGTGGTGTTTAGTGTGGCTGCAGGCTCGAAGGGCGTTCAGCATCCGATGCTGCAGGTTCGTGAAGTCAAACGCACGGGATATCTGGTCTTGACTTCAGACCGCGGACTCGCTGGCGGTTTTAACGCCAACGTGCTTCGGAAGGCGTTAAATGCTATTCGTGAACGCCATAAATCTACGGATGAATATGCGGTTTTCGTTGTCGGCCGCAAAGGCAGGGATTTCTTCAAGCGGAGAAACATCCCGGTCTTTGACGAAGTCACTGGCCTCAGCGATACTCCGACGTTCGCCGATATCAAGCAGCTCGCTTCGTCCGCTGTGCAGAACTTCATCGACGGCAATTACGACGAGCTGTACGTCTATTACAACCAGTTCCATAACGCAATTACGCAAACGCCGGTTGAGAAAAAACTGCTGCCGCTCGAGCAGCCGGAGTCCGGCAGCAGCGCTGTCTCTTCCTACGAATATGAGCCCTCCGCCGAAGGCGTTCTGGAAGTACTGCTTCCGAAGTATGCGGAAACGGTCATTTTCAGCGCCGTGCTGGAAAGCAAAGCGAGCGAATTCGGCGCGCGTATGACCGCTATGGGTAGCGCGACGAAGAATGCGACGAAGATGATTGCAGAGCTTACACTTTCCTACAACCGTGCACGTCAGGCGGCAATTACCCAGGAAATCTCGGAGATTGTTGCTGGTGCCAACGCATTGAACTAATGCGCAGTGCGGAACTAAGCATTTGAGTACAGGAGGGAAATACAATGAGCAAAGGACGTGTTGTTCAGGTCTTGGGACCGGTAGTCGACATCGAGTTCGAACGTGGACATCTGCCCGAGATTCTGAATGCCATTAAAATTCAAAAAACTGCTCAATCCGCTGATCAAGAAAACAGCGAAGTGACAGTTGAAGTTGCCGTACACCTCGGCGACAACCAAGTACGCTGTGTAGCTATGTCTTCTACGGACGGACTCGTGCGTGGAATGGCAGCTATCGATACGGGTGCCGCTATCTCCGTACCGGTCGGTCCTGCTACGCTGGGTCGTGTATATAACGTACTGGGCGATCCGATCGACGGTAAAGGTCCTGCGGACCGGACCCTGACATCCGCGATTCACAAGCAAGCTCCTGAGTACGTCAATCTGACGACTCAAGCCGAGATGCTGGAAACGGGTATCAAGGTTATCGACCTTCTTGCTCCTTACATGAAGGGCGGAAAGATCGGTCTCTTCGGTGGTGCGGGTGTAGGTAAAACCGTAACCATGCAAGAGCTTATTCATAACATCGCGCAGGAGCATGGCGGTATCTCCGTATTTGCGGGCGTAGGTGAAAGAACACGTGAAGGTAACGACCTTTATCACGAGATGAGTGATTCCGGCGTTATCGCCAAGACCGCAATGGTATTCGGTCAAATGAACGAACCTCCAGGCGCGCGTCTTCGTGTTGCCCTTTCCGGTCTGACTATGGCCGAGTATTTCCGTGATGAAGAAGGCCGTGACGTACTTCTGTTCATCGACAACATCTTCCGTTTCACACAAGCGGGATCCGAAGTTTCCGCCCTCCTCGGACGTATGCCGTCCGCGGTAGGTTACCAGCCTACGCTGGCAACCGAAATGGGTCAACTTCAAGAGCGTATTACTTCCACAACCAAAGGTTCCGTAACGTCGATTCAAGCGATCTACGTACCGGCGGATGACTATACTGACCCGGCTCCGGCAACCGCGTTTGCCCACTTGGACGCAACGACTAACCTCGAGCGTTCCATTGCCGCGAAAGGTATCTTCCCGGCCGTTGATCCGCTTGCCTCCTCTTCCCGTATCCTGACTCCTCAGGTAGTAGGCGAAGAGCACTATGAAGTGGCACAAGGCGTTAAGCGTCTGCTTCAGCGTTACAAAGAACTTCAAGATATTATCGCCATCCTCGGTATGGACGAGTTGAGCGAGGATGACAAGGTTGCCGTTAACCGCGCAAGACGCGTAGAACGCTTCCTGTCCCAGCCGCTCCACGTTGCCGAAGCGTTTAACGGTATGCCAGGTCTCTACTGCCCGGTTAAAGAAACCGTGCGCAGCTTTAGAGAACTGCTTGACGGCAAGCATGACGACCTGCCGGAAGCAGCTTTCGTTAACGTAGGTTCGATTGATGAGGCCGTTGAAAAGGCAAGAACGATGGTATAAGCAATCGGGTCATGCAGGCGTTTGCCTGCTTTCCCGGGTTTGATCCGAGTCCGAGAGAAACCTCTCGCAGAGCGCCTCTCTTGGATAAGGTGAAAAGCTTACGAAGCGAACGAACTTTCTAGCGAAAGTTCTGGGGAGGAATGAGCGTGAGTACTTTCCTTTTGGAAATTGTAACTCCGGAGCGCATCGTATATACCCAGAATGTTCACATGGTAAGTGTCGACGGCATCGAAGGCCAACTTGGCATTCTTCCGAACCACATTCCGTTTGTGACACCTTTGAAAATCGCACCCGCCACGATCAAGCTTGAGAATGGCAAACAAGATATCGTCGCTTTGAACGGCGGTTTCATGGAAGTGCGCAAAGATAAGGTTGTCATCCTGGCGGAAAGTGCGGAACTGCCTGGCGACATTGACATCGAACGTGCGAAGTCTGCGAAGGAACGCGCCGAGAAACGTTTAACGGGTAAGAAAGACGAAGCTGATTTCCAGCGCGCCGAGCTTTCTCTTAAACGGGCGTTGAACCGGATCGGGGTTTACGAGCAAAAATAAGCAAGAAGAAACAGAGGACGTTTATGCGTCTTCTGTTTTTTTATTTTCTCGAGAAAGTATACGCTTACATCTAAAATCATTTTCATTAGACACATTTTTTGAGCGTATGCTATAATTGGAAAGGCATTACATTACCAAATTTTATGAGATGATTCAAGATTTCTTATGAAAATGGAGGCGATTTCAAGCAGATGTACGCGGTAAAGTATGTGATCGTAGCCATTTTCGTCGCACTCGGCATCTTGCTTCCGGTTGCAGCTCTTACGATCGGCAGATGGCTTAGACCCAACAAGCCGAACGAAGACAAGGCAACCACTTACGAAAGCGGAAATGAGCCGGTAGGGGAAGGTCAGGTCAGGTTCAATATCCGGTATTATCTTTTCGCCTTAATGTTTGTCATTTTCGATGTGGAAACCGTATTTTTGTATCCGTGGGCCGTGGCGTATAACAAGCTGGGGCTGTTTGCACTGGTGGAAATGTGTATTTTTGTCCTGCTTCTCGGTGTCGGGTTACTCTATGCTTGGAAGAAGAAGGTGCTGCAATGGACTTCAATTTAGAGTCGATAACTCCGGAGGATCGTGCTGAACTGGATCGCAATGTGTTTATGACAACCCTGGAGCAGGTCAAAGCCTGGGCAAGAAGCAACTCCTTGTGGCCGCTCACTTTCGGTCTCGCCTGTTGTGCCATCGAAATGATGGGAACGGGCGCGTCGCATTATGATCTGGACCGTTTTGGCGTTATTTTCAGGACGTCTCCCCGTCAATCCGATGTGATGATCGTGGCCGGCACGGTGACTAAGAAAATGGCTCCGCTGCTGCGTCGTCTGTACGATCAGATGCCGGAACCGAAATGGGTCATTGCGATGGGGTCCTGCGCTACGGCAGGCGGTCCGTACGTAAAATCTTATGCAGTTGTAAAAGGCGTCGATCAAGTGGTTCCGGTTGATGTGTATATTCCAGGCTGCCCGCCGAATCCGGCGGCATTGATTTACGGAATCAATAAGCTTCAGGAGAAAATCCGTTACGAGGCGAAAACCGGAAAGCAGGTGACGAACCTGTGACCGATAAGGAAAAGGAAAATCCGCAGGAGCCTGATTTTCAGTCAAAACCGACAAAATCAGACGAAAATTTGGAAGCGAATACAATTGAATATAAGGAAAAACAAGGGATTTTGTCGAAAGAAGAGCATGACAAGTTACATACTGGTTCAGGGAGCGCAGGATCAGTGGGGGACGGCACGACGCCTCCGGCCGGCTCGTCCGAGCAGAGCGCCTCGGCGGCGGGCACCGGCGAATCAGCGCCGGAGACCACCCCGGCGTCCGGTGCTGCGCAGCGCCCGGACCGTGCGGCAGCGCGAAGCGCCGCGGCCGCTGAAGCCGGGGGCACCGCTCCGGCCGCGGCGAACAGCGCTGCCCCGACTGAGGGAGCAGCGGCCGAGGACGGCGGCGACAAAGCGAAAGCCGCCGCAGAAGCTCGCGCAGCCCGGGCGGCTGCCCGCGCCGCCAAAACCGCGGCTCCGGCGGAGGATGCTCCGCCGAAGCCGCCGTCCCCGAACCAGCCGCTGCTGGACCGGCTGGTCGAGATCTTGAAGGGAGAGGTGGCCGGGGACGCCGTTGATGAAGCGTTCATCAACGAGAACGATGGCCACCGTCCCTTCGTGGTTATCCGCGGCGAGCACTGGGTGCGTGCCGCGGAGGTCTTCCTGCAGCACGAGGAGCTGCAGTGCGGCTACCTGCGCAGCGTGAGCGGCGTAGACCTCGGCAACCAGCTGGAAGTGGTTTACCATCTGCTCTCTATCCCGCTGCGCAAAGAATACGGAGTCCGCGTGCGCACAGAGCGGGAGGCTCCGTCCGTTCCCTCCGTCGCTTCCGTATGGCCGACCGCGGACTGGAACGAGCGGGAAATCTATGACCTGCTGGGCATTGATTTTCCCGGCCATCCCAACCTGACGCGCATCATGATGCCGGACGAGTGGGTCGGCCACCCGCTGCGCAAAGATTACGAAGCGTACGACCCGGAGGTGTAGCGTTTTGTTACGGACAGAAGAACTGCTGCTTAACGTAGGGCCTCAGCATCCGAGTACCCACGGGGTATTCCGGATTATCGTCAAGCTGGACGGAGAGATCATCCGCGAGGCGATCCCGGTCATGGGTTACCTGCACCGAGGTACCGAGAAGCTTGCGGAAAATCTCAATTACACTCAAATCATTCCTTATACGGACCGGATGGACTACGTTTCGGCCATGACCAACAATTATGTGCTGGTCAACGCGGTCGAACGGATGCTTGGCCTGCAGATACCGGAAAGAGCCGAGTATTTGCGTATTCTGGTTATGGAGCTTCAGCGGATCGCCAGTCATCTGGTCTGGTGGGGAACTTATTTGCTCGATATCGGGGCGATGAGCCCGTTTCTTTATGCGTTCCGCGACCGGGAAATGATTATCGACTTTTTCAACGAGCTGTGCGGGGCCAGACTTACCTACAATTATATGCGTGTCGGCGGGGTCAAATGGGATGCCCCGGAAGGCTGGCTGGACAAAATCCGGGCATTTATCCCTTACATGAAGAGTAAGCTGGAAGAGTATGACCGTCTTGTCAGCGGAAATGAAATTTTTCTCGCTCGGATCAAAGGCGTAGGCCGTTACGATGCCGATACGGCTATCGCTTACGGATTAAGCGGGGCGAACCTGCGTTGTACCGGAGTCAAATGGGACTTGCGTAAGGATCAGCCTTACTCCATATATGACCGTTTCGATTTTGACGTACCGGTGGGAACCAATGGTGACTGTTACGACCGTTATCTCATTAGAATGGAAGAGATCGTTCAATCCCTGCGCATCATCGAGCAGGCGCTGGATCAGATTCCCGAAGGCGATACGATGGGAAAAGCCCCTCGGGTCATCAAGCCGCCGGAAGGCGATATTTATGCGCCGATCGAATCGCCGAGGGGGGAAATCGGCTGTTTTATCATGTCCAAAGGGCGGCCCGAACCGTTCCGGCTAAAATTCCGCCGCCCCTCCTTCGTGAACCTTCAAATTTTACCGAAGCTGCTGGTCGGGGAAACTATGACGAACCTGATTACTATTCTCGGCGGGATTGATATCGTTGTAGGGGAGGTGGACGGCTGATGCTGGATCTGGTCGGACAGCCGCTGACATGGACGACGGGGCTTATTTTCGCGGCCTACGGCGTTGTGCTGCTTCTTATCATCCTGGGATTCGTAACGTATGCCATCTACTTCGAGCGAAAAGTCATCGGCTGGATGCAGGGGAGATACGGCCCAAATCGTGTAGGACCGCTGGGACTGCTGCAAACGGTCGCTGACGTGTTTAAACTGCTCATCAAGGAAGATACCATTCCGCGCAAAGCGGACCGGGAGCTGTTCATTCTCGCGCCTGTGCTTACGTTTATCCCGGCGTTCGTCGTTGTAGCGACGATTCCGTTCACCGCGAATCTCATTCATGCCGATCTGGATGTCGGTCTCCTTTATTATGTAGCGCTGTCGGGTATCTCCACCTTGGGAATGATTCTTGGCGGTTGGGCTTCCAATAACAAATATGCCCTGCTCGGCGGCATGCGGTCAGCCGCTCAAATGATCAGCTACGAGGTTCCTCTCGTTATTTCGGTGATCGGGGTTATCATGATGACCGGCACTTTGAACCTTCATAAAATCGTGGAAGCCCAGGGCGATAACTTCTGGAACTGGAACTTTCTCCCTCAGATCGTCGGTTTTATCGTCTTCGTCATTGCGGGCGTATCCGAGCTGAACCGCACCCCGTTTGACCTGCCGGAAGCCGAATCGGAGCTTGTAGCGGGCTATCATGTCGAATACAGCGGGTTTCGTTTCGCTTTCTTCATGCTCGCGGAATATGTGTACGTCTTTGCGATCGCTTCTTTAACGACGGTCCTTTTCCTGGGCGGCTGGCACGCCCCGTTTGCTTTTCTCGCCTTTATTCCGGGCATTGTCTGGTTTCTGCTTAAATTCTCGTTCATTGTCTTCTTCTTTTTCTGGATCAGGGCGACTCTGCCCCGAATCCGGATTGACCAGCTAATGGGACTCGGCTGGAAGGTTCTTTTGCCTCTGGCGCTGCTCAATATTTTTATAACGGCTCTCTACATGGGTCTTACCGGGTAACGCGGCCGCTGCCGTTCTATGAAGTCGTAAAAGGAGGAGAGGGCCAGTGAAAGGTCTTATCAAAGGATTAGGCGTTACACTCAAAACGATGACCCAGAAAAAAGTGACCTACGCTTATCCCGATGTGCCCCTGCAAATGCCGGACCGGTTCCGGGGAATCCAGCATTTCGAACCGGACAAATGTATTGTCTGCAATATGTGCGCGAAAGTGTGTCCCACGGAGTGTATTACCCTGACGGGGAAACCCAATCCCGATCCCGACAAAAAGGGCAAAATTATCGACACCTACGATATCAATTTTGAAATCTGCATCCTTTGCGATCTCTGCACGGAAGTTTGTCCGACCGAAGCGATTGTGATGACCAACCACTTTGAATTGAGCGCCTACAGCCGTGACGAGCTGTTTAAAGATATGAAGTGGCTCACGGACAACAACACGCTGGTGCGTAAAGAAAACAACTCCGCCCTTCCCAAAGGAGGCGCGAAGAAGGATGTTTAGCGGTTTAGGAAGCTTTTTGTCGCAGGGGGAGAACTGGTGGTTCCTTCTGTTTGCCATCTGTGCGATCGGGGGCGCCATCTATATGATCACCTTCACGAAAGTGGTTCATATGGTGCTGTCCGTTGCCTTTACATTCGTGAGTCTGGCCGGGCTGTATGTGCTGCTGGAAGCGGAGTTTGTCGGTTTTGTCCAGATTCTGATCTATGCGGGAGCCATCTCGATTCTGATGATTTTCGGCATTATGATGACCAACCACCGGGCTGAAGAGAAGGCCAAGAGCGGGCCGGTTCAGAAGATTCTGCTCGGTATCGGGTCACTGGGACTCTTCGGCATCCTTTTCTATGCGATTCAAAATACGACGTTTCCGTCGGCCGCAGGCTCTCTTCAGACCGGGCAGGATAATACGCTTGAGATCGGAAAACTGCTGTACAACGAATACGTCATTCCGTTCGAAATTATGTCCGTGCTGCTGACTGTCGCCTTTATCGGAGCGATTGTCGTTGCCAAAAGAGAGGAGGACTAACGTGACAAGTGTCGTGACTCCTTATCTGACTCTGGCGGCCATTTTGTTCTGTATCGGTTTGTACGGGGCATTGTCCAAGAGGAACGGTGTCATCGTTCTCCTCTCCATCGAGCTGATGCTCAACGCCGTGAACCTGAATCTGGTCGCATTCGCCAAAATGGGCGCGCAGCCTGCGCTGACCGGGCAAGTTTTTTCCTTGTTCACCATCACGGTAGCGGCAGCGGAAGCGGCTGTTGGCGTCGCTATCCTGATCGCTCTCTACCGCAATAAGGGAACGGGCAACGTGGATGAAATGAACTCCATGAAGCATTAGCGGCGAATGGTGCGGCTCTTATCCTCAACTTTGATTGGCAGAGCTGTCTAACGTCATGGCCTTGAAGGAGGAAAGGAAAATATGATTTCCGTTTATTCGCAATATGCCTGGCTCATCCCGTTGTTTCCGCTCCTGGCCTATGTTCTGATAACCGCTTCGGGCAGGTCGGCAAGAAGAACAGGTCAGTATTTGAGTACGGCCGCCATCTTAGCTTCGTTTGTCGTGGCCCTTCTCATTCTTATCGAGAGACTTGGAAAAGGCGTTCAAGACTACACCTGGAACGGTTTCCAGTGGCTGCGGGTGGGCGATTTTGCGGTGAGCCTGGGCTTCGAGGTCAATAATTTAAACGCGATCATGCTTATTGTTGTCACGCTCGTGTCGTTGCTGGTCCATATCTATTCGATCGGATATATGAAAGACGACGAACGGATGCATGTGTTTTTCAGTTACATAGCGCTCTTTTCTTTTGCGATGCTGGGATTGGTTATTTCGGTCAACCTGGTGGAGTTTTATCTATTTTGGGAACTTGTCGGAGTCTGTTCGTTCCTGCTGATCGGATTCTGGTATACGAAGCCTGAGGCTAAGGCTGCCGCAAAAAAAGCTTTTATCGTGACAAGAATCGGCGATTTCGGGTTGTTTATCGGAATTCTGCTTCTGTTTTGGAGCATGCCGGGTCATGCGCTGGATTTTAATTCGGTACAAAACGCGTTTACAAGCGGTCAGGTGGAAGGCCCCGCAGCAACTTGGATCGCGCTTCTCTTCTTTATGGGAGCCATGGGCAAATCGGGTCAATTCCCTCTGCATACCTGGCTGCCCGATGCGATGGAAGGCCCTACTCCGATCAGTGCGCTTATACATGCGGCGACTATGGTGGCGGCCGGAGTTTATTTGGTCGCCCGTACGTTCGATGTTTTCCTCGCATCGGATACGGCTATGCAGATCGTCGCTTATGTCGGGGGTTTTACGGCGATTTTCGCAGCGACAATCGGAACGGCGCAGAACGATATCAAGCGGATTTTAGCCTATTCGACCGTATCCCAGCTGGGGTATATGATGATGGCGCTTGGAGTGAGCGCTACGTATACGACGGGAATCTTCCATTTGTTCACGCATGCGTTCTTTAAAGCTCTCCTGTTTCTGGGTGCGGGCAGCGTTATTCATGCCGTGCATACGCAGGATATTACCAAAATGGGCGGCATCGGAGGAAGGATGAAGATTACGGCGTGGACCTTCGCGGTCGGTACGCTGGCTTTGTCCGGAATTCCTCCGTTCTCCGGTTTTTGGTCTAAAGACGCGATTCTATCCCAGGCTTATGAGACGAATTCGTTGCTGTTCTGGGTCGGCATCGTCGGCGCTTTCTTTACGGCCTTGTATATGGCCCGGCTCTTTTTCCTGGTATTCTGGGGCAAATCGCGCAGCGGCCAAGAGGTTCACGAATCCCCGGCCTCTATGACGCTCCCGCTCCTTCTGCTGGCGGTTCCCGCCGCTCTTGCCGGCTTTCTGTACACCCCATGGAGCGGGTGGTTCGGCGACTGGCTGACAGGCAGGACCGAAGAAGAGGCCGTTCACACAAGCGTGATGCTTCTCTCCACGGCAGCGGGCGTTCTAGGCCTCGTTCTGGGCTACCTGCTGTACGCAAGGAAGCCGGGAAGCTTTGTGTTCTCCGCAAAGTTTCCGTGGCTGTATAATCTCGTGCGTCGTAAATATTATATCGACGAAATTTACCAGACGATCATTGTCCTCCCGCTGCGGGGAATCGGATATCTGTTGCAGGCCGTAGACACGTTTATCGTGGACGGTGCCGTCAGGCTCGTAGCCGCAGCCGCTGTCGGACTGGGCCGAACGGGCTCCCGGCTGCAGAACGGCCAGGTTCAGACCTACGGCCTGATCACCCTGCTTGGCCTGCTTGTTCTCATCCTTGCTGTAGCCGGAAGGAGGTTTATCCATGTCGGCTAACCTGCTTAGTCTGATTGTGTTTTCCCCGCTGCTCGGCGTACTCGTCCTTCTTTTTATGCCGAAGGAGAACAAGAAAGCGCTCCAGGCCGTGTGCGTGGCAGCCACCGGAATCCCGCTTCTGCTCAGCGCATGGCTGTATGCGGCTTATTCTAACGGAGCGGCAGGGATGCAGTTCAAAGAGCAGCTGGACTGGATCCGCATCCCCCTCAACAAAGAAGGGGTCGAAGGTCTCGCCAGCTTCTACTGGACCGTTCAGTACCATCTGGCCGTTGACGGTTTATCGATGCCGCTCGTTTTCCTCACCGCGTTAGTGTTTACCATGGCCGCCCTGGCCTCGATCTACATCAAAAAAAGATGGAAGGCTTACTCGATCTGGCTGCTGCTGCTGGAAGTCGGCGTTTTCGGCGTGTTTACGTCCCAGGATCTGTTTCTGTTCTTCCTCTTTTTCGAAATCACCCTCGTTCCGATGTTTTTCCTGATCGGAATCTGGGGCCGCATAGACCGGGAAAAGGCTGCCAGCCGCTTTCTGATTTACAACGGACTCGGCTCGGCCATCATGCTTGTCGCGTTCGTTATTCTTGTGACGACGGCGGGGATTTCCCAGCAGATCGCGGGCAATCAACTGACCGTATTCTACAGCGGGGATATCCAGACGATTGTACATAACCTGCTGCAGGACCCGGCCGCTCTGGTGAATCAGGCGTCGCCTAATCCTCAAGCGGCAAATCCGTTCTTTTTGAGCGGGGGCATGAAAACGGTCCTCTTGATCATGCTGCTGATCGCTTTCGGTATCAAGCTGCCGATTTTTCCGTTTCACACCTGGATGCTCAAGGTGCATACGGAAGCTCCGCCTCCCGTGGTCATGATTCACTCGGGTATTTTGCTGAAAATGGGCGCATACGGGCTCATCCGTTTCGGTATCCTGCTGTTTCCGGCGCAAGCGCAGGATTGGGCATGGGTACTCGCTCTGCTGGGTGTCATCAACATTTTGTATGGAGCCCTGCTGGCTTTTGTTCAGAACGAGTTCAGGCTAGTGCTCGCATATTCCAGTATCAGTCACATGGGCATTGTGCTGCTGGGCCTCGCGGCCTTTAATCCGATCGGCATGCAGGGAGCGATTTTCCAGCTCGTTTCTCACGGCTTGATTTCCGCTCTCATGTTCCTGCTCGTCGGCAGTATTTACGAACGGACCTCTACGACCGAACTAGGCAAGCTGGGCGGCCTGGCGAAATCCATGCCTTTTCTTAGCGCTATTCTGCTTGTGGGCGGGCTTGCTTCCCTTGGTCTGCCGGGGCTCTCCGGCTTCGTGAGCGAACTGCTGGCGTTTATCGGCTTGTTCGGTACGGCCCGGATACTGACGATTATAGGTGCAGTCGGCATTATCCTGACGGCCGCTTATGTGCTGCGAGGGGTTATGAAGATGACGTACGGACCTCTGCCGGAACGGTTCAAGGAACTGCCGGATGCCCGGTTTATAGAAGCTGTGCCGATGATTGCGCTGGTCGCTTTTATCCTTCTGCTAGGCGTGTATCCGGGTATACTGAGCGAACCTTTGCAGCAGACGGTAAACGGGTTTCATCAGACGATTCACAGCTTAGCTGGGAAGATAGGGGGATAGAACGTGGAACCGATACGAATTCATGTACAGGATTTAACGCATCTGCTCCCGGAAATAACGCTGGTGATCACGGCTATCCTGCTCTCGGTGCTCGACCTGTTTTTGCCCAAGGGGGTCAACCGGAAATGGATCGGCTGGCTTTCCCTCGCCGGTATCGCGGTCTCTATCGCCTTTGTCATTGCCCAGCTTAATCCCGATCAGGCGATTGTACTCCTTAACGAAAGTTACCGTATAGACGATTTCGGAAACCTGCTGAAACTGGCATTCCTCGGCGGAACCGCACTGATTATTCTGATGAGTCTGGGAAGCGTGGAAGACGGGGAGATACCGCATGTCGGGGAATACTATTATTTCCTGCTGCCGGCTGTGCTGGGTGCCATGGTGATGGCTTCCTCCGCCGATCTCATCACGCTATTCGTCGGACTGGAGCTTCTAAGTATTACTTCTTACGTGCTTGTCGCCATGAAAAAGAAAAACACCCGGTCCAACGAGGGCGCGTTCAAGTACGTCATACTGGGCGGAATATCGTCCGCCGTTATTTTGTACGGGATGTCTTTCCTTTACGGAATTGCGGGAACAACGAACCTCGGGGCGATACAGGCGGCCATCGTTTCGGGTTACGAGAGCTACAAACCGCTCTTGTACGTCTCTTTCTTCCTGCTCTTGGCGGGGTTCGGTTTTAAAATAGCGGCCGCGCCTTTCCACTCATGGGCACCCGATGTTTATCAGGGAGCCCCGACGCCGGTCACCGCTTTTCTCGCCGTTATATCCAAAGGGGCGGCTTTTGCTATCCTGTTCCGAGTCTTTTATGTGCTGCTTGCCTTGGGGCAGTTCGGGAACGAAGGGCTTCAGAAGGACATCTTCCTGGCCCTGTCGGTGGTAGCGGCAGCTGCCATGATCTGGGGCAACACAGTCGCGCTGCGGCAAAAAAACGCGAAACGGCTGCTGGCTTATTCAGGGATTGCCAATGCCGGTTATCTGCTTGTTCCTTTGGCCGTGCACATCAATCTGGTACAGGTGGATAACTTCTCCAAATTTTTCTTTTATCTGATCGCCTACATTCTGATGAATATCGGAGCCTTCGCAGTCATTCTGATTATAGAAAAATCGACCGGAGACGAGGAAATTAAAGGGTTTGCCGGTCTCTATTACCGTGCTCCCTGGACGTCCGCGGCCGCTGT
Organism: Paenibacillus sp. GbtcB18; assembly: GCF_019091125.1. NCBI lineage: Bacteria > Bacillati > Bacillota > Bacilli > Caryophanales > Paenibacillaceae > Paenibacillus > Paenibacillus sp. GbtcB18. The sequence goes on from NZ_JAGXJX010000010.1 coordinate 67,933, forward strand.
CGTTCTTCTTCTTTCGCTGGCGGGGATTCCGGTATCGGCGGGATTTTTTGGGAAGTTGTACCTGCTGTTCGGCACAATGCAGGCACATCTGTACTGGCTCGGTGCCGTTATGATGATCACGAGCGTCATTTCGTTTTATTATTACTTCGGCATTATCCGGCAAATGTTCATGCGCGCCGACCTTGAAGAACGTCCCGTAAGTGTGCCGGTCCCCCTCGGAATCACTCTTTGGCTGTGTGTGGGCTTGACGTTATTGCTGGGACTCGTTCCCGGATATCTGCTCGCTTATATCGACCGGATATTCAGTTTGACTAGGGACCTCCTAATCCTGTCATAAATTTGATATAATATAAGCTTCTCCGCTGTTTGGGCAGTGGAGGAGCTTATTTTTATTGTTTTTTATCTTCGATTAGACGGCGTAAAACTATCCGGGCTTATTATTTTTTTAAAATGACCGAAAGAGGACTCTCTAAATGAACCGAAAATTTCGATATAAATGGATGTATGGATGGCTCGGGATTGTACTGCTCGTATGGACCGTCGGCATATCGAATGTACAGGCTTATCCGGTTTCCAACGATCCTTTGCGGGTGAAACAAACCTATTTGGATGACATACATATGGATGAAGGCTGGGCGCAGGCAGGCGATAGCGATGAACCCGTCATCGTGGCGGTCGTGGATACGGGCGTCGATCTGACGCATCCCGATCTGGAAGGCAGACTCGTCCCGGGAGCGAACCTGCTTAATCCGCAGGAGAAGCCCCAGGACGATAACGGCCACGGTACGAACGTGGCCGGGATTATCGCCGCCAAGATGAACAACGACAAAGGCATCGCAGGCATCGCGCCCAACGCGAAAATTATGCCGATCAAGGCATTGGAAGCGGACGGCACGGGCGGCGAGACCAAGCTCGGCGAAGGCATCCGTTATGCCGTCGATCACGGAGCCAAGATCGTCGTGCTCTCGCTGGGCTTGAATAAATATTCAAGCTTCATGGCCGGCACGGTGCGCTACGCCGAGGAGCGAGGCGTGCTTCTCGTCGCCGCCTCCGGCAACGAAGGCGGCAGCGTGAAGTATCCCGCCGCGTACCCGACCGTACTCGGGGTAGGCGGCATGACCTCCGCGCGCCTCGCGGACGACCGGTCGAACTACGGACCGGATCTTGACCTCGTGGCGCCTTGGCATGTGTACACCACCGCCAAAGGCGGAGGCTACGAGAGCAAGGAGGGCACGTCGATGGCCGCACCGCAGGTGGCGGGTGCTGCGGCGTTGTTATGGGGCCGCGCCCCTCATCTGGAGCCCTGGCAGCTCAGGGAACTCATCAAGCAGACGGCGGAGGATCTGGAATCGCCCGGATGGGATGCGACGACAGGCTTCGGGCTCCTGCGGGTAGACCGCCTGATGAAGGAGCCGCTGCTGAGCGACCGTTTCGAGCCGAACGACGATTCGGGTCATGCGCCCATGCTGCCGGTACACACTCTCATCCATGCGGAGTTCAGCTCCGGCAAAGATACCGATTGGTTTACCCTGGATAGTCCTTACGACGGTTTTGTGAAGCTTGTCTTAAAAACAAGTGACGCTAGTCCTGTTTCTATTCGGTACTTTCGGGATAATAAAGAGGCAGAAGAGGTTTTCACCACGGACCCTCAGAATCCGGTTGTGACTCTGCCTGTTCAGAAGGGAAAAAGCAAGATCGCGGCAAGTCTTCTGGACCCGGGCAAAGCAGGGGCAGTCCTGTATACGCTGCAGACTGACTTCCAGATTTATCAGGACGCTTTTGAAGATAACGACCATCAGTATAAAGCGACTTCCCTGCCTGCGAGAAGCCAGACTGTGAAGGGAACCTTTCATCAGGAGAACGATCAGGATTGGTTTATGATTTCTTTTAAGAAATCCGGTACTCTCCGCTTGAAAACTTCCGTGGATACCGCTAGAATAGACCCGGTAGTATTGATTCAGAAAAAGGGAGAAAAATCGACAACTTTTGACCAGTTTGGAGAAGGAGCGACCGAGGCGACCCCTCTTATGAATGTCACGCCAGGCGACTATTTCATCCGGATCAGCAATGTGAAGGACAATACGCAGCCGGTGATGGGGGAGTATACGCTGTCGGTTGATTATACACCTAAGCTGATTGACCCGAATGAACCCAATAATAAGCCTTACCAGGCTACGACACTGACACTGCATGAAGATCATCCCGGTGTTATAGAGAGTGCTTCGGATTTGGATTGGTTTCAATTCCGGTTGGAGCAGGAAAGTCTGGTTCAGCTGAAGCTCGGCTCTCTCCAGCGGGGATGCGATATAACGTTCACGCTGTATGATCACACCCTTAAGGAGCTTGACAGCAAGAGCAGCGAAGGGTCTGCCGAGAATCTCGCTCTTGACAGGCGGTTGCCGGCAGGTTTGTATTATATCAAGCTGCAGAGTGACAGGGCTGCGACTCAGCAGATGTATCAGCTGAATGCGGCCGCACAGCCTCTCGTTGCCGGATTTTCCGATATTCACGGACATTGGGCCGAGAAGGCTATCGCAGACCTGGCCAGCAGGCATGTTATCGACGGAGACGGGAGCTACAAATTTTACCCTGACCTGCCGATCACCCGCGCACAGGCCGCTGTAATGCTGGCGAACGGATTCCGACTGGAGAAGAACAGGCCGGTCGATTATCCGGATCTCAGCAGCAGCCATTGGGCCTATGATTCCATTGCAAGGACAACAATGGCCGGTTACATGGACGGATATGAGGATGGGCATTTCCGGCCGGATCAGCCTCTGACCCGGATGGAAATGACGCAAGTGATTGCGAATACGATGCAAATGGCAGGCAAATACCGCGGACGTTCTCCTTTCCTGGACGTTAGCGACCGGTATTGGGGCGTTGGCATTCTGAAGCAAATGTCCGGGGACGGCTGGATCCGGGGATTCCCGGATGGGACTTACCGCCCTGACAACCAGGCGACCCGGGCCGAATTTGCAGCCCTTTTGTCCCGGTTTTCGAATGTTTTCGGGAGGAAGAGGTAAAAAGATGTCGAATATGGAAGAACTGACAACTGTTGTTCCGCAAATGCCCCTAATCAATATTGTCGTATATTTAGCCGCCGTGGGACTGTCGTGGTGGGCGCTCCAGCAGTTCCGATTCGACGTGCTGCTGAAGCAGCCGCGAAGTCCCGCAGCCAAGATGCTGCAAGTGTTTATGTCCATCGGGCTCGGTTACCTGGTAGCCAGTTTTTTCTTGAAGTATCTGGAATGGTCTGTAGGATTAAACGGAATTTTTTGACATTTTGTCGAATAACATCGCTTAGACTTGTAAACAATGGTAGTACAACGGTGCCAAACACAGACCCCATTCCGAACTGTATGAATGGTGTGTTCATGAAGACATAGACCGACAGTCACGTTTTACCCGATCTAGAACGATAAATTAAGACGCGGAGGGACCGAGATGAGCAAAATTATCGTCCGCGGTGGCCGTAAATTAGCCGGCAAGATTAAAGTTAACGGCGCCAAAAACGCTGTACTGCCCATCATTGCGGCATCAATTTTGGCTGCGGAAGGAGAAAGTGTCATACATGACGCTCCTCCGCTTGACGATGTACTTGTAATTAACAAGGTACTTAGAAGCCTGGGCCTGCAGCTCAGCTATCATAATCACAGCGTGAAAGTAAACGCTCAAGCGATCGAAACGTGCGAGGCTTCCTACGAGCTCGTTCGTAAAATGCGGGCTTCTTTTCTCGTGATGGGACCACTTTTGGCCCGCCTGGGCAAAGCCCGTATCTCCCTTCCGGGGGGATGTGCTATCGGCACGCGCCCGATCGACCAGCACCTGAAAGGCTTTGAAGCCATGGGAGCGGAGATCGAGCTTGGCCAAGGCTACATCGAAGCCAGGGTGGAGAAACGTCTCAAAGGCGCGAAGATCTATCTCGACGTCGCCAGTGTAGGCGCGACCGAGAACATCATGATGGCCGCTACTCTGGCCGAAGGCACGACGATTATTGAAAACGCGGCGAAAGAGCCCGAAATCGTCGACCTGGCCAACTACTTGAATGCGATGGGCGCAGTTGTCCGGGGTGCCGGAACCGGTGTCATCCGCATTGAAGGCGTGGAAAAAATGAAGGGCGCGGTACATAGCGTCATACCGGACCGTATCGAAGCGGGTACTTATATGATCGCCGCCGCGATTACACGCAGTGAACTGTACGTGGAAGGCGCCATCGGCGATCACCTGCGCCCTGTGATTTCGAAGCTGCAGGAAATGGGTGTGCACGTGGAAGAGGACGAGAACGGAATTCTCGTCCGTGCCGACAAACCTCTGCGCGCGGCTGACATCAAGACTTTGCCGTATCCCGGCTTCCCGACGGATATGCAGTCTCAGATGATGGCGCTCCAACTGGTTGCGGACGGCACGAGCCTGGTTACCGAAACGGTATTCGAGAACCGGTTCATGCACGTGGACGAGTTTATGCTCATGAACGCCTCGATTAAAGTCGACGGCCGTACGGCTGTCGTGAGCGGCAACAATAAGCTTAAGGGCGCCAAAGTTTGTGCGACCGACCTCCGCGCGGGTGCCGCTTTGATTCTCGCCGCTCTTGTAGCCGAGGGAGAGACCGAGATTACCGGACTTCACCATATTGACCGGGGATACGTGGATATTACCTCCGCACTCCGTTCAGTGGGCGCCGATATTCAACGGGTCGTCCCGCAGGAAGAAGAGCAGGAGCAGCCGCAAGAAATCGGACTGTTCGCCGTTCAGCCTACCTGGGCTTAAGCGCTGTACTTTCGTGATCCGCTAACGGAACCAATCAGATATAAGGAAAACCGGCTCTCCTATCGGAGGGTCGGTTTTTTCGTTCTAATCTAGTAAATCCCTTCATAAGATGAGAGTAATCCCGTTTCGCATAGAGAGAGGGCGGCTGGAGCGTTTGCTGGCAGCGTATTTGAAGCAGCCATTCCTTAAGAGCGGTTCCCGGCCATCGTTCTCGATACTAAAGACGGAACGGAACATTTACGGAGGCCATCTATGAAGTTTAAAAGACGTTCAAAGCTCAAACAGCCGGCACTGCTTTGGACGGGCATTGCGGTTTCGGGTTTGCTGCTGGTCACCGTTCTGCTTCCCGCCGTGGTCGTCCAACAGCAAACCGGCACTTTTGCGGATCCTCATGGCTCCGAAGCAATCCCTTCATCCGCCGATATGGTTATGATACCGGTCTACCTTTCCAAGCAGAAACAGATTCAGACGGTGAGTCTGGAACAGTATGTAAAAGGGGTTGTGGCGGCGGAGATGCCCGCGGAATTTTCGGAAGAGGCTCTCAAAGCTCAGGCGATTGCGGCGCGTACTTATATTGTACGCCGGATTTTAACGGGAGATTTCAGCAACGTCCCCGTCAAGGAAGCATGGGTTACGGACACGATTCAGCATCAGGCCTACCTGACCGACGACCAGCTTCAGAAACAATGGACAGGCAAGGCATACGAATCGAACAGCAAAAAAATTGACGCCGCCGTAAAGGCTACGGCCGATTTTATTCTTACCTACGAGGGGAAGCCGATTCAGGCCACCTTTTTCTCCACTTCCAACGGGTATACGGAGGATGTCCGCAATGTGTGGGGGTCCGATCTTCCCTATCTGAAGTCGGTCAGCAGCCCGTGGGATGAGAAGCTTTCGCCCAAATTCAAGCAAACCATAACCCTTTCCTATAAAGACATTCTTCAAAAGCTGGGGCTCCCGGCTTCATCGTCCTTAAATTCGGGCAGCATAAAAGTTCTGGAACGGACGGAGTCCAAACGGGTCAAGAGCGCCATGATAGCGGGCAAAACATTTACGGGAAAAGAAATAAGAGAGAAGCTGGGTCTCAACTCTACCGATTTTGAAGCGGCTTTGAGCGGAACGGACTGGACGTTTACGGTAAAAGGGTACGGGCATGGAGTCGGAATGAGCCAGTGGGGGGCGAACGGAATGGCCAAAGAAGGGAAGAAAGCCGCGGAAATCGCCGCTTACTATTATCCCGGCGCAAAGCTGACCTCCGCTTCCACTCTACTGAACAAGAAAACTCAAAAATAAGACCTGCTAGAATTTCTTTAGGGCAAATGTATAAAACTCTCAAACGTGTCAACAATGGTTATTGAGGTGATAACCATATGAGAGATGGTAAACAAGAGTTTCATAACAAGGAAGAAGCTCCCCAAACTGTAACGGGAGCAGCAAATGTCCCTAACTCCGCATGGAAGAGATTTTTGGCCAAAAAGTGGGTTTTCCCGGCAACTTATGTAGCGGCAGCGGCAATTATCTTAACCTTAATGTGGGTCTATCAGGATGCGGTGAAGAAACCGGTCGCAACGAACACGCCGGTCAATTCCGTCCAGTCCGATAAACCTGCTGGTGAAACGGCTAACAAAGACAATGCCGTTCCCGTAGGTGCCAAAGCCGAAAGTATGCAATGGCCGGTAAAAGACCGCAGCCAAGTCACGATTTCGCTTCCGTCCTACGACAGCAAAGGCAGCAATGAAGCCAAGCAAGCGGCTATGATCGAATACGGAGATACGATTACCCCTCACGTGGGCGTCGATCTTGTACGTGCAGACAAGCAGGCGTTTGATGTAAGCGCGGCCCTCAGCGGTAAAGTAACCGCAGTGGACAAAAATCCGGTCGTAGGGAATCTGGTCGAGATTACGCACGACAACGGGCTGGTAACGGTTTATCAAAGCCTAGGGGAAGTGAAAGTAGCCAAAGGCGCCACCGTTAAACAAGGCGATGTTATCGCGCAGGCCGGCCGCAACGAGCTGGAGAAGGACCAAGGCGTCCACCTTCACTTCGAAGTGCGCAAGGCGGAAGACGGCACGGCCGAACTGCCGGAGCAGCTGCTTCCGGAATTCAAACCGCAATAAATCTTTACCATATCGGCGGATGGGGAAAACCCTATCCGTCTTTTTTTGCCTGCATACGGAAAGCGTCGGGAGGACGAGCTTTCGCCTTGTCCGTCAAAATAATTGGACGGAAATAGCTTGTCAGCGGCGGAAACAAAGAATATTAGGCCCTACCCCTCATATAATGTACCAAACTATCCGAGTAGGGAGGCGAGGGGAGTGCACGATTACATCAAAGAGCGAACCATTAAGATCGGAACTTGCATCGTTGAGACGAGAAATACGGTTCGCACCATAGCGAAGGAGTTTGGCGTTTCCAAAAGCACGGTGCACAAGGATTTGACGGAGAGACTGCCGGAAATCAACCCGGAGCTGGCCAATCAGGTCAAAACGATCCTCGAATACCACAAATCGATCCGCCATCTTAGGGGAGGGGAAGCGACCAAAATCAAATACCGCAAGACCAAACCTGTCAAATCCGCTGAACCGCTTGTTACGGTTAAATCCTGACTCCCAAGCCCGCCCTTCCTTCCGGAAAATTGTCGAAATTGTCCCGAAAAAAGAGGAATTTCTGTTTTTTTCTGCGAAATTAGCTTATAATGAAAAATATGTATACTATTCGAAGCACCGCTTCAGTTTATGGGGATGGACGGTTAGTTTAGGGAGGATTACTTTTCATGTTAAGTAAGGATATCGGAATCGATTTGGGCACTGCAAACGTCTTGATTCATGTGAAAGGACGCGGAGTAGTGCTCGATGAGCCCTCGGTTGTGGCGATCGAAAGCGATACAAAACGCGTTCTTGCGGTCGGTGAGGAAGCCAGGAGAATGGTAGGGCGTACGCCCGGCAACATCGTGGCTATTCGTCCGCTCCGCGAAGGTGTAATCGCCGATTTTGAAATTACTGAAGCGATGTTGAAACATTTTATTTCCAAAGTTGGGGGCAAAAGCTGGTACTCACATCCTCGCATCCTCATCTGTGCGCCTACCAACATTACCTCTGTGGAACAAAAAGCAATTCGGGAAGCGGCTGAACGCAGCGGCGCACGAGAAGTGTTTATGGAAGAAGAACCGAAGGCTGCTGCAATCGGCGCCGGAATGGATATTTACCAGCCGAGCGGCAATATGGTCGTTGATATCGGTGGAGGGACGACGGACGTGGCCGTGTTATCCATGGGTGATGTCGTCACCTCTTCCTCCATTAAGATCGCCGGCGATAAATTTGATACGGCGATTACCAAGTACATCAAGAACAAATACAAATTGCTGATCGGCGAACGCACCTCCGAGGACATTAAGGTCCAAATCGGTACGGTACAAGCCGACAGTGTTCAGAATGAAATGGATATCCGCGGCCGGGACATGGTATCCGGTCTTCCTTTGACAATCACGATTCGCTCCAGTGAAGTGCAGGAAGCTCTGTGGGATCCGATTTCTTCTATCGTAACTGCCGCAAAAAGTGTATTGGAACGTACACCTCCGGAACTTTCTGCCGATATAATAGATAGAGGGGTTATTTTGACAGGCGGCGGTGCCATGCTTCACGGTCTGGATCAGCTTCTGGCGGACGAGCTCAAGGTTCCCGTTCTGATCGCGGAAGACCCGATGCACTGCGTCGTCAAAGGGACGGGCATTATGCTCGACAACCTGGACAAAGTGACCAAACGAAAATTCGTATAGAGGTGACTCATGCTTAGGGGATTATACACGGCGGCATCCGGCTTGACCATGCAGCAGCGTAAACACGATACCGTGACGAACAACATTGCCAATCTCAACACACCGGGCTTCAAACAGGAAACCACTTCGGCGCGGTCTTTTCCGGAAGTTCTTATCTCGCGTATTCGCGGGGGAGAAGCAGGGGGCGGTACCGTGGTGAATGTGGGCAAAATGAATACGGGCGTATTTGCCGAGGAAACCGCCAGACTCATGGTGCAGGGTCCGCTTCAGCAAACGGGAAATCCGCTTGATTACGCGCTTGTTTCCGACATTCAGGTAAACGGCCTGAAGTTCGATAACGGCGGCAAGGCTGTAGGCCCGGACGGTACGGTCGTTTACCAGCCGGAAGCATTGTTTGTGGTCGAGAACCCGCAGGTTGCGGGAGAACGTCATTACACGCGCAACGGCAAATTCACGGTCGATGCGGAAGGTTTCGTTGCCAATGCGGACGGTTATCGTCTTGTGGCGGCTGACGGCCGGACAGTTCAATATAATCCGGCCAATCCGCCCATTCCGCTCGTGATGAAAGTCCAGAATCCGAACGTGCTGCTACCGGAAGGCAACGGGCTTTTCACGGTCGGCGCCAATGACGAGGGACAAGTTGTGGCGCTGGCGGCAGGTGACCAGGTTGAGGTCCGCAAGGGTTTCGTGGAACGCTCCAACGTGGACCCGACTCAAGCGATGGTCGATATGACGACGGCAGCCCGGGCTTATGAAGCCAACCAGAAGATGGTCCAGTTTTATGACCGCAGTATGGACAAGCTTGTCAATGACGTGGGCCGGGTATAAGAAGCGGCATGATACTATCCCTCTCAGGGAATGCTTTCGAAGAGGCTTTCTTTGGAAAGCTTGGAGGAGATCACAATGAACAACTCGATTATTAATGCATCGGTCACGATGCAGGGCTTGCAGCAGAAGCTGGACGTATTGGCGAATAACATGGCGAACGTTAATACCGTCGGATACAAGAAGAAGGAAGCTAGCTTCGAGAATGTACTGACGAACACCATGAATCAGCCGCAAGGTTTTATGAAAACCGGACGGATGACTTCTCTCGGGCTTCCTCAAGGCTGGGGCGCCAAGCTGGTCGGCCTGCAGAATATTATGACGCAGGGAAGCCTGAAACCGACGGATGAGCCGTACGATCTGGCTATCGAAGGGGACGGTCTGTTCGAGGTGACCATTCCCGGTTCCAACACACCGGCTTGGACCCGTGACGGAGCTCTTAAGCTCAGCGCGTACAACAAAGTGGACCCGGCTACGGGCAATGTGACCAAAGCCATGGGGCTTGCGACCAAAGACGGCTACTTCGTGAAGGACACGGCCAGCAATCAGCCGATCGAGATCGCGATTGACCCGGCCGATCCGACCTTGCAGAACAGCCGCGTCCGTGTGGACGAACAGGGGCGGGTAGTGGTTTACAACGAAGCCTACCCGGCGAGTACGGGCAGACAAGTCGGCCAGATTAAACTGGTCAAAGTCATCAACCCGCAGCTGCTCGGCGAAGCCGACGGCAACTACTTCCGTCTTCCGGCGAACGTGGCGCAGAATAACGTATTCGCGGCCAATACGGACGGCGTGGCCGTCAAGCAGGGCTTCCTGGAGCAGTCCAACGTGGATCTGCAGCAGGAAATGTCCGAACTTGTTATGGTTCAGCGTGCCTTCCAATTGAACTCAAGAGCAATCTCCTCGGCGGATACGATGATGGGGCTCGCTAACAACTTGCGCGGCTAATGCGTGAAGGAGGGGCGATTCTCGTGTCCGTGGAAGAAGAGAGCAAGGAGACGGAAGCAGCATCATCTACGCAGGCTAAAGAACCGGGAACGGGCAAACCGGGAGGAACTTCAAGATCCGCCGGGGCGCTTCGCATCCTGAAGAAACTGCGCGTTCCGCTCATTTTTTTGGGAGCCTTGATCGTCGGGCTTTGGATCGGGTATTCAGGAATCGGCGGTCAGCCGACTTTAGACATATTCAGAATCAGCACCTGGAAACATCTCTTCGATTTGGTGTTTGCAGACTGAGCGTGAGCTCCCGCAAGGGAGTTTTCTTTTTGCCCGGAGAAACGGTATAATGGAAACCAATGAAAATGAGAGGAATCGCGCCTGTTCCAGCTTTAGCCGTAGAAAGGGAGAGACGATTGAATTTACCGAATCTGCTTACCATAAGCCGTTTTTTTCTAATTCCCGTCTATCTGTACATTTTCTATGCAGGCTATACGAAACTGGCTTTTCTCGTTGTCGTCCTAGCGGGCATAACTGATATCGCAGACGGATATATCGCCCGCAAACGGAATCTGGTTACCCAGATGGGCATTATGCTCGATCCGCTTGCGGATAAGTTGATGATGATTGCAGTCATCATCTCCCTGCTCAGTTCCGGGATGATTCCCTGGCTGGCCGCAGCGGCTTTTTTCATCCGGGATATCGGCATGATCGCAGGGTCGGCTTTTTTTCATTTCCGCGGCAAACAGACACTTCCGGCCAATGCCATGGGCAAGCTGACGACGGTCTTGTATTACCTGGCCGTCCTACTTATTCTCTTTCACGTTCCTTACGCAACGGAATACCTGGCGGCCGTCATTTTGTTTTCGTTCGTCACCTCCATTATTTACGTGGCCCAGTTCAATTCGGTCAACCGTAAAACCAGGCGATTAAGTACGGAAGAGACAAGTCCGGTAAAAAAAGGGTCGTAAAGACCTTGTTCGAACCTTGAAAAATTGTTTATAAAGGATAGGGAAGCAAAAAAAGAGCATATTCCACGACCATTTCGGTGGCCGCAAAATACGCTCCCTTATATCAACCTTCACTTCTGCAGCTGTGAAGGGATAGGGCTAGTGTGAGTTGTTTCAAACCAAAATATACAAACGGAAAGCGTCGGAAGGAGCAAGATTGCAATGTTGGACAACAAGCAGATTCAGGAGATTATCCCGCACCGCTACCCCTTTTTGCTGGTAGACCGCATTTTGGAGGTAGAGGACGGCGTCCGTGCCGTGGGCCTCAAAAACGTAACGGCGAACGAACCCTTTTTCCAGGGACATTTTCCGGGCTATCCGGTTATGCCGGGCGTTCTTATCTTGGAGGCGCTCGCACAGGTCGGGGCGTTTGCGATTTTGAATGTGGAAGCCAACCGCGGGAAAATCGGCCTGCTGGCCGGTGTGGACGGGTTCAGATTCCGCAGACAGGTAACTCCTGGTGACACGCTGACGCTGGAAGTGAAAATCACCCGTTTGAAGGGTACCATAGGCAAAGGCCAGGCGACCGCTAAAGTCGGAGAAGAGCTGGTAGCCGAAGGCGAAATCATGTTTGCACTGGCAAACGCCTAAACGGATAAAAAAAGATCCTATCATTTTAATAAGGGGACGATGAACGATGACTCGTGTACAGAATCTTTATGAAAAATGGTTGCAGGACCCGTCTATCGACGAAGAAACGAAAAAAGAGCTTCAATCCATTGCGGGACAGGACAAAGAGATCGAAGACCGTTTCTATAAGGATCTTGAATTCGGAACCGGTGGTCTTCGCGGCGTAATCGGCGCGGGTACGAATCGGATGAACCTATATACGGTAGGAAAGGCTACCCAGGCACTTGCGGAATTCGCTTTGAAAAACGGGGGGGCCCATCCTTCCGTTGTGATTGCATATGATTCGCGCCATCAGTCGCCGGAATTTGCTTTGGAGGCTGCGCTTGTCCTTGCGGGCAACGGTGTGAAGGCCTATGTGTTTGAGACGCTGCGGCCGACTCCCGAGCTTTCCTTTGCCGTGCGCGAGCTGAAAGCTTCCGCCGGAATCGTTGTAACGGCCAGCCACAACCCTCCGGAATATAACGGGTATAAGGTATATGGCGCCGACGGTGGACAACTGGTGCCGCACGATGCCGAACAGGTGCTTGCGAATATCCAGAAAATCGAAGGATTTGACAGCGTCCGCAAAATCTCCCGCACCGAAGCCGAGGAGAAGGGCCTGCTGGAATGGCTGGACGAAGAGATGGACGAGAAATACTACGCGGCCGTTACATCCGTGAGTCAGCATCCCGATGTTATTAAGGAAACGAGCGGAGACTTCCGTATCGTATACACCCCGCTGCACGGGACAGGAAATAAACCGGTCCGCGAAGCCCTGAAGCGCATCGGCTTCGAGCAGGTGCGTGTCGTGAAGGAACAGGAGCAGCCGGACAGCAATTTTTCTACGGTCAAATCGCCTAACCCGGAAGAGCGGGAAGCTTTCACGCTGGCTCTGAGAGACGCCAAAGAGTGGGATGCCGATATCATCGTGGGAACGGACCCGGATGCCGACCGGATGGGCGCAGTTGTGAAAGACGATAAAGGCGAATATTTCGTGCTGACGGGAAACCAATCGGGCGCCATAATCGTCAATTATTTGTTGGGTTCGTTAAAAGAACGCGGGGAGCTGCCTTCTAACGGCGTCGTGATCAAGACCATCGTAACGAGCGAGATGGGAGCCGTTATCGCGGAAAGCTACGGGGCGAAAGTCCTGAACACCCTGACGGGATTTAAGTACATCGGGGAGAAAATGACCGAATTCGAATCGACCGGAGAGCACCAATTCTTGTTCGGGTATGAAGAGAGCTACGGCTACCTGGCGGGAACCTATGCCCGGGATAAAGACGCGGTCGTAGCGGCCATGCTGATTTGTGAAGCGGCTGCTTACTACAAGAGTCAGGGTAAGACGCTTTACGACGTTTTGCAGGAGCTTTACCGTCAGCACGGCTTCTTCTTGGAGAAGCTGGAATCCAAGACGCTAAAGGGCAAAGACGGCGTGGAGCAGATCGGCCGGATGATGGAAGACTGGAGAAACAACCCGCCGGCTTCCATTGAAGGTGTGGAAGTTGCGGAAGTAGAAGATTACAGCCGCGGCATTAACGGGCTGCCCAAAGAAAATGTATTGAAATTCAAGCTCAAAGACGGCTCCTGGTTCTGCCTCCGTCCTTCCGGAACGGAACCGAAGATCAAATTCTACTTTGCGGTAAAAGGAACGACCGGAGACGAGGCGGCAAATCAGCTGCAAGGTCTCGTGCGCTTCGTTCTGGACAGAGTAGAGCAGTAACAGCCGAACCTCTCCAAGGCCCCTGCATCCATACGGTGCCGGGGCCGAGAGGTTTTCGGGTACAAATGACGCATGATTCAAGAAACGGAGTTGAACAGATTGGTACACAGGTATACTGCGGCAAACCGAATGCTGCGCAAGCTTTTATGGTGGCTTGTCATTATTGGCCTTCTGGCTTCCCTGCCGCTTGCCTTCTTCCGCGAACAGACGGAGAAGTCCGCAGATCAAGTGGAGTTTGTGTTTGATTATCGTGACTTATTGGAGATGGCCGACGTGCGGCCGAATCCGCAAGGATTTGTATCGGAACAGCTTCAGGCGATGAAAAAAGCCGGCATCGGATCGCTTGCCGTGTACGAATCGACGCTTTCCGAATTAAGATTGAGCCGACGTATTGAAGTGTTTTCCTCCAAGGATGCGACTTCTCTTACTCAAAAGCCGATCTCGCCGAACGAAAATTTTACGTATATCCTGTTCACCGACCCGGCATCGGAGTCCCAGATCAAACCGATGATCGAGACAGCTTTTAACAAACTCGGTGTTAAGACAAGCCCATGGAGCTTCAAAAACCAGGCGGGCATGATTATCGAAATGAACATGGAAGAAGCCAATATGAAGCCGATGGACCCGGATCCTATTACCCTTCAAATGATGAAGGATGAAGGCTTCCGTATCGTGGTACGTCTCGGCAACAAACGTGAATTCGTCACGAATGAGATGGATGCGCTGCTCGCGAAACTATACAAACTGGGTGCCCGTCGTATTATCATTGACGGTGATTATGCCCCGGGATACTCGGATGATCCTGAACAGGTCACTCTACACAAGATGGGAATTCTGCTCAAAAAGTACGATATGGGCCTCGCCAATATCGAGATGTTGAAACAGCCGCAAAAAGGCTTTGGCTCTCTGGCCAAAGATACCGACTATAACGTCGTCCGTCTGCACTCCTTTACGGAGAAAGACGGAGAGAAACTGACGGAGAACCTGACCAAAGAGGATCAGGAAGCCCGTATTCAACAAACGGCGGACCGGTTTGTGCTGGCGGTTAAAGACCGTAATATCCGGATGCTCTTCCTTAACGGACGCGCCGTCAAGAATTTGGACAAGGCAGCGATTCTCACTCCGCTGGACAGCCTGTACGAGAGCTTGAACGGCAAGGACGGGGCGATCAAAAGGATCGAAGACGCCGGTTTCAAAGTGGGGCCTGCCAAGCAGTTCGACTACTCGTACAACACTTATCAGAATGTTGCCCGGTTCTTCACACTGATCGGCGGTGTCAGCCTGATTGTTCTGTTGGTTGGCTACTTCATTCCCGAAGCCGTACTGGCTCTGTTTATCATCGGCCTGTTAGGAGCCGCAGGGTTGTTCTTTAAATCGCCGGATCTTTATGCGCAGGGACTTGCGCTCGCTTGTGCGATATCGGCTCCGAGCATCGCAGTAATCGAGGCGATCCGCTCCATTCAATCGGGTCGGGCGGCGAAGGCGAAATCCGCAGTCCTTTATGCTTTGGGCCTGCTGATTAAAACGACACTGATCTCTTTAATCGGAGTCGTTTACCTGGTTGGATTGCTCAACCATATTTCGTACTTCCTGGTACTCCAGCAGTTCCGGGGTGTCAGCCTTCTGCACCTTCTGCCAATCGCTTTTGTCGGTCTCTACCTGCTGTTCTTCCGGGAAACCTTAAACTATCGGGAACGCGGAGAGCGGGTAAAGAAGCTTCTTTCCACTAACATTAGCGTGCTTTGGATAATTGCTGCAGCCGCGGCGGCCGGAGTGATCTACTACTACCTGTCGCGTACGGGCAATGAAGGTCAAACTTCAGCGATTGAGCGTTATCTCCGCTCCTTCTTGGAAAATACGCTGGGTGTTCGCCCGCGGAATAAAGAATTTATGTTGGCACACCCGCTCTTCCTGCTTGGAGCTTATCTGTCGGTCAAATACCGGAACGCCGTTTATTTGCTGCTGATCGGTGTAGTCGGACAGTTGTCCATCGTGGATACATTCGCGCATTTGCACACACCGCTTGAGATCTCGGGCATCCGGATTACGTACGGAATCGTATTCGGCGCCATGATCGGACTCGTGCTGATCGCCGTCTGGGAAATTGCATCGAGGAGTTGGAAAGCATGGGTCGCGAAATCGCGCACAAGAGTAAACGGTTAGTTGTTTCGGGCTATTACGGTTTTGACAACAGCGGGGACGAGGCCGTTCTGCAATCGATTCTTTTTGCGCTAAAAGAACAAGGGGAGGTGGCAGGCATCCGCATCGAGCCTGTCGTTCTATCCGCGAATCCCCAGCGTACACGGGAGATGTACGGAGTCGAGGCCTGCCACCGGATGAAGGTGCCGGATTTGTTCCGGGCGATCAAATCATCCGACGGACTGATCAGCGGCGGTGGAAGCCTCTTACAGGATGCGACCAGCTCCCGCACCATTCCTTACTATCTGCTGGTCCTCAAACTGGCCCAGTGGATGGGCAAACCGACCTTTATTTATTCGCAGGGAATCGGTCCGGTGAACAATCCGCGCTTCTTTTCCTGGATCCGGTCCACGTTCAAAAAATGCGCCATGATCACGGTCCGCGACCAAGAATCCGCGGATCTCATCGGGCGCATGGGCGTGCCGGCCACTGCGGTCAGCGTGGTGCCGGACCCGGTTATGGGGCTCCCGCTGCGCGGGGAGGCAGCCTCCGGCAAAGCCGGAACCGCCGATGCGAACGGCGAAACCGGCCGCGTTCCCGTCGTGGGCGTATCCGTCCGCTTCTGGAACGCGGACCGCTCCGAGCTGGGCGCGCTCGCCGAGGCGCTGCGCGCCGTGATGGACAGCCGCCGCGTTGAGGTGCGGCTGCTGCCGTTCCATCTCCCTTCGGATGAGGAAGCTTCCGCCTATGTGGCGCAGCGTCTCTCTCCCGCGGGAGAAGGTGGCGACGTCCGCATCGTGCGCGGCGTCACTCATCCGCAGGACATGCTCGCCGAGGTGAGCGCCTGCGATGTGCTCGTCGGCATGAGGCTGCATTCGCTGATCTACGCCGCCTCGCAGTTCGTGCCCATGGTCGGCGTGTCCTACGACCCGAAGATCGACCAATTCCTCGCCCGGCTCGGAATGAAGGCCGCGGCATCGACGCAGAGCTTCGATGCCGCGGCGGTAGCCGCCGAAATCGGGCGGCTGCTGGACGGCCGCCGCGAGTGGGCGGACGGCAAGAAAGCCGCTATCGACCGGCTCAAAAAAGAGGCTCAACTGCCGGCGCAACAAATCATGCAATTTTACCGTTAAGAGGGATGAAGACCAATGACTGCTAATGCAAACGCAAGCGTGCCGATTGTCCGGATCTACGGCGTTCCCGTTTCGAAAATGAACATGAAGGATACCGTCGCCTATTTGACGGGGGCGATCGAGTCCCGCATTCCGCATCAGATCATAACCGCCAATCCGATTATGATCATGTCGGCTCTCGAGGACCCGGCCTATATGGAGATGATGCGCAGAGCGGAGTTGATTGTTCCGGACGGCGCCGGCCTGGTTTGGGCCGCCGGCTATGTCGGACAGCCTGTCGCCGAACGCGTTCCGGGCATCGACCTCATCCATGAACTGATGAGAACCGGAGAGTTGCGCAGATGGAAAGTTTACCTGCTGGGCACGACTCCGGATACAATCCAGGCGGCTGCGGCTAAACTGGCGCGCGATTATCCGCTCATTGATATCGTCGGTTTCAGGGACGGTTATTTCGGAGAAGCGGAAGACCGGCAGGTTGTGGACAGCATTCGGCAGCTGCAGCCGGACATTCTTCTCGTCGGCCGTTCTTCTTCGACGCAGGAACCTTGGATTTCGAAATATAAGCGGGACCTGGACGTTCCTGTTATAATGGGCGTAGGCGGAAGCTTTGACGTTTTGGCCGGCAAGCTGAAGCGCGCACCCAAGATTTTTCAAAAGCTTAAGCTGGAGTGGTTTTACCGCCTGCTTCAGGAGCCGTCCCGTTTCGGACGCATGCTGGCTCTGCCCAAATTTGCGTTGAAAGTGATTCGCGACAAACAAAATGTGTTAAAAACCGATGAAAACCATTGAAAATTGGCGTGTCCGTCTGTTTCGGTGTAAAATAGGACTGGTAATGTTCATAAAGTAGCAGTATAATTTTGTCGGCAGTACAAGTTACTTGCGACAAGAGGGGTTGAAAAACCGATTATGTATGGATTATATGTGCTGGGCTTTGTTGTATCCTGCCTGTTTGCACTGTTGTTGACCCCGCTGGTCAAACGTTTTGCCTTCTGGGTAGGCGCCATTGATAAACCGAATCACCGTAAGGTACATACGAGAATCATGGCGCGTATGGGTGGAGTAGCGATTTTCTTAGCTTTTGTCGGAGCATACTTTGTCATCTCGCCGGCCTTGTCCGATGTTAACGGAAACGCTGCGCTTGCATTGGTGCTTGGAGGATTTGTTATTGTGCTCACCGGCGCCCTGGATGACCGTTTCGAGCTTTCTCCCAGATGGAAGCTTCTCGGACAATTCGTTGCGGCCTGTATCGTAGTGGCATGCGGGCTTAAGATTAACGAATTCAACGTCCCGTTCGGAGGACATTTTTCCCTGCCTGATTACGTGAGTATGCCTCTGACCGTTCTTTGGATCGTCGGGGTTTCCAACGCGGTGAACCTGATCGACGGTTTGGATGGTCTGTCCGCCGGTGTATCCGGAATCGGTACAGGTACTATTTTGGTTCTTGCGCTGCTGACACCGTTTAGCGATGCATTTACCGTCATCTTGCTTTGTACGATACTTCTTGGAAGCATTTCCGGATTTCTGTTCTACAACTTTCATCCGGCCAAGATTTTTATGGGAGATTCGGGAGCCTTGTTCCTCGGTTTTGCCTTGGCTACACTTTCGATACTCGGGTTCAAAGTATCCGTCGTTCTCTCCTTGCTGACACCAATCATGATTCTGGGTGTTCCGTTGTCCGATACATTCTTTGCGATCATGAGACGTTTTCTCAACAAGAAACCGATCTCGGAAGCGGATAAGAACCATCTGCATCACTGTCTGCTTCAACTGGGTTTCAGCCACCGCACTACGGTGCTGATTATTTACGGAATTGCGGCCATGTTCGGCGCGGTAGCTATCATTTTGAATAACTACACGGATTCCGCCTGGTTGACGGTATTGATCGTTGTCATTCTTCTCTTTGTACTTGTAGTCGGTGCTGAAGCGATAGGCATCATTAGCAGCAGTCAGAAACCGGTCATCCGCTTTCTCCAGAAGCTGCTCTTTAAACCTTCCGTGAACAGTCGTTTACCCAAATAACGACACGTATTTCAACAATCATTTTACTGAACTTATCATATAAATACCTAACCATTCCATCCGTGGAATGGTTTTTTTGTGCCTTTTTTATTCCAGAAAATGAGAAATGGCTAAACATTTCGGCGATACGGGCCGATATTTAAAATACAACTGTTTAAAGGACACCATAATTAGCTTCGCCTAACATCGGAAGGGGGCCCGCAGGCAGCAAGATTGTACGTTCCATTTGTAGATTTCATCCATTTATATAAGGAGGAGTTTAGTTTTGAAAAAGCAAACCCGTAAATGGTTCAGCGTTCTCGTGCTCTTTTCGATGCTGATCAGCCTGCTTCCGCCTCTTACGGCTTACGCGGCTTCCACCATTTCCATCACAAACATGTACAACCAGACCGTAAATTTCGGTACGGACAAGGAAGCACCACAGGATTACAACAACGTTACACGCGTAACACGCAATCCGTTCACTCTGAAGGCGAGCATTTCCAACATCAGCGACTCGCAGATCAGCTCGATCTACTATGAGATCATGAATGTGAATACAAAGCAGGTTACGGTGGAGAAATCCCACAAACCTACACAAACGGGCGCGAACGAGATTACATTCTCGAACATCACGCTGTCTGAAGGCTTAAACCGCATTATCGTTAAAATGGGAGACACCAACATGCTGTCTTCCGCACCGGGCTGGATTTACTACACCCCGACGACCAACCTGACCGATTTTACGGTAAATAACGCCGGTCTGGTGGACGGCAAGATTTATCCGGTTGACCGCGGCAACATCAAGCTGGGTGTTACAGCTGTCGACATTAAAGCCAAAGCTTCCAACGCGAATGAAGTAAAAGCTTATGAAACCGGGAGTACGGTTCCTAAAATCGGTATTTTGAACCGGACCGAAGGCATGGTTTATTTTCGTGGGGGAGATGCCGCTGCAGGCTGCGGTTCCACGGGTGAGATTTGTTTGAAAGCCGGGGATAACCGGATTGTTTTCGATTCCAGTAACGACTCGAACTCCTACCAGACGGAAAAACGGTTTGTGTACGACAACGGCCAGCCGTTTGCTTTTGGGGTAGAGATGGGCGTTACCAGCGCAGGTACTACGCAGTCTCTGCTGGACAAGCCTAACTTCGATGTAAAAGAACTGACGCTTAAAACAAGCCTTAAAGTTGACTATGATTCAAACGGCGCTCTGCGTCAGAATCGTGTTGACGTTCTGATCAACGGACAACAGGTGGCCGCGGGTCTTGACCTGAATACGCCAAGCAGCTCCGTAGGGGGCGCAGTGAAGAAATTTGCTCCAAACTCTACGTTCACGCGTGCAAATGAATATGCGGCTTATGATCTGGTTCTGGATCTGAACGTGGCTGGCCTGACCGATTGGACAGCGGCGCGTAACCCGCAAACGATTCAGTTTATTTTCAAGGATGCCACAGGTTCGGCAGGACAAGGTGAGTCTTCTTATACCTTTAACTACACCAATCCGAATGAAGCCGGTATTCTCGATGTTTCGATGGTGACGGGCAAAGACGCCGCTACGAACACGAACATTTACACTTCCTTATCTGAGTCGGCAACGACTGAAGTTAATGAACTGCCGGTAGAAATGAAGATCAAAGCTAACGGACACACGGCTAAGATTAAAGTCTTCCTGGACGGCAAAGAAATCGCAGAGATTGGCAATCCGTCCAATAATGAATTTATCTACAAACTGGAGAACATAACGGACGGTCAAAAAAACATCAAGTTTGTTCCGGTTGATGCTTCTGGCACGCTAGTTGAGAACGGAAGCCGTCAGTATACGATCCAAATTAACAACGCACCGTATATTATCGCGAACCAAATCGCAAGCCCGGGTAACACGGGTATCACGCTCCGCGACGTTAAAGAATTGACTTGCGGATCCGCTGTCGCTTGTCTTTCCGGTAAAGCAGTCAACTATCTGCCAACAGGCGCAGGCAATAAAGTAGAGCTTTATGTCAACGACAAAATGATCGAGCTCCAAGCAAGCGACTTTGACGCCAACCGTCAATTTAAGTTTGATCTGGCCAGACTTGCAACGAAATATGGTATTACGCCTGCCCAACTGTTCAGCGAAGGCGCTAACCAGATTAAGTTCTTTATGTACGTAAATAACTCTTTGATCAGCAAGGCGATTTATAACGTAAACTTGATTACGGCCGAGGCGCCGGAAATCGTTCTTTTCGTACCGAATGAAGATTCGGTCGGCAAGAGCAAGTTTCCGAGAGCTCAGAAGCCGGACATGTATGCAACCAACGAACGTACCGTTCAATTGAACGGAAAATTCTTTAACACAACTAACGCAGGTAACGTTACGGTTTCCCTGAACGTGTACTCCAAAGATAAAGACGGCAATCCGCGCGCCGATTATCACGTGTGGAACAGCGTTTCGGGCTCCAGCACGAACGTAAGCGGAGGATTCTTCACCGGTATGCCTAGCTCCGGAGTTGAATTCAGAACGAATGCCATTAAGCTTCCTGAAAAAGGCGAAATGACGTTCCAGTTCACCGTTACGAACCAGGCTAACATGAGTGTTTCCAAAACGGTTACCATTGCACGCGAACCGCTTCCGTACGTCGTGAAAAAGCCGGTACTTATCGAGAACGAAAAGCATGAGTACCAAGCGAATATCAACAGCAACTTCTACACCATTGTGATCGATGCCGAGAAAGCGGACAGCGTTACTTTCGGTAAAGAAACGGCGAGCAAGCAAACCTTGAATGAAAACGGCCTCGATATCGATCGTTTCTCTTATGAAGTGAGAGATCTCAAGGCAGGTAAGAACACGATCAAGTTCACGGTAAACCGTGGAACTTCGAAAACAAACGGTACCATCGTGCTGTACAACACGAATACACCGGTTGTCGGAGCGGAATATCTGGACGATATGACCGGCAACTTCAGCGTATTTAACGGTGAGGTTAAACTGAAGTTCGACAAAGACACCAAGCTTATGCGCTTTAAACCGACTTTCGATAACAATCAGTACATTACTGCAGATCGTAAAGTGTACTTTGGTATTGCAGATACCGTTGACGGCCGTGTAGACAAGATCAACAATCCGTTCAGCAGCGACTATGCCAAGTCTCTACTTGCCAGAAAAGGTAAGGGCGATAACTTTAGCGCAGCGAGCAAATTGTTCTACATCGATTCGGGTACCATTCCCGAGAAAACAAACGGACAATCCACAGAAGATTATCTGCAAAACGCTCTCCGGGGAAGAGGGATGGAGCCGTTTGATCTTAAAAACAACTTCTATACCCGTTCCGTTGATCAAACTGTAGTTCCTACCAAACGCGGTACGCTGACTCTTAAATTTGACCAAGCTATCCGTGATGACGCAGGCAAGTATATCTCCGTCTTCTTCTTTGATACGTATGAGCAGTACAACACATTGACAGGACGCGGTTGGGTTAATCTGGGCGGCGTTGTGGATGTGAAAAGCAATACAGTCACGGTTCCGTTCGAGAAATTCGGTTACTATCAAGTTATGTACATGGATAAAGGCTTCGATGATGTAACGGGCCACCCGTGGGCAAGAAATGAACTCGAGACTCTGTTCTCTAAAGGTATCATGAACAGCAAAACGAACTATTCATTCAGCCCGAACGAACCGATTACACGCGGCGAATTCGCTACTATGCTTGTGCGCATCTTTGATCTTCCGTTAAATTACAGCGGCGCACCGAGTTTTATCGACGTATTCAAAGTTGAAAATCTGTATGGGCTATACGATTACAAGTATATTGAGACAGCTGCAAGGGCAGGCATCGTCAGAGGAACGGCAGGCAATCGTTTCAGCCCCGATAGTTCTCTTACTCGACAGGATGCGGCCGTAATGATTGCCCGTGCGAAGGATTTGAAGCTCGGTACGGACAACAAGAAGATTCTTGCAGGGTTGCAGAAACTGTTTACCGATGCGAATACGATCGATTATTACGCCCAGCCGGCCGTAGAAGCCGTTGTAAAAGCTAAATTGATCGAAGGCAAGCCTAACGTTCTTCTCGAAGGCCAGAAGAAAGAAACGGTTCGTTTCGATCCGCTGGAAACCTTCACGAGAGCTGAAGCGGCTATTGTTGCGATTCGTGTTATGAAACAGCAAGGCAAGCTGAAATAAGCTGAGAACAAGAAAAGACACGGCAGCAGATTTGCTGTCGTGTCTTCTCTTAAATCAAGCCTACCCTTTTCAAAGTCTTCAAAATTGGACATTCCTATTTATCCCAAGCTATAATACATAAGGGTAATAAAAAAGTTACAAAAAGATTTCAAAAAAAAATAAAAAAAATCGCAACAGCCGCAACTTTTTTCGAAACCGCTCGTTTAATACATTGGAAGAGCAAGAGACCTCCAAAAACACAAGGTTTTCTGGAATCATTTCTCAAAATTCTTCTTTACGTAGCAATAACGCCCATGTATAATATTTAAAGTGGTGTTAGATGTCTACATATCTATTAGTTTCGTTACTAGATTCTATGTGGTCTTTAGACTGCAGATGAATTAGTTATACATTTAGGCTCAACCACTCTGGAAAGGGGGTGAATCATTCGATGAGTAATATGAGCTCAAGAATTCCTAATCACTCTCAAAACCCGAAAGATATTCAAGGAGGAGACAAAAAGGTTATGAAAAAAAGTTTATCCGTAATTCTTTCCACAGCTATGGCATTATCCGTATTTTCTTCCGTAGCGTTCGCAGCTAAAGCTGACGACTTCACTGATCTTAAAGATCTGGACGCGGCTACAAAAGCCAAGTTCGACGAAATGATTCAAGCAGGTATTTTTGACGGTGTAGAAACTAACCGTTTCGGCCTGAATGACAAAATGAACCGCGCCCAATTCGCTAAAGTTGCTGCTCTGGTTTTCAACCTGAAATCCTCCGCTACAACTTCCAGCTTTGATGATGTAAAATCCAGCGATCCAGCTAACGGTTACGCTCTTCCTTACATCGAAGCTATCTATAACGCTAAAATCACTGATGGCTATGCAGAAGGTAAATTCAACCCTGCTGGCGATGTAACTAAAGAACAGCTCGCAGCTTTCTTGATCCGTGGTCTGGGTAAAGACGCTGAAGCTAAAGCGAAACCAGGCGTTTCCGATAAAACAGTTTCCGACTGGGCTAAAGGTTACGTTCAACTGGCTCAAGAACTGAAATTGTTTGAAACTCCTGCAGGTCAACCGTTCAACGGTACTTCCCCTGCAACTCGCGATCTGCTCGTGACTTCTTCTTATGCAGCTAAACAACAAATCGTACCTGATAAGGTTTCGGTTGCAGAAGCTAAAGCAACTGGCGTTCAAAAAGTTGAAGTTAAACTTAACGGTCCTGTTGACACAGCTAAAGCTAAGCTTGAGCTGAAAAAAGGATCCACTGTTGTAGCTACAACTACTGAATGGGCAGCTGATAAAAAATCCGCTGTACTCACTCTTAGCGACAATGTCAAAATCGGCGAAGCAACTTACACTGTAGTTCTTTCCGGTCTTGAAGCTAACGCAATCGATAAAGCATCTGTAGAATTCCAAGGCGTTAAAGAAGAAATCAAATCCCTTGAGTTTGTTAACGCTAGTGACACGATTGCACAAACTGCAAAAGCTCGTGTGAAACTGGTTGCTAAAAACCAATACGGTGAGAAGTCTTCCCTTAACTCCAGCGGTTTCACAGCTAATACTCCAGGTTTCGACAGCAACCTGACAAAAGATTCCGATGGATTCTTGGTTCTGACTATCAACACTAAGAATGCTACTGGTGGTTCCACTCCAGGAGTAACAATCGTTCCTGTTTATGTATACGACAACGATTCCCGTGTAACTGTAAGCAAAAACTTTAAACTCGGCGTTCAACCTTTCGTAACTAAAGTTGAACTTGGCGATGTTAAATATGCTTCCGGTAAAACGGCTCTTAACAGCAAAGGCGACACAGCTACAATTTCTCTGACTCAGTACGATCAATATGGCAACCCGGTTGCTTATGACGACACTGATGCTATTGTTAATGTCTTCACTAACGTTCAACCTTACGTTCAAGAAATTAAGAGCGAATACGGTGACTTTGATAACAATAACTTCGGAGAAGTTCGTGTATCCTTGACCGGTGCAGTAGACAAGAGTGGAGAATATACTATCAACGTATACGCTGGTGGTTCCTCTGCAACTAAGAAAGTAAGTGTTAACTCTGCTAAAGTCGCTAACAAAGTTGAATTTGGCGAGTATGACGATGTAATTGCTTCCCGCGATACGAACAAATACATCCCAGTTAATGCTTACGACGAGCAAGGTAACAAACTTTCCGTTGATGACCTTGTAAACGATACGAACCTTGCGCGTATTCGTGTTAGTGGTTCTGGTGTAGATGTAGCACCTAAACTGGTTAAATCCGGCGAGCACAAAGGTAAAATCCAGATTACAAGTGTTACTGCTCCAGAAAACGCTACAGCAGTAGTGACGCTTTCCATCACTGAGCCAGGCGTAAATGATTACAAGACTAAACAATTCAAAATCAATAAAGCGCGTGTAGCTGATGCTCTTAAGATTAAAGACGAAGCTGCAACTAAGATCTATAGTGAAGATGGTAAAACTGTAGAGTCTGAGTTCAAATTCGAAGTTCTTGACCAGTACGGCAAGAAGCTTGACGAAATCAAAAACGGCAACGTTATTGAAAACGGCAAGTCCGTTAGCTACGCTGTTTACTTTAAAGCGGATGTTGTAACGACTCCTAAACATCTTTCGGTTACCGCTAAAGATACAGGTGTTAATCTGACTGTTGGTGGGGAAGGAGTTCGTTTGGAGAACAACTTCGCTGCTTTCAACAAAGGATTCAAATTTGTAGCGGATGGCAAACCAGAAGGAAAAATCTCCTTTACAGCTAAGCTTCAAAAGAACAGTGGAGACGGATGGAAAGATGCTAGCTCGAATGCTACGAGATCTATCGAAGCAATCGACAAGAATGCTGATCTGATCTACTCCGTAACTGAAGTTAAAGATCTGTTCGCAGCTAAGGATAGCGGTCTTCTGACTACAGCTCAAAAACAACCGACTTCCAGTGCGGTTGCCAAATCCATTAAAGTAACTGCTAAAGACGGTGCTGGCGATAAAGTTGCAATTCCAGAAAACCGTATCGAAACAGTAACTTCTTCTACTTACGAAGTTGCAATTGCAGACGTTGCCAATGGTAAAGGTTATGTAATTGGTAACAAAGCAGGTACTTCCAAGATTTCCGTATACTACAAGGACATCAAAGATAACTATAAAACCATTACTTATGATGTAACTGTACGTAACGAAGCTGTGAAAGTAGATAAAATGACTGCTGAAGAAACCTACACTGGCGTAGTTGGCGACAAGAAATATGTATATCAATACATGGATCTTAAAGTCGTTGACCAATACGGTGTAGAATACAAGGAAGAAAAAATCAACGAATATGATAATCTTCTTGGAGTTCGTTACATCCTTGAAGAAGCAACAGATAAAGACGGAAATACGGTCAAGGCTGATCTAGACAGCAAAACAGGTCAACTTACAGTTGGATCTGCTACGAAGCTGACTGTAAGAGCAACTGCTGCTAGTGGTGTTAGCAAAACTATCTACATCACAATTGAAGCTAAGAAGTAGTATTTACAACCAAAAAGTAGACCCTTCGGGGTCTCTTTTTGTTATAAGGGAGAAATTCTAATGCGCTATATGAGAGGTATTCTTTCAACAATCGGGTTGGGTGTGTTACTGATAGGCATTCCCAATGTTAAGGCTGCTGCCCCCACGCCCGGTTCCGCAGATGACCCGGTCGTAACCAAGAGCTATCTGGAACAATACGTTCAAGGGCTGGGTGGGGCTGTCGGTACTGGTGGGGGAAGCAATGGCTTAACAGAGAGCAAAATTAAAGAAATCATTGCGCAAGAAATCGCAAAGCTGCCTATGAATAATGGTGGAGGTGGAACACCATCCACAGGTCAAGGTAATGCCATGAAAGTGGTTACGCTTAAAGCAGGACAAACTATTCTCGCGGACGCAGGTTCTGAACTAATTGTACGTAATGGTAAGACTCTGGCCGTGAGTAACGATGACAATGGCATTCCCGATGTAACGGCGGGCAAAGATTTGGCTGCCGGTACAGTGGTACAAAATAATCATCTGCTTATTTTCCCGAGAGACGGCCGTGGTGTTAAGCCAGATCTTAAGGAAACAGCAGACGTGTATGTAATGGTCCGTGGCGGATATGTGGTTCAGAACGCGGATGGTTCTAAGGTTCCACAATAAAGAGGGCTCTAGGCTGGAACATTTTTATAACGTTTATGGTGGCAAGGATTTTAATTTTGGAATCCTTGCCTTTTTTTGTTTTTGTAAATGTTTTTTTTGGTTTCATCCAAAAACGATCTATGATGAACGTAAACTCCTCCATAAATTAACCAAGCTGACAACAACTTATACGGGTCGAATGAAGTCGAAAGGTAATACTAATCGCACAACCAGTGAAGGAGTGTGAAAAAGATGTCGAAGAACAACAACAAGGTGGTACCGGAGTCGCATAAAGCTTTAGACCTACTTAAATACGAAATCGCTGCAGAGATGGGACTGCCGGTTGGAAAACAAGCTCTGGGAAGCTTGGATTTAAGCACGGAGTTTGCATCGGAGCTTGGGTCTATACCCGCAACTTCGATAAAAGAGGACTACTGGGGGCACATCAGTTCACGGGACAGCGGGGCGGTTGGCGGGGCTATAACAAGCCGCTTAATCCGCAAAGCGGAAGAGGTTCTTTTCACTTTATAATTCATACCTGTTTCGTTGACATTCATCGACAAATGAAGTAACATAACTTCAAGAAGGTCCTGAAGCAACCTTTTCCACCGAGGAAAAGGTTCATTTTTTGTGTAAGTTCGCACTTGTTTCTACATACTAAATCAAGTAGGAGGTCGATGACATTGGCACTAGAACGCGGCAGACGTTTGTTTACATCCGAGTCCGTGACAGAAGGTCATCCCGATAAAATTTGCGATCAGATTTCCGATGCGGTGTTAGACGCATTTTTGGAGAACGATCCGAACGCACGTGTAGCTTGTGAGGTATCTGTGGCTACCGGTTTGGTTCTGGTCATCGGCGAAATCACGTCCCGTTCCGAATATGTGGACATTCAAGCCATTGCCAGACAAACAATTAAGGATATTGGTTACACACGCGCGAAGTATGGTTTCGACTACCAAACGTGTGCTGTGCTTACATCCCTGAACGAACAATCCCCTGACATTGCACAAGGGGTAGACCAGGCTCTCGAGGCCCGTGAAGGCCAAATGAGCGACGCTGAAATCGAAGCGATCGGTGCAGGCGACCAAGGTCTCATGTTCGGATACGCAACGAATGAAACACCGGAACTGATGCCACTGCCGATTTCGATGGCGCACCAACTTTCCCGCAGACTGACTGAAGTCCGCAAGAACGGTACCCTGGATTACCTCCGTCCGGACGGTAAGACTCAAGTAACGGTTGAGTACGATGGGGACAAGCCTGTACGTGTTGATGCGATCGTAGTATCTACACAGCACAGTGAAGAAGTCACTTTGGAGCAAATCCAAAAAGACATCAAAGAACACGTTATCAAGCCAATCGTTCCGGAGCAATTCCTGGATGAGAACACCAACTATTTCATCAACCCGACGGGCCGTTTCGTAATCGGCGGACCTCAAGGGGATGCCGGTCTGACTGGCCGTAAAATCATCGTAGATACTTACGGTGGATACGCTCGTCACGGCGGCGGCGCGTTCTCCGGTAAGGATCCGACGAAAGTTGACCGTTCCGGCGCTTACGCGGCTCGTTACGTCGCTAAAAACATCGTTGCTGCAGGACTCGCAGAAAAATGCGAAGTACAGCTTGCTTACGCCATCGGCGTTGCTAAGCCAGTTTCCATCAGCATCGATACGTTCGGCACAGGCAAAGTAAGCGAAGAGAAGCTCGTTGAGCTGATCCGCAAACATTTTGACCTTCGTCCTGCCGGTATCATTAAGCAGCTCGACCTGCGTCGTCCAATCTATAAGCAAACGGCTGCTTACGGTCATTTTGGCCGTAATGATCTAGATGTTCCTTGGGAACGTACAGACAAAGCTGAACTGCTCAAAGCGGAAGCTCTGTAGAACCGAGGGTTTACTTTTCAACAATTGTCTGACAAGACGTGAAGAACACGGCTTGATCCTAACGGATCGGGTCGTGTTTTTTTGTTCGCTAAATATTTGCTATCACCGCTGAATTACTGTCTCCTTTAGCGCTTCTAATCTCCTCCTATCCGCAAAAAGGCATAAAAAGAACGATTTTAGACCCGATTATTCCAGTTTGGACCAAATTCCGAGTTTTTTACTCTCTTTTCTCAATTAATCTAGGAAAAATCACATAAATTTCGTAACTTTTTAGCTAGTTTAAGAGTCTATACTATTGTGTGTCCTAGTTGATTTTACCTTTTCAGGAGAGAGGAAAGTGAAAGAAGAATGAGGTTTACCAACAAGCTGTGGAGATCGACACTCGCATTCGTCGTTGCTTTTCAGGTAGTCGTATCCCTGCCTGTTCCCACATTTGCCGCTGACCCTACGGTTACTTTGAAGTCGGAGAGCATTTTAACTTCGGGTGCCGTTATGAAGAAGTATGTTTGGAATTTTACGAGAAGCAATAAGAAGGTCTCGGCAACTGCCAACGTAGTAGAGGTAGATTTGACGAACCCGTATGTAAAACTGGATGTAATCGCTGGGAAAAATAATCAGTTCACCGACAAGCAGACGGTGGCGACGATGGCCAAAGCAGCCGGCGCAGTCGCGGCGGTTAACGGGGACTTTTTTAATACGCAGGCGGAGGGCGTGCCCTTGGGTCCGCAAATCACCAACGGTCAAATCATGTCGACCCCATCCAATAAAATGTCCGGTCTTTACGCTTTTGGGATAACAAAGGACAACAAGCCGGTGATTGACCTGTTTGCTTTCCAAGGTGCGGTAAAAGCCAAGGACGGCACTTCTTTCGAACTCGGAGGCATCAACAAAACGTACTATTGGTATGATGACGGTACTCACAGCCATACGGACGGGTTGTTCATGTATACCGATGCTTGGGGACAGGTGGACCGTTCCAATGACGGAAAATCCGTGCCGACCGAGGTCTTGGTACAGGACGGGGTTATCAAACAAATTGCACCGGACACGGTTATTAAAATCGAGCCGCCTAAGAACGGGTACATTTTAAGAGCCGCGGGCAAATCCGCACAATTCGTCAAAGAACATTTAAAAGTCGGAGACCCTCTTACGACGGATTATGCATTTATTAACCAGCGTACGGGAACGGCCTATGCGAACGATGCTTTTAAAACTATGATCGGGGGCCACTCCATTCTCGTAGACGGAGCTAAAGCCACTTCCTTCTCCCGTGATGTTTCTTCCCTGGGTGGCTACCGTTCCCGTACCGGCGTAGGGTACTCCCAGGATATGAAGAAGGCCTATCTGGTTACAGCCGATAAAAACGATAACAGCGCAGGAATGAGTCTGCAGGAATTCCAGCGTTTTCTGATTCAGATCGGTGCTTACAAAGCGATGAATCTGGACGGCGGCGGTTCCACGCAAATGGTCGAACGTCCTCTTGGCACGAACAACATCCAACTGGCCCATGTAACGGAATACGGCACGCAGAGGGCTGTCGTTAATGCCCTGGGCGTCTTCTCAACGGCACCGAAGGGCCAGCCGAAGGGCTTCACTATGAAAGGCGACACAGAGCTGTTCCTGAACGAGAAAGCGACGTTCACCTTCAGTGGTTATGACGAATACTACAACCCGATTGTTTCGGACAGCGTTCAGCCAACCTGGAGCGTTTCCAACAATCTTGGGAAATTCGACGGAAATGCCTTCATTCCTACGAGCTTCGGAAGCGGTAAAATTACGGCGACAACCGGTGCAGGGTCGTCGAACCTGGACGTAAAAGTAATACGCCGTGCGGATATTAGCTCTATGAAGGTTTCGAAAGCGAGCGGGCAAGGGCTTGTTGCGGGCGGAAGCTACAACCTGAGCGTAACCGCGACGACCAAGAGCGGCAAAACCAAGGAAATTTCTCCGGCGTCGCTTGAGTGGGAAGTGCTCGGTGTGAAGGGCGAAGTCAAGAACGGCGTCCTGAAAGTAGACAGCCTGGAGGGCAGCAAGAATGCCCAAGTTATCGCCCGGTACGACGGATACAGCAGTATGCTGAATATCCCGCTCGGCAATGAATCCATGTGGTACAACCTCGATGACAAATCCATTCTGACCACTTCGGAAAGTTTCCCGGCGGAAGTGGATACGAAGCTGAGCATCGTGAAGAACGAGTCCGGCAACAACAGCCTGCAGCTCGCTTACGATTTTACAAAAGGCAGCGGCAATAAGGCGTCTTACGCGGTCTTTAACAATAACGGTGCGCAGTTGTACGGCTACCCGCAGACGATCAACTTGAAGGTAAAAGGTGACGAAAGCCAGAACTGGCTCCGCGCCGAAGTGATTGATGCGGATGGTAAAAAAGAACTGGTTGAGCTCGCCAAGAACATCAACTGGCAGGGTTGGAAGTCCATCTCGGCCAACTTGTCCGGCCTTAACCTGAAATACCCGCTGACTTTGCGCAGCATCTATGTGGTTAATCCGGAGCAAGGTCAGGACGAGCGCGCGCTGCAAGGCAAGATCGAGCTTGACGACATCTCTTTCAGCTATCCGAATTATGATACTCCGTCCGGCAGCCTGAACAAAGTAACCCTGCAAATCGGCAATCAGATGGCAACCGTTAACGGAAAATCGTACTGGCTGGAGCAAGCCCCGATTAACGACCGCGGAAACACGCTCGTTCCGACACGTTTTGTTTCGGAAGCTCTGGGAGCGAAAGTGCTGTGGAATCAGGATGGTCTTCGGGCAACGGTTGTAAAAGACGGGAACATCGTCGATATGTGGAACAATGAGCTCGATTTAATCACGAACGGCAAGCGGGTAACCGCCGAAGTTCCGCCTCGTATCATGAACAATTTAACGATGGTTCCGCTGCGTCTTCTGACTGAAACTTTAGGCTGGAAAGTCACGTGGAATCAGGCCGAACAGATCGTTAACCTGCAATAAATAGTTCTATTAGTTTACTCTCAAATAGCACAAAGTATGGTACTATAGAAGGCAGACCAATTTGTTTTGAAAAGGGGCTTGGAGCGATTTGCAGGTGGATGCATTAGACCGTGTCATCAAGAACGCCATCGAAGTCATGGAGAGCAGCAAGTACCAGGTATTCGAAATTTGCGAAAGCGCCCGGGGCGAACGAGAGTCGCTTCTTAGGGAATTAGGTCAAGTTAAGGATGAAGTTACCCAGACGATCGAGCTGGTGGACAACCTGGAACGTGACTACAAACGTGCGCGTATCCGTCTTACGGAAGTAAGCCGTGATTTTGCCAGATACCGGGAAAATGACATCAAAACCGCCTACGAGGCGGCTATCTCGCTCCAACTGCAGCTTACGGTATCAAGAGAAAAAGAGAATCA
The DNA here is from genome assembly GCF_019091125.1 of Paenibacillus sp. GbtcB18. NCBI lineage: Bacteria > Bacillati > Bacillota > Bacilli > Caryophanales > Paenibacillaceae > Paenibacillus > Paenibacillus sp. GbtcB18. The sequence goes on from NZ_JAGXJX010000010.1 coordinate 100,378, forward strand.
CCTAAAAGAAAGACGCAACGACATCCAACAAAGAATCAAAAATGTAGACAAACAGCTCGAGCGGGCGGAAATGATCGTCTCCCAGATGAATGTCGTTCTCGAATATTTATCGGGTGATCTTAATCAGGTCACCCGCATTCTGGAGTCGGCCAAAAACCGCCAACTGCTCGGGCTGAAAATAATTTTGGCCCAGGAAGACGAGCGCAAGCGCATGGCCCGGGAGATTCATGACGGGGTAGCGCAGACCATGGCGAACGTCGTACTTCGCACGGAAATCGCGGAGCGCATGGTGACCAAACAGGAATATACGGCGGCAAAGGAAGAACTCATAGATCTTAAGTCCCAGCTGCGGTGCGGGCTGGAGGAAGTTCGCAAAATGATCTTCAATCTCAGGCCGATGGCACTGGACGATCTGGGCTTGATTCCGACCGTACGTAAATTCGTACAGGATTTTGAAGATAAGACCCAGGTACATACGAAGCTTGAAATTTCGGGCAGAGAAACAAGGCTTCCATCCGGGATGGAGGTCGCTATTTTCCGCTTGATTCAAGAAACCTTCTCCAATATTCTTAAGCATGCCCACGCAACGTTCGTTACACTTGAGCTGTCTTTCCAGGAGGATCTGGTGAGTATCTCCATTAATGACAACGGAATCGGTTTCAATGTGGACTTGACGGAGCATAAGATTGCCAAGGGCAACAATTTTGGCATTATCGGGATGCGGGAACGGTTGAAGCTACTCGAAGGGGACATGGCCATCTACTCAGAAAAGGACGTGGGAACGAAGATTACGATGTTGATTCCCATTCGCGCAGAGAACAAGGAGGAAATTGGTAATGGACAACCAGGGGAGTCCCAAGCGTAACGTAAGACTCATTCTTGCGGACGATCATCAGCTGTTTCGCGAAGGCCTCAAACGAATCATTAATATGGAAGACGATATGGAAGTCATCGGAGAGTGCGGCGACGGTATTCAGGTTATCGAGCTCTGCAACGAAATGCAGCCGGACGTAGTCCTGATGGATATTAATATGCCGCTGGAAAACGGCGTTGTCGCTACAGAGCGGCTAAAGCTTATTTTTCCCGACGTTAAGGTGATCATCCTTTCGATTCACGACGATGAAAGCTATGTGTTTGAGACGCTTCGCAAAGGTGCTTCCGGATATCTGCTGAAGGATATGGAGGCGGAGGCGCTGATCAATGCGATTCGCTCCGTTGTAGCCGGACATGCCTATATTCACCCGAAAGTAACCGGTAAATTGATCAACCAGCTCCGTCGTATGACATATCTCGATGATAACGGTGTTATGGGTTCCGGCAACGGCGTTCAAGAATCCGGACTAAAATACATTCATGTTCCGACAAGCCCGCTGACCAAGCGTGAAGCGGAAGTTTTGCGTTTGATGGCAGAAGGCAAAAGCAACAAGCTGATCGGGGAGTTCCTTTATATCAGCGAGAAAACGGTAAAGAATCATGTGAGCAGCATTCTGCAAAAGATGGAAGTAGACGACCGTACACAGGCCGTTATTATCGCCATCAAAAACGGCTGGGTGACTCTCTAGGAACCAACCCTCCCGCCAAGGCATATAGTATGCTAAGGGAGGGAGCCGTCATGTGGACCGGATTGATGTTATTTGTAGGGAGCTACATCTTCTGTGTATGTATGCTCCATGCGTTTAAACGCCCCAATGAAGAGGTACGTTCGTATCACCTGCTTTTAGTGACCAAGGATAACCAATTGCACATCGAATGGTATATCCGTTCTTTGTTTTTCCTGGCGAGGTTCAGCGGAAAATCTCTGTCCGTATCCGTAATTGACGAAGGTTCTACGGACGATACGCTGCGGATTGCCGAGAAGCTTTCACGTTCCTACGAGCTTAAGATCAGAACGGTTATGCCTGAATCTACCTGGGAAGAATGGGCTTCATCCACCGAGCGCGATAACTTGATGGTTATGCATGTGAGCAACCAGAAACAGTTGGTTAAACTTCCTTTGTTTGAATAACATCCAGGATTCTTCATTAGCGTTCTGCCGACCGTGGTTTACGTAATCGTTTACAACCGAATAAGCGTTGAAGTAGGTGAGTCATGAAAGTTCAGGTTTACGCTGCTGCCGATGATAATGGTTGGCAATGGCACATTTCCCTTGCAATGGCCGTCGACTTCACGTATTGGTTCGAGCGGCTTGGACGTTCCGTCCGAATTGTGCTGCTGGAGCCTCTTGTCTCAATTGGACAAGCTCTGGCCCTGATTGATGTGTTGAGCTCTCCCTCCTGCAAGAAACGATTCCCCCATGTTTTCCCCGAAATTTATCCGTCTGATTGTAGACCCCCTTCGTCAAGAGAAGACCCGGATTGGCTGAAAACCGATTTTTTAATCACCCGCACTTATTCTACAGCTAAAAAAAGTAGCCCCGAAACAAATTCTGATTGTTTCACCCCCCAAAATGTAATTCATCCTACACCATTTTCATCAGAGTCTTTAAATGACTACTACCTCCAAGCGACAAACCTAACGGGTTCAAACACAGCTTTAAACCATTCTCCGCCGCCTGACGGTAGAAAAAGCACGCTCCCCCTAGAAGAATTAATGCGTACGTCCCCGCCGGTTCCTTCAAAAATACTTCAATCTCTCACTTCCCGTTCGATAGACTACGACAACTGGCTAGATTGCGGCCCATCTGCGTTTCGTGACCATTCGACCATATATGATCGGCTTATAGAAGCACTAAACGGCAGAAGCCTTTTGAGTGAAGAAGTCATCCGGCTGCTGGAGGCTTTTGGGATGGCAGAGTTGTTGGAAAATGGAGTTTGGAAAGCTTACATCCAATTGGCTTATTTAAACGGGGATATTACCTTAACCAATGGATTACAGAGCAACCGGATGAGAAAGTTTCCGGCCTTTTGGCGGCGGCAGACCACTTATAGCTGCAGAAGATGCGGAAGCGGCAAACTTCATTTTACTCCCTGTTATCACTGCGGAACGGATTGCCCCTATTGTGAGGAATGTCTGACCATGGGACGAGTGCGTTCCTGTACTTTGCTCATTGAAGGAGCTAAGGGAAGCTGCAAGGGCGAGGAGGATGTTTACCGGTGGCTTGGAGATGTAGAAGAAAGCCCGAGAGGGAACCGTTGTCCTAAAAATAGCACAAGGGAATCTGCAAACGGCCCTACTTTGGAGGCTTATTTACACCCTTGGGGTCTGAGTCCGGCTCAAACAGCAGCTTCGAGGGAAGCGCTCGCGTTTTTAAGCAGCACATCGCCCGGCAGCAAATGTGCAGCAGGAAAAGCGGGATTGCCGCCAAGCGACGGAAGCTCTGGCGGGGCAGCAATCAGCGGCAAAACAGCGCCGAGCTTTCTGATCTGGGCGGTCACGGGAGCGGGAAAAACCGAAATGATCTTCCCGCTCCTCCAATACGAACTTGCGCGTGGCCGTAAGATCGCGATTGCCACGCCGCGACGGGATGTCGTACTCGAGTTGCAGCCGCGCCTGATGCGCGCATTTGAAGGCCGCAGCATCGTGACGCTGTACGGCGGCGGCAGCCAGACTTGGGAAAGCGGCGATATCACGATCGCAACCACGCATCAGCTTATGCGCTTCGCGCATGCTTTTGATGCCGTGATTATCGACGAGATCGACGCTTTCCCGTACCTGAACAGCGCGGCGCTGGAATTCGCCGCGCGCAAAGCTCTCGCGCCGGGAGGACGCTACGTCCTCCTCTCGGCGACGCCCCCGCGGGCCCTGCAGCGCGAGGCGGTGTCCGGACGCCTGCCTCACGTCACCGTGCCCGTGCGCTTTCACCGGCACCCGCTGCCCGTGCCCAAGCGGGTGCCGGCGCCTCCGCTGCGGCGTATCCTCCGCAGCGGAGCCCTGCCCCAGACGCTGCGTGCGCGTCTGGAAGGCTCACTCGAACGCGGCGCGCAGCTGTTCGTGTTCGTGCCGGAGATCAAGCTGGTGGACCCGCTTGTCGGGCTGCTTCAAGGCCTCTGGCCGGACAAGGTTATCGCCGGCACATCGTCCAAAGACCGCGAAAGGTCGGTGAAGGTAACCGACTTCCGCGGCAAAGTTACGGACATCTTGGTCACCACAACGATTTTGGAGCGTGGCGTGACCGTGCCTAAAACGGACGTATTCATCCTCGATGCGGATTCCAGTTTGTTCAACGAAGCGGCCTTGGTTCAAATGGCAGGTCGTGCGGGAAGATCGAAGGATGACCCCCGAGGTCTTGTTTATTTTGCAGGATTGGAAAATACCGTCTCGCAAACAGGGGCAATCCGGCAAATCAAAAAAATGAACCGGACAGCACGAAGAAGGGGTTACTTATTGGATTAAGTTAGTGAAGGGAAGGATAAACGAATGATCGGTCTGCCCAACCCTAAGCCGCCTGCGGTATGGTGGAGCAAGGTGAAACGATGGCTTCAGTTTCCTGAAGCCGAAACAAATGCGCGTGACAGAGAAACGGCTAATTGTGTTTGCTGCGGCGGGCGCAGAAGCTCCTCCAAAGAGAGTCTCGGGCTTTGCATGGCCTGTTTTAACGCCATTCCTTGGATAATGGCTGTGCGTTGTCCGGTTTGTGGCCGTCCCGATGATTGCCTGGACTGTGTCAGGCGAACGACGTGTTTTTTCCGGTACAGCCGAAGTGCAGTCCGCTATGACCCCCTGATGAAAGAATGGCTGGCTTCTTACAAATACAGGGGCAATGAGCGCCTGCTTCCTCTTTTCTCCGGAATGCTGGTACATGCCTATCATCAATTGGTCAAAGAACTGCCGGCGGCCGGGCAAGAAGGTTCCGGCTTTCATTGCATCAGCTACGCACCCATGAATGTCAGCCGCCTGGCGGAAAGAGGCTTCAATCAGGCCGAGGCCATGGCCGTAGAGCTGGGACGACGGCTATCGCTGCCTGTGGTGCCCCTGCTTGAGCGGACAAGGCATACGGCTAAACAAAGCTTTAAGTCAAGAGGGGAGCGTCTCAACGATCTGCAGGGAGCTTTCAAGCTTCTTGAGGAGGCCACAGGATCGATCGCGCGGCTGGAGGAGGGGATTGGGGGACAAGGGTGGCCGGTTCGCGTCCTCCTGCTTGACGATGTTTACACAACAGGGAGTACTCTAAACCAATGTGCCCAGACTATAACGCAATCGTTACCTGTAGAGGTTTACGGACTGATGTGGGCGCGCTAACCGCCAAGGTGCACGATATGGAGGGAAATAAACATATTTCCAACTCTTTCAGAAGGCCCCTTCTCAACGCAAGTCCAATACGTTACACTAGTCGTATACTATACTTGAGTTTGATAAGGTGATCATAATGAGTATGAACGTTCAAAACTGTCCGCGCTGCGGGAAGCTGTTTGTGAAGGGATTTGCCGAAACTTGCCCGGCCTGCGTAAAAGACATCGAAGCTCAGTATGTTGCATGTGCGGACTATTTGCGGCAGAATCGTAAATGCGATCTCCAGGAGCTGCATGAAGAGACGGAAGTTCCCATGCGCCAGATTATCCGTTTTATCCGCGAAGGCCGCATTTCGATAGCGGATTCACCGAATCTGACCTATCCCTGCGAAGTTTGTGGAAACCCTATTCGTGAACATACCATGTGTGATTCATGCCGCCAGCGCCTTGTACGGGATGTGAATCAGATGATGGATGAGGGCAAAAACAACGCAAACGCGGAAAAAGACGCTCATCATTTTCGCATTACGGACCGCTTAAAAGACCGGCACTAATCAGAAAAGCTGTATTTAACTAAAAAGATCATATCCTTCTGCCGATAATAGTAATAACCATTATCGGTTTTTTTGTAGAATCGAGCCGTAGAGCGGCCTTGGAAAGTAGAGGATCCTCCATTTGAGAACAAGAGGTGAATAACTATGAAAATTAATGATAGCCATCGTATCGGAAACGTAAACCCGTATGCCAAGCATAAAGAACAGTTTCAGACGGCTGCCGCTGGTAAACGTAACCGTCCCAAAGACGAGGTTCAAATTTCCACGGAAGCTAAAGAACTGCTTGGAGCCGCAGGGGATGAGAATAGAATGCGCAGAATAGAAGAATTGAAGCAGCAGGTTAAATCGGGAACCTACCATGTGGAAGCGGGCAAGATCGCCGAGAAGCTCCTTCCGTACCTTAAATAAGACCGACAGAAACGGGTGAAAAGCTGTGTCCGTATCCGAAATCGTCAACGTTTTGAATCGCATTATCGAATGCCACCAGGATCTTCGGGAGCTTGGGACAAGGAAGAGAGAAGCGATTCTTCAAAACTCCATAGAAGAACTGTCGGCTATTGTCCAGAAAGAATCCAAGGCCGTTAAAGAAATCCAAGAGCTGGATCAGCGCCGTGTAGTCAAGATCAATGAATACATGGTAACACGCTGCTATAAGACGAACCCTTTTATAACCGTCGGAGAATTGGTTAAGCTGGTGTTCAAAGCGGAAGAAAAACAGCAGCTGATGGATTGTCAGGAGCGGCTTTTAAAAGAAATCAGACAGCTTAAAGAACTCAATGCTCTAAATCAGCAGCTGGTGGAACAGTCACTGGGATTCATCGACCTTTCACTCGATCTTTTAACGGCAACACCCGAGCAGGACGCGATCTATGCGAATCCTACCCAGCAGGGGCAGGCCAGACGCAAGAACGCTTACTTCGATACACGGGCTTAGCCCGGCACATATTCCGGCCGCTTAAGGCCCTACAGCAAAGGAAGTGAATTTATGCGTTCTACATTTCATGGACTGGAGCTCGGCAAGCGTGGTGTTATCGCTCAGCAAGTCGCGCTGAATACAACGGGTCACAACATTACCAACGCCAACACTCCGGGATATTCCCGGCAGGTGGCCCAGATGGTTTCCGCCCGTCCGCTCGAATATCCTTCTGTAACCAATTCCACCTCTCCCGGACAGCTGGGCATGGGGGTTGAGGTAAATGCGATCCAACGCATCCGGGACATTTATTTCGACGTGGAATACCGGAATCAGAACTCATTGATGAACGAATCGAAAGTTATTTCGGAAACGCTCGGCAACATTGAGGGCGTCGTTAACGAACCGTCGAACAACGGTCTGGCCAAGAACATCACGGAATTCTGGAAAGCCTGGCAGACGCTTAGCAAAAACCCGAGTACGGAAGATCTGGCCGCCCGTTCCGCAGTCGTTCAGCAGGCGATGGCGATGGCGGACTCTTTTAACAGCATGGCCAATCAGTTTACGACGATGGGTAACAACATCACGGAAAGAATCAACGTCAAGGTGTCTGAAGCAAACAGCTATGTGACCGAAATCTCCGACTTGACGAAGCAGATTAAACACATTGAGTCCGGTGGAGATAATGCCAACGATCTTCGGGATAAACGTGACTACCTCGTCGACCAATTGTCCAAGCTGGGCAACGTGAAAGTAACGGAGACTTCGCAGACTTACCAGATCACGTTCGGAACGAAACAGATTATCGACGATCTCAATTCCGATCCCGTTGTTCTGGCCGATGTTGCGGGCGTTACTTCCGGTGAAATCTTCGGCTATGTACAGTCCAGAGATACGTTCATTGCGGAGTATACCAAGCAAATCGATCTCATGGCCAACACACTGGCTACCGGAAAAATCGAGGTTACCCTCCCGGCGGGAAGTATTTTGCCTAATGGGATGACGCCTCCTGCTGGAGCCCAAATGGATCCGGCCAACCCGCGCAAACTGGCTGCCGACGTCAAGGTGACCGTCGATGGCTTGAATGGGCTTCATAGGCTCGGATACACCCTCGAAGATCCGGCTACCAACGGGAAGGACTTCTTCGTCACTTCCGACGGATCGGGGAAATTTACGGCGGAGAACATCCGGGTTAACCCGGACATCGCCAAAGATTTGAAGAAAATCGCGGCTTCCCTGCGTATCGAAACCGTCAGCAAACCGCCCGCGGCGCCTACCAATAAAGTGGTGCAAAGCAACGGCGATCTGGCGCTTCTTATCGGCGGCTTGGGGGAGAAGACGTTTGACTTCGGCGGTACAGCCCTGACAGCGTCCTCTACGTACGGCGGTTACTATGAAGCGGTAATGAGCCAGTTGGGCGTTCAAACCGATCATGCCAAAAAAATGCTCGAAAACGGCGAACTGCTCACCGATCACGCAGACAGCCTGCGTCAATCCATCAGCGGCGTGTCGCCCGATGAGGAAACGGCCAACCTGATTAAATTCCAGCACGCCTACAACGCTTCAGCTCGTGTTATCACGGTTGTAGATGAAATGCTCGACAAATTGATTAACGGGACCGGCGTTGTCGGCAGATAGGAGGGGTAGCTAAATGCGGATCACACAAAATATGATGAGTTCGTCGATGATGAAAAATCTACAAACGAACTATAATCGGCTGGATAAGTATCAAGAACAGTTGCTAACGCAGCAGCGGATTAATCGGCCTTCCGACGATCCGGTGGGCATATCCAGCTCGCTTCGCTATAGAGGCGAAATCGATATGACCGACCAGTTCACCGAAAACGCTAAAGACGCGGATTCTTGGATGAATTTTTCGGATACGGTTATGAACGAGGCAGTGCAGCTCTTGCAAACAGCTTCTGAAAAGGCTGTACAAGGTGCGACTGAATCTATTAATCCGGCAGCACGTAAAATTCTTGCATCTGAAATAGACGAATTATATAAACAACTTGTAGCCGTCGGAAATTCCCAGTTCAAGGGCAAGTATATTTTTAACGGACAAACAACAGATCAGAAACCTTTCTCGGATGATCCGGCGAATACTGCCTATACTCTTGATGAAGGGATTATGCGTTATCAGATAGGTGCGGGTATTTACGTAGACGTAAATTCGCTTGGAAAAGATGTGTTCGGAACCTTTCAGGATCCGTCAGACCCCACTAAGGTGACCAATGTCTTTAAAGTGCTGGACAATCTGAAGGTTGCTTTGAATAACGACAACACAACAGGTATCGAGCAAAGTATAACAGATATTCAATCCAGTATGGACCGTATTCTTTATGCTCAAGCTGATGTTGGTGCTCGCCAAAATCGGCTTCAATTTACAACGGACCGTTTAGAGGATCTCACATTAAATTATACGGATTTGCAATCTAAGATCGAAGATGTTAATGTGCCCAAAACAATTACGGATCTTAAGACGGCGGAGAGTGTCTTCCAGGCTTCACTCGATACAATGGGACGGATTATTCGCCCGAGTTTGCTCGACTTCTTGAGATAGGAGAAGCCTAAATGCAACTTCCGCGCATTCAAATCAGCCAGCAGTATACCAAGATTGGCCTTTCTAAAACTCCGGGCCAATTATCTATTGAGCAGCCCAATGCAGAATTGAACCTTCATCGGGAAAATGTAAAAGTTAATGTATCCACGGAGAAATCACAACTTGAGATAGATTCTACTGTGGCTTGGTCTGCCTTAGGTTCATCTAAACTCATTGAGATGAGAGACCGTATTGCACAGAGTGCTTTTGATATTTCCATGCAGAACATCGCTGAGATCGCCCAAAACGGTGACCGGATGATGGAGATAACAAACCATTCGAATGCTTTTGCCGAGATTGCACGGCAAAATGCATTCAAGGATCGGCCGGTAGAATTAACTGGTGAACCTTCATTTGATAATGTGGATATCGAGTACCGACCTAGTGCTGTAAATATCGAGGTTCAGCCTGGATCGATAACTTTTGATCCTGTTCTTAACAGCCCTCGAGTTCAATATGATCCTGGGAAATTAGAGACCTATATAAAGCAGAAAAATATGATTTCTTTTTCAGTAGTGGGCGGCAAATGGGATGCATCTATTTAGACCATATGAGACAATAGCTATAGAATTATAGCTATTGTTTCTTTTATACAGGAGGAAATTTGATGATTATACAATCTACGAGATTTGGTGAAATTGAGGTTTCGGATGAAAAGTTGATTACTTTTGAGGCAGGCATATTTGGCTTCGAAAATTATAAACGGTATGCTTTACTTCAACTGGATGAGGAGGATTCAGTTTTCCACATCCTCCAGTCTCTAGAGGACGCAGACTTAGCCTTGGTTGTTGCGGAACCGTTTTTATTCAAACCCAATTATGAGTTTGACCTACCTAAAATGATTATAGAACAGCTTGGTATAAAGAATGAAGCAGATACACAAGTATTTGGGATCATTACCGTACGTGCGCAAGATAACGTTACAATTAATCTGAAAGCCCCCATTATTTTATGTAAAAGACTGAATAAAGCAGCTCAAATTGTGTTAGAAAACTATGAATACTCCCTTAGACATCCCCTAGTTAAGGGGGGCGCCTGAATGCTTATACTTTCGCGTATCAAAGGTGAAAAAATTATGATCGGGCAGAATATTGTGTTAACCGTACTAGACGTTGCAGGGGATCAGGTTAGAATAGGAATTGAGGCTCCTAAAGAAATAACTATCCATCGCGAAGAGATTTACCAAGCTATTCAAGCTGAAAATCAGGCTGCAGTCCGTCTCGATTCCAATGCCGCATCATTACTCCAAACTTTTAAGGGTTTACCCAATACAACTAAAAAAAACGAATAAATTTTTTGAAATTATCTAAAAAACCCTAAAGTAAGTATTACTCTCGTCCGATATATATATCATGGGAGGCAAGCGGGCTTGGGCGGCCGACTAAACTCGCTGAATCCACAATTAGGTGAACGCAAGGATGCGATCACTGCCTACATTCAAGGAGGAATATAATCATGCGTATTAACCACAACATCTCTTCTTACAATGCACAACGTCAACTATCGTCTAATAACACTCAACAATCCAAGTCCCTGGAAAAGCTCTCCTCCGGTTACAGAATTAACCGTGCGGCTGACGATGCAGCGGGCCTGGCTATTTCCGAAAAAATGCGTAACCAGGTTCGTGGCCTGGAGCAAGCGTCGAAAAATGCACTTGATGGTATCTCCCTGATTCAAACTGCTGAAGGTGCTTTGAACGAAACTCATGCAATGCTGCAACGTATGGGCGAACTCTACACTCAAGCGGCGAACGAAGTATTGACTTCTATTGACAATGATAAAATTGGCGCAGAAATTAAGCAACTTACTGATCAAATCGGTTCCATTGCTAGCCAAACGAAATTTAACACTAAAGAATTGCTTAGCTCCGCAGTCGACGGCAAGGATCTGGTCTTCCAAGTGGGAGCTAATGCCGATGATACAATCACATTGACATTGGCAGCTGCTGATGCTACGTCTCTGGGTGTCAATGCACTGACGACTCTGGATGGCACCAATGCTGTGGCTAAAGATAACCTTACTAAAGTCCAAGGCGCAATCGATAAAGTATCTGAAATTCGTTCTAACCTGGGTGCTGTACAAAACCGCTTAGAGCATACTATCAACAACCTGGGAACAACTTCTGAGAATCTTCAAGCTGCTGAGTCCCGTATCCGTGATACTGACATGGCGAAAGAAATGTCTGAATTCACTAAGAATGGAATTCTGCAACAAGCAGCTACTGCTATGCTGGCACAAGCCAACCAACAGCCTCAAGGAGTGCTTCAATTGCTTCGTTAATTTATTCCTTTGCAATTGGACCGGCCGGATTATCCGGTCGGTCTTTTAATATAGAAGGGAAGGGCGTTGGAAAATGAAGCTTGATAAAACGTCAAGCCATGTTCCTCAAGTTCGGGATATACAACCAAACGATCAGATGATGTTGACAGCGGAAACAGTACAAGCAGAGCCAGTGGTTGCCAATATTCCCTCAATTGCGGAATTACATATGTCCGAGGTTATTGAAAAAGCTAATAAAGCTCTACAGCAAACTAATATCCATTTGGAATATTCGGTTCATTCAAGCAATAATCAAGTTGTTGTTAAAGTTATGAATACAGATACCCAAGAAATAATCCGAGAAATTCCTTCTGAAAAATATTTGGAACTGGTCGATCAATTGTTAAGACAAGTAGGAATTTTGGTGGACGAAAAAAGATAGAGAGATAAGGAGGTAAAAAGATGGTTTCAAACATTAAATTTGGTGGTATGGCATCGGGTTTGGATACCGATAAGATGATTAAAGATCTGATGAAAGTCGAAAGAATGCCGCTAGATAAACTGAAACAGCAAAAACAACTTATCTCCTGGAAACGTGACGAATACAGGGATATGAACAGTAGCTTAACTTCAATTCGCTCAATCATTGATAAAATGAGGTTCTCATCGGGATATAATAAACAAGCTGCAAGTAGCAGCAATACAGGAGTCGTAGCGGCGACTACTACCTCAACGGCAGTTTCCGGAAGTTATACCATTGAAGTGGATAAATTAGCTTCTTCTGCACTAATGTCAGGCTCTACAACAGATATTAACCCCAAGGACAAAATAAATGTCACAGGTCAATTTACTGTAGAAGGCCCGAATGGAAAGAGCACGGTTGTTAATGTAACGGCTGATTCAACATATGATTCCGTTATGAAGCAAGTTAACAGTTCTGGAATTGGCGTTAATATGAGCTATGATAGCATTAATAAGCGTTTTATGTTAGGGACAACCTCTACTGGTGATACCGCTGCAATAAAAGTCACCAATGATAATGCTAATATAGCCGCAGGTATCTTTAAACTCGAAGTAGATAAATCCATTAAAGGTACTAATGCTGTTGTTGCTATCAACGGAACTTCTATGGAACTACAGAATAACGCCCTAGAGTTTAATGGAATTAAATTTGATATAAAAGGTGTCTCTGCAACAGCGGTAACCGTGCAGGTATCACGTGATACAGACAATATCGCCTCACAAATTAAGGAATTCGTAAATCAATATAATCAGTTAGTCGATAAAATAAATACAAAAACGACAACTATTCCTTCAAAAGGGTATGCTCCACTAACTGATGAGCAAAGAGAAGCCATGACGGAAACACAAATTAACTTGTGGGAAACTAAAGCAAAAGCAGGTATTCTGTACAAAGATGATATTTTAACAAGTGGTCTTAGCAAAATCCGGAGTTCTTTACTTGCCAAGGTTGAAGGACTGCCGGAAAATTACAATACCCTATCGGATATAGGAATTACTTTTAAAGCCTATCAGAAGGGGCAGCCTGGTGAATTGGGCAAACTTATGCTTGATGAGAAAAAGCTACAGGATGCTGTCTTAAAAGATCCCGATGCTGTAATGAATTTGTTTACCAAGTCCAGCAGTTTAGATCCTAAGGACAAAAACTATAAATCTGAAACTGGTTATGCCGAAAGGATTTATACGGATCTAAACAACCAGATTAACAAAATTATAAAAACGATCGGAACAACAACTCTGTCGGATACTGCCGATAGTAGTCAACTTGGAGAATCCATCCGAAATATCAACAGTCGCATGTCAACCCTAGAAAATCGAATGAAAACTGTTGAAAATAGATACTATAAACAGTTTACTGCGATGGAAACTACTCTTCAAAGGTTAAACAGCCAAGGTTCCTGGTTATCGCAACAGCTCGGCAGAGCTTAATTTAGGCGTCTATTCAATTAACGACAACACATGAGTTTTAAGGAGAGAATCGTATGATAGCATCGAATTACAGAGAACAATATTTGAAAACAAAAGTAGAAACAGCTAGCCCAGGCGACCTTACCCTCCTTTTATACGAAGAGTTGTACCGAAAATTGAATATGGCCAAAATGAATTTTGAAAATCAGCAATTTGAAGAAATGCTTGAACGGATTCATGGGGCAAGGGCAATACTTTATGAGTTAGTGGGGACTCTTAATTTTGATTACGAAATTTCCAGTCAATTAAGAGACCTGTACGTATACTATTTATCCCTCTTAAATGAATTCGCTATTAAAAGGAATTGTGAACAGTTGGAAGAAGTAATCGAGTTTTCTAAAGAATTTTCAATTACATGGAAAACGGCTTTGAATATGACCAAGAGTGGACAAGGTCTAAAAAATGACAAATGAACGTAGGAATGCGATTGTTAGGTTAAGGGTTATATTCGAAGAGATACTTTCAAACAATAATATTAAAATATACCTATCAAATACAGATGAAATTGATAGGTTATACGAATTTTTAGAATCATTATCAGCTAATCCTTATTCTGATTTAGAATTAGAGCTATTAAAAGAGCTATTAGTATTAAATGAGAATGTTAAGCTGCTAACCATTAGAGAAATGGATCGTATGGAGAAGACACATATGCTGTCACCAAAGATTTCTCAAAAATATGATGTCTTTGAGTATGGAGAATCTTATTTCTTTGATAAAAAACATTAAGTTGGGGGGCTTTTGGGTATGCATAAAAAAATGCAACCTTTTTTACTTATACTGTTTGCTTTCTTGCTCTCTTTTGTAGGCTTTCCAATTAAGCCTGCGAATGCAGCAATCAGTACAAATTATGTAACAGCGACCAAATCGGTTAATCCATCAACTGTGACCGTAGGCGGAGAAACTGAAGTAACTCTAAATATACAAGGTACGCCACCCATCAATGTGGTAAAACCAAATGATGTTATCCTCATCATCGATAAATCGGGAAGTATGGGCGTCGAGAAAATGAACAGTGCTAAGGACGCTGCTAAGGGATTTATTGATCTAATGGATTTCTCCAAACATCAGGTTGGTATCGTAGATTTTAGTACAAATGTAGGAGCGTTTAATCTTACTACAGATAAGCAGAGTGCTAAAAATTATATTGATACCTTAGTTGCAAATGGCGGAACCAATACGGGTAGCGCAATACAGAAAGCTACTGAACTATTAGCCAACCACCGTCCCGATGCTCAACCCGTTATCGTTTTATTGACGGATGGACAAGCCACTGGAGCTGGGGACGGTCTTAATGCATTTGATTATACGTTAAAAAAAGCTCTTGAAGCTAAAGATGCCGGCATCGTTTTCTATACCATTGCTCTTTTGAATACCAATGAAGATCCCCTAACAAGTGCGCCGAATATTTTGATGAAAAATATGGCCACTACCTCCCATCACCACCATTTTATTCTAGGTTCCGTTGGATTGAAAGAGATATACGCGGCTATTGTACAAGAAATTGGTTTGGCCAGCGCATATGATGTTATTGTTAAAGATATTATAGCCGAGGGATTTGAGATTGTGCCCGGTTCATATGACAATAACATTCCGAAACCTGTAGTTGAAGGAAATTCATTAACTTGGAAATTCCTCGAATTAAAAAAGGATATCTTAAGTTTTACTTATAAGATCCGTCACACAGGATCGGTTGATGGTACGTTTCCTGTTAGTAAGGGTTCGACTATAACATACAAAGATTACACGGGTGTTACCCGAAATTACGATATTCCTTCCGTGAACGTAGTAGTGAAGTATCCGGCTCCTAAAATCAATCAAGTAACACCTTCTAAAGGATTGATTACAGGTGGAGAAGCAATTAGCATTAAAGGCGAGAATTTTTTACCCAATGCTAAAGTCTATTTAAATGGTCAATTAGCTAGCAACATTCAAGTTATAAGTGGTACTGAAATTAATGCCGTAACTCCTCCAGGAACACAAGGTACTGCGCAGCTTAAAGTAGTTAATACGGATGCTCAGTTTGCAACCGCAGATTTCTTGTACTACGGCATTCCAGAAATAACAAGCATTTCTCCTAACAATGGTTTCCAAACAGGTGGTACAACCGTAATAGTAAAGGGAAAAAATTTTCTCCCAGAGGTTAAGGTTAAATTTGGGGAAAATTATTCTACTATGGTAACATACAATAACAATGGTTCTCTGTATGTTATTTCCCCTCCTTCCAGCCTATCGGGACCTGTTGATGTCACAATAGAAAATCCGGACGGATACTTGTCAACCTTGAAAAATGCTTTTACCTATAACGAATCGCCTAAAATAACACTCAGTGGCATTGCACCAGCAACTGGTATTCTTACAGGAAACGAGAGTGTAGTTTTAACGGGTAAGGAATTCAAAACTGGAGTAAAAGTTTATTTTAACAATGTGGAAGCTCCTTCGGTTACTTTAAATTCAAGTGAAAGATTAACGGTCAAAACGCCTGCATGGGTTCAACCTGAAGTCGTGGATGTAAAAGCTGTAAATGCTGACGGCACCGAATCAATCTTGTCGAAAGCTTATAGTTATGAGGCCCCACCAGCCCCACCAGCCCCATCAATTCTTTCTATCACTCCTAATCAAGGTAGACGAGATACAAGCCAACTAGTTGTAATTGATGGCAAGGATTTTGTTAAAGGTGCTAAGGTAGTTTTTGGAGGCACAGCTGAAGTTCAGACGGAGTTTATCACTGCTACACGCTTACGTTTGACAACACCACTGTGGAGTGTTTCTGGTCCTGTCGATATTCAAGTAGTTAACCCAGACGGACAGTCAACTACACAAGCACAAGGTTATACTTTCCAGGATCCTCCTGCCCTTCCGGACCCAGTCATAACCAAGTTATCGCAAACAAAAGGTCCGATGAGTGGAAATACTATGATTTATGTAGATGGGACAGGTTTTCAAAATGGACTTAAATTGTACTGGATTAGTAATGGGGCTGAGAAAGAGCTTAGTGTAGAATACATCAACTCGAATAGAGTAAGAATATTCTCGCCAGTATCAACTACTCCTGGAAGTGTTGATATAAAAATTGTAAATCCTGATAATAAGTCTGTTTCGATGCCTAATGCTTTTGCATATGATGCGCCCCCTGTCTTCCCGGATCCCGTTCTAACATCTGTTAGTCCGAATAGTGGGACTATAAAAGGTGGCAATGTAGTTGACCTTATAGGAAATGAATTCCAGAAGAATGCAAAGGTCTCCTTTGGATCAACACAAATCGATCTATATGCCTTTGTCGATAAAACTCGTGTAAAAGTAGTTGTTCCCGCTTCCACGACAGAAGGTACGGTCGATATTATAATTACTAACCCGGATGGTAAATCTTCAACATTATCGAATGCGTATACTTATCTCCAACCTAAGCCGGCAGTAACGAAAGTAACCCCTGGCAATGGACCGTTAGCCGGAGGAACGCTGGTAATAATAGACGGGGTTAACTTTGAATCGGGCCTTTCATTAACATTTAATGGTCAAGCGATCAAATCCGAATACATCAATTCAACGAGGATCAGATTTACTACCCCTGCGGGTAATGCTTCAGGTCCGGTTGACATTATATTAACAAATCCTAGTGGCAGTTCAGCAACTTGCCAGTTCACTTATGATGTACCACCACCTGTTGCGGCACCAAAACTAACTAAACTGCTGCCCAATAGTGGGCCTGTTGCTGGTGGAACTCTTTTATACTTGGATGGCGCCAATATTAAAAGCGGTGCTGTAGTAGTATGGGATGGGGTTACGTATACTGCGGAATTTATCAACAATACGCGTCTTCGAATTTTCTCCCCTAAGGGATCGGCAATAGGTGCAGTACCTGTTAAAATTGTCAATCCTGATGGGCAGGAGAGTGGCACTTTAAATTTTGAGTATAAGTGATTTATTGCAGTTAAGGAGAGGGAGCCAGTTCGGCTCCCTTCTTTAAATTATTAATAAAAGGTGTGATGATTTTGGTTTTGCCAATCAGTGTCTGTATCCTAACTCAAAATGAGGAGGAATATATTTGTGATGCCATACACTCAATCAAACCTTTTGTTAAAGAAATTATAGTTTTGGATACAGGATCAACTGACAGTACAGTAAGTAAAGCTAGAAATGAAGGTGCCAGGGTAGCACAAAGCGATTGGCAAGAAGACTTCAGTGAAGCAAGAAATAAATTGATTGAGCTTGCACAGGAAAAATTCATCTTTATGATGGATGCAGACGAGAGATATCTAGGTACGGAGGATGAATTAAAAGAATACATCCATGCGCTGAGCGATTCTCCCGGTAAGGTGAGCATTATCAATGAAGTTAGTGAGAATGAAAAAACGGAAACCTACATTACAAGAATTTTTCCAGCCTTTAAAGGCTATTATTATCAAGGAATTATTCATGAACAACTTACCAATGAAACTTCTGATTACAAAGTACATCGAACAAACATAAAATTATTGCATATCGGCTATCAGAAACATATTATTGAATCCAAGAATAAGTTAAACAGAAATATCTCATTACTTCTCAAGCAGTTAAATGATGCCGAAGATGATATATATACATTATTTCAGCTAGGAAGAACCTATTATGTAGCCAAGGAATTCACTGAAGCTTGTGTATTTCTAGAAAAGGCGTACCTTCTAAGTAATAACAGCTACTCGCCTAGTTCCTTATTACCGAGTATCCTTTTTTATTATGGGTATAGTTTGTTAAAGAAAAAAGCTTGGTCTGAACTATTAAATTTGTTAGCTACAGCACTAAAAAGTTACCCCGATTATACCGATTTATATTTTATGTATGGTAGTTATATTATAGAATCCGCGAATGTTAATTTATTTAGCAAGTTACCGGAAATTTATAATACATGTTTGGAGCTGGGTGAGGCAGATTCCAATAAATATGAAACGGTTACTGGTGTAGGCACATTTAAAGCTTTATATAATTTAGGGCTTTATTATGAAATTACTAATCAAAAGCAAAAGGCTGTTGAATGTTATCGCTTAAGTCATTCTTATGGCTATTCATTAGCAAAAAAAAGACTCGATGAGTTAATATAATTAAGCTAGGGAGAGCAAGTTTATGAAAAGCCAAACCATATCATTGTGCATGATTGTGAAAGATGAAGAAAGAACATTAGATAGATGCCTTGCAAGTGTCAAAGATTTTATAGATGAAATGATTATCATTGATACTGGTTCGACAGATAATACTATAGCAATTGCCAAGAAACACGGGGCCCAGGTTCATTCTTATAAATGGCGCGATGATTTCGCTGATGCTCGTAATTTTGCAAATCAATTTGCGACCTCTGACTATATCTTATCTCTCGACGGGGATGAATGGATAAGCGAAGACACAGACCTTTCAGTATTTAAACAGTCCTTTGAACATGAATTTTATTATTTAACTATACGAAATCAGATACAAGTGGGAGTTGTAGAAAATCATTCTTTGATCAGACTTTTTAAAAGAGGATTTTCCTTTGCGGGGTCAATTCATGAACAGATAGATTTGCAGGGACTTTCTTCTAATGAAGGGGGCTTTCTTGCTGCATTTATTAATCACGATGGTTATATGGACACTGTCGTAAAAAATAAGAATAAAAAAAGCCGAAATAGAAGCCTCTTAGAGAAAGAAATAAAAAAAAATCCAACAGCATTCAATTACTATAATCTTGGTAATCAATATAGAATGGAACAAAATTTTGATAAAGCTATTGAATTATACCGAAAATCCTATTCGATGGACAGCAATAAAGCATTCACACACAAATTATTGATTAACCTGGTTCAATGTCTTTTTGAGAAAAAAATGTTTAAAGAATCTTTAGATATTCTAAAAGATGCTTCAAAGATATTACCGATGTACACAGACTATTATTTTTATATTGGACTTGTTTATGAAAAGTTAGGATATTTACGAGATGCTGAAGCCAGTTTCTTAACTTGCTTGGAACAAGGCGAAGTAAAGGATCCGTTCCTTATTTCCCAACAAGGCGTAGGTTCTTATATGGCTCATGCTTTATTGGCTAAAATTTATTTAACCTTAGGGGACGTAGATCAAGCATGGAATCAACTTCATTTAAGTATTAAAAACAATCCACTTTACATGCCATCTTTTAAAATTTGGATGGATTTGAACGTGAACGCAAGTTATGACGACATCATTGCTAAAATGAATAAAACATTTAACATGCGGGATTACGAACAAATCTCGGCTGTTCTAAAAGCTTTGTATCAACTAAGAAGTCCCTTATTAGTTGAAATGCAAAAAGTGTATAAAGTCGAGTTTGATGAAGATGTAAAAGCATGGGCTATGCAAGTAAATAACCAATTGGAAGAAGCTAAAGAAGCGTGGTCTAAGAGGAAAACTTTATCGGAGACTAATTATCGAGAGATAATATATTTGTCTGTACTCACAAGAGATGAAAGTTACTATAAAAAGCATAGATATTGCAAAAATATAACCATAAAAGAACATGTAATAATAGAACGGATAATTAGGAGAGAATCCCTAGATCGCGGAAAAATTACGCCTGAATTAGAAAATATATTGCAAGAGTTGTTATACGATATCCTTACTTTAAAACAATATGATCTTGTTGAATACTTTATGCTTAACGTTCAGATCCCATATGTAAGATTCTTAGTAGCTGAGATGCTAAAGAAATTTAACTTTATGGAATTAGCTTTAGACTCAATTATAGAACCAACGGAGCATTCAGAAAAATATAAAATTTATTGTTTAGCTGGTGATTTATTAAAAGAATTAGGGCAAAAAGGGGATAGCTATTATTATTACGAGCAGGCTAAAATGGCAGAGTCAACCTTTGAAGTAGCATTTAAAATTTACAACTTAGCCTTAAGTGTTGGGGATGGCCAGATAAAAGAAGATGCTGCTGAGCAATTAAAAAAATTCATTCCGGAATCTCCATGGGCCCATACTCTATGAAATGACAAATTTATAAAAACCTCAACCCTTATGAAAGAAGGTTGAGGTTTTATTTATTTCCATGTTCTTCTTATTCTTGCCAAAGGACTAGAGTAGGTTTTTCATCAAGAATTGTATTGTACTGTTCTAGTGAACCGTATAAGCCATCCGGATCTAGTTTCATGTATCTCTTATACTTTTCTATCCTGTCTACGGGGTTCATCCACCCCCAATGCTTCACACGAAGCTGGGATGTACCTACTTGAAAATCATTAACAATATTATCAGGGAATCGTCCGGAATGTTGCTTTTTATTGTTCCATTTATAATGGGCGGTTGGATTAAAGTGGACGAGAAAAGGCTTGTAACTCAAGTGGGCAGACCAATATTTATCCTCTCTATAATAATCTTCATTCCAAAAATCATAAAGACGAAAACAGATAGTATCAAAGCTATCCTGATCGATCAATTGATGAATATCCCGTCTGAACCGCGTCTCAAATATTTCATCCGAATCCATATTTAAAATCCAATCGGGATCGGTATCTATAGTTTTTTTCCATTGTAGTTCTCGTAACTTGTACTCCGTATGAAAAAGCGAACTGTCGTTTCTTATAATATGATGAGGAGTTGTTTTCAGGATGGAAGCACAAATCTCAACGCTATTATCCGTAGAACAGTCGTCTATAATTACGGCCTCATCTATATAATGAATGTGTTCTTTAAGTACCCTTTCTAAGTATCTTTCGCTTTCATTTTTAATCGTCATGGAAAGTGTTAGTTTCTTTGGCTTGCGCAGAATAAAAGGAGCCGAGGTTTTTGCTGATTCAATTATTTCGAAGGAATCGATCAAATACCTTCTTGTTTCTCTATCGAACTTTATATGTGACCTACACAAAAAGTGGTCTGTAAATCTTGTGGCCTTTTCAATTCCGCAATTTATTAATCTAAATTCAGCATCAAAATTTTCTTGGGTAGGGGTTAGAACAACATTACTAACCTGGCAAGTAACCTTTAGCTTACTGATTAAGTTATGTTCGGCTTCGCTTTCAGCCATTTCATTAAGTGTAGCTGCCATTTTATCAGTAAAATAGGGGGCCCAATTACTTTTATTTCCCTTATCATAATGTGAGGTCCCGAAATTTTGGAAGCCATTCATTATATTTTTCTTGATTTGATAAACTTTTATTTGTTCGTATAGAGAACTGTAATTGTTTTTAAAATCTGTAAGTTTTTCAAGGTCTCTCTCACGATAAATATGAAATGCTGGAAAATGGGTATCAACAAACAATTCATACCCTAGTACGGCGGCTCTGATACAGAAATGTCTGTCTTCGCCCATAAAGTTAATATTGGGTACTTCGTTGAAATTTACTCCAGCCCTCAATGCTTTATGGCTTATAAGAGTACAGGCACCCAGTCCGCCTACCTGATACAGGCCTGGTTGTTTTAACTGTTGAAAAAAATGATTCCGTCTCGAGTGTTTCTCTTCTTGTGAAATGGTTTCTCCCCGTTTAATTTGGAACTGATTATAGTGGTCGCTTAACCAAACTTGAGGGTAAACGGTGTCTTTATTCAAATCCCACTGGGTCCAGAAAATGTTAGAAATGATATCCTTTTGAGTGGAAAGAAGCTGTTGTAGGGTTTGAGGATGAAGCACTAAATCAGAATCTATCAGAAAGAGATAATCATAGTTTTTTTCTATACAGTACTCAATGATTCTGTTTTTGTATTTTGCGACCTTCCAAATAGTTTCTTCCTTCCATTGATGACTGTTTTCTTCACTTGAACGATTTGAAGGCAAAAATCCGGGTAATATAAGCTTCTTCCCCGAACTATACGAGAAACCGGTGAGTATATCAGTTGATTGAATATCATGATTATCATCTATAAAAAATAAATCGGCTTCTAAGTCAGTTTTATCTAATCCCTCGATCGACAATAAAAACTCATTTAAAATGTCAGGTTTTTGATAGATTGGACTTGCTATTAAAATACGTGGTTTCACAGATATCCCCTCAATCATTTTGGATGGTTACTATATAGTTTATCGGTGAAAGAAACTCTTTTGTTAATCGATTTCTGAAGTACGAAATTACCCTTATACCAGTTGCTTTTTAGCCTGTGGACAATGTGTATAACTTTGTTGATAACTCTGTGAATAAGTGCTTAAATCCCGCTTTCGAAAAGGGATCTAGGGCTTAAAGCCTATGCTGTCGAAAGTGTGAATACCTAAATTTTCAAAATATTTAGGATTATCTTGTCATCAGATTGACACAATTATTTCCGCGGTGATATATTCAAAAGGTAAGCAAAGGCTTACATTTATTTGAAGACGAAGGGAATGTGTCCGATGCAAGGTAAAGTAAAATGGTTCAATGCGGAAAAAGGCTACGGTTTCATCGAGCGTGAGGACGGCGGAGACGTATTCGTACATTTCTCTGCAATCCAAACGGACGGTTTCAAAACACTAGAAGAAGGTCAGGCTGTCGAGTTTGACATCGTGGAAGGCGCTCGCGGACCACAAGCAGCTAACGTAAACAAGCTGTAATTATTCGGCCGTTTGGCCGGTTCATAAAACATGGCACAAATGTTTGAACCAGCACCCTGGATTGCGATCCGGGGTGTTTTTTTGCATGCGCCCGGCGTTCACCATTTAGCCGCAGAACGGACACGAAACGTATATTAAGATTTTTTGAATATTCAAAATAGTTGGTGTATAATAGAGACAGAAGGGAGGAGTTTTATATGAAATTCACCGTTCGAGGAGATCATCTCGAGATAACAGCTGCCCTCAGGGAGTATGTGGAGAAAAAGCTGAGCAGACTGGAGAAGTACTTTGAAGCCCCCCTCAACTCGGAAGGATATGTGACACTTAGCGTAGTCAAAAACATCCACACGGTGGAAGTGACGATTCCGCTCCAGGGCGTCCTGCTCCGTGCCGAGAATAAAGATCAAGACATGTATGCGGCAATTGACCTGGTGGTCGACAAGCTGGAACGTCAAATCCGCAAACACAAAACGAAAATGAATCGTAAAATCCGCCTGGAAGGCAACAAACGCGAATTGAGCAAGCTGGAAAGCCCGGTTCTCACCATGGATGAGGAAGAGGAGGATTACGAACTGGTCCGGACGAAGCGGTTCACGCTGAAACCGATGGATATCGACGAAGCGATTCTGCAGATGAACATGGTTGGTCATGATTTCTTCGTTTTTTCCAACATGGACACAGAGCAAGTGAACGTGGTCTATAAAAGGGACGATGGCAGATACGGTCTGATCGAACCGGCTATTTGACCCCAACCCGTCTTACTGATTACGGCAAATGCCAGACGAACTTCCAACTGAAACTATGAAACCAAAGCTTGATCCGACAGGATCAGGCTTTTTAAATGTTAATAGCCTATATCCAGCACAAAAATGGGTGAATAAAGCTGACGTTTGACGTGGAAGCCAGCGTTACGCTATCTTCTCTTTAATAGTAGAAAGAAGCTCGCAGATTTTGCGCATGTTTACGAAAAAAATATAACAAATCCAGAGGTTTTCGTCTGTTCAACAGCCGGACGGTAAAATTTCGCCAACTTTGGAAATGAAAAAACGGCTTTTCAGTGGCTTTGCCGACAACAACTGCAACAAAGCGCGAGCTTTTACGTATGTAAAGGAGTAGGTTTGCTACAGAGAACCACATCTGATAAACTGAAATGTTCACGCTCTGAAGCCTTGTTTTGTTGCGGCTTGACGAGCAAACTGATACAATTTAAGGATACTGAGTGTAAGGGAAAGGGGTTCACCGATGCTAGGACTGGTCAAAAAAATGTTTGGTGATTCCAACGAACGTGAAATCAAGCGATATTGGAAAGCAGTCGATGCTATAAATGGGCTCGAGCCGGAAATTTCCGCTCTGTCCGACGAACAATTAAAAGGCAAAACCGTCGAGTTCCGCGAGCGTCTGGAAAAGGGCGAAGACCTGGACGACATTCTGCCGGAAGCATTTGCCGTTGTGCGTGAAGCCTCCAAGCGGGTGCTGGGCAAGCGTCACTATGACGTGCAGTTAATCGGCGGCATGGTGCTGCACGAAGGCAAAATCGCCGAGATGAGAACCGGTGAAGGTAAAACCCTCGTCGGTACGCTTCCCGTCTATCTGAATGCGCTGGCGGGCAAAGGCGTGCACGTGGTTACCGTCAATGACTATCTGGCGCAGCGTGACAGCGGCGAAATGGGCCAGATTTACGATTTCCTGGGGATGACCGTCGGGGTCAATCTTCATGATCTTTCGCATGAACAGAAGCAGGCTGCTTATGCTTGCGATGTCACATACGGCACGAACAATGAATACGGATTCGACTATTTGCGCGATAATATGGTGCTTTACAAAGAGCAGATGGTTCAGCGTCCGCTTTATTTTGCCGTTATCGACGAAGTGGATTCCATTCTGGTCGATGAAGCGAGAACACCGCTGATCATTTCGGGACAAGCTGCCAAATCTACGGATTTGTATTATGCGGCGGACCGTTTTGTGAGCAAGCTGGAAGCGGAGAAAGATTATACTGTCGATATTAAAGTGCGTTCCGTGTCTTTGACGGAGCAGGGTGTGGAGAAAGCGGAGAAAGCGTTCGGGATTGAGAACCTGTTCGATCATCAGAACGTTACACTCAACCACCACGTTACCCAGGCTCTGAAAGCACGCGTCATTATGCGCCGCGACGTGGATTATGTCGTTCAGGACGATGAAGTTCTGATCGTCGACGAATTTACGGGCCGTCTGATGACGGGCCGCCGCTACAGCGAAGGTCTGCACCAGGCGATCGAAGCGAAAGAGCAGCTCCAGGTGCAGAACGAAAGCATGACGCTGGCAACGATCACGTTCCAGAACTATTTCCGTATGTACCGCAAGCTGGCCGGTATGACCGGTACGGCGAAGACGGAGGAAGAAGAGTTCAAGAAGATCTACGGTCTGGACGTTATTATTGTGCCGACTAACCGTCCGATGATCCGTAAAGATATGCCTGACGTTGTGTATAAGACGGAAATGGGCAAGTTCAAGGCGGTCGTGGAAGAAATCGTCGAGCGCCACAAAAATAAACAGCCGGTGCTGGTCGGTACCGTTTCCATCGAGAACTCCGAGCTGCTGTCCGAAATGCTGAAGAAAAAAGGCGTTCAGCATAAGGTGCTTAACGCGAAGTACCACGCCGAAGAGGCGGAAATCGTCTCCCGCGCGGGACAAGCCGGCGCCGTAACGATCGCAACGAACATGGCGGGCCGCGGTACCGATATTATGCTGGGCGATCAAGTCCACGAAATCGGCGGTCTGCATATTATCGGTACGGAGCGCCATGAGAGCCGCCGGATCGATAACCAGCTTCGCGGTCGTGCGGGCCGTCAGGGTGACCCGGGTTCCTCCCAGTTCTATCTGTCGCTTGGCGATGAACTGATGAAGCGCTTCGGTGCCGAGAACATCATGGCTATGATGGACCGTCTTGGCATGGAAGAAGATCAGCCGATCGAGAGCAAGCTTATCACGCGTGCGATCGAGTCCGCTCAGAAGCGTGTAGAGGGCAACAACTTCGATATGCGTAAAGTCGTCCTCCAATATGACGACGTTATGAACCAGCAGCGTGAAATTATTTATAAACAGCGCCGTGAAGTGCTCGAGTCCGAGAATATCCGTGAGATCGTGGAGACGATGCTTCGTTCCAGCATTGAGCGTATCGTGAACGCCCATTGCAGCGAGTCTCAAATTCCGGAAGAGTGGGATCTGCAGGCGGTTGTCGACTATGTCAACAACAACTTCCTTTCCGAAGATGCCTTGAACAGCAAAGATATCTGGGGTAAAGAGATCGACGAAATCATTGAATTTATTGATGAGAAAGTCAAAGATAAATACAACGAGCGCGAAGAACAGATCGGCACTGAATTTATGCGCGAATTTGAGAAAGTCGTCGTACTGCGTGCGGTCGACTCCAAATGGATGGATCACATCGACGCGATGGATCAGCTGCGCCAAGGGATTCACCTTCGGGCATACGGCGGCACGGATCCGCTTCGCGAATACCAGTTCGAAGGCTTCGAAATGTTCCACGAAATGGTCGACAGCATCCAGGAAGAAGTGGCCACTTATATCATGAAGGCCCATGTCGAAAGCAATCTGGAGCGTCAAGCCGTGGCCGAAGGGCAAGCCGTGGATCCCAAAGTGGAATCCGCAGGCAAACAGCCGATCGTAAAAGAAGAGCAAATCGGCCGCAACGATCCTTGCCCTTGCGGAAGCGGGAAGAAATATAAGCAGTGCCACGGAGCGTAATCCGCATCCGGCCGGGATTTTATAAGTTGTATCTTATGCAAGGTTATGCATTTTTCATGCATAGCCTTGCATATTCGCTTATATCCTGGCGCAGGCCCGGTTATGATAAGCTGAGAGCAGCCGGGACCGGCAAATTTTTTTACTACTCTGTATTACAACTAACTGCTAGATCAAATATGAGGACTCCGAGGTGTTGGTATGCTGGAACCGGAAGTGAAACAAGACCTGCGCGAAATTGCAAAGCGACTAACGGAATTAAGGGGGTCTCTTTGACTTAGATCATAAGCTCGAAGAGATCGGAGATTATGAAGTAAAGATGGCGGCGCCGGATTTCTGGGACGATAACGAGAAGGCCCAGAAAATCATCGGCGAACTCAACGCCATAAAGAGCGTTGTGGATCAGTTCCAGGCGCTGAATAATGAATATGAAGACCTGGACGTGATGGCGCAGCTGGCTGACGAGGAGAACGACGAGGACATGGCGGCCGAACTGGCCGACGGGCTGAAAGGCGTTCTCCGCAAGCTGGAAGACTTCCAGCTGCAGCTGCTGCTCAATCAGCCGTACGACCGGCTGAATGCCATTCTCGAGCTGCATCCGGGCGCGGGCGGGACGGAGTCCCAGGACTGGGCGGAGATGCTGCTGCGGATGTACCGCCGATGGGCAGAGAAACGGGACTTCAAGGTCGAGGTGCTCGATTATCTTCCCGGAGACGAGGCCGGCGTGAAGAGCGTTACGCTCCTCATCAAGGGCCACAACGCCTACGGGTATCTTAAAGCGGAGAAGGGCGTACACCGCCTTGTGCGCATCTCGCCGTTCGACGCTTCGGGCCGCCGCCACACGTCATTCGTGTCGTGCGACGTGGTGCCGGAGATCGAAGATGATGTGGAGATCGATATCCGCACGGAGGATTTGAAGATCGACACGTACCGCGCGAGCGGAGCGGGCGGCCAACACATCAACACGACGGATTCGGCCGTGCGGATTACGCACTTGCCGACGGGCGTCGTGGTGACGTGCCAGACGGAACGTTCCCAGATCAAGAACCGGGAACGTGCCATGAAGCACTTGAGATCGAAGCTCTACGAGAAGAAGATCGAAGAGCAGGAGAAGCATCTCGCGGAAATCCGCGGAGAACAGTCCGACATTGCGTGGGGCAGCCAGATCCGTTCGTACGTCTTCCATCCGTACAGCATGGTCAAGGATCACCGGACTACGGAAGAGACAGGCAATGTGGGAGCGGTAATGGACGGCGATCTCGATCCGTTCATCGATGCTTATCTGCGTCTGCAGATCCAGAAGAAAGAAGAATAAGAAGCGTGCGGGGAAGGGGGCCGAGTGCCTGCGGCCCCGCATTTTTTGTATATTCAGAGGTCGATGGGCCAGTCGAGAGGGTTCAAGCACTTAGCGCGCGGGCGAGCCTGCGAAAACCCGGGATCTGTTCAAAACCGGAAGGGTGCCCGGGCACAGTGCGAACCAGTCTTATACAAGGTTCTGCAACGCTCCCGAATTATTTTTGACCAGTGGTTAATTAGAGGTAGGCAAACTCTTCTTTTAATGCCATAATAATCCCAGTGCCTTACTCATACAACAATAGACCTTCATCAGGCAAAACTAGAGATAACCGGCGCGAACGGCCGGTAAAAGATAGGAGGAATGCCCATGGCTATGGCCAAAGGCAAACGGAGAAAAGCCCGTCTTGTCCTGAACAGTCCGCAGCAGAAAGTGTACGAATATGCGATGCTGCTGATCGGTTGTTTGATTATTTCCATCAGTTTTAACGTCTTTCTCAATCCCAATCAGGTTGCTTCCGGAGGGGTATCGGGCCTGTCGACCATTATCCAGCAAACCTTGGGCTGGCAGCCGGCTTTAACGCAGTGGGGTTTGAATATTCCGTTATTTCTCCTTGGCTTGTGGCTTCTGGACCGCTCCTACAGCCTTAAGGCAGTCGTGGGTTCGATCGTGCTGCCGCTCTGCGTTATGCTGACCAGCCATCTGCCTACCCTGACTCATAACATTCTGCTTGCAACGATCTACGGCGGCATGGTGCTGGGGCTTGGTATCGGGATCGTGTTCCGCGGCCGCGGCTCAACGGGAGGCTTCAGTATTTCCTCGCAAATTTTACATAAGTATTCCGGTTTGAGCCTGGGTGTATCGGTTGCCGTTTTTGACGGAATGGTCATTTTGCTGGCCGGAATTTTTTTCGGTCCTGAAAAAGCTCTTTACGCGTTGATCGGTCTCTTTGTGACCACGAAAACCATTGATATCGTCCAAGTCGGGCTCAACACATCGAAGGTGGCTTACATCATTTCGAACGATCCGGAGAAGCTTCGCGAAGCGATCCTTCATGATCTGGATCGTGGCCTGACCCAGTTAAACGGAGCCGGCGGTTACACGGGTGATGCGCGGCTTGTGCTGATGGTTGTCGTCAGTCAAAGCGAAGTCAGCAAGCTCAAAGCGCTGGTACAGTCGATCGACCCACAAGCGTTTATCATTTTAAGCAATGCGAACGAGGTGTTGGGGGAAGGTTTCAAACGAGCGGTATAATTCTGCATATATACAAAACATTCTGTATAAAAGCTATAAGACGCAGAGACTGATCCTCTTCAAAAGAACTCAACTTCGAACCTATATCCTGTAGTGGAAAACAGCTGTCTTTAAAGGCAGCTGTTTTTTTGCGCGTGATTTAATGATCCGGATGGGAGGCTCCTTGGCAGGCAAAAAAGTCGTTGAATTATTATACCCGTGTCTGTATAATAATACATATCATTTTTAGGACGTTTGGGGGA
This sequence comes from Paenibacillus sp. GbtcB18, assembly GCF_019091125.1. NCBI lineage: Bacteria > Bacillati > Bacillota > Bacilli > Caryophanales > Paenibacillaceae > Paenibacillus > Paenibacillus sp. GbtcB18. The sequence continues at coordinate 129,899 of NZ_JAGXJX010000010.1, forward strand.
AAAAGCAATGACGGAACACGTGAGAGCGGCTATTGTAGGTTCAACCGGTTACGGGGGAGTGGAGCTGATTAGGCTGCTGCTCGGACATCCCGCTGTAACGATCACTTCGGTAATTTCGTCTTCGAGTGCAGGCGCGCCTATTTCGGAGGGATTTCCTCATTTGAACAGCATTATGCACGATTCGCTGGATGCTGTGGATGTACCGCTTATCGCGTCCAAAGCGGATGTCGTTTTTCTGGCGACACCGGCGGGTGTGGCTGCCAAGCTGGCGCCTCAAATGCTGGATGCCGGTCTCAAAGTGATCGATCTGTCCGGAGATTTCCGGCTGAAAACCCCGGAGATTTATACCCAGTGGTATAAGCGCGAGGGCGCGTCTCAGGAAGATCTGGATAAGGCTGTGTTCGGATTGTGCGAAATTTACGGAGAGCAGGTGCCGGGGAAAGAGTTTATTTCCAACCCGGGCTGTTACCCGACGGCTACACTTCTTGGTTTGGTTCCGGCTGTGAAAGCGGGATGGATCGATCCGTCCACGATCATCGTGGATGCCAAATCCGGAATTTCCGGTGGGGGCAGAGGACTTGGCCTCGGCTTTCATTACGCGGAAGCCAATGAGAATTTCTCGGCTTACAAACTTAACCGCCATCAGCATATTCCCGAAATCGAGCAGGTGCTGAGCGATGCCGCGGGACGTGAAGTCATCATCACTTTCTCGACTCACCTTGTCCCGATGACGCGCGGAATTATGGCGACCTGTTATGCGCAGTTGAACGGAAAGCATGACACCCGCGAGTTTATTGAAATGTACCGTAATTTCTACGAAGGACGCCGTTTTGTGCGAATCCGCGAAGAAGGCAAGTGGCCGGCGACCAAAGAAGTATGGGGCTCGAATTACTGTGATATCGGTTTTGCCGTAGATGAAAGGACGAACCGGGTCACCGTCGTTTCGGTTATCGACAACGTGATGAAGGGCGCGGCGGGGCAAGCCGTGCAAAACTTGAATCTGATGCTTGGCTGGGATGAAACGACGGGTCTTCAACTTACGCCGGTTTATCCGTAATCGTTCCGACTGGCTTAAAGATAGTTTGCTTTTGCATAGATTGAGCAGGGCTTATTGAAGAGCCGTTATATTTTACGAGCTTTTGGTTTGCAAGAAATTTAACAGATTACAGATTAGTAGATATCCCAGGGATAATGGGCAAAAAGGACAGGTGAGCATCCATGACGCTGCTAGGCCGTTTTACCGTCGTGCCGGATGGCACGGTGACCACACCTCAAGGCTTCCGCGCTGGCGGCCTGCATTGCGGGTTGAAGAAAACCGAACGCAACGATCTCGGAGCGATCGTATGCGACGTCCCGGCGGCCGTTGCGGCCGTTTACACGCTTAACGCGTTCCAGGCGGCACCGCTTCGCGTGACGCAGGAAAGCATTGCCGCGGGCGGCAGGCTCCAGGCGATGCTCGTCAACAGCGGCAACGCCAACGCGTGCACGGGCGAGCAGGGACTCGCGGATGCGCGCGCTATGCGCGATGCCCTGGCTCGCCGTCTCGGAATCGCCGAAGAGCTGGTCGGCGTCACCTCGACAGGGGTCATCGGCGAGCTGCTGCCGATGACGAAAGTGCTCACCGGCATTGAAGCGCTGCCGGAGAAGGTCAACGCCGCAGGCGGTGAAGACTTTTCCCAGGCGATTCTGACGACCGACCTGGTGAAGAAAGTCATCTGCGTGCGTGTAAACATCGGCGGACGCGAGGTGCACATCGCCGGAGCCGCCAAAGGTTCGGGGATGATTCATCCGAACATGGCGACGATGCTCGGTTTTGTCACCACCGACGCGAACATCGAGAGCAAGCATTTGCAGCAGCTGCTTGGTGAAGCGACCGACTCCACCTTCAATATGATTACGGTGGACGGCGATACCAGCACGAACGACATGGTCGTCGTGATGGCCAGCGGCCTGGCCGGCGGGGAGGCTCTTCAGCCGGGCCATGCGGACTGGGAAGACTTCGCGGCCGCTTTCCGCCACGTGTCGGAGCATCTGGCGAAAGCGATCGCCAGAGACGGCGAAGGAGCGACGAAGCTTATCGAAGTCAACGTGCACGGGGCCGTCTCAAAGGAGGCCGCACGCGCGATTGCCAAGACCGTCGTAGGCTCCAGTCTTGTGAAGACGGCGTGTTTCGGAGCGGATGCCAACTGGGGCCGCATTATTGCGGCCGTCGGACGCGCAGGCCAGCCGGTGAACACGGAGACGGTGGATGTAAGCCTTGGAGGCATCACCGTACTTAAGCAGTCCAAACCGGTTATGTTTGACGAGGAGCGGGCGGAAGCTTACTTAAAGGGAGATATCGTGCAGATTGACGTGCACTTAAATATGAGTGATAGCGGAGCGACTGCTTGGGGCTGTGATTTGACCTATGATTACGTCCGCATCAATGCGGCGTACCGGACTTAGGCTGCCACGAACCGCTTGGGGAGAAGAACGGAGGCAAGGGGAAGACATGGAAAGTTTTGTGATGAAGTGCGGCGGGAGTACCCTGGCTGCACTACCGGATTCTTTTTTCACGGATTTAAAACAGCTCCAGGACCGCGGCATTGTCCCTGTCATCGTGCATGGCGGGGGGCCTGCGATTTCAGAGACACTGAATCAGCTCAGCATCGCGAGTGAGTTCGTCGGCGGACTCCGCAAAACAAGCGAGGCGGTTCTCGACGTTGTCGAAATGGTGCTGGCCGGACGGATCAATAAAGAAATCGTCAGACGCATCCAACTGTCGGGAGGCAGGGCCCTGGGATTGTCCGGTGTAGACGGACGCCTGATTACGGCCCGCCCGGTGGAAAACACCTCCGAAGTAGGACTCGTAGGCGACGTGACCGATGTGAACGCGGAGCTGATTCAAGGCGTGGTCGGGATGGGCTACATGCCCGTTATTGCACCGATCGGTCTCGGCGGCGACGGGAACCAGCGCTACAACATTAATGCCGATACGGCAGCGGGTGCGGTCGCATCCCGGATCGGTACGGACCGTCTCATCGTTGTGACCGATGTACCCGGTATTATGAAGATGGAGGACGGTGTGAAGCGGGTGCTTACGACCGTCACCATTGCGGATATCGAGACGATGATCGAGAGCGGAGATATTTACGGGGGCATGATCCCTAAAGTACGGGCGGCGATCCAGTGCATCCAAGGGGACGTGCGGGAAGTCGTGATCGTGGACGGTTCCGTCCCGGGTATTCTCAGCAGCGTTCTGGACGGAGAGCAGGTCGGGACCCGGATTATCCGCTAGCGGATATTATCTTTAACAATTAAACGATGGGAGTGAAGAACATGGTTCAGCAGGCAAGCAGTTTGTTTCCGACGTATGCCCGGTTTCCAATCACACTGGTAAAGGGAGAAGGCAGCCGATTGTGGGACGATCAAGGCAAGGAGTACATCGATCTGATGGCCGGCCTTGCCGTTACGAATTTAGGGCATGCTCCGGAAGTTGTTAAAGAGAAGCTTGTGACGCAGCTTGATCAGCTTTGGCACGTGTCTAATCTGTTCCATATCCCGAATCAGGAAAAGCTGGCGAAGCTGTTGACCGACAATAGCTGCGCGGACGCCGTGTTCTTCTGCTCGACCGGTGCCGAAGCCAACGAGGCGGCTATCAAGCTTGCGCGCCGTTATTCGCAGAAGGTGCTGGGCGAGAACCGTTACGAGATCATTACGTTCCATCAGTCGTTCCACGGCCGTACGCTGGCTACTCTGACCGCAACCGGACAAGAGAAGGTGCAGGAAGGTTTTCATCCCCTTCCCGAAGGGTTTGTCTACGCCGACTATAACGACCTTGCTTCCGTCGAAAAGCTGATCAGCGAGCGTACATGCGCCGTTATGCTGGAAATGGTTCAAGCCGAAGGCGGCGTCATCCCGGCGGATCCCGCTTTCGTGAAGGCGCTGGCCGAACTTTGCAAGGAGCGCGGCCTGCTTCTCATCGTCGATGAAATTCAGACGGGTATGGGCCGCACCGGCAAGCTGTTCGCCTACGAACACTACGGCATCGAGCCGGACATCTTTACTCTGGCCAAAGGCCTCGGCAGCGGGTTCCCGATCGGGGCTATGCTGGGTAACGCCAAAGTGGCGCCGGCTTTCTCGGCAGGCTCCCACGGCAGCACATTCGGGGGAACGCCTATCGCTACCGCAGCGGCTATAGCAACGGTTGAATATATGCTGAACGAGAAAATTCCTCAGCGTGCGGCGGAGCTTGGCGAATGGACGGTTAAGACGCTTCGTGAGAAGCTTGCGGGCAATCCGCTCGTTGAAGAAGTGCGCGGCGAAGGCCTCTTGATCGGCATCGTGTGCAAGCAGCCCGCAGCGGAGCTTATAGCCGAGATCCATGAAGCGGGCGTTCTGGTCGTATCGGCCGGCCCGCAAGTGGTGCGTCTGCTGCCGAGCCTCGTTATTCCGAAAGAAGATTTGCAGAAGGGCCTGGACGTCGTTTGCGATGTGCTGGCAAGAAAAGCCTCTGCTTTAGTACAATAGACAAGAAGGTCGTCCGCAGCCCTGCGGACGCTCCGACATTTTGCAGGAAAGAAAGGACGGATTCCCATGTCCAGCACGGTACAGGAAGAATTGCAGCAGCAGCTTAAGGGAAGAGATTTTCTGGGACTGGTCGATTACACACCCGCGGAGCTTAACCACCTGATCACCCTGGCCCGCGATCTGAAGGCCAAACAAAAGGCCGGTGAAGCGCATGAGCTTCTCAAAGGCAAGACGCTCGGCATGATTTTCGAGAAATCGTCCACGCGGACGCGTGTATCTTTTGAAGTAGGAATGTTCCAGCTCGGGGGCCAAGCCTTGTTCCTTAGCAAAAACGACATCCAGCTCGGACGCGGAGAAACGGTTTCCGACACGGCGCAGACGCTGTCCCGCTATCTGGACGGCATCATGATCCGTACGTTTGCCCACCGCAACGTGGTCGATCTGGCGCGTGCCGCAACTATTCCGGTTATTAACGGGTTGACGGACTTCTCTCACCCGTGCCAGGCCCTGACGGATTATATGACGATTCAGGAGCACAAAGGCCGCCTGGAAGGGCTTAAAATCGCTTATGTCGGCGACGGTAACAACATGGTCCACTCCCTGCTTGTCGGAGCGGCCAAACTCGGCCTGAACATTACGGTCGCTTCCCCGGAAGGATATACGCCGGATGAGGAGCTAGTCCGCAGCAGCAGGGAATTTGCTTCCCAATCGGGCGGCTCGGTGCTGGTTACCCAGGATCCGAAGGAAGCGGTGGCGGATGCGGACGTGATTTATACGGACGTGTGGGCGAGCATGGGCTTCGAAGCGGAGCAGCAGGAGCGCGAGCGTGCTTTTAGCGGCTACCAGGTAAACGAGGAGCTTGCCCGCTACGCGAAAAAGGATTACCTCTTCCTGCACTGTCTCCCGGCACACAGGGGAGAAGAGGTCAGCGAAGGCGTAATCGACGGACCGAATTCTTTCGTATTCGATCAGGCGGAGAACCGCCTTCATGCACAGAAAGCCGTTATGGCTTCGATTATGTAACTATGTAATTAAAATTATGGCAGCAAAGGTGAGGGAAAACATGGCTAAAGAAAAAATCGTGCTGGCCTACTCGGGCGGTTTGGATACGTCCGTTATTCTGGCTTGGCTTAAAGAAACATACGACGCTGAAATTATTGCGTTCACAGCGGATATCGGGCAGAAGGACGAACTCGACGGCCTGGAAGAGAAAGCATTGGCAACCGGCGCGAGCAAGGTCTACATCGATGATCTCCGCGAAGAATTCGCGAGCGACTTCATCTATCCGATGTTCCAGTCCGGCGCGCTGTACGAAGGGCAATACCTGCTCGGCACGAGCATTGCGCGCCCGCTGATCGCCAAGCGCATGGTCGAGATCGCCCGCGCCGAAGGCGCTACGGCCATTGCGCACGGCGCAACCGGCAAAGGGAATGACCAGGTGCGCTTTGAGCTGACGGCTGCTGCGCTTGCGCCGGAAATCAGCGTAATCGCCCCGTGGCGCCTGGAAGCGTTCCGGGAGCAGTTCCCGGGCCGCGCTGAAATGATCACGTATGCCGAGAAGCACGGCATCCAGGTGCAGGCGACCGCGTCGAAACCGTATTCGACGGACCGCAACCTGCTGCACATCTCTTTCGAGAGCGGCATGCTCGAGGATCCTTGGTTTGACGCAAGCGCCGACTCCAATCGCGATATGTACGTGCTCAGCGTATCTCCGGAAGATGCGCCGGATCAGCCGGAGTACATCGAGCTTGAATTTGAGCAGGGCAATGCGGTCGCTATCAACGGCGAGAAACTGAACCCGCTGCAAATGATGGAGACGCTCAATGAGCTTGGCGGCAAGCACGGCATCGGCCGTATCGACATGGTCGAGAACCGCTTCGTGGGCATGAAGAGCCGCGGCGTGTACGAGACGCCGGGCGGCACGATTCTGTTTGCGGCTCACCGCCGCATCGAATCCCTGACCATGGACCGTGAAGTCATGCATCTGCGCGACTCTCTAATCTCCAAATACAGCACACTCGTATACAACGGGTTCTGGTTTGCTCCGGAACGTCTGGCTATTCAAGCGCTTGTCACCGAGAGCCAGAAAAACGTTACGGGCACAGTTCGTATGAAGCTGTACAAAGGTAACGTGATTGCCGCCGGCGTGAAGAGTCCGGTGAGCTTGTACAACCCGAATATCGCGACGATGGAAGCGGATCCGACCCAAGCTTACGACCAGGGCGATGCGGCAGGTTTCATTCGTCTCAACGCGCTGCGTCTGAAAGTAAGCTCCGGCGTAGAGCAGCAATCCGGGAAATAAGCGGGCAACCGATCGTTTGTATATATACCTGTGAAACAGGAAACGGGGAACGGGCCGGAATCGGCCCGTTGTTCCGTTGAAATCGAAGGAGGCAGCAGTCGTGTCTAAATTATGGGGCGGCCGGTTTACGAAGCAAACCGACCAATTAGTAGAAGAATACACAGCTTCCATCACGTTCGATAAAGAACTGGCGGAAGAAGACATCCAGGGCAGTCTGGCTCATGTGACCATGCTTGGAAAGTGCGGCATCCTGCCTCAAGAGGATGTCGAAACGATCAAGGACGGTCTTAATCGCGTACTGGGCATGATCCGCCGCGGCGAGCTGGAATACACGATCGCCAACGAAGACATTCATATGAATATCGAAAAGACGCTGATCGATGAGATCGGACCGGTAGGCGGCAAGCTGCACACGGGCCGCAGCCGTAACGATCAGGTGGCGACCGACATGCACCTGTATTTGCGCGGGCGCGTGGTGGAATTCGTGAGCCTGCTCCAGAAGCTTCAGGAAGCCCTCCTGACGCAGGCTAAGGCCAACCTGGATACCATCGTGCCGGGATATACGCATCTCCAGCGTGCGCAGCCGATTCTGTTCGCCCACCATCTGATGGCCTACGTGTCGATGTTCCAGCGCGATATCGAGCGTCTTCAGGACAGCTACAAGCGGATCAACGTTCTGCCGCTGGGCGCCGGCGCGCTTGCGGGCACAACGTTCCCGATTGACCGTCATTTCGTAGCGGAACAGCTTGGCTTCGAAGGAGTGTACGAGAACAGTCTGGACGCCGTCAGCGACCGTGACTTTATTCTGGAGTTCCTGGCGAATGCCTCCTTCATCATGATGCATCTTTCCCGTTTCTGTGAGGAGCTGGTTATGTGGTCCAGCACCGAATTCAATTTCGTCGAACTGGACGATGCGTTCTGTACGGGCAGCTCGATCATGCCGCAGAAGAAAAACCCGGATGTGGCCGAGCTTGTCCGCGGCAAAACCGGCCGCGTGTACGGCAACCTGTTCGGTCTCATGACCGTTCTCAAGTCGCTTCCGCTGGCCTATAACAAGGACATGCAGGAAGACAAAGAAGGCATGCTGGACACAGTTCGTACCCTTCAAGGTGCCCTGCAGCTTTTCGCGCCTATGATCTCCACGATGAAAGTGAACAAAGCCCGCATGCGCCAGGCGGTAAATCAGGATTTCTCTAACGCCACGGACATTGCGGACTATCTCGTAAACAAGGGTCTGCCATTCCGCCAGGCTCACGAAGTGATCGGCAAGACAGTTCTCTATTGCATCCAACAGGGTAAATTCCTGCTCGATCTGTCGATGGAAGAGTTCAACAAGTTCTCCGAACTGTTTGGCGACGACATATACGGGGTGCTTCAGCCGGAGCAAGTGGTTAACGCCCGCAACGTATACGGGGGCACGGCCAGCAGCCAGGTAGAGGGAGCTATTGCTCGTGCGGAGAAAGGGCTGGAAGTAACTGTAAGCTGGGTTGACAGCAAGCTCGATAAAAGTAAATAATGAGAAAATAACCGAAAGGCTCATGAAATTCATGCGTTTGGCCGTTGTGCCACGCACGGGTTATTCAGGGCCTTTCCTGTTTCGTCCTGTCCCTCTTTGTGCCGGATGGACGGGTTGTTTCACAGGCACTAAGGTGACTTACCGTTCTGGGTGACTCCGTCTTCAATGACGTTCTTTTGCGGAGGAGCGGATTCCGCAGGAGGCTTGAGTACACCTGTATTAGACGCGACGACTCTCGCTTGCGGAGTATAGCGGTCTCTGGAAACTTTTTCACGGGAGACTTCTTTACCGCCCTGCTTTTTTATCCGGTAGGTATCGACCACAAACCCTTGTTTGCCGGGACTTAGCTCCACTTGTTCTCCGGTTTTCAAACCGGGGTTGTGCACGTATTTGACGGGCGGTTGAATGGTTTCAACGGTATTCGACATAATCTCATACGTCGTATCCGTGGGAATGCTTCCGAATAGTTTAATAGTCAACGCCGTATCCGACATTTCCGTTCGGATAAGGAGGTGGGCTTTTGTGTCGTTTCGGAAGCGAAAATTGATGAAACCTGTCGAAAAGGTAGCATCTTGCCCCAAGGGAGCATAGCTGATCGGCAGTGAATGGTTTCTTCGTTCGACAATCTCCAGGCCGGCGCGCAGAACCGCGTTGTAGAGCGTGGTGGAAACTTGGCAAATTCCGCCCCCTACTCCGGGAACAAGCTTGCCGTTTAGGATAACGGGAGCTTCCCGGAAGCCGAATTTAACGCCGGTCTGTTCAATAATAGGGGCGTAATCGAAAATTTCGCCCGGCTTTAGGATCACTTCATGAAGCGTTGCCGCGGTCGAGCGGACGTTGTGCCTGCGTCCCGGCGACGATTGGTTAAGCGGGGTTGAGAACTGCGTGATAAGCCGATCCACATGCTGGCCACGCAGCATTTTTTCCGTCACCTCGGGTTCCTGCAGCCGAAATGGGACCTGTATGGAAAGCGGATTCTCCGCCCGTTTCGGATCTATCTGCCTGATCTGCCGCTCTATGTCCGCCTTCAAGCGGGAAGCATCAATGCGGAGAGCGGGTTGTCCCGCTTTATACTGCACGCGGTCATCGGGCGTAACGATACGTTGGGCGGATACGGGCTGTACCGCATAAAGTTCCGGCCACAGGCTTTGCAGCTTCTTGTCGAGCCGGTCCGCCTCTATGGACAAGCCGATTTTCGCCTCGTAATGGCGTAGCTTCCAGCGGTTGCGTGCACGATCCAGCAGATTTCCTTCCGTAAGATCATGGAGGAGGGCCTGAAGCTCGCGGTCGTCTACACTCAGTCCCAGATCCTGAAGCTTCTGAGAGCGGGAGGGAACATCCTTCCGGTTGGAAAGAAGCTGTACGGGGACGGAATTTAGAAGCGCAACCTGGCGGCTCAACTGCCGGGGGAAATCGGCGTAAGCCATTCCTCCCACTTTCCACCCCGATACGGAGAATTGCTCCGGAAAAGCCGGACGCGAGCCGTAAAAGGCTATGGAGCCCAGCCCTACGACGGCCGCCAGCGGTAGGACGATGGCAATTGTCGTTAGCACACGCTTAACTGGCTTCATAAGTAAACTCCTTCGAAGAATTTGGCGCACTGACACTTTGGACTCAAGTTGAACTTGAACATTCAGACGGATGCCTGTTCTACATGTCTATGGATTCATCGGACAAATATGCCTGAGTCGAAAAGAGGGCAAACCCCAACAAAATTCGCCGTCCGCTGTGAAAAGATGTTGAATATTCCCTTTTTTAAAAGGAATTTTAAGATGGCTGTCGAACTTGTATGAGCTAGGATCAATCCGCCGTTAACAGGAAGTGATGATTTTGATCGAAATGCAGGATGTCTGGAAAACGTATTCTAACGGAACTCATGCGCTGCGGGGGATCGATGTCAAGGTTGACCGCAACGAATTCGTTTATATCGTCGGCCCGTCCGGCGCCGGCAAATCTACTTTTATGAAGATGATCTATCGGGAAGAAAGACCTACAAAAGGGCAAATATTTGTGAACGGGTTTAACATCGAGAAGCTTAAGCAACGGAAAATCCCGTATGTGCGCCGCAACATCGGCGTTATTTTTCAGGATTACCGGCTGCTGCCGAAGATGACCGTCTATGAAAATATTTCTTTTGCTATGGAAGTTATCGAGGCACCGAAGAAGCTAATCAAAAAACGCACGATGGAAGTGCTCGATCTCGTGCATCTGAAGGATAAGGCCAATTCTTTACCGGGACAGCTCTCCGGCGGTGAACAGCAGAGGATCGCAATTGCCCGGGCAATAGTGAACAATCCGGCCGTGATTGTCGCCGATGAGCCGACAGGAAACCTGGATCCCGAAACCTCGTGGGGAATCATGAAGCTTCTGGAAGAAATCAATTTCCGTGGAACGACGATCATGATGGCGACCCACAACAAAGAAATCGTCAACACGATGCGCAAGCGCGTTATCGCTATCGAGAACGGGATTATCGCCCGTGACGAGCTGCGAGGTGAGTACGGTTATGAAGAGTAGGACAATGGCCCGCCATCTGCGGGAAGGCTTTCGCAACATCATTCGCAACGGATGGATGACCTTCGCGTCGATCAGTTCCATCACGATTTCGCTTTTTATACTGGGCTTATTCCTGCTGCTGTCATTGAACGTGAATTATGTGGCAGATCAAATAGAGAAGCAAGTCGAAATCCGCGTGTATATGGATTTAAACATTACGGAAGATCAGACCAACCAGTTGAAGCAGGAGCTGAATGCCCTGCCTGAGGTCCAGAAGGTCACTTTCGTCTCGAAGGAGCAAGGGCTTGAAGATCTCCGGAACCGGCTTGGGGAAGAAGGAAAAGGATTCCTGGAAGGTTTCGAAGGCGACGAGAATCCGCTGCCGCCTGCTTTTAAAGTGGAGGTTAAAGACCCCCGGCAAGTGGCGGGAGTTGCAGATAAAATCAACCAGCTTAACGAAGGCAAGGAACCGAAGCCGATCGGCAGCGTCAAGTACGGCCAAGGCACGGTTGAGAACATGTTCAAAATTACGGAAATTGTCCGCAACGTCGGACTCGTTCTTGTAGCGCTTCTCGCTTTTACATCCGTATTTCTGATTGCGAACACCATCAAGCTTACCATCGTCGCCAGACGCAGAGAGATCTCGATCATGAAGCTGGTCGGCGCGACGAACGCTTTTATCCGCTGGCCATTCTTTATCGAAGGGGCTCTGCTGGGAATCGGCGGTTCAGCCATACCGGTGGCCGTGCTCCTGTACGGGTACAACAAGCTGGTGGAATCCAGCAAGTCGGACCTGAGTATGGTCTTTATCAAATTAAAGCCTTTTGCCGAAGTCAGTTATGTCATTGCCGGACTGCTGTTATGCCTGGGCTTCCTTATCGGAATCTGGGGCAGCATCATCTCCGTGCGCAAGTTTCTCAAAGTGTAGACGTGAATGGGCGCATGCACAATGTGTAAGAGGAGGATCAACACTTGAAGAAAAGAATCATGCCTTTAGTGGTTGCACTCGGAATCTCGACAACATTGCTGCCGTATGCGGTGGCCAACGGGGCTTCCAACTCGGCCAAAATCGATCAGGAAATTGCCAATATGAAGAAAATGAAGTCCGCAGCCGAACAGAAGGCGAAGGACGTTCAAAATCAGCTTACACAGGTTCAACAGGAAAAACAGGAAACCGCCAAGGACATCGAAACCTTGATGAACCAGGTCGACAGCGCGACGGCCAAGCTTTCCGGCTTGAACGTGCAGATCGAGAACACGACCGAGGATCTCGAAGAAAATGCCAAGCAGTTGGACGAAGCGGAAAAGCGGGTTGAAACCCGGGACGAGCTTTTGAAGAAGCGCATGCGCATTATGTATGAGAACGGTTCGGTATCCTATCTGGAAGTCGTCCTGAACTCCACGAGCTTTTCGGATTTTATCGACCGGATGTCGGCGCTGAAATCTATTGTGGGCCAGGATAAAGAGATTTTGGAGGCGAACAAGAAAGACCGCGCCCTTGTGGCCGAAAAGAAACAGCAGATCGAGAAACAGCTGGCTTATGTGAAGAATTTGTATGCGCAGACGGAAACCCTTAAACAGGATCTCCTCGTCAAGGAAAAAGCAAAAGAAGTGAAAATCGCATCCCTGTCCGCCGAGCAGCAGCATCTGGAAGAAATTAGCAGCGATCAGGAACAAGCGATTATGGAATATGCGAAAAAAGAATCCCAGCTTCAAGCCAAGAAAGCGGCTGATGCGAAAGCTGCAGCGGCGGCTGCGGCGGCTGCGGCAGCCGCGTCGAGGAACTCATCGTCTATCGGCGGCTCCAGCGGCGGCGGTCCGGCAACGGGTTCAGGCGGAAGCATGGGCTATCCGCTACCGAAAAGAGTTTCGTTGTCCTCCGGTTTCGGAGGCCGTGTAGACCCGATCAACGGTTCGTTCGCCGGTCACACGGGAATTGATATGCCTTCACCGCAAGGTACCGATATTTATGCGGCGGAGTCCGGCACCGTGCTGGTAGCTTCCGAGTGGAGCGGCTACGGAAACTGTGTCATTATCGACCACGGGGGCGGCGTTTGGACCCTCTACGGACATATACGTAACGGAGGCATTAAGGTTTCCAAAGGTCAATCCGTGAAACGCGGAGAGAAAATCGCAGAGGTAGGTTCAACCGGAAGATCCACGGGGAATCACCTGCATTTCGAAGTCCGGATCAATTCGAAACCGGTCAATCCGTCCAGCTATATCGGCTATTAAGGTTTTCGGCGACTGGCACTCATAAATTGGAAGAGCTTGTCATACACTAGCAAGAGCAGCTCATAAGGGTGCAAGTACAAAGGTGGTGAACGGCAGTGCAATTTAAAGGGCGTACGGTGATCGCATTCGTTCTTCTGGGGATGTTTGCAAGCAGCATTCTGACGCTGACCTTTACGGGCAGAAATCTGCTGCCTCTCGGGAGCAAATCCGTCGGAGCTTCGGCAACCGCAGGAAGTTCGGGACTCAGCAGTCAGGACGTCGGCAAAATTGCAAAGACGTACCAGTTGATCGAGAACAAGTATTTGAACAAGGTCGATCACGACAAAATTATGAATGGCGCCATCAACGGAATGCTGGAGTCGCTTGAAGACCCGTATACCGTGTATATGGATTCCAATGAAGCGAAGCAGTTCAGCGAGAGCATCAATTCTTCGTTCGAAGGAATCGGGGCCGAGGTTACGTCGGAAGACGGTAAAATCAAAGTCGTTTCTCCGATCAAGGGATCACCGGCCGAGAAAGCCGGAATCATGGCTAACGATGTAATCGTATCGGTCAACGGCGAAAAATTGGACGGGCTGACCGTTAATCAGGCGGTCGTCAAAATCCGCGGCCAGAAAGGCACTCAAGCCAAACTGGAGATTTTACGGCAAGGTTCGACGGAGCCGGTTCAAGTGATTGTAGTCCGTGACGAAATCGACATTGAGACGGTGTTCGGTGAAATGCTTGAGGGCGGCATCGGCAAAATCGAAATCCGCCAGTTTTCGGCAAATACCGCGGAGCACTTCCAGGAAGAGCTGAAAAAGCTGGAGACTCAGGGAATGAAAGGACTCGTAATCGACGTCCGGAACGATCCCGGCGGTCTTCTCAACGTTGTGATAGATATTGTCGAGCCGTTTGTGCCGAAGGGCAAACCGATCGTACAGATCGAAAACCGGGAAGGCAAACGGGAAGCGACGACATCCAAAGACGGCAGCAAAAAGTACCCTGTTGTCGTGCTGACGAATAAGGGAAGCGCCAGCGCTTCGGAGATTTTGGCGGGAGCGTTTAAAGAAGCGGTCGGCAGCAAGACCGTTGGCGAGACTACGTTCGGCAAAGGCACCGTGCAGGAAACGTATGTGAAGGAAATGGGAGACGGCAGCAATATCAAAATGACCGTCTACAAGTGGCTGACCCCGGACGGCAACTGGATTCACAAGAAGGGGATCGAGCCGGATATCGCGGTCGAGCAGCCGGCATTCTTCAAAGCATCGATTCTGTCCAAGAAAGATACCTTGAAGCCGGACAGCAACAGCGACGATGTGAAAAACCTGCAGCTGATGCTGACCGGCGTAGGGTATGAACCGGGCCGGACAGACGGCTACTACAGCAGCAAAACGGCGGATGCCGTCAAGGCGTTCCAGAAGAGCAGTAGTCTGCCCGTGACCGGCAATGTGGACATGGCGACGGCCAAGAAACTGGAAAGCGCCGTTCTGGAAGCCGTTAAGCTTCCGAAGAACGACAACCAGCTGAAAGCGGCCGTTAAAGAGCTGCAGACCCAGCTTTCGAAATAAAAGAGGGACGGTAGGACTTTGCGCACTCCGCGCGGGTCTGGCCGTCCTCTTCTTTTTGCCAATTGCATGGGGACGGAAGGAAATGAAGGGGGCGGGTCGAATGTATATAACTAAATCGGACCGTCGGATTTTTTACAAAAAAGAAGCGTGTTTCGAGCCACGAGGGAGTGAGTTATGGACATTATTGCGGAAATTGCCGGACGTTTCTTGACGGCGTTCGGCCGGTTATGGCTGAACCCTTTTACGTATATCGGACTTCTTCTCGTCCTTCTGCAGTACCGGAAACAAATTCAATTTGAACGAAAATTGTTTGCCACCCGCCTTCATTCCCTTATCGGGGAAACCTGGCGGACTTATTTATGGGGCTGGGTCGCGGGACTCGGCGTGTCGGTCGTTATGCTGTTCGTAGGCGTCTCCCTGCAAGCCGATACGATTCTGCTGCTGTGGGGGCTGTCCGTCGCGATGATTCTCATCCGTATCCGATTTCTGTGCCTCGCTTATTCGGTGGGACTCCTCGGTATTCTGCAAGTAGTGCTGGCGGGATTGCCCGGGCCTTCCGGAGACGGTTTCTGGAGCAGCTTGGCCGGCGTCGTAAAGAACGCGGATGTTCCGTCCCTGCTGGCTCTGGTGGCCGTCCTACATGCGGCGGAAGCCCTGTTGATCCGCTCTCAGGGAGCCCGAATGGCTAGCCCCATGTTTTACGAAGGCAAGCGGGGCAAGATCGTCGGTGGCTACCAGCTCCAGGGATTCTGGCCGGTGCCGCTTTTCCTCGCGGTTCCGGTTCAAGCGGGAACGGGAGCGGTTGATTTTCCCTGGTCGCCGCTGTTTACCGGCGATGCTCTGACGGCGGGCTGGAGCTTGCTCGCATTTCCCGCCATGATCGGGTTTACGGAGCTGACGATGACCCGGCTTCCGAAGGAGAAGGTGGGGCGAAGCGCCGGCATGCTGCTGGCTTATGCAGCGGTGCTCTTCCTCTCCGCGCTGCTTGCGCAGGTCTGGAGTCCGTTCACCGTTGTCGCCGCCGTGCTTGGAATTGTGCTGCACGAAGCGGTGATCTGGTACGGACGATGGGAAGAAGCGCAGCGCAGCCCGTGCTTTATCAACCAGCCCCGCGGGCTGAAGATTTTGGCGGTGGTGCCCGGGAGCCCCGCCGCCGAGCTGGGGCTGAGACCCGGAGAGCTTGTGCACAAGGTAAACGGCGTCCGGGTCCACAGCAAAACCGAGCTGCACCAGGCGATCCAGGTGAGCTCGGCGTATTGCAAGCTGGAGATCGTCGACATGGAAGGCGAGATCCGTTTTCACAAGCGGGCGGTCTTCGCGGGTGAACATCATCAACTGGGCATCGTCATCTGCCCGGATCAGGATGCCGTTTACTACGTCGAAATCCGGCAGCTTCCGCTGCTGACTTATTTTACGAGAAAGCTGACGGGGCTGCTGACGAAACGTTCGGAAGAAACCTTATAAGGAGCGAACGGAGCGTAATCTTCGGCCGGCCGGAAGCTCTTAAATTCAAATAAAAACCTCGACATCACCTTAGGGTGAACGTCGAGGTTTTTTAGCGTTGCGTGAGGCCGGGGGAAGGGAAGCTGCCCAGGCCAAGCCTTCACAACTGGAGCGTGAACTAATTAGCTTTTGCCGAAGCGGCTTCCGCGACAGCTGCCGGCGGCGCTTCTTTCTGTGGCTGCGGCTGCTGCCCGTCATTTTGAAATTCTCTTAGCACGACGATTTCCACACGCCGGTTCTTGGCGCGGTTCTCTTCGCTTGTGTTAGGCATTTTAGGAACGGTATCCGCATAAGCCGTCGCCATCAGATGATCATCGTTCAGTTTAGCCGTATTCGTAAAATAACGGAGTACGGAAAGCGACCGCGCAAACGAAAGTCCCCAGTTATCTTTGTAAGCCGATCCCGAGGAAATCGGAATATTATCGGTATGCCCTTCGATGCTGACCCGGTTGCTCAGCGTAGGAAGAAGGGTAGCGAGCTTTTCAAGTACGGGATAAGCGGCCGGTTTGAGGTCGGCTTTACCCAAATCGAACAGGAACAGATCGTTCAGCGTAATGGCGATGCCTCTCGGTGTATCCGATGCGGAAACTTTAGCTTCCAGGTTGTTATCTTTGATGTATGCCTGGATCGCTTGAAGCATGTCCTTGAGCTGCTGCTCTTTCTTGGCCGCTTCTTCCGCGGAGGTATCCTTCTTAGGCTTGGTTCCGTCGCTCGCCGTAGGGATAATCGTGCCGGAAATTCCGCTGCCTTGAGGCAGAAGGGACTCATTTTTCATAAACTGCGAATTCAGGGCCTTGGCCATAGTCTCATACTTGTTTATATCGACCTTGCTCATCGCGTACATCACGATAAAAAATACCAGAAGCAGCGTAATCAAGTCGGAATAAGTAATCAGCCAGCGTTCATGGTTCACGTGTTCTTCTTGTTTCTTACCTCTCTTCCGCAAGAACGGCACCCGCCTCTCCGCTGGTTTGCTTATCGGCATTCTTCTCGTGAACGAAGGAAGCCAGCTTTTTGCGGATCAACTGAGGATTCTCACCGGCTTGGAGAGCCAGAATGCCTTCCAGCATCAGTTCCATCTCGGAAATTTGCTCTTTGCCGCGCAGCTTGATCTTATTGCCGATCGGCAGATAAACCACGTTGGCGAACATAACGCCGTACAGGGTGGCGGAGAAAGCGACCGCGATGGCCGGACCGAGTGTGGACGGATCGGACAAGTTGCCGAGTACGTGAATAAGCCCGAGCACCGTTCCGATGATTCCCATGGTCGGGGAGTAACCGCCTGCGGCTTCGAACATTTTGGACATGCCGTCGTTGCGGTGTTCGATCGAGTCCATTTCAAGCTCCAGAATCTGCCGGGTAAGCTCCGGATCCGTACCGTCTACGACCATCATAAGACCGTCTCTCAGAAAAGGATTCGGATGCTCCTGCGCTCTCTGTTCCAGAGCCAGTACGCCTTCTCGGCGGGCGATGGAAGCCATGTCGACGATTTCGTCGATGGTGGCGGTCGTGTCCCGCTGGGTTTGCTTGAATGCGATTCCGAGCGCTTTCGGAATTTTTTTGAGCGTTGCTACCGGGAAACTCACCGCGACCGCGCCGAAGGTGCCTCCGAAGACGATCAGCATGGCACTTGGAACGAGGAGCGAGGTCAGGTGACCGCCGTCCCACATGTATCCCCCGATTAGTGCTCCCAAGCCGAGTATAAGCCCTAACAATGTTGCCAAATCCACAATTGACCACCTCTAAAATCGAAATATGTTCATGATGCAGACCAGGCTGCCGCCTAAAATAAGGAAATGAAAGTGAGTCTGAATATTTGCAACCGGATCATAAAAAGAGTATAATTATACGGGAACACATATTCTTATTTCCGGCAGCCCGAATATCTCCGTTGTAGGTAAGTATATATGTTCTATATCGGAGCAAGACGGGTAAAAGTTTATAGGTATTAAGACAGGCATGCGGGGTGCAAGCCGCCGCGTGCTTTTAAATTTGACTACCTGACGGTGGGTGATAAATTTTGAATGAAATAATCAAGAGCACGAAAAAGTTTGAACTCGTATCGGAATTTTCTCCTCAGGGAGACCAGCCTTCGGCGATCCAAGAGCTCGTCAAAAGCATACAGAGCGGGACGAGACACCAGACGCTTCTGGGCGCGACGGGTACGGGGAAGACGTTTACGGCGGCTCAGGTCATTGCCCAGCTAAACCGTCCGACCCTCATTATTGCGCACAATAAGACGCTGGCGGCTCAGCTTTGCAGCGAGTTCCAGGAGTTTTTTCCGAACAACGCCGTGTCTTATTTCGTCAGCTACTACGATTACTATCAGCCGGAGGCTTATATCGCTTCTTCGGATACGTATATAGAGAAAGACTCCAGCATCAATGAAGAAATCGATAAGCTTCGCCACTCGGCGACGAGTTCTTTGTTTGAACGCAGAGACGTTATTATCATAGCGAGCGTGTCGTGCATTTACGGCCTCGGTTCGCCTGCGGAATACGGATCGCTGCTGTTGTCGTTGCGCACCGGAATGGAGAAGTCCCGCAACGAGATTCTTCACCGGCTTGTGGACATCCAGTATCAGCGCAACGATTTGAACTTCGTGCGCGGCACATTCCGCGTCCGCGGCGATGTGATTGAGATTTTCCCGGCCTCCCGAAGTGAACAGGCTGTCCGTGTGGAACTGTTCGGGGACGAGATCGAGCGGATCACCGAAATCGACGTGCTTACGGGCGAGATTCTGGGTGAACGCGATCATATCGCGATTTTCCCGGCGTCTCACTTCGTAACGAAAGAAGACACGATGAAGCGCGCGCTGGTGAACATCGAGCGCGAGCTTGAGGAGCGGCTTGAGGAACTGCGCGGCAAGGGCAAGCTGCTCGAAGCGCAGAGACTGGAACAAAGAACGCGCTACGACATCGAAATGATGGCGGAGATGGGTTTCTGCTCCGGGATCGAGAACTATTCGGGACCGCTGACGTTCCGCGAACGCGGGGCGACGCCTTATACGCTTCTCGATTATTTCCCCGACGACATGCTGGTGATGGTCGACGAGTCCCACGTAACGCTGCCTCAGATCCGGGCGATGTACAACGGGGACCGGGCGCGCAAGGAAGTGCTGGTCGAGCACGGATTCCGTCTGCCTTCCGCGCTGGATAACCGTCCTCTGCAGTTCGAGGAATTCGAACGCAAAGTGAATCAGATCGTTTACATCTCGGCAACGCCGGGGCCATACGAGCTGGAACACACTCCGCAGATGATCCAGCAGATTATCCGTCCGACCGGACTGCTTGACCCGATCATTGAAGTGAGACCGACCAAAGGCCAGATCGACGACCTCATCGGAGAGATTCAAGACCGGATCGCCAAGGACGAGCGGGTTCTCGTGACGACCCTCACGAAGAAGATGTCCGAGGATTTAACGGATTACTTCAAGGAAATCGGCATTAAGGTGCGTTATCTGCATTCCGATATCAAGACTTTGGAGAGGATGCAAATCCTCCGCGACCTGCGGCTTGGTACCTTCCACGTTCTTGTGGGAATCAACTTGCTCCGGGAGGGGCTTGATTTGCCGGAAGTTTCGCTGGTGGCTATTCTGGATGCCGACAAAGAAGGCTTCCTCCGGGCGGAACGTTCGCTGATCCAGACGATCGGCCGGGCGGCCCGGAACGCGGATGGACGCGTGATTATGTACGGCGATAAAATTACGGATTCCATGGATAAGGCGATTAAGGAAACCGAACGCCGCCGTACCATACAGGAAGCCTACAACAAAGAGCACGGAATTACTCCCCAAACCATTGCCAAGAAGATTCGTGACGTTATTGAGGCGACCAAGGTTGCCGAAGAGAAGACGGAATACTTGGCAGAAGTGAAGACAGGCAAAATGTCCAAGAAAGATCGCGCCGCGGTAATCGAACGTCTCGAGGCGGAGATGAAAGATGCGGCGAAGAATTTGCAATTTGAAAGAGCTGCGGAATTGCGCGATGCTCTTCTTGAACTGAAAGCGGAAGGTTAGGATAGCAACGATGCGGCACAGACAGGCAGGAGAACAGAAAGGGATCCTGCCTGTTTGTCTGCTTATATTCGGACCAATCCGGGCATAACTGGTACTAAGCGAGGCAAGTGTGGTAAATAGAGTACGTATACCCTTATAGTTGGGGATGACAGTTGCATGATTGATAGATTATCGTATATATTGACGTATATACGTTTTTGATTAATATTTAATGGGACCCGCGTTCAAGCGACAGTTGGACGAGAGGTTTTTTCATAGATATCTTTTTGGTGTGAAACTGTTCTGCTATATTCGAAGAGTCGGTATGTACAAGCCGGAGCAGACAATAGAGACTGGATTTTGAAGCGTGTGGAGTATCAAAGAGATTAACTAACAGGAAGCTCAGCCTTAGAACCCGGGAAGGGAACCTTTCAGATGTTCCGGGGAAAGGACTGGACGGCCTGCGAATAGAGAGGGTGTACGTACAAAGTGGCCAGAGAAAACATAGTCATTAAAGGGGCACGGGCACACAATCTGAAAAACATTGATGTGACCATTCCGCGCGACAAGTTCGTCGTGCTCACGGGACTCAGCGGTTCCGGGAAGTCGTCCCTGGCCTTCGATACGATTTACGCGGAAGGGCAGCGCCGTTACGTTGAATCGCTGTCCGCTTATGCGCGGCAGTTTTTGGGACAAATGGACAAGCCGGACGTCGATTCCATCGAGGGGCTTTCACCTGCGATTTCGATCGACCAGAAGACTACGAGCCGGAATCCCCGTTCTACGGTCGGAACCGTTACGGAGATTTACGATTACCTTCGTCTTCTCTTCGCGCGTATCGGGAAACCGCACTGCCCGGTACACGGCATTGAGATTACTTCCCAGACCGTCGAACAAATGGTCGATCGGGTGATGGAATATCCGGAACGGACGAAGCTTCAAATCTTAGCCCCGCTTGTATCCGGACGGAAAGGCGAGCACACCAAGCTGCTGGCCGATATTCAGAAGCAGGGTTTCGTGCGCGTGCGTGTTAACGGAGAAATCATGGATCTCTCCGACAAGATTACGCTGGAGAAGAACAAAAAGCACAACATTGAAGTTGTTGTTGACCGTATCGTCGTTAAAGACGATATTCAAAGCCGGTTGGCGGATTCCCTGGAGACGGCGCTGAAGCTGTCCGAAGGCCGCATTATCGTCGATATTATCGACCAGGAAGAACTGCTCTTCAGCCAGAATCTCGCCTGCCCGGAGTGCGGGTTCAGCATTGATGAATTGTCTCCGCGTATGTTTTCCTTTAACAGCCCGTTCGGAGCTTGCCCGGAGTGTGACGGTCTTGGCAGTCAGATGATTGTAGATCCGGATCTTTTGGTGTCCGATCCGAACAAGACGATCAACCAGGGAGCTTTTGAAGCTTGGGCGGGAAGTACATCCACATACTACCCTCAATTCCTGGCGGCCGTTTGCAGCCATTACCAGATTCCGATGGATGTTCCGGTATCGGAACTGAGCCAGGAGCAGTTCAAAATCATTCTATACGGCACAGACGGACAGCGTGTCCGCTTCCGTTATCAGAATGAATTCGGTACCGTCAAGGACGCTTACGTGCCGTTTGAGGGCATCGTACGGAATTTGGAGCGCCGTTATCGCGACACTTTCTCGGATGGAATCCGGGAACACATCGAGGCATACATGAGCTCCAAACCGTGTCCGAAATGTAAAGGACAGCGGCTTAAGCCGGAAACCCTTGCCGTAACGGTAGGGGGAACCAACATTGCCCATGCGACAGAGCTCTCTATCGGAGACGCTCAGACCTGGTTTGAGGATCTTGACGGAGGACTGTCCGAGAAAGAGCGGACCATCGCCCACCTGATTCTTAAAGAAATCAAAGCACGCCTAGGATTTCTGGTAAATGTAGGACTGGATTACTTGACTTTGCACCGGGCAGCGGGAACGCTATCCGGGGGCGAAGCCCAGCGTATCCGGCTTGCTACCCAAATCGGGTCATCGCTGATGGGTGTCCTCTACATTTTGGACGAGCCGAGTATCGGTCTCCACCAGCGTGATAATACACGCCTGATTCAGACGCTGGAGCACATGAGAAATCTGGGCAACACGCTGATCGTTGTGGAACATGACGAAGACACCATGATGGCTTCGGATTATATTATCGATATCGGTCCGGGCGCAGGTATTCACGGCGGACAAATCATCGCTCAAGGTACGCCGGAAGAGATCATGAACAATGACAACTCCCTGACGGGCCAGTATTTGAGCGGTAAAAAATTCATTCCGATTCCGGCCGAGCGGCGCAAGCCGAACGGGAAATGGCTCGAGATTAAAGGAGCTAAGGAAAATAACCTGCGCAACGTAAGCGTGAAATTCCCACTGGGTGTATTTACGTGCGTAACGGGCGTGTCGGGATCGGGCAAAAGCACCTTGATTAACGAGATCCTGTATAAGACACTGGCACGCGATCTTAACAAAGCCAAAGTGCGTCCGGGCGTGTACCGCGAAATGAAAGGTCTGGAGCACGTGGACAAGGTGATTGATATCGATCAATCGCCAATCGGACGAACTCCCCGCTCCAACCCGGCAACGTATACGGGTGTCTTCGACGATATCCGTGATCTCTTCGCTTCCACGACGGAAGCGAAAATCCGCGGCTATAAGAAAGGTCGTTTCAGCTTTAACGTGAAGGGCGGACGCTGTGAGGCTTGCAGAGGCGACGGGATCATCAAGATCGAGATGCACTTCCTTCCGGACGTCTATGTGCCGTGTGAAGTCTGCAAAGGCAAACGATACAACCGTGAAACGCTCGAAGTCAGCTATAAAGGAAAGAGCATCTCCGATATCCTGGATATGACGATTGAGGATGCTTGCGAATTCTTTGAGAATATACCGCGGATTCACCGCAAGCTTCATACTCTTCTGGATGTAGGCTTGGGTTACATGAAGCTCGGACAGCCCGGAACGACCTTGTCCGGCGGGGAAGCCCAGCGTGTGAAGCTGGCGGCCGAGCTTTACCGCCGCAGTACAGGCAAGACGATCTATATCCTGGATGAGCCGACAACGGGTCTGCATATTCACGATATCGACCGGCTGTTGAAAGTGCTTCACCGTCTAGTTGAGAACGGCGATTCGGTTCTGGTTATCGAGCATAACCTGGATGTAATCAAAACGGCCGACTATTTGATCGATCTGGGCCCTGAAGGAGGCAGCCGCGGCGGTGAAATCGTCGCAGCCGGTACTCCGGAAGCCGTCGTCAAGGTCGAAGGCTCCTATACCGGCCAGTATCTCAAGCCGATATTGGACCGTGACCGCAAGCGTTCGGACGACTACGCCGAGCGCGCCAAGGAACTGCTGGAGGATGCGGTCAGCTAGGGGAAGAACAATTCTGTTCGGACGCAGCCATAGACTTGCAGCACAAAAGAAGCAGGAATTAAAGCGGGCATCGCTTTGTTCCTGCTTCTTTTTCGTCCGGTCCGGTCCAGTCCGGTGGGACAAATAAAGAAAAAACGGGAGAGATCGCTTTAGGGCGATCCCTCCCGTTTTCTATAGTTCTTTTAAGAATATAGGTGCTTCATAAGTACTCTGTTCGTTGAGGCTTAAGGAATGGCGTGGTCGGCAGCTGCACCCGAATTAAACTCATTCCGACCTTTTAAATTAAGAAGCCACCGTAAGGATTTCCGTCAATTTCTCCTGGAAAGCAGGTGCGCCTACGCGGAGGAAGAATTGATGGAACGTTTCCTCCGGGCTGCGGTTGTCCTTGTAGAAACGGATAAGCTCGGCCAGCACCGGGCCTACATCGTCCCCTTTGACGCGGCCTTTCAGCCCCGTGTTAAACTGGGCGCCGGGACCGAGGATACCGCCGACCGCGATATCGAACGCATCTACCGGGCCGTCCGGCGTTTTAACGAGCGTACCCTGCAAGCCGATATCCGCAATTTGCTTCTGGCCGCAGGCGTTCGGGCAGCCGATGAAGTGGATGCGTACTTCTTCGTCCAGGTCAACATTGGCGTCCAGATATTCGGCAACGCGGCGTGCGCGTTCCTTGGTTTCGACGATCGCCAGGTTGCAGAATTCGTTGCCTGTGCACGATACCGTCCGGCTCATGAAACGCTTCGGGAACGGCGTCAGACGCTGCAGCACGGTTTCCTGGAGAACATCGTCCACCCGGTCGTTCGGGATATCCGACAGAATGATGTTCTGGGACATGGTCGTGCGGATCGTGCCTTGGCCATACTGGTCCGAGATGCGGGCCAGCTCGCGCAGCTCTTCCGCGTTCAAACGTCCTACCGGCACGTTCAAGCCGATATAGCTGTAGCCCTCCTGTTTTTGAGGGTGAACGCCGTCAAAATAAGCCGCTGTCCAGCCGGCAACTTTCTCCTCTCCGCGGGTTGGCATAGGTCCGATCAGCTCGATGAGCTTCTCCAAGAATTTCTCCGGACCCCAATCGGCCACGAGAAATTTCAGGCGCGCATGATGGCGCTTCTCACGATAGCCGAAATCGCGGAAAATAATCGTTACGCCGGTTGCGACTTTCAGCACTTCTTCCGGACGCACGAAGAGGTCAAGCTGTTTGGCCAGATGGGGCTTCGCGGAAAGACCGCCGCCGACCCAAGCGTGGAAGCCGAGCACTTCTTCTCCGTCAATGACTTTAACGGCCGGCGTAAAACCGAGGCAGTTAATTTCGGCATGAGCGGAGTTATAGATGTTGCTGGAAATCGACATTTTATATTTACGTGGCAGGTTGGAGAAATCTTTGTTCATCAGGAAGAAATCGTTTACTTCATTTACCAGGGCAGTCGTGTCCATAAGCTCATCGGGATCGATACCTGCCAGCGGATTTCCGACAATCGTACGCGGGCAGTCGCCGCAAGCTTCATAAGAATAAAGGCCGACTTCTTCCAGCCTTTTAAAGATATCGGGGAGGCTTTCAACGGTCAACCAGTGGAACTGAATCGCCTGACGCGTGGTGACGTCGACCAGATTGCGCCCGTAATCTTCCGCAATGCCCGCAATTGCACGAGCTTGAGCGCTGGACAATACGCCGGAGTTGATGCGAACGCGCATCATAAAATGGCCGTCCTTAGGCTTTTGCTGATAAACACCGGCCCATTTAAATAAATTCATATCGTCTTCAGGAATGGAATCGTATCCTTCCAGAGCATACTTTTCAATAATGGTACGAATCACATCGAGTCCGTCCTTTTGAAGCTTAACGAGTTCCATCTTGTTCAACTTCGACGTGTCTTGAGCCCAGATCGGTTGATAAGCCATCGTGCGACCTCCCTTTATATTTAATTCCGATAGAAAAAGTGTGATATAGGATAGGTTGATCGTATCATATTTAGGCCGGGGCGTAAATCCGTGCAGGCCAAAAGCGGGTATAAACAATTATTATGAAAGAGACAGGTTTTGTTTATAATTGGCCGCGCTATTCATAGAAATGAATAAAACGTGACAAACTTGTTAACATCAAGACCAGGGCCTTGCATCTTGAACCCGATAGAGATAACATAGAGAGTAAAAGGCTATTTCGTTAAGTTACCTGGTTGGATAAATGAAGGAGGTCTCTCACAATGTTATTTGCAGAAGAGGCAGCACAAGCATCCAGTTTTTCCGGATTCGATCCATTTGTGATCATTTTTACGATCCTGATCGCAATCGGTCTGGTCCGTCTGTTCGCGGCCAAAAGAAAAAATGTTTTCGCGATCGCATTTGCGTTGGTTAGCTTGGTTGTGTTCCTTTTCATGGATTTCGTCATGATCAAAGGCTGGTAACAAGCTGCCGCTTACAAATATGCAGCGCATGAAGAAAAGCCCCTTATCTTCGGATAAGAGGCTTTTCTTTTTGTTCCGTTACACCCACCACATGTCGCCAAGCGGTTCTTTGATAAGAATCTGCTGAAGGTTCTCGACGGCTTTCGTGAAGCCTTCGTTAACCGACATCAGCCCGTCTTCGTGCTCAATGCTCACGACGTAGTCATAACCGACCAGACGCAGGGCGCTGATAATGTCCGCCCATGTCTTCATATCGTGGCCGTAGCCGACGGTGCGGAACTGCCAAGCGCGATCCAGCATAAGCGAGTAGGACTGCATATCCGTAATGCCGTGCTTATTCACGTTGATCGGGTCGATCGAAGTATCCTTGGCATGGAAATGATGGATCGCATTTTCGCGGCCGAGAATTTGAACAGCTTGAACCGGGTCGATCCCCTGCCACCACATGTGGCTCGGGTCGAGGTTCGCGCCGATCACTTCGCCGGCTGCTTCACGCAGACGAAGCAGGGTGCCCGGTGTATGAACGGAGAAACCGCCGTGCAGTTCAAGGGCGATTTTCACACCGCGGTCAGAAGCGAATTTACCGGTTTCGGTCCAGTAAGGGATAACTTTATTCGTCCACTGCCAGTCGAGAATCTCCTGGAAGTCGTTCGGCCAAGGAGCAACGGGCCAGTTCGGGTATTTGGCATCTTCGTGATCGCCCGGGCAGCCGGAAAAACCGTTTACGACAGGGACTTCAAGCTTTTCAGCCAGTTCTAGCGTACGGATAAAATCGTCGTGAAACTGTTTGGCTATCGCCTTTTGAGGATGAAGCGGGTTACCGTGGCAGCTGAGCGCGGAAATCGTCAGGCCGCGGGAATCAAACGCATGTTTGAATGCTTTCAGCTTGCTTTCGTCGGCAAGCAGTTCTTCGGGCTTGCAGTGAGCGTTGCCCGGGTAACCGCCGGTACCGATTTCAACGGCCTCAAGGCCTTTTTCTGCAATGTAATCGAGTGCTTCTTCTAGAGGTTTTTGTCCGAAAAGGACGGCAAATACGCCTAGCTTCATTTTTGTACACCTCCACGGATTTTAAAAAAGAACGCGCGTACACTTATTATATCACCGCTGTGCCCGGAAATGAAGCGGATAACCGCAACAAGTCTCGTCAGGGAAAACTTGCTCTTTTTGCAAATAAGAAAAAGGTCTTCCCACCTGCCTCTTTTAGAAGGGGAGATGGAAAAGACCTTTGTAAACGCGTAAGACCACGTCAGGGTTATTCAAGTTAATAATAATGGCCGCGACGACAAGAGCCTGGGTCAGCAGGCATCGCATGTAGAAGTAAGGCTTGGACACCTTTCTGCGGATGACGGTCGTCTTGCCGAGCAGATTCTCAATCGCGATAATGACCCCGTGATAAACCCCGTAGATCAGAAACAGCCAAGAGAAGCCGTGCCACAGTCCCATCAGCGTCATAATGAAAATCGAAAGCCCGGCGGTCATGAGCTTGGATGGCGTTTTGCGAGAAAAGAAAATGAAGATATGATCGCGGAACCAATCCCCCAAGGTAGCGTGCCAGTTCCGCCAGAACTGAGTAAGAGTGGGAGAGAGGAACGGTTTCTTAAAGTTTTCGGGAATCGTGAAGCCCATCAGACGGCCGAAGCCGACGGCAATATCCGAATAGCCCGAGAAATCCATATAAATCATCAGATAAAACCAGATCATCAAGAAAAGGCTCTGATGGGTATGAAGCTCCTGGTCCATCACTTTGTTGAACAGATCGGTCATCCAGACGACCACGACGACTTTTTTGAAAAGGCCCAAAATAATCCGCTTCACGCCCGCCTCAAACTGGGACGCATCCACCTTGTACGGCACTTTTACATCGGCCATGAAGTCCCGGAACTTTAAAATCGGCCCCGAAGTAAACGTGGGAACGAACAAAATGTAGTTCATGTAGTCGATCACTTTGGCTTGGCCGTCTTTGCCGAAGAAGTAGGCGAAATACAGCGCATCAATGATTTTGAGGACGTTGAACATGATGCCGAGTGTCATCACGCCGTCTGCCAAAAGCGAGCCCTGCTTGCCGAGCATGTGAAACAGGATTACGGCGCCTATGTTGGCGAGAATAAACAGCGCGAACGCAAATTTCCGCCAGACGGATGTACGGCACAGATATACGAAGAAAATATAATTAAGCAGCGTATAGGCGATATAGAACGCAAACAGTTTGCCGCTCCACAGAAAAAGAAAGCCGAGGTTGAACAGCAGCATCAGGATGCGTTTGTTCTGCGGCCATTTTCTCGTCGCCATCAGCACGAACACCATGCCGCACATGGCAAGCAGCGCGTTCATGTTCAAATAAAACATAACAGGACTCCTTCAACGGACGGAGAATGAGTGGATCAACACATAAGCGGACAGGTAAGACCTCATGGGGAGGCTGGGCTAGAACCCTTCATAGATAAACAAACCTTGCCCCGTAAAATAAATAAGAACCAAGTAAAGCATGGCTACATAAATCAGGATTTCGAAGGTTTTCTTAAAGAAAGCAGCCATTCGTCAACCTCCTTCGTAAACAGGGGAGCCCCTTCCTCCCGGTTAAGGTGGACCAGGTCGTGGAAGTACTTCGGCGCGTAACGGTCCATGAGATCAAGCACGGGAACGTCCGCGGCTTTAAGACGCGCATTCACTTCCTGCTTCATGGCTTCGGCATAGGGAGGCTTTACGTGATCCTGGCGGAACGGCATCCACACGACGCGGAGCGGGATTCCTTGCTCCCGGCTGTAACCCAGTATCCATTGGAGCGCGTCCAAGTTGTCCTGCATGTCCTTGAGCGTCATCCAATTGTAATCCTTCTCGTACCGGGCCCAGCTTTTGATCATAGCCTCTTCCGTAGCGTACCCGTGATAAAGCTCCTTGTCGATCCAGCGGGGCTCATAAGCTAGACTCCCCTGAAAAGCCAGATTGCGGACCAGTTCCTTGCCCGCATCGAGGAAATCCGCCCGGTACGCGTATACGTACGGCTTGTACCAGGGCTTGTTCCACGGGAACCGGTAGTCGGTTTCCATCTTGTCCAGCAGCGTATGCACATCGATGCCGATCACAAGCTCATCCTTCACGGTGTATAAACCGCGCTGAAGAATTTGCTGCAAATCCGTCAGCTTCCCGTAGGATAAGCCCATTTCGACCAGCTTGGCTGCCGACTTCTCCTCGATATACGCCCCCGTAACGGAGGAATTGCCGTAAAATACGGATCCGCTGCGCGACCAGCCGTGATGGTAGAGCGTCTTCGTAAAGTCGTCTTTACCGAACCGGCGGCTCGTTTCAAGAGGATTCCACCACATGACGAGAGCTTCAGCGACCACAAAAATAAGAAGCAGCCCCAGGACGAAGCTGTTCTTCTTGAAAAAAGCGAGTATGTTCACACGATCACTCTTTATAGGGATTTTTGTTGCCAAGCATGGTACTGCTCACGGAAAGACGCCGGCCAGTCGGCTTCATTCATGCCGTATTGAGCGAGGAAGGCGAACGCCCAGCGCTCGATGCCGAATCCTACGCAGCCGGTAACGGCGGCACGTTTGCCTACTTTGATGTCGAAGGCGTTGCCGAACGTGTTGCTGTGGAAGTTGACGGAACTGCAGGCGATGGACTTGTCCAGGTACGGAATCGTCAAACGCAGTTCGTATTTCATCTCCTGATTGCGCTGGAAGGACGCTTTTACCTGGAAGTCATTGGTGAAAAACGGATCGTTCGCAATTTCAAGCAAACTGTCGACTTCCCACTCTACGGCAAGCTCTTTAATGTATTCGATGGATTTCAGACGATTTTCCTTCACGAAATCAGGTTTTCCCACAAAAATAATTTCCCGCATCGAGAAATCGAGCAGCCGGCCGAAATCGGTATGGTTTTTGGACTCGAACCGGTGACATTTCGCGACAGCCGTTACCACGATTCCGTCTCCTTCGAGGGTCTCGCCTTGCAGGCCTTCATAGCAGTGGTAGCACGTGGACGGGTTCATCGTAAATTTAGGCTTCGGCATGGTGGCGTTCAGATCGAGCGGATGCTCGTCCTTCCAGCCGCCGGTAGCACGGATCGAGTCGGAGAAGGATTCGATCACATCCAAATCTTCGCGCAGATGCGTCAGGAAATGGATATGCTCCGGGAAAGAGGTGAAGTGATTCGTTTTGTTCAAGGTCTCCGAGTGAATCACGGCCGGGTAAGACTCTTCCTTCACCTGAAAGCGGTTCGCGATTTTCGTAACGAACGAATAGTCGAGAAAGCGCATGAGAGAGGAGAACGGCTCGCGGAAAATAAACAAGCCCGGCTCCAGTACCTTAATGCTCTTGCTTTCCACGAGTTCGCGGATAATGTCGCCGCTGTATGGAACGGAAACCTCGTTGCGGAACAACACGTTTTCTTTAAAACCGAAGTCGCCCTTGGAGAAACGCTCGATAAGACGCTCTACGCGTTCGCGGATCGCTTCGTCGCCGTTCGGGGACGTATGGACGATCCGGAGATGTCCGTCTTCCAGTGAAATTTCCTGAATGTGCTCATCCACGAAAGCGGATGCGTATTTAACCTGTCCGTGCTGGCTTTCGGAAAGCCGCTCCAGCGATATTTTGCATTCCATGGTGTTACCTCCCGGTTTTCGTGGAAATGAATTGGGCGATCTCGCGAACGGTATTCATCGGATACAGCATCAGATCCTGGTTCGTCACTTGAATGCCGTACGTCTGCTCGATATGAGCGATCAGTGCCGTGGCACCCATCGAGTCGATAAAGCCGTAATCGAACAGATGAACATCTACGCCGAAATCGTCGTCGTCTTCTTCAATCTCATAGCGGGTTCTGATGTGTTCTTCCAGCTGCTTTATGATTTCTTCCATAGTCAGTCGGGCCTCCCAGGCAGGAATAGATTGGTGTAAAGAAGGCGTACAGCCGGATGGGCCGTAGGAACGGCAGGCACCGGCTGCACTCGGGAGCGGGACGGCGTTAACCGGCCCCTCCGTTTATTTTTTAAGAGACAGGCTAATGGTCGTCTTGTCTCCGTAACGTGTAAGTGTATACATGCCGGTTGCCGCATCCTGTTCAAGCTTGATATCCGCCGGATTTCCCGGGATCGTCAGCCCGGACGGGCTGTAGATCTTGATTTGCTGCAGACCGGCCGCCTGCAAATTGAGCTTCCAGGTGCCGCTCTCGCGTGTATCCAGCTCGAACGGCACATTGGCACGGACAATATGAGCTTCATCGGCAGGCTTGCCGATATGAAGCTGAGCCTCGCGGGCAAGGCCGAGGTACAGCTTGCCGCTGCGCTCGGTATATACGTCGGATTTTGCGGCAAGGGAGTAAGGCGCGTACTTCTCGCCTTTTTCCACTACGACGCCAGGCGTATTGGCGTACTCGGCCGCCTGTTTCGGCACGGCGGACGTATCCGCTCCGATCGTGAGAGACAGATGGAGGCCTTTGCCGGAAATCCGGTCTTTCACTTCGTCCATGATATAGTCGGCCCAGGTGCGCTTCACGGTAACCTGCGTTTTCAAGGTAGTCAGGAAGGAACGGGCCATTTGGGTTTCCGTCATAAAGTTATAATCGTACTGATTCCGAATGTCATCGAGGAAGGAAGCGAACTCCTCCAGTTCCCCTACGCGGGCAGGGAAATGATACTCGATGTGTTCGAAGTAATCAATAGGCATATCACGCTTGATATAAGAATCGTAAATATCGACCGTAGAGCTTTCACCCGTTTTGCGAAGCACCGGAGCCGGCGTATAGATCAGCATAGGCTGATCGCTACCGCTTTTGTCCTTCGTCAGCAGGAAAGGAAGCCCCCAGATGTAATCCGTACCGAGCCGGGGCTCTGTTGGCGTATGTGACGGGGTAAAGCCAAAGTTGAACCAGATTCCCTGCTCGTTCTCGTTGCGGAGCGTCTGAAGCCGGTCCGGGAAGTTGATCCGCCAGGTGTGCTGGTTCGTTCCGGGCATCGTCCAGGGAAGGCCGAGATTCTCGAACGCCTGCTTGTGCAGGGCGATTTCCTGCTTCTCCTGGGCGTCGCTGACGAAATTGTGCACATAAATGTGCGGATACAATTCGAGATGATTCTGCTTCGTATACTGCAGGAACTCTTGCAGTTCCGCCTTATAAGGGAAAGCGGGCGAGTCGACCGGAACCGGCGAGCCGAATTCCAGCTGCCCGACGATCAGGTCCACCACGCCGTCGTGGTTCACATCGTGCCAGACCGGCACGGAGTTGTGCCCGCCG
Organism: Paenibacillus sp. GbtcB18; assembly: GCF_019091125.1. Classification (NCBI taxonomy): domain Bacteria; kingdom Bacillati; phylum Bacillota; class Bacilli; order Caryophanales; family Paenibacillaceae; genus Paenibacillus; species Paenibacillus sp. GbtcB18. The sequence continues at coordinate 162,027 of NZ_JAGXJX010000010.1, forward strand.
ACCAGGGCGTTCGTGCCCATCTGATTCAGCGTGGCGCCACCTACGCTTCCCTGGGCGGTGAAGGTTCCGCCGCTTTCCTGGCGGAACACGCGCAGATCTCCCTCGTTGCTGCCGACAACGAGGTCGGCCCGGCCGTCGCCGTCCATATCACGGACGGACGGCGCGGCATACTTGGCGCCGACGTCCGCGACTACGGCGCCGGCGGAGAGGCGCAGCGCGCCTGCCTGCGGCGCGCGGTACACCCGGACCTTGCCGTCGGCGTCTCCGACGATCAGGTCCGGGAAACCTTGGCCGCCGAGGTCTCCCGCGGCGGCGATGGCCGGTCCGGGCACCTTGATGGGCCCGGACGGGTCCTGCAGGGCGGTCGGCGGTGCGAACCGCCCGTCGCCTTGGCCGAGCGCGATCTGCACGGCCCCGGTGGCATCGCTGACGAGAAGGTCGATCTTCCCGTCGGCGTTCCAGTCCACCGCATGCACGGAAGCATGCGGACCGGTCTTGAGCGGCTGGCCGCTGGTCAGCAGCAGCTTCTCCGGCTTGCCGTACACATCCGGCAGCTTGAGGCCGCCCGGCGCGGGATCGCGCTCGTAAGCCTCCGGCTTCGGCCCGAGGTTCGGATACACGTAGACGTATCCGTCGCTGCTGCCGGCGAGAAGGTCTTCCTTCCCGTCCCCGGTGAGGTCCGCGAACGCCGGCACGAGCCGATGCGGGCCTTCTACGGGATCGGCCAGCGATTTGTAGTCCGGATACTCCGCCAGGCGTATGGCGCCTTCCTCGGACTGCAGGTGCATGCCGCTGCTGTAATAAGAAGCGGGCGACTCCCCGCTGAACTGCGGCTTCTCGTTGGATCCGCCGTTCAAGTGGACGGAGACGCTCTCTTTCCACTGCCCCCAATAGAAGGCGGAGCGGACCAGCGAGAAGGACGGGATCTGATTGTACTTCTTCGTCAGCTCCGCCCATTGAATCGCTTCCTTGTCCTTGAACGCCGGCATGGCCTCGAAATGGTTCTGGTAGGACATGGCCGGTCGCCCGTAAGGCCCGAGCACTTTGGTCACGCTGTACCCGAAGGTTTCCTTGGACACGTAAGAGACAAATTCCGTGCGGAACTGGGCGTTGGCCGCCGAGAAAGCGAAGTTGAAGTAGGGCTCCAGCTTCAGATCTTTCTTGTCGAAATAGGCGGTGCCCGGTTTCAGGCTCCGCTGCTGATCGTACTTGGCGGCCAGGCTGCCGAACCCCTGCGCGGGGTCCATGCCGCTTTGAAGATCGTAGCCCGTAATAAAGTACCGGTTAGGCAGGAAGGTGCTGCTTAGGAGCACCGTTCCTTTGCCGACCTTATTGACGGCGACGAGCGCTTGTCCGTTCAGTGTAACCAGCGGCTGCGCCGTTGAAGGATCAAGGCCGTAGCCCCAATAGAAGCCCGGAAGATTGTCCATCGTTTCCCGTTTGAAGAAATTATCGCTGAAAAGTTTAATGACTTCCTGCATGCCTTGAGCGTTCACCGGCACGGCCGGATATTGAAACTGCGGTTTGGCCTGCGGCGGCGCTATGAGCTGCGTCTGATAAGCTCCCAGAAAATCGGCGGGAAACTTGCTTGCGAACGCATTGTCGAGAAGCAAATGCCCTCCGTTCTGCACATAGTCCTGGAGCTTCTGGATGTATCCGTTGTCGGGTGTGTTTGCGAGCTCCGGATCCGGCACGACCGCATCGTACGATTGAAGCTTGCGGGCCGACAATCCATCCATCGGCTTCCGTTCGAGCTCCAGATTCGCCGCCAGCGACTGCCGGAACTGTTCGAATGCCGCCGTATCATAACGATCGCCTCCGGTTGCATACAGCAGGCGGACCTGCTCCTTCTTCCCGGTGAGGAAGGCTGCCGCTCCGACTGCCAAAAGAAGGGCGGCCAGGCAAAATACCGCTATGGCGGTTCTTTTTTTCGACAAATTCATCCCTCGATTTTTGTATATGATCCTTGCCATTATAGCACTTCTCCCTCCATTTGTTAACTTTGGGGGCGGCTGCGCCGCGGTTCCGCGCATTCGCCGAATCCGAAAAATTTTGCCGAAAAATAGGTTCATAAATAAAACCCGGGGCGCCGATATATACAAAAGATGAAGATCTACTATGCGAAAATTATTCTGACAAATGGGGAGTTGCTATGAGTAACAAGTGGAGTGAGAAAGCAGCCGGTGTCTGGCAGAGCGCGGTCAAAAAGATACAGAACCTTGCGCCTAACAAGTCTGCGGCGGGTAGTCCTTCCGGCCCGGGAGGAGCAGGAACTTCGGTTCCCGTGCTGAAAGCTGTAGGAACAAAGCTGTTCGTCATCTTTTTTCTCAGTATTCTGGTCGCCGTTCTGATTGTGGGGACGCTGTCTTATCAGACTTCAAGCAGCGTAGTGGAAGAAGAAGTATCGAAAGCGGCTCAACAGACCGTAATCCAGACGGGAGAAAAGCTGGATTTTCTTTTCCGGACTTATGAGAAGATGTCGCTGGATATCATGATCGACAAAGCGGTCGGAGCCTCGGTGGATCAGCTTGCACGTCCGAATATTTCCGACTCGGATATCGCCATCGCCCGGATGAATCTCGACGGCAACCTCAAGAAATACTCGCAAACGGATGAGAATGTCGCAGGCATTTACATCATTCCGATGACCGAAAAAGGGGTTTCCACCGGCTACGGCCAAGAGAAGCTCATCCAGGAGAATGCGGCTCTCATCAAAAACGTGAAGGAAGCGGACGGCAAGGCGGTCTGGTTCGATTCCAAAATCAACGGCTATTTTACACAGCTTTCTTTCCCGACTTTCGGTGTAGCCCGTGTAATGAAGAACGATTACGGACATAGCAATTACATGGTCCTGTTGGAGATCAAGACGGATTATCTCTACAATCAGCTTTCCAGCATCCGCGTCGGCCAGACGGGCAGGATCGAAGCGATGAATACAAAGCAGCAGTTGATGGTAACTGAGAAAGCCGACCATATCGGCCAGACGGCAGAGGTTAAACTGGAAGGCGAGCTGCAGGATCAGGGGCGCACGAAGGCGGACGTCAACGGCGAACGGAATCTGATCGTTTATACAAAAAGCAAACAGACGGGCTGGCTCATTTACGGCTTCGCGCCGTTGGATGAAATCACGGAAAAAGCGAACGGCATTTTCGCGCTGACCGTCTGGGTGGCGATCATTTCTGCCCTGCTTGCGGTCGTGATCGGCTGGCTGATGAGCCGTATGATCGGCAAACCGCTGGTCGAGCTGGGCCATCTGATGAACGAAGGGGAGAAGGGCAACCTGGCGGTACGCACTCTCTTTACCCAGCGTCAAGATGAGATCGGCCAAGTGGGCAAGAGCTTTAACGGCATGATGAGCAAAATCACGGATCTCGTCAATCAGACGAACCGTTCGGCGGACAGCGTGCTCGAAACGGCGCGCGAGCTGACGGACGCTTCGAAGAAAACCGCGCTGTCGGCGCGGGAAATCGCGACGGCTACGGAAGATATCGCCGGAGGGGCGACAAGCCTGGCGGTTGCGGCCGAGAACGGAAACGATCTGACCACTAAAATTTCCGAACAGATGAAATACGTGATCGAGAAGAACATCCGGATGTCTATCGCCACTTCCGAAGTGCAGCAGATGAGTGAGCGGGGCATCGAGCAGATGGATGAGTTGACCCAGAAAACCATGCAGAGCGAGCAGATGACCCACTCCCTCGTAGACCGGGTCGATACGCTTAAGCAAAGCACCAGCTCTATCCGTAAAATTCTTGATGTCCTTACGAAAATCACCGCGCAGACGAATATTTTGTCGCTGAACGCGAGTATTGAAGCGGCGCGCGCCGGAGCGGCAGGCAAGGGATTCATGGTCGTTGCCGGAGAAATCCGCAATCTGGCGGATCAATCCAGAGAGTCGATCGTGAACGTAGCCCATATCACTGAGGAAATTCAGCGCGAGATGGACGCTACGGTAGAAGCGCTGTCGGCCGCATATCCGCTGTTCCGCGAACAGACGGAGTCGGTGAAGGAGGCGAACCAGATGTTCTCTTCCGTTAAAAACGAGATGGACAATCTGCTCATCCAACTGGATGAGGTCTCGACTTCCATCAACGAGCTGAACGAGTCCCAGCTGACGCTCGCCGATGCGATGACTAACGTGAGTGCCGTTGCGGAGCAATCTTCCGCGACAAGCGAGGAAGTCGCTTCCCTGAGCAGCGAGCAGCAGAGCGTGAGCGAAGGGCTGGTACACCTGTCCGGCAAGCTGGAGGACGTCTCCAGCCGGTTGAGCGAATCGCTGACGAAATTCAAGGTGTAGAACCGGATCGGTAAATCCATTGAAAAAAAAGCCCGGCCAACGCAGTATCCTGCGGTGGCCGGGCTTTTCGTGTATGGAAGCCCCTTATGAAGCGGAACGCAGCCTTTCTCTTTTCAGGCTGTATCCCGCTTCATAAGGGGCTTTTTAGTCAATTCCCTGCGTCTTAGAACTGAACTTTGCTTTCGATGAACGCCTTCAGTTCGCTGATCGGCATCCGGGTTTGTTCCATCGTGTCGCGGTCGCGAACGGTAACTTGGCCGTCCTGTTCGGACTCGAAGTCGTACGTAATGCAGAACGGCGTGCCGATTTCATCGTGACGGCGGTAACGCTTGCCGATGGAGCCGGTGTCGTCGTAATCGACCATGAAGCTTTTGGCCAGGTCGGAGAAGATCGCCTGCGCGCCTTCGGACAGCTTCTTGGAAAGCGGGAAGATCGCCGCTTTGAAAGGAGCCAGTGCCGGGTGAAGGTGAAGCACGGTGCGGCTGTCGTCGCCTTCCAGCTTCTGTTCTTCGAAGGCGTCGATCAGGAAAGCCAGTGTGACGCGGTCGGCGCCGAGCGAAGGCTCGATGCAGTACGGCACGTACTTCTCGTTGCCCGCTTCTTGATCCACATAGTTGAAATCTTCGCCGGAGTGTTCCATATGCTGCTTCAGATCGTAATCGGTGCGGTCGGCGATACCCCAGAGCTCGCCCCAGCCGAACGGGAAGCGGTACTCGATATCCGTTGTGGCGTTGCTGTAGTGGGACAGCTCGTCATCGGAGTGGTCGCGGAGACGGATGCTGTCTTCTTTTACGCCGAGATTCAAGAGCCAGTCGCGGCAGTATGCGCGCCAGTATTCGAACCATTTCATGTCTTCGCCCGGTTTGCAGAAAAATTCAAGCTCCATCTGTTCAAACTCGCGCGTGCGGAAAGTGAAGTTGCCCGGTGTGATTTCGTTCCGGAAGCTTTTGCCGATCTGGCCGATACCGAAAGGAAGCTTTTTGCGCATCGTGCGCTGTACGTTCTTGAAATTCACGAAAATACCCTGCGCGGTTTCCGGACGCATGTAAACGACGTTGGAGCTGGACTCCGTAACGCCCTGGAACGTTTTGAACATCAGGTTGAACTGGCGGATGTCCGTGAAGTCGCGGCTGCCGCAATCCGGACAGGCGATTTCGTGTTCGTCCATCAGCGCTTTCATCTGATCGAAGGACAAGCCGTCCACAACGAGCTCGATGCCTTTGGCATCCAAGGCGTTTTCGATAATTTTATCCGCGCGGTGGCGGGCTTTGCACTGTTTGCAGTCGATCATCGGATCGTTGAAGTTGCCGACGTGACCGGATGCGACCCAAGCTTGCGGGTTCATCAGGATAGCGGCGTCCAGACCGACGTTGTACGGAGACTCCTGGACGAATTTTTTCCACCAGGCGCGTTTTACGTTGTTCTTCAGTTCTACGCCGAGGGGGCCGTAATCCCATGTGTTGGCCAGGCCGCCGTAAATTTCGGAACCCGGGAAAATAAAACCTCTGTGTTTGGCCAGAGCTACGATCTGATCCATGTTGACGCTCATTTTTGTTCGCTCCTTTGCGTATTTCGGGAATGGGTTAAAACATGATGCAAGCCAAATCGCCTGATCGCTGCCCGGGTCATGGGAATTTCCGTCTGAGCAGACTCCGCAGATTCATACGGAGCCTTCCGCCGCCCAATCGAAAAAGCCCCCAATCCCACAGGCATCCGATATGCCTAGGGACGAGAGCTTGAGCACCCGCGGTTCCACCCTAGTTGATGCTCCGCCCGGATATCCGCCGTTCCCCGTCATTCCGTACCCGTCCGGCACTTGCTTATCGGACAAAGGATCGGATTGCGGTGAATGGCGCCTGGCTGGCGCATCCCCTTTCTTTCCGCACGCGGCTCCGGACTGCCGTTTCGCTGGTTCCTTGCCCGGGCTTCCACCATTCCCGGATCGCTGATTCGAAGGAAATTCAGGTACTATTGGTCCTTCACGGCCGCATCGTATGCAGTTGGGAATAGTTTACCTAAGTTGCGTCAAAAAATCAATGCGGAAGCCGCACAGCCGGAACTCAAAATATTTTTCTGGAAAAGGGAGGAAATAAATATGGAGAGTCGAACTGTTTAGGTATTAAGAGAACTGCGGTGATAAAACTGACCCGGACGCATGCATCCGCAGATGCACATTTTGCAGCCTGTAAAGTTAAAGCCATTTAACTTTTGCAGAGACTCGGAGGAGGAGATAGACGAAAAACGACAGGCTTACGAGCGAGATGCGAACAACAGTCAAGGAGACGGCTGTGCCCGGATGGGCTAAACGGGATGTCCCGGGAAGTTTCCTAATTATGAAGGGAGAGAATTAACGGATGAATGGACAAGCAAAAAGAGGGTTAGCGTTTCTTCTGGTCGTCCTGCTGCTGCTCGTATCCTTGCCGCTGAGCGCTTTGGGCGCATCGGAATGGGTACCGGGAACGGCATATAAGAAAGGCGACGTCGTCAGTTACAGCGGATCGCTTTATGAATGTGTGCAGCCGCACACGGCACTGCAGGGCTGGGAGCCGCCGAACGTACCGGCGCTTTGGAAGAAGTCGACAGCCGTTCCGGATACGCAAGCGCCAACGGCGCCAACTGGTTTGACGGCGGGTACCGTAACGGGGAACTCCGTTGCGCTCAGTTGGACGGCTTCTACCGATAACGTTGGTGTAAGCGGTTACGATGTGTACAACGGTACGGCACTTGCCGGAACTTCCACGACGACTGCGTACACGGTAACCGGCCTGCAGCCGAATACGTCCTACACGTTTACCGTGAAGGCGAAAGACGCTGCCGGCAATGTATCCGCGGCCAGTGCGGCGGTAACCGTTAAGACGGCTGCCCCTGACACTCAGGCTCCGACTGCTCCAACTAATGTGACAGTCGGAAATGTAACCGCTAACAGCGTCGCGCTAAGCTGGACGGCTTCTACCGATAACGTCGGCGTAGCCGGCTACGACGTGTACAACGGTACCGCCCTCGCGGGTTCGACATCGTCGACAAGCTACACGGTGACGGGCCTTCAGGCGAGTACAGCGTACACGTTCACCGTGAAAGCCAAAGATGCGGCTGGCAACGTGTCTCCCGCAAGCGGGGCGGTAACGGCAACGACGACGAACCAGCCGGCCGGAAGCAACGAGATTATCGCCTACTTCCCTAGCTGGACTTCGTACAATACGCCGGCTTTCACACCGGCGAATGTCGACGCTACGAAAATATCCGCGATCAACTATGCGTTCCTGGATATTTGCTGGAACGGCAGACACGGCAACCCTTCCAATGATCCTGAGAATCCGAATGCCCAAACCTGGCCGTGCCAGAACGGCAACGGTTCCGCGAACAACGCACCGAACGGGTCCATCGTACTGGGCGATCCTTATGTCGATGACGTCGGCGAAGGCGGCGGCTACGAGAACCTGAAAAAACTGGCTCAGCTGAAAACGAAAAATCCGAAGCTGAAACTGTTCTTCTCCGTCGGCGGATGGACTTGGTCCAACCAGTTCTCCAACACGGCCGCGGATGCGACAGCCCGCCAAAACTTTGCCACTTCGGCTGTTTCTTTGCTCCGCCAGTACAATTTTGACGGTATTGATATCGACTGGGAATATCCGAACGCCATCGGAGTACCATGCGCTTCCGGTCAAACCTGCCAGCGCGCGGCGGATAAAGCCAACTACATCCTGCTGCTGCAAACTCTGCGCCAGCAGCTGGACACAGCCGGTCAGAAGGACGGCAAGCAGTACTATATCACGATCGCGTCGGGAGCTAACTCCACTTTCGTGGCGGATGCGGGCGGCACTTCGAACTGGATCACCCAAGCTGCGAACTATCTGGACTGGATCAACATCATGACTTACGATTTCCACGGTCCTTGGGATTCTTCCAGCAATCACGTAGCACCGCTTTACAACGATCCGAGCGATCCGGCGGGCACTCCGCAGTTTAATGTGGATTCCGCTGTCAAAATCTATCTGAACAAAGGCGTGCCGGCCAGCAAAATCACGGTAGGCGAACCGTTCTACGGTTACGGCTGGAACGGCTGCAGCGCGGGAGCCAAAGGCGACGGCCTGTATCAAAGCTGCTCCGGCTCCTCCAACACGGGTTCGGACGGCTCCACGTTCAACTTCTCGTACCTGCAGAACAAAGGCTACCTGACGAAAGATGCAAGCGGCAAATATACAGTGGGCGGCCTGGGCTTCACGCGTTACTGGAACGACGTGACCAAGACACCTTACCTGTACAACCCGACGAGCAAAATTTTCATCACTTACGAGGACGAGGCTTCGATTCACGCGAAGAATGAATATGCGAAGTCCAAAGGGCTGCGCGGCGTCATGTTCTGGGAGCTGGAAGCCGACAGCAACAAAACGCTGCAAACGGTCGTTTCCAACGATCTGCCTCACTAAGCACTTATCCATTTGGCGATTCTTAATAGGAAGAAAAGCGGGCGCTGTCTTAGGACGGCGCTCTTTTTCTATGGAAAAGGGACGATGAGGACGAAGGGTTCGCTTTCTTGCTTTTTCTATAAGATGCATTAAAATAGGCCGTTTACAGAGGTGAGCGGTCTCTAAGTGTCAGGCTGCGAGGTCTCGTACGGGCGAATTCGCCCGGAATGCTTATTTTTTCGATCTGGTGACAAAAAAAGGACGCCGCGGGGGCTTTTGCGGGTTGCGGGCGAACATTCACAAAGGTACACTAGTTATGTTACCTGATTTGCACAATGAAAGGATATGAATCATGCGATCTTTACGCAGAGAAGATATAGAGCTTCTGGCTCCTGCCGGCGACTGGGATTGTCTGCGGGCGGCCGTAGCGAACGGCGCCAATGCGATTTTTTTCGGGGTTGAGAAATTCAACGCCCGTGCACGCGCGCACAATTTCAAGATGGATGAATTGTCCGACATTATGTCGTTTCTACATTTATATGGCGTCAAAGGGTTCCTGACGTTTAATATTCTCGTGTTTGAGGACGAGCTTCGCGATGCGAAAGAACTCATCGAGGCTTGTGTGGATGCGGGTGTGGACGCGGTAATCGTACAGGATCTGGGCCTTGTCAAAATGATCCGCGACATCTCTCCGGATTTTCCGATCCACGGATCGACGCAGATGACCATTACTTCGCCGGAAGCGGTGGAGTTTACAAAACCGTTCGAGATCGAACGTGTCGTGCTCGGACGCGAAAACAACTTGAAGCAGATCAAAACGATCGGCGACCAAGCGAAGCTTCCGATGGAAGTTTTCGTGCACGGCGCGCTGTGCGTTTCCTATTCGGGACAATGCCTGACATCCGAAATGTGGGGCGGACGCTCCGCAAACCGCGGAGAATGCGCCCAGGCCTGCCGGCTGCCGTATGACCTGATCGTCGACGGAGAGCCTAAACCGATGGGAGACGTAGCTTACCTGCTGTCGCCTAAAGATTTGGCCGCTATCGAGCTGGTTCCGCAGCTTATCGAAGCGGGTGTCACCTCGTTCAAGATCGAAGGACGTCTGAAAAGTCCGGAGTACGTGGCCAACGTCGTGAGCAAGTACCGCCGGGCTATCGACGCGTATTTCGACGGGAAGGATGCGAAGCCGTCCAAGGAAGATATCCGCGAGCTCCAGCAGAGCTTCTCGCGCGGATTCACGAGCGGGTTCCTCGAAGGAACGAACAACAAGAAGCTCGTGGACGGCACGTTCCCGAAGAGCCGCGGCGTATTCCTCGGCCGCGTGAAGCAGGTTCTGCGCGATGCGGTCATTTGTGAGATTGAGGCGCCGCTCAAACGCGGAGACGGGATCGTGTTCGATGCGGGCGACCCGACGAAGAAGGAAGAAGGGGGCCGCGTGTACGACTTGCGCCGCAAAGGCGTCAAGATGGAAGGCGAAGCCGAGGGCGGCCTGATCGAAATCGTGCCGGGTCGCAACGATGTGGATCTCGGACGTGTCCGCGTCGGAGACCGGATCTGGAAGACGAGCGATCCGGCGCTCGACAAGCGCTTGCGTCAAACGTACGAAACTGAGAAGCCGTATCGTACGTTCCCGGTTCACGTGCGCGTCACCGGGGCGGCAGGCCAGCCGCTGAAGAGCTGGTGGAGTGATCCATCCTCGAACCACAGTGTGTTCGTGGAAAGCGAAGCGCTGCTGGAAGCGGCCCTGAAGCGCCCTCTCGGCGAAGAGGTGCTGGCGGAGCAGCTGGGACGTCTCGGCGGCACGATCTTCGAGCTGGCCGGACTGGACGTCCAGCTTAGCGGCGACGTGATCGTCCCGATGCGCGAGCTGAATGCCCTGCGCCGCCGCGCCGTGGAGCTGCTCGAAGCCGAGCGCCAGAAGCCCCGCCGGTACATGAAGCGCGAGGTCGACGCTTACGCCGACGAGCAGCTGCTGCAGGTGCCGGTGAGCGCCGAAGAGCGCCGGGCAAGCGGCCGGGCGGATGCGGCCGACCGGCAGGAGTCTGCGGAAGCGGCTCCGGCGCACACGCCTGACGCGGCAGGCAAGGCCGCAGACGGCACCGGAGCCGCTGGCGGACAGGCAGCGCAGCCTTACGGCGTGCGCTTGACCGCACTCTGCCGCGGCATCGAGCAGGTGCTTGCGGCCGTCGAAACCGACGTCGATATGATCTACGCCGATTTCGAGTTCATCAAGCAGTTCCCGGCCGCCGTGGAGGCCGCTCATGCCGCGGGCAAGAAGATTGCGCTGGCGACTCCGCGCATTCATATGCCGGGCGAGACCGGCTACTTCCGCAATATTTTGAAATTGCGGCCGGATGCGGTGCTTATCCGGAATACCGGCGCGATGTACTTCTTCATGAAGTACCGCGCGGAGAACCCGGAGGAGTACCAGCCGGAGCTGATCGGCGATTTCTCGCTGAATATCGCCAACCATAAGACGGCTTCGCTCTTCGTGGATGCCGGATGCTCCATGGTCACTCCTTCGTACGATCTGAATATCCAGCAGATGGTGGATATGCTGTCGCGCACGGATACGTCGAAGATGGAGATGGTGATCCAGCAGCATATGCCGATGTTCCATACGGAGCACTGCGTGTACTGCACGTTTATGAGCGAAGGCACCGACTTCACGAACTGCGGGCGTCCTTGCGAAGATCACCGCGCCTCTCTGCAGGACCGGATCGGCATGTCCCATCCGGTTCGCGTGGATGAAGGCTGCCGCAACACGGTCTACAATGCCATTGAGCAGTCCGGCGCCGAGTACTTGAACCACTTCCTTGAGCTGGGCGTACGCTCCTACCGCGTCGAGTTCCTGGAGGAATCGCCGGAGAAGGTCAAGGAAGTGCTGGACCTGTACCGCCGTGCGATCCGTGGCAACATTACCGGCACGCAGGTGTGGAAGACGCTCAAAGCGACTAATCAGCTCGGCGTTACCCGCGGCCAGCTTGTTAAATGGGGCCGTGTGGATACGATGGAATAAAGCAACGGATCGGAACAAAGAAAGGCCTGCCGGCAAACCGGCGGGCCTTTTTTGATTAGTATGATGCCGTTACTTGATACGAATGCGGTACGGTTCTCTTAGAGGATTCGGCCACTCTTGCAAGGTAGTGGTCAGCACGCCTCCGCAGTCTTTTTTGGGAATCGTGAAAGATTCCAAGGATTCGTTGGATTCGGGCTCTTCTCTGAAAGTCCTGCTTGAAGTATGGTTGGATACTTCGATAGTATTTCCGTTCGCATCTTTCCAGTCGCTCCAAGTTGTGTAGTTCATTTTGTCCCAGGAGGAATCCAGCCCGCTTAATTTAAGGGACACGGCGTAGCTGTCGCCCATGTCGGTTAGCTTCACAAGCTGAAGCCGATTGTCGGGAGATATGATCTGTTTGTTCGCCACATCTAGTTTCACGGTCAATTGGTCTTTGTCCAAAGCGGTCACCAGGCTTCCTTCCAAATACAGTTCCTTCGGTTGGGTAAAATAGGAGCTTTCGAAGGTGAGTATCTTTTTGTTCTCGCTATTGTTGGATGCGCCCCAATTCGAAAGACGTTCCCCTTTTTCGGTGACCAAATGAATGTCGCGCAGCCCGAAAAGCTGTTTGGTGTTGCTTTCCTCGTACGAAACGTCGAGTAAAATGCGGGTCGGATAAAGCTTGGCTTCATTAAACGTGACCGTTTGACCCTGGATCAAGACGCTTTTGCCGATCGGAATGGTTTCCGCCCGGTTCATGAACAGCTCCCGGTCGAGCTTGAACGGCACTTTCCAGACCGGTCCGTCATCTCCGGCAAGCTTCACCTCGAAAATAAAATCGTCCGGCATCGGGGTCCCTTCTACGAGCATGGCATCCAAATAGTCACTGCCCGAAGTTACAGGTTCGGCCGGGACAGGCGAATGCTGAAAACCGATAACAGCCGGCATGTAGCTCCCGTCAGCAGGATTCAGTTTCACCTCAGGGCCGCTTTTCCAGGCAGAGTGTTCTCTGTGCCAGGAATAAAACACGACGATCCGCGATTCATCGGCGATGACTCCGTTGAGCGTGACGGTTTCTCCGTTTTGCGTGTGGGATATGTTAATCGGTTGAAAAAATTCGTTGTCGACCGCTCGCGCCAGCCCTTTATCCTGGGTGCCCATTATCCGGACGAAAATCTCCATACCCGGAATTTGACGAATCGCAGCGGCGAAGGCGGGAGACACATGGATCATGGTCCCAAACACCGACACCAGCAAGACAAGGGAAGCCGCAGCGGTTAAGAACGTCCGGTTACGCCGCCGCACCGCTTTTGCTCTTTGAATGCCTTGTGCTATAGCCAAATCCGCCTCGGGGGGTATTTCCACGTCTGTGGTTCCGAGCAGTTCTTTTTGCAGCCAATCCTTCTCATCCATAGGCTTCGTCCTCCCTTCCGAGAATTGATTTTAACTGGTCGAGCGCCCTGCGCGCCCTGGTTTTGATCGTGCTTTCCGGCATTTGCAGCAAGGACGCGATCTGAGGGTATGTCCAGTCCTCCATATATTTGAGGATGATGAGTTGTTTTTCGGAAGGCTGCAGGCGGTCCAAGGCCATATATAAATCCAGGTTGTCGGGCTTCGGGCCGGAAACTTCTTTCGCTGACGTGTAATCCGGATAAACGGGACGGTTTCGGCGCTTCCGTTCATCGGCGCAATAATTCAATAGAATACGGGTGACCCAAGTGGAAAACAGCGTGTGATCGTTCAGCTTGCGAATATTACGGTAAGCGCGGAAAGCCGTTTCCTGCAGGGCATCCAGCGCGTCCGGTTGGCTGTGAAGGTAGGCGTAAGCGATTCGGTACAGCCTTGCTTTTTCTTCATCCATAAGCCGGGTAAAAGCCTGATCGTCCCCGTTTCGTGCCGCCCGGACCAGCATTTCGGTGTCCAGAAAAAGCTCCCTCCTTCCAGGTTCTATTGTATTAGACGGAGCAGAAGAGGGAATCGTCGGAGTTCCGGCGGAAATATTTTGTTCACAATTTTGACACATTTTTTTAATCCGAAATTCAGTTTTGTTTAAGCTTGTTTTATTGTGTCCTGGATATATTGAGTACGGCTTCTACAAAAGAACGTTGTCTATCCATTCCGGAACATGTGACTGGTGAACACCTATTTGAACGTTGAAAAGGAGGGGGCAGGATTGCTGGAAGTGAACGGAGTCAGCAAGCTCTACGAAAACTCCCGGGGAGTCAGGGAGATCAATTTCTCCATGCAGCGCGGGGAAATCGTGGGCTTTTTGGGGCCTAACGGAGCAGGCAAAACGACTACCATGAGGATGATTACGGGGTACTTGAATCCGACGGGCGGGAACATCCTGGTGGACGGCTTGTCTATGGCGGATCATCCCCGCAAGGCAAGGCGCAAGATCGGATATTTGCCAGAAACGCCGCCGCTTTATCCGGAAATGACCGTACGGTCGTACCTGAAATTTGTGGCCGATCTCAGAGACGTACCTGTCCGGGCCCAAAAAGGCAGGGTTAACGAAATTATTGACAAGCTGGGGCTTAACGGGCGCGAAAACCAGATCATCCGCAGCTTATCTAAAGGGTATAAGCAGCGTCTGGGGCTGGCGCAGGCGATCGTTCACAAACCCGATTTGCTTGTGCTGGACGAACCCACTTCGGGGCTGGACCCGAAGCAGATCATTGAAATCCGCAGCCTGATCCGCGAACTGGGCGAAAATCATACGGTGCTGCTCAGCACGCACATTCTGCCCGAAGTGAACACGCTGTGCAACCGTGTGCTTATTATTAATCAGGGGCAGATTGTGCTCGACGAGAAGCCGGAGATGCTCGGCGCGACGATGGGCGACACCTTCGAAGTGTCGCTGGAAGTGAAGGGCCCGCGCGAGGAAATCATCTCGCTGCTGGGCTCTACCGCCGGCATTGCCGCTGTGCGGGAGCTGGCGGACGGTACATCCGCTGCTGCGGCGCTTGGCCTCGCCGGTGCCCTGGCGGCTGTGTCCGGGGCGGGCAACGCGGCTGACGCGGAAGCGGGAGCGGCATCCGGCGGTGCGGGCGATACCGCGAGCGAGGCTGCAGAGGCGGCCGCAGTGGCGCCGGCCTCGCCGGATGCAGCGGCAGAGCCGACAGGCTCAGCTGGCTCCACGGTGCAGGCGGACGGCCCCGGAGGGCCCCGATCGGGGGCCCTCGAAGAGCCGGCTGCAGCCGGAGCAGGCGCCTCGGCGGCACCGCAGGCGAAGACCGGCGGGCAGCAGACCGCTTCTTCGGGGGAAACTGCCCCGGATACGGTCAAGCTGCTCGTCTCTTCAGCCGATAGCACGGACATCCGCGAGCCGCTGTTCTTCCGTCTGGCGGAAGCCGGGTATCCCATCCTGGAGATGAAGCGGGAGAGCCTCAGCCTCGAGGATATTTTCCTTAAGCTGACGACAGACGAGAGCTTGTCCGGGTCTGCCGAAGACGAGCCGGAGAGCCGTCCGGGACAGCCGTCCAGGCTGGACCGTGTAAGCAAATGGCTGCCGCTGAGAGATAAGTCCGGAAGCGCGGAGGTAGACCAATCGAAGGGAGACGGCGAAGATGCGTAGAACGTGGGCGATCTGCTCGAAAGAACTGCAAATGTTTTTCTATTCGCCGACCTCGTATGTCGCGTTCGCTTTTTATGTGCTGGTGTCGGGCATTATGTTTTACTTGAATTTTGTCATGGTGCAGCCCAGCCTGATCGATATCCGGTATGTGGTCGGTAATATCACGTTCATTTACCTGTTTATCATCCCGCTGCTGACGATGCGTCTGGTGGCGGATGAATTCCGTCACGGTACGGATGAGCTGCTGCTTACTTCACCTGCCGGAATCGGCGAAATTGTACTGGGCAAGTACCTGGCCGCTCTTATCGTCCAATTCCTGCTTACGTTGTGCAGTCTGGTTTACCCGCTGATCATGTCGGCCTTCGGCACGCTGGACCAGCCGGTCCTGTGGCTGTCATATCTCAGCATGTTCCTGCTGGGAGCCGCCATGATGGCGATCGGCCTGTTTGCCTCCACGTTATCCAACAACCAGATGGTGGCCGGAATTGCGGGTTTTGCCTTTCTTCTGTTTTTCTGGCTGATCGACTGGATGGCTGACGGATTCGGCGGCAAGTTCCGGGATTGGATTATCCAATTCTCGATGAGCGGCCGGATGGCCAATATGCAGAAGGGGATTCTTCAAGGAGCGGATATCCTTTTCTTTGTGACGCTTGCGGCTGTGTTCCTTATTCTCGGCATGCAGACTCTTGAAAGAAAACGGTGGAGGTGACAGCGATGAAGAAATGGCTGCGCGGTACAAATACGGCGGTGATTTCAGTCGCCGTCATCGGAATTTTTATTCTGCTGACCTTCTTTCTCCATTCGTTGAAAGATTTTCAGCTCGACTTATCCAAAAACAAAATGTACACACTCTCGGATCAAACGCTGGGAACTCTGAAAGAGCTGGGCAAGGACATTCATGTCACGGCCTTTACGAATCCTCAAGAGGATCCGGACGGCGTGCTGACCCGCGAAGTGACGGATATGGTTCAGGAATACAGCAAGCGTACGGGCAAGATTACGTATAACCAGTACGACATGCTGAAAGAGCCTTCCAAAGTCCAGCAGTACGGCGTTCAGCAGAGCAGTCTTGTTTTCGAAAGCGGAAGCCAGAAAAAAGTGATCACCTTCCAGGAAATGTTCACGGCCGGTCAAGGCTCCGGATCTTATCAGTTTGCCGGGGAAGAGAAGATGACTCAGGCCGTCAAAAGCCTGACCAGCACCGAGAAGCATACGGTGTATTTCTTATCGGGGCACCAGGAAATCACGCTCCAGGAAATGACCGTTTTGAAATCAAGCTTGGAGGGCGAAAACTATACGGTTAAAGATCTTAATCTATACCGGGAAGGCAAAATTCCGGACGATGCCGACATGCTGTTTCTGATCGGTCCCCAAACCGATTTGAACGACAAAGAGGCGGAACTGATCAAGCAGTACCTGAGCGGAAAAGGCAAGCTGTACGTCTCCCTGGGCTTCAGCCAGGAAATGGCGTCCAAATGGAAAAACATTGACGCTCTCATGAATACGTACGGTGTTAAGGACCAGCATGCGGTCGCCATCGAAGCGAAGCAGAGCACCCTGTACGATCCGCTTACGATTATTCCGGAGTACGGGGATCACGATATTACGACAAAGCTGAAAAACTACAATCTCCTAACGATGATGTCGCTGGCAGTTGCCCTGAATGCCCAGGAAGAGGGCGATTTCAAAAGCACGCCGATCTTGAAGACGTCGGCTCAAGCCTACGGTGAAACGGATATCGCAGGGTTGATGAAATCCCAGACGAATCAGGACGACAAAGATGTGAAGGGCCCGCTCAACCTGGGCTATGCCGTAGAAGATAAAGACAGCAAGCCTAAGGCTGTCATACTGGGCGGTTCCACATTCCTGATGGATCAGGAGATCAACGTGCAGGGCAACCGCGATTTTGCGATGAACAGCATCGGGTGGCTTCAGGAGAAGAAAGATCAAGTGACGATCCGGCCCAGACAGAACGAAGCGTATCAAACCGCTGCTTTAACGCCGGGACAGGCCAAAACGATCTTTTTCGTGGCGATCGTCTTTATGCCGCTGATCTTCCTGCTGCTCGGCGGGTTTATCTGGTGGAGGAGGAGAAAAGGGTGAAAAAATTCGCGCCCGCGCTGCTTTTGATTCTCGTGTTTCTGGGCGGTCTCTGGTATGCCTGGAGCCAGGATTTTTTCAAGGAAAAAGAAGCGGAGACATCTAAGCCTCTTGTCCATGTAAATGTTACGGATGTCCAAAGTTTCTCCATCTTGAGCGGAGACCAGCAGACGGAACTGGTCCGTAAGGACGGCGAATGGTCGATGACCAAGCCTTCGGCTGCTCCGCTTAACCCTAACTTAACCGAAGGCTGGATGGATTCTTTTAATTTGCTGACACAGGAAAGGATCGTAGAAGATAAGGCGTCGGATCTGGCCAAATACGGGCTCGACAAGCCTTCATCCGTCTATAAGGTACAGCTTGCGGACGGCACTTCCCAGGAAGTGAAGGCGGGCTCGCCTACGCCGGTGGAAGGGTATGTTTATGTACAATTGGGAAGCTCTCCTACCGTTTACCAAGTGGGAGAATCCTCGTTATCCGTCTTGAATAAGTCGCCGCTGGATTTCGTGGAAACGAGTCCGGTCAAATTCGATTACGATCAGGTAAAAAGCGTCACGTTCTCCTGGAAGGATCATAAATGGTCCCTGACGAAGAACGAAGCGGATAAATCGGCGGCCCAGTCCAAATGGAAGCTGCCGGATCGTGAGATCGAGGGGGCGGAAGCGACTCAGGTTCTGGATAAGCTGCTGTTCATGAAAACGGAAGAAATGCCTAAACGGGCCACCGATATGGCGATTAAGCCGGGGGAATGGACGCTGGAAGTTATGCGGACCGTGGATGGCAAAGAGATAAAAGATACGTACAGTGGCCGCTCCGACGGCAAATCCGTATGGATTGCCAAGCAGGATGGAGATTGGGTCTATGCCATTCCGCAGGCGGCCATGGAAGAAATAGCGTCTTCCAATGTGAAAAAGGGGCAGCCTTAATAGGTCCTCATGCCCGCAGAACTTTATATAAGTCCTTGAAAAAGAGAATGCTGTCTGCATTCCCTCCGTTATTAGACGGAAGGAACCTGAAGAATAAAAGCGCACGATGCTTTTATTCTTTTTTTTGCTTTGAGCCGCTTGTGCTAAGGGGGAGTGAGTTACATAGGATGGGTAAAAAATGGGCATGCTAATAAAAACATCCGATCAGGGGGTTGAGGGAATGGCAATCAGTCATGCCGGGGAGCATCGTGTCGTTTACAAAGAAGAACAATTGGAAAGGGTCACTCTTCCGGAGCTTCAATCGTTAGGGGACCTGATTCGTTTTGAACATACGCTGGCCAAACGTTGTGCCGAAGAAGCGGAATCTTCAACGGATGTAGAGCTGAGGGGAGTGCTGGAGCAATTGGCCGTGCTCCGGCTCGGTTGTGCCCGGCAGCTTCTGACTGCGCTGAGAAGCACGGAACTATGAACCGGCACCTTAAATCTCCGGCTCTAAGCTGTAGAGGATCTTTATGAACAGACCTTATGAACTAAATGGAGGTGGCTGCAAATGAAACAGGAACTTCAAACGGATCAAGCAGGAGAGAAACAATGGGAGACTGCCGAACGGACGATGGCCGATTTTAAAAGGCTTGCGTCCAGATATGCATCGGCCGCATGGGATGCCCGGCAGCCTGGCATTCGCGCTCTTTACCGCCAGCTTCTCCAGCAGACGCTGGACGATCAGGATAAGCTGTACAGGCTCCTCGCCGATCGCGGGGACAAGAAGAAGGTCCAAAACGCCAGCGGGGAAGACGTGCTGCAGGAAATTGCCAGCCATGACCGGGCGCTTTCCGAGCTGGAAGCCGCTATCCGGAAAGATTTTGCGGGAATAGAAGCGAAAGAAGCTGAAACGGGGGAGTCGCCGGAAGCGGTTTTTCAAGTTCTCGGGGAGGATGAAACCATCCCAGAGCTTCCTACATATGAAGAGAAAGAGCTTGAAATATTCGGAGAGCGTCCCGATTACTACTCTTCTCTTTCCTCGTCTTCCGTCTATGATTCTTCATACGGGGACGTCTATTATTCCGAGCCGTCAGTATCGGATGAGGAAGAGTCCGCTTCCGCGGACGCAGCGGAAACGGGTACGCCCGCGCTCACAACGCGTTTCGGAGGCGCCCCTGCGCCCGCAGCGCCTGAGCAGCCGGCCCCCGCACCGGCAGCAAGTACGACGCCCGCGCCGCTGTCCCCATCGCGCTTCGGAGGCACGCCTGCGCCCGCGGTGCCTGAGCATCCGGCTCCCGCATCGGGGGCAAGCGCCACACCCGCGCCGCTGTCCCCGTCGCGCTTCGGAGGCGCGCCTGCGCCCGCAGCGCCTGAGCAGCCGGCTCCCGCACCGGCAGCAAGCACGACGCCCGCGCCGCTGTCCCCGTCGCGTTTCGGAGGCGCCCCTGCGCCCGTAGCGCCTGAGCAGCCGACCCTCGCACCGTCGGCAAGCACGACGCCCGCGCCGCTGTCCCCGTCGCGCTTTGGGGGCGTGCCTGCTTCCACAGCGCCCGAGCAGCAGGCTCCCGCGCCGTATGCAGCTCCGCGCTCCCCGTACGGCCGTCCTGCCAAAGGCGGAGCGGCGCCTTACGGCACGCCTGCCGCAGCAGCACAGCCTGTGGCCTACGGGCAGCCGCCGGTTTCGTCGTCCTACGGCGGCTTCCGCAGTCCGGCTCCGGCCCCCGTATCGGCCCGGGAGCCTTACGGCCAGTCCCGGCCACAGCCGGGTCAGCCCGCGGCAGGCGCTTACTCTGCCGGCCAGCCCCGGGGCTACGGGCAGCCTTACGCCCGCCAGCCGCAGCAGTCCGGCTCGACGCCACCCGCGGCGCCGCCTGCCCAGCAGCCTTACAACTCCCCGTATAGGGGAGAGGACGGCGGCAGGCCGCCTGCTTACCGGCCGCAGAGTTAACGGCACTGCCCCCGGTTCTCCAATTGCCGCCGGCGCCTCTCCCGATAGTAACATCCTCAAAAAAACGCCTCCTCGAAAGGCGTTTTTTTATTGCCGTAATTCCCGGGACTTGCGGATTCGTGGAAGTGACGTCGGTGGTTGCTTGCGGATCCACTTCAGGAAAGCCCGCATCCGTTCATCACTGCGCAGTGCATCAAGCGTATGAAGCCCCCGCTCCAGTTGTTCGTTCGTAAACAGGGCGTGAATCTGCTTATGGCAAGGAATGCAAAGCATTGCCGTAGGCAGAAAGGTGCCTCCTTTTTCCTTCGGAGTCAAGTGATGCTCGGTCCGATTCACCTCGTGGCGTCCGCATAATTCGCAAGTTCCCTGCTCTCTCTTTTTAACCATATCCGCCTCTCCCTTCCGGTGCGTTTCGCCGTTTACAGTATACCCTTGCCGAAGATACTGGCATGTTTCCTCATTGCGCCACATATACAAGTTACAGGGATGTCCCTCCCGGCCATTTTATTAACCGAAGGAGTGTCTAAATCATGCGTAAAATAAGCGGTAAACGATCTTTTGTGCTCATGCTTCTCCTTATCTTTGCCTGCAGCGGAGCCTTAACGGCATGCGGCTTCCAGAACAAATCGGAACAGGTCGGCAGTTCGGCCGTTTCAGGCGAGGCCCCGACTATCGACGCAACCTTAACGCAGGAAGGCACATCCGCCGTTATTTCCTACAAGGTCAGCAACTTGAAAATCGCAGGCGACAGCATGGGCGCGGCGCCCAAACAAGGAGAAGGCCACCTCCACATTTACGTGGACGGCGTTCAGAAAGCGATGCTGAAGACAGACGCCCCGGTCCGTCTGGAAAACATCCCTCCGGGCAAGCATACGATCAAACTGTCCCTCCAGCAGAATGATCATGTTCCTTTAAATGTGGAAAAAGTATTCGATGTAACAATTAAAAAGTAATCGGGATCTTTCAAGGCCTACATAACCGGGTATCCCCGAAGCCGAAGCCGGACGAACCTCGCGTTCGGGCCGGTTTCTTTTTTTCTTTTCCGGGCTCCAAACGCGAGCTTCCTCTCACTCCCACCTCTCAAAATAGAAGTTCCTCTTTCGCGAACGTACATTCCTGTTTTATAATAAAAAGAGGTCTGTTTCCTGATTTGACACACCCGGACGCGTAGCATAGACTGAGGGTATTGAAGTGCAGACAGGCGGCTTATTTACGCCTATGCTTGAGCGGAGGGAAGAAACGTTTTGATCGTAGACAGCTCAACCTGGAAACATGTTTTTAAGCTCGATCCCGACCGGGAAATATCCGACGAGGCTCTGGAGCGTATTTGCTTGTCCGGCACCGATGCCATTCTTGTCGGCGGTTCGTCCGGCGTAACGTTTGACAATACCGTGGATCTGCTTGCCCGGATACGCGGATTTGAAGTGCCCTGCATTTTGGAAGTGTCCGATGCGGAAGCGATTGTGCCGGGCTTTGACCTGTTTTTTATCCCGATGGTGCTCAATGCCGGAGATCCCCAGTGGATTCTCGGACGGCATCACGAGGCGCTCAAAGAATACGGGGCTATCATGGACTGGAATGAAATTCTAGTCGAAGGTTACGTCATTCTGAACGGGGAATCTACCGCCGCGAAAGTGACGGCAGCCCGTACGGACCTGACCGAGCGTGACGTTGTGGCTTATGCCCGCATGGCGGAGCATCTGCTTCGGCTGCCCATTTTTTATGTGGAATACAGCGGAACTTTCGGCGATATGGAGCTTGTTCGAAGGACGAGACGTGTCCTCGAAGGCACTCGGCTTTTCTACGGCGGCGGCATTGACGGCCCTGAGAAAGCGAAGCTGGCGGCCGAAGCCGCCGATACGATTGTGGTCGGCAACCTTATATATGAAGATTTGGACCGGGCGCTGGAAACAGTGCGGGCGTTGATATAACAAGCGGGGATCGGTTTCGGCCGGTCGGCCGTGGAAGGAAGGTAATTTCATGATTGATATACAGCAAGCCGTTCAGAAGCTCAACCCTCAGCAGCGTAAAGCCGTGGAAGCGACCGAAGGGCCTCTTCTCATTATGGCGGGAGCGGGGAGCGGCAAGACCCGGGTGCTGACCCACAGAATCGCGTATTTGATCGGAGCGAAACGGGTGGCCCCTTGGAGCATTCTGGCCATCACCTTTACCAACAAAGCCGCACGCGAAATGCGTGAACGGGTCGAACAGCTTGTGGGCCCGTCCGCTAACGACATCTGGGTCTCCACGTTCCACTCCATGTGCGTGCGGATTCTCCGCCGCGATATCGACCGGATCGGGTTCACTTCGAATTTTTCCATCTTGGATTCCGGCGATCAATTATCCGTTATTAAAACTTGCATGAAAGAGCTCAACATCGATACAAAGAAATTCGAGCCCAAAGCCGTTCAGGCCGCAATCAGCACAGCCAAGAACGAACTGGTTACCCCTCAGCGCTTTGAACAGAAGATCGGGGATTATTTTGACGGTCTGGTGGCCAAAGTCTATACCCTGTACCAGAAAAAACTCAAAAGCAACAACTCCCTGGATTTCGACGATCTCATTATGGCGACGATCCAGCTTTTTACCGATGTGCCTGAAGTTCTGGACTTTTATCAAAATAAATTCCGCTTCATACACGTGGATGAGTATCAGGATACGAACCGCGCCCAGTATATGCTGTGCCAGATGCTGGCGGACAAATCCAAGAATCTCTGTGTTGTAGGGGACTCTGACCAATCCATTTACCGCTGGCGGGGAGCGGATATCACGAACATTCTCAACTTCGAGGAAGATTATCCGAACGCCACGACCATTTTGCTGGAGCAGAATTACCGCTCCACTTCGACCATTCTGCAGGCGGCCAACAAGGTGATCGGCAACAATACGGGCCGCAAAGCCAAGAATCTCTGGACCGACAAAGGCGAAGGCAGCAAAATTCGGGTATACCAGGCGGATTCCGAGCATGACGAGGGATATTTTATTGCCGGTGAAATAAATAAGAACGTCGGTTCCGCACAAAAATACGGAGATCACGCGATCCTGTACCGCACAAATGCCCAGTCCCGGGTCATCGAGGAAATTTTAATTAAATCCGATATTCCTTATCAGATCGTGGGAGGCGTCAAGTTCTACGACCGCAAAGAGATCAAGGATATTCTGGCTTACTTAAGACTTATCTCCAATCCGGACGATGATATCAGTCTGACGCGGGTCGTGAATGTTCCTAAACGGGGAATTGGGGATACTACTCTGGATAAGGTGGCCGATTTCGCGGCCAGACGGGGAATCTCCATGTTCGCCATGCTCGATGAAGTGGAATCACTGGAAATTTCGGCGAGAACGCGCAACGCGCTTGCGGACTTCCGGGATATGATCCATAACCTTCACCGGATGGTGGACTACTTGTCCGTCACGGAACTTACCGAGAAGGTTCTGGAAATGAGCCAATACCGGATGGAGCTGCAGCGTGAGAATACGCTGGAATCCAAGTCCCGGCTTGAGAACATCGACGAGTTCTTATCGGTTACCAGCGAGTTTGAAACCCGCAATGAAGACAAATCCCTTGTCGCGTTTCTGACGGATCTCGCGCTTATTGCGGATATAGATACGATGGACAAAGATGAGGGACCTCAGGACTCGGTCGTCTTGATGACTATGCACAGCGCCAAAGGCCTGGAGTTCCCCGTTGTCTTTATCATCGGCATGGAGGAAGGCGTCTTCCCTCACAGCCGCGCTGCCACGGACAACGAGGAACTGGAAGAAGAGCGGCGCCTGGCTTATGTAGGCATCACGCGTGCCGAAGAAAACCTGTTCCTTTCCTGTGCCCGGATGCGGATGCTTTTCGGCCGGACAAGCACCAACCCGCCGTCCCGGTTCCTCAAAGAGATTCCGCAGGAACTCATGGAGATCGTCTCGTCCGGCGGAGGGGGCAGCACATTCTCCGGCTGGTCCCGCAGCGGCGGTACGAGCTTCGGGGGACGCACGTCCTCCGGCTTCGGCAGCTCCGGCTCCACAAGCTTCGGACAATCGGCCGGGGGCGGTTCTTCCTGGGGGAGCCAGACTTCCTCATTCGGCAAGACTTCTCCGGGGGCCTCTACAGTGCGCAGTACGCCGCGTACGGCCCCTGCGGCAGCGGGAAGCCAGCCTGGAGACTTCAAGATGGGGGACAAGGTATCCCACGGCAAATGGGGTACAGGTGTCATCGTGGCGGTTAAAGGCAAGGGAGACGATACGGAGCTGCAGATCGCTTTCCCGGCGCCCGTAGGCGTTAAACGGCTGTTGGCCAAATTTGCACCGATTACGAAGCAATAACCCGAATTCAAGGAATAGATGAGACGAGAGGAAGAAAATAGATGGCCGACTTCACTGCGGAGATGAAGACACTCATCGAAGCTATCGAGCAGCACAATTACAACTATTACACGCTGGACCGCCCGGTAGTTACCGATGCCGAATATGATAAACTGTATGACCGGCTGGTGGAATTGGAGCAGGAGTCGGGAGTGACTCTTCCGAATTCTCCTACAAGGCGTGTCGGCGGCGAACTGTTGAAAGGGTTCGAACCCCACCGTCATCTCTCCCGGCTGTGGAGTCTGGACAAGACACGCGACAAAGACGGACTTAACGCTTGGCTGACGCGGGTATTGAAGCTCGTTGGCGAATACAATAAACAGAACCCGGACAATCCCCTGCCGCACCCGACCTTCGTCGTCGAGCTTAAATTTGACGGTCTCACCCTCAATTTGACGTATGACAAAGGGATACTGGTCCAAGCTTCGACCCGTGGCAACGGAACAGTAGGAGAGGGAATCCTGGAGCAGGTAAAAACCATCCGCTCCGTCCCTCTGGAGATTCCGTACAAAGACGGGACCATTGAAGTACAGGGCGAAGGCCTGATGTTCCTGTCCGTTTTGGATCAGTACAATCAGACGGCGGCCGAACCGTTCAAAAATGCGCGCAATGCGGCCGCGGGGGCTCTTCGCAACCTGAATCCGCAAGTAACGGCGAAACGCAAACTGAGCGCCTTCTTCTATAATGTAGGCTATTCCGACAACCTCCGGTTCAACGACCATCGGGAAATGGTGGAGTTTCTTAAAGAGAACCGGTTTAAGGTTAATCCCGACATCAAATTTTTCGACTCCATCGACGATGTTATGGAGGAACTGGAGCGAATCGGAAGCAATCGCCTGAATTATGATTTTCTCATCGACGGCGCGGTAGTCAAAGTCGCGGATATGCGTACGCGAGAAGTGCTGGGCTATACCGAGAAATTTCCGCGTTGGGCCATCGCATTCAAGTTCGAGGCTGAAGAGGTTACGACCGTTCTGGAATCCGTATCCTGGGAAGTGGGACGCACGGGCAAAATAACGCCGGTAGCGCGTGTGGAACCGGTCGATCTGGCAGGTGTGACCGTACAGAACTGTACGCTGAACAACATCGGTGACATCGAACGCAAAAACTTGAAGCATGCTCTGGGGAGTCTTGTTTATATCCGCCGCTCGAACGACGTAATCCCGGAAATACTCGGCAAAGCTACGGAAGAGACCGACGGCGAAGAGATCGTTTACCCGGAAAATTGCCCGGCCTGCGGAACTCCGCTTGAACAGCGCGGGGCTCATTTATTCTGTCCGAACCGTTTGGGCTGTAGGCCTCAGATGATCGGCAGAATTACTCATTTCGCTTCCCGTGACGCGATGGATATCGATACGTTCAGCGTGATGACGGCGGAACAGCTCTATCAGGAGGTGGGTGTACGCGACCCTGCCGACCTGTACGGGCTCACTTATGACGATCTGATCAAACTGGAGCGTTTCGGCGAGAAAAAAGCCAACAAGCTGCTTGCCGCGTTCGAGAAGAGCAAGGAGTGCGACCTTTCGTCCTTCTTGTTTGCTTTAGGTATCCCGAATACGGGTAAAACCACGACCAAAGTGCTGGCCGAGCATCTCGGCAGCCTCGACAAGGTCATGGAGGCGTCGATCGAAGAACTGATCGCGCTGCCGGATGTCGGCGGAATCGTCGCCGACAGCATCTACAGCTTCTTCCGCGATCCGCTCATGCAGGACAGCATCTCCCGCATGCTTGCGGCGGGCGTCACACCTCGCGCGGAAGAAAAGCCGGCCGCCGCGGCGGACGAGAGCCATCCCCTCTTCGGCAAAACCATCGTGCTGACAGGTACGCTCAGCGCGATGAGCCGGGACGAAGCGGCGGATAAGCTCGAAGCCCTCGGCGCCAAAGTAACCGGCAGCGTCTCGAAGAAGACGGACATCGTGATCGCCGGGGAGAGTGCCGGCAGCAAACTTGCCAAGGCCCAGTCTCTTGGCATCCGCATTATAGATGACGAACAGGAGCTTCTTGCTTTGCTTGGAGAGTAGTTGGTCGCCGTTTGGACACAAGAGACAAGGCTCGTCGTACGGGCCTTGTCTCTACTTTTGTATATAGGAGACGTTCGTGAGAGGGACTCCTTCGGCAGACTGGTATCACCCCGCTCTAGCTCCGGTCATTATGAGGAATCGGAAGCCGTACACGGGCATTTTAAGGGGCTAGGAGGCGTAAATTTCATGCCTGTACCCATTTTTCAACCGTATTAAACACCTGGAAGAAAATTCTTTTGAAATAGGGGTTGCAAATAGTTAAAAAGCCTGATAATATTAGTTCTTGTCACCGCAAGTGACGCAAACATTAAGTAAGCTCCTTGAAAACTGAACAGAACTAATTTACAACCAGCATAGATTTAAAATTGAGCTTAATCAGCTTGAGATAAACCGCTGGCCGTAAGGCTGGCACAACTTTATCGGAGAGTTTGATCCTGGCTC
>NZ_JAGXJX010000100.1:0-581 GCF_019091125.1 Paenibacillus sp. GbtcB18
AATTTAGCAAATAAAGTTAAATACGTAACTAAAGATGTCCACTTTAATGTAGATAATATAACCAAGCAGGTACAAAAGATTAGTGCAGGGACTCTACAATCAGAAAAGAGTGTTACTGAAAGTTACTCATGTATAGAACAAGCAGTTCATGAATTCAATGGTATTGGTGAAGCGGCCCAGAGACTTGATACACAGGCAAAAACTATAGTAGAGCAACTACAAGGACAAAAATAACCACGCATATTCCTGAATATTAAGATTCGAATCTGTAAATCTATAAATTTTTATATGAGTAAAAACTATATATAAGAAACACATTTTGAATTTACATATCTCATATTATTGTTAAAACGAGGTATTTGTTCTCTTGTCGAAAAAGAATCACTATTATAATATGTGATTCTTTTTTAATATTATATTTGTGGGTGATTTTAAAAATTGAAAAATATTTTGTTGATTGATAAAATCTATATATTTTTAGGATATGTTAAAGCCTCGTGCTATATATTTTAAAAATCAATTTGTTTTTATAGTTCGATATTTTATAAATATGAAAAAATGATTAAGTTAAAAATTAAGAA
>NZ_JAGXJX010000976.1:0-231 GCF_019091125.1 Paenibacillus sp. GbtcB18
ACTAACTAATGACAACATAGGTTACATTTTCGCACGAGAAGACGACTTATGTTCACAAGTCTCAATTAAAGTTTTAAGTTTTTTTATTATTATTTTCTATTGGGATGGATTATCTTATCCTATATATATATGTATATTCTTCGGCATTTTGATGTTGCGTGCTTACTTGCTTGACATGCATGTATGTAATAAGCAAGCAGGGTTGAACATTATATTGGTTTTGATGATTTC
>NZ_JAGXJX010000977.1:0-230 GCF_019091125.1 Paenibacillus sp. GbtcB18
GCAAGTACGTTCTCGCTGAGGAAGTGGTACTCCCCTTCAATGGCAAATCCGCTCTGCGCCGCCAGCTTCTTCGCCATCAACTGGCTCGTCGCCTTGATCACGTTCCGTTTGGGCGTATACAGCGAGATGTCCTCTCCGGCATTCAGCGTCAGCTTCTTGTGGCTCGTGATGGTGGCGCCGCTCGCATCGGTGCCGACCTTCGGCATGCAGTATTGCGAGAAAACCGACAT
>NZ_JAGXJX010000978.1:0-230 GCF_019091125.1 Paenibacillus sp. GbtcB18
ATGCCCAATACAGCAACTTCCCGTTCTTCAAACCCGGAGACACCCTGGGAGAGCTTGAGAACAGCACAGGCGACGTCGCTTCGGTGCCTCTGACCGCACCGCGTTCTTACAGCATTTTGATGAAAAAAGGTGAAAGCAAAGAAGGAATCCGCCACGAGCTCCAGCACAATCAGAATCTGTTGCCGCCGATCGCCAAAGGGCAGCCTAACGGCAAAATCGTGGTGTACAAG
>NZ_JAGXJX010000979.1:0-230 GCF_019091125.1 Paenibacillus sp. GbtcB18
GTGCGCTGGGTGGAGCGCGCCGAGGTGAGTAACTACGCCGTCGACCACTCCCTGCGTCGTATCCAGCAATGCATCAAGGCCGCTGAGACCGGACAGGTTGTCGAGCTGCTTCTGGGGCTGCCCCGCGGCAGCAACGACCAGACCGCCTAGGGCACAACGGGAAGCAGCTCCGCGAACCCTCTCGACCAGCGATCCAGCGGGGCGGTACGGGCGCGGCGCCGCCCCGGTCC
>NZ_JAGXJX010000980.1:0-230 GCF_019091125.1 Paenibacillus sp. GbtcB18
GACTTAATGAAGTATTATTATATTGTTAGGACTCTAGATAGGAGAGTCCTAATTGAGTATCATTAAAAGTGGCATTCATGTAAAACCTATATAGCTGACTCCTATTAAAGAGATGAAGAGACCGGCTAAGGATAAGATTAGTTTGGAGGTTGCTTCTTAGAGAAGCATTAAGAGTTGAAGTCTTGAGTAGGAGTCCTAATTGAGTAGAAGTTCTTTAGGAGTTAGGGTTT
>NZ_JAGXJX010000981.1:0-230 GCF_019091125.1 Paenibacillus sp. GbtcB18
AGAACCGCTAAATAAAAAAGAACCCATTTAACCTGGGTCCCCCTTCTGCCTAATACTCACTTAAAGAGTTCAATATGTCATAACCATACAAAGATGGCTTCATAATATCAAAACCAATAAATTCTTCATACTGATTATCTGCAAAATAAAATACAACATGATGAAATGCTACTTTTTGCAAATGATTATCTTGAGAAAGTCTAAATGAGTATATGCATTTATTATCATTT
>NZ_JAGXJX010000982.1:0-230 GCF_019091125.1 Paenibacillus sp. GbtcB18
TCATCCAACCTGAATGGAATCATCTCCAACTACTTCTAAGATAACTGAGAAATCAACAAGATGTTGATTTCAGCCAATTGTCAAGCCAACTACTGCTTCCACCTAACCTGATACAATTATAGTCAAGATACTGGAGCTGGTCTATCGAAATTTTGATTTCAAACTATATTGCCAATTTTAGTCCCAGATTCACGAACATTCATTCTTACTATCCTCACTAGTAGCATATT
>NZ_JAGXJX010000983.1:0-230 GCF_019091125.1 Paenibacillus sp. GbtcB18
TTTTGATATTCTTTGATCTAAAAACTAAAATATACTATTCTAAATGATTTAAAATTTATTTGATTAGAATATTTGAAATTATACATGTGTGGAAATTATGATTTTTAGAATGTTATTTCCTTGTATTAAAGCTTATCTCCCAAACGAATATGTTGAAATTATGATTTTTATTTGAATTTAAAAGGTTATTTCCTTATATTAAAGCTTATCTCACAATCTATTTTTTAATG
>NZ_JAGXJX010000984.1:0-230 GCF_019091125.1 Paenibacillus sp. GbtcB18
GACGCTGAAAGTAACGGTCAAGGACAATGGTGCGGATAAAGCCGGAGTCAGCGGCAAAGCGGCTGCAGCTTTGAATGCGCTGGAGCTTCCTCCCGGCGTAAGCCGTGAGGTGAGAGGGGTATCCGACGATATCTCTTCCGGGTTCTCAGAAATGTTCGCTGCCATGGGCGCGTCCTTCTTTATCGTCTATCTGGTCATGGTTCTCGCATGCGGGAACGCCAGCGCCCCTT
>NZ_JAGXJX010000985.1:0-230 GCF_019091125.1 Paenibacillus sp. GbtcB18
CACCGTTATCCAGCCCCGCGTTTTTATCCGTTAAATCCTGCTTGGCGGTGGGCATAATGATGGGAACGAGATTGTTCTGGCTGCGCAGCTTGCGGCAGACCTGCGGGCCGTCCATTTTGGGCAGCATCAGGTCGAGAACGATAATGCCGGGAGGGAACGGGCCGAGGACGTCGAATACGGCCTCACCGTCATACACGCACTGGACTTCGAAGCCTACGGGCTTCAGATGG
>NZ_JAGXJX010000101.1:0-579 GCF_019091125.1 Paenibacillus sp. GbtcB18
CGGCGATGTCCATCCCTTCGTTTTCGCTTCGTGCTTCTTGTACAGGCAGGGCAGATCCGTTTCTTGGATTGCGGCCGCCCGTTTGCTTCTGAATCAAACGGTTCCTCTGAGGCACCTGCTTAACCGGCTTATCCATTCCTTGCCGGGGTTTTTCCTCGATTCCCAGTATCTTCGGCAGTTGCTCCTGGTGCTGCTCGATAAAATATCCTGCCAGTGTGTGAAGATTCTGATACTCAAAAAACAACGTTTTGGGCAAGGAACCGAAGTCCTTCTCCAACACCCTTGTTAACTGCATGACCATGATCGAATCAATGCCGTATTTCTCTAAAGGAGCATGCTCATCGATTTGCCCTGTCGGCAATTTGATAATGGAGGATACGCTTTTTTTGAGATAGCCTATCACCCGCTCCAAAAGTTCCCCCTTCTCTACTCCAGGCTTACTCTCTTCCTGCCTTGCTGCTCCTTTTCTTCTGTCCCAAACCTTATACAGCTTCTCAAGCCTTCCCGCGACTACCATGACTTGATCTTGGCCCGATGCGAATCCCCGATAGAACGCTTCAATCCCTGCCGGGGTTTCCA
>NZ_JAGXJX010000986.1:0-230 GCF_019091125.1 Paenibacillus sp. GbtcB18
TACCTCAGTCCCATGAAAAAAGCACGTACCAGGAGATCCGCCGTAGTTTTAAGAATAGCGAATGAATCGCTCAGCATTTCGTCCGGCAGCCGGTAAGTCGGAGCGACTTTGGAAAACATGTCATATTTGGCTTTGTCTGCCCCCCCCTCCACGAAAATCAGATGGGGGGAGGCATCTAAAGGGGCCTCAATACTTCCCGTCATATCAAACTCCGGCACATCCAGCTCCAA
>NZ_JAGXJX010000987.1:0-230 GCF_019091125.1 Paenibacillus sp. GbtcB18
TATCCATCCACCACCCAGGTCCGGTCGGATGAAACAGCTCGTGACGGGCGGCAACCCCGTAATCCGCCTACTCCTGATTACCCTGCCCTTATAACTCGGATACGAAGCGGACTTTGCGGAGAACGGCGCGGTAGCGCTGCAGGCAGTCCGGTCCGGCCCCTACGATATGGTGTTTATGGACCTTCAGATGCCGGAAATGGTCGGCTTCGAAACGACAGCGGCCATCCGCC
>NZ_JAGXJX010000988.1:0-230 GCF_019091125.1 Paenibacillus sp. GbtcB18
CTTGGCTGTCATACCTGGCATCGAGCTGAAAACCTTGTATATGGTCTCCACTTATTCTGGCGCAGCGTGCGGACAAAGGCGATTATGTTCTTCGTCTCCGTCTTCGAAAGCTCCCGACCGTCAAGTTCCAGACTGAATTGTGTCAATAATTCTTCATCCGACAGGTCGATTTTATCGACAAACTCCTTCTCGGTGCGGTGCGGGTCGGGGTTTTTGGATTGGCCGCGGGT
>NZ_JAGXJX010000989.1:0-230 GCF_019091125.1 Paenibacillus sp. GbtcB18
TTCCGGGCGGCGCGGCTGGAGGCACCTTAATCGAGCGATGGCGCACTGCGGAACTTGAGGCGTATGCGAACCCGCCCCGTCTTTTTCTGTTAAAAAGCACCTGAAACCGACGGGGTCTCAGATGCTTTCAACAGGATGCGGAAACGGTTTTCGTATCCAAGCGGGGGACCGCTTAAACAGCCTTCAGGAGATAGACCCTCGCCTCATAAGGGCGAACCTGAAGCTCCGCG
>NZ_JAGXJX010000990.1:0-230 GCF_019091125.1 Paenibacillus sp. GbtcB18
TAAGCTGTATCAGCGTTACGACGGCAGGTGCGGGCGCACTGATCCGGCAGGCGGGGGACTATATCGAGGCCGGCGAAGCGGATCTCGTGCTGCTCACCCTGTGCGTAACCCGGTCCCTCCGGTCTTCGCACTGGATTTCGGATCACGCGGGAGAGGGGGGAGACCCCAACGAACCAGGGGGGGTAATTCCCTTTGCCTTCGATCCGCGGGAGCGGGCAAAGGACCGAGAC
>NZ_JAGXJX010000991.1:0-230 GCF_019091125.1 Paenibacillus sp. GbtcB18
AGCAGCAGGTGGTCGATACTTATTTGACACACAAAAACCGTGCGTGTACGGTTTCCGAGCTGCTTCCTTGAAAGGAATAACGGACCGACCTGCCGTTTCCTAACTTTTTCACCCTAATGTGCTGGGTTTCGGTGTCCGGCTCGCTTTCCTGCTTTTATTCAGAAAAGTGCGAAATGTTGCTCCTTCATGTACAATAATGGTGGGGTGAACGCCATGAAAAAACTGATCGT
>NZ_JAGXJX010000992.1:0-230 GCF_019091125.1 Paenibacillus sp. GbtcB18
GAAGTTCCTCCGAACGCGTATGAGCTTCTGCGGAGCAGCCAGATGAAGATCGGGCCGCCGCATATCGCGGTGTCGATGCCGTTCGGCAGTTCTTCCGGCGCACGCGCGAGCCTGGCCAGCACGTCGGCCCAGATGACGTAGGCCGCCCCGAAAAGGACGCTCACCGGAAGCACCTTGCGATGGTCGCAGCCGAGCACCAGCCGGACGCTATGAGGGATCATCAGGCCGAC
>NZ_JAGXJX010000993.1:0-230 GCF_019091125.1 Paenibacillus sp. GbtcB18
ATTAAAAAAATTTAAAATAATATTGTAAATAGTAAAAATGGGATTGCAAATAGCATTCTTTTTTTTTATTAACCGGATGACAAAATTAAAAAATCCTTCATAATTAATTTATTCCCTAAGTTGCATCTCTAGATCTTTATGGCTTAATATCAAATATTCAATATAAAACTTTATGCATCAATGGTAATGTGTAGATATGTTAATATATAAATTATCAAGTTTCTGAAAAT
>NZ_JAGXJX010000994.1:0-230 GCF_019091125.1 Paenibacillus sp. GbtcB18
TACGGACCGGAAGTTTTGCGCTTATCCTAATTTTGAGGCTTGAGGAGGAAAATGGGTAATGGACAAACTTATACTGCCACGTATGGAGTTTTACGGATATCACGGGGTTTTTGCCGAAGAGAATAAATTGGGACATCGTTTTTATGTGCATGTCGAGCTGCACATGCCGCTGGACAAACCCGGCCCTACCGATAACATAGTAGATTCCATCAACTACGCGGAGGCTTATG
>NZ_JAGXJX010000995.1:0-230 GCF_019091125.1 Paenibacillus sp. GbtcB18
CTTTGCCATAGACCAATTGCAAGAGATTCGCATGACAATCACTACTTACCTATACTTAAGTACTTACTATTTTCTACAACTGGATTTCTGATTCATATGCTTTCGTAGTCAGAGGGTAAAGGCAGAAAAGTAGCAGACCAAATCAATCCGAGCCCCCACTGTTATGAAGAGAAACCCCTATTATTGTGCTACAACTGTACAAGCATTCAATCATAAGGACTTGATCCAAC
>NZ_JAGXJX010000102.1:0-572 GCF_019091125.1 Paenibacillus sp. GbtcB18
AAGTTTCATTTGTTCCATTGATTATCTTTTTTATATTACAGTTATACATACACCAACGGACAGTAGAAAGTACACACTATGAATGAATATAGAGGCTTGAATAATACGAAACCTACGACTGACACATTACGATTTTTTTTAGTTCTCTTCCCGACTCACATGTTTGGGATGAACGGTTTATCATTTCCTATAAATGTAAAAAGACGTTACAATCACATAAGCGTCTCTTTTACATTGTTGATATCTCCTCTCCCTGTTTTACCTATAAACTACTTCGTTGTCTAATATACTTTGAATGCTAAAAACAGAATTACTATAAAAAGGCCAAAAATAGAAGCACAGAGATGTCTTCTCTCTGTGCTTCTTACATTTACAAAATAATAAAGAGCATAACGTAGAGGTATGTCCTAATTTGCCACCCTATCCAAACTACTGGAATTTAAAACGCATTCTGAAACCCTCTTACTAATTGCTCACTATTTCTTTATAGGCATAACTTTTTTATACGTAATCATGCGCCAAATCCACTCAAGTGGTCCCAATTTAAAGAACTTCATCCAAATGAAACTGAA
>NZ_JAGXJX010000996.1:0-230 GCF_019091125.1 Paenibacillus sp. GbtcB18
CTCGCCCTGCTGCGCGATGTCCTGGCCCGGGCACCGGCGTCGCTTGAGGACATCTGCGACCGACTGCTCTCCTCGCTCCTGCCCGCTCGCCCCCTTGACGACGTCGCTCTTCTCGTGGCACGGACTCGGGCCCTTGACACGGATCGCGTCGCCACGTTGGACCTTCCCTCAGACCCGGCAGTCGTCTCCGCGGCTCGCGCATACACATCGGAAAGGCTGGCTGACTGGGG
>NZ_JAGXJX010000997.1:0-230 GCF_019091125.1 Paenibacillus sp. GbtcB18
AAACGTTCCATCTCCCCCCGTTCTGGGAACTTCACCCATAAGTTGAATCCGCCCGGAAGGGAGGTTCCCTGCCAGTCGGTAGCGGACCATTCCTGTTCCACGATATCCTTGCGGACCGCAAGCGCCATGCGAAGCTTCCCCATATGCTGCTGCCGCCGCTCCCTGAAAAAATTATGCCGAAAAATTTTCCGATTCACCCAAGGCGTCCCGCTGTCCGACCACCATTTGGC
>NZ_JAGXJX010000998.1:0-230 GCF_019091125.1 Paenibacillus sp. GbtcB18
ACCAAAATCACTCACAATCGACTTGATCCAGGTTGATTTAAATCAAGCGGGCACTTGGCAAGCCCAACACCTAGGTCGTGCCCGATTGATGTCACTACCCTAGTTCACTTATCGGGTGCTCAAGCCCCGCCTCACTTCGTGTGGGGGCCTAGGTGAGCATCTCATGACCTCACTGTACTCTTCCTCCTATCATCTTATTCATCTCTTCTTCTTCCTCCATTCATCCTCCT
>NZ_JAGXJX010000999.1:0-230 GCF_019091125.1 Paenibacillus sp. GbtcB18
TCCCCCCCGCAACCCCTCCCCCCCCCGCTTTGAAACAGGGGAGGAGCCCCAGGAGCAACCCCAAGAAACCCCCCCAGGTCCTTTTTTTTTTTTTTTTGCCTTTCATTTTTTTCCCCTCTTTCTCGTTTGTATGGGTGTTCTTTTTCGAATTTTGGGAAACGCTTTCCATAAACCTCCTTTTGGCTGCTTCGTTCTGCCGCCTAGTTATCAGCGTCATCCCGCCGTCCGAA
>NZ_JAGXJX010001000.1:0-230 GCF_019091125.1 Paenibacillus sp. GbtcB18
GTTATCTGGTAGCCGTAGGGGACACAGGTTTCGTCCAATCCCTTCGTTATCGAAGGTCTTATTCCGGCCACCGTGAATTCGGCTGTGGGCATGGAGGAGATCATCATCCCCAGTTCATAGATAGCAAACGGCATAGCAATTACCCCCAATTCTTAATGGATTGAAATGATCAGGACAAAATAAGTCGTGGTCATGATGCTAAGGATTCTGCTCAGTCGCCTCTAATTCTT
>NZ_JAGXJX010001001.1:0-230 GCF_019091125.1 Paenibacillus sp. GbtcB18
AAGGGAAGGCTGGTTCAACCCCTTACGCTCACGTTTCTGGTGACGCTCCTCGTTCCGCTGTTGCCGGCCGGGTCCGCTTCCGCGAGGGAGGATTCGGGGTGGTCCCCCCCCCCCCCCCCCAAACCCGGTGGGGGGTCCGGGGCGAAGGGGCGGGCGGATTTGTCCCAGCCCCAAGCCCCCCCAAAGGGGGACCACCCCAAGGCCCACCCCGGAAAGGGGGGCCCCTCCAC
>NZ_JAGXJX010001002.1:0-229 GCF_019091125.1 Paenibacillus sp. GbtcB18
ATGATATGCACTGGAAGAAAGATTTCCTTGCAGTCATGAGAGCTGCAACCGATCAAATCTTTTGTGATTTTGTGTGTTTTTTCTTCGAGTGTCTTTGTGATAAGTTGGATCAGGTGATCATTACATGCACTTATTAGAAAATATTATTTGGGGAAAGGAATTTTTTGATGCATAAAAAATATTTATTGCTGGTTTAATTGTCGGGATATATTTCTCTCAGTAGAATTCT
>NZ_JAGXJX010001003.1:0-229 GCF_019091125.1 Paenibacillus sp. GbtcB18
CAAAGAAATCATGAATTATAATTTGCTTCCCTTAAGACTAAGCTTTCATGTTATAAACAACATAGTCGATCTGCTAAAGTATCACCAACTTGACTACACCATGATTCGTTGTTATTATGTTTTACTTGCATATGTAAAGTCCATAATGAATTTCATGTGCTTTTGTTAGTTCTGACCTAATCATACTTGATTATCAAATTTGCAGTTAGCATATTAAGATTCATGTGCT
>NZ_JAGXJX010001004.1:0-229 GCF_019091125.1 Paenibacillus sp. GbtcB18
TGGCTACAAAGATAGCAAGGGATAGAGCATTGCCATTTCTTGATTAAAGTTAGAGGCACCAACAGATCCTAAAAATATTAGTTCATATTTCATGCAACCAAACACTACTCAAAATCAGCCAGAACTGAAAAAGAATTTCAGTGGCTAATGACAATGCACGGATCCAGGAAAAGTGACAATAAAGTTATAGTCTATCTGAATTAACCATTTCAAGGTTAAGCAAGCTCTA
>NZ_JAGXJX010001005.1:0-229 GCF_019091125.1 Paenibacillus sp. GbtcB18
GAGATGATGGTAAAATGGAGCTCTAATCATGATTAATGTCAATATCAATCGAGTAACTATGTTATTGATACCATCGATATTTTTTATCAGTTGAAATTCGACAAGTAAAATCTAATCGGTCCGAATATAATAATATGTTTAGGCATTTGTTAACACAATCAATCTTAGAAAACAAACACTATACGAAATGACTCTTCTAAGCATATTTTCACTATAAACTCATCGAGTT
>NZ_JAGXJX010000103.1:0-569 GCF_019091125.1 Paenibacillus sp. GbtcB18
TAGGACGCGAGGCGATGGAGGAACGGGCGGGTTTTCTTGCAGGAAGCCTGGAGGAAGTGAAGGAGAAGCTAAACAAGCTTATAGATGGACAGGGTGAAGCCGAAGGCGTGTACCGGGGGCAACAGAAACGGAACAAAGAAATCATAACGGAACTCTTTTCAGATGAAGAGCTGCAGGAAGTAATGGACAAATGGCTGCTTCAGAAAAAATACAGCCGGATTTTAGGGTTGTGGGTAAAGGGAGGACAGGTAGAGTGGGGCAAACTTTACGAGGGTCAAAAACCGAGGCGGATCAGTCTTCCCACCTATCCTTTTGCAAGAGAACGTTATTGGGTGCCGATGGGGGAAGGGGAAAGCGCCGTTATTCCGGGGACACATCATCCTGCACAGGCAGACAAGCTGCATCCGTTGCTGCATGAGAATATATCGGACCTGTGGGAGCTAAAATATCGCTCGCGATTTACGGGAGAAGAATTTTACCTGTCGGATCATGTGATAAACGGGCAGCGGATATTGCCGGGGGCCGCCTACCTTGAAATGGCCCGGGAGGCCGCGGTACGGGGAGCGTGT
>NZ_JAGXJX010001006.1:0-229 GCF_019091125.1 Paenibacillus sp. GbtcB18
TGCTCCGCAGCGGCAGGCGGATTGTCGGTGTCGTACACATCTCCCGCCAGCAGCAC
This sequence comes from Paenibacillus sp. GbtcB18, assembly GCF_019091125.1. Taxonomy (NCBI): domain Bacteria; kingdom Bacillati; phylum Bacillota; class Bacilli; order Caryophanales; family Paenibacillaceae; genus Paenibacillus; species Paenibacillus sp. GbtcB18. The sequence continues at coordinate 57 of NZ_JAGXJX010001006.1, forward strand.
GAGATCGATACTCCCTTCTCTGTCAATACGGACGAGTTCGTCCACGAAAGCAACCTGGTCCTCAAACCGGCTCCGCCCTTCCAGGGTTCTCCCCAGGTGCCAGTCACCGGTGTGCAGGATGCGCATACCTACCCCCCAAACCTGCTTGTATCTGTAAAAGCGGCCGGCCCGCC
>NZ_JAGXJX010001007.1:0-229 GCF_019091125.1 Paenibacillus sp. GbtcB18
GAAATGACATCTGCAGTGATGCTAGGTTTGCCTTTAATGATCAGCATCATTGTGGTAAGACTCATCTATGTTAGTTGGTTTAATTGTGGATACGAGTAGAGAGAGAATAGTTTGAAGGTGAAATTTGACATTTTCAACAGGACCAAAGTAGAAATCTGAACACATCTGTACTACCTTTCATTTTTTTGATTGAGAACAAAGAAGCTTGATTGCAGCTGTACAATAAATT
>NZ_JAGXJX010001008.1:0-229 GCF_019091125.1 Paenibacillus sp. GbtcB18
ATTGATCCGCAGCGCCGACGTGAGCAACCTTCTTATTGCGACAGCTACGAGATCCCTATTCGGAAATTTCTTCGTAAGCGGACTTTCTCCGGGTGCTTATACCGAGGTGGCGGAAGCGAAGGGATTCGCGGCAGGTACGGCCGGAGCCGCCGGAGTCAGCGATCGGGAAACCGCAGCAAGCCTGGCTCTCCGGCCCCTTAGCGGCGTAGTGGCGGGCAGCGTAACGGGC
>NZ_JAGXJX010001009.1:0-229 GCF_019091125.1 Paenibacillus sp. GbtcB18
CTTAATCTTCTCTAAGTTACCGACCTCTGAGAAGGTACCATGATTAGCTGTTAGAGCCTTGGGCTTTAAAGTATAAAGTAAAACATATAGTGCGCTAGCGTATCTCTTGTACCTCATAATCCCACTTTAAGGTATATACTTTAGTCGTAATAAATGTTTTCTGAGCATTTTTTCACTATGACTATCATACACACCTACTAAATTCCAGGTGTGCGCTTGTGGACCCGTA
>NZ_JAGXJX010001010.1:0-229 GCF_019091125.1 Paenibacillus sp. GbtcB18
GTTCGACCTATTCGAACTGAGACGTGACGCCTACGACCGGTTTCATAACGTGGAAGAGTATTTGGAGACGATGAACCGGTCAGCCGACTATAAGAGCGTGATGCTGGAGTTTATTACGGGGGAAAAGGAGCTTGATATCGGGCCGGGCGGCGGCGTTATGCTGGATCTGATCGAGTAAAGGCTGCCGGATAAGCAGCCGGTCGGAATTGACATCTCCACCAATGTCATT
>NZ_JAGXJX010001011.1:0-229 GCF_019091125.1 Paenibacillus sp. GbtcB18
CCTCGCCGCTGTTTCCTTACGTATATCAAGTGTTTATCGTGCTTCACGTTCGATTCCGCTTTTCGGCCGCTATGGTATAACAAAACTTCCATTTCAAAGAACGGATGGAGCCGTTGTGCCGTTATGACGCTTACGCAGCAGCGGAGTTTTATTGTCACCGGGGGAGCGTTCGGCCCTTGGGCGGAAGTGGATCTGAACACGCTGAAGCCCGGGACGGATCTACTGGTCG
>NZ_JAGXJX010001012.1:0-229 GCF_019091125.1 Paenibacillus sp. GbtcB18
CAGCGCGCGCTGGATATGAGTTCGATGGAGCTGCTCACCAGCAGCTCCGACAGCTGCAGCGTTGGCGACTATCGCGTGTTGCAGGAACGCTTCGGCTCGCAGTTCCGGATCACCAACAGCTATGGCGTCACGGAAGCGGCGATGGATTCGGGCTTCTACGCCGGGCCGCTGGCGAAGCTGCCGGGGACAGGAAGCGTGCCGATGGGCAAAGCGGGGTGGAACGGGGGGT
>NZ_JAGXJX010001013.1:0-229 GCF_019091125.1 Paenibacillus sp. GbtcB18
GGCCCTCTTCCCGGGCGTCGAAGCCCCCCGCATCCGCCATCAGCGGGCCTTCCTTGATGCGGAGCGTCCCGCACGGCAGATCCGGCTTGTTGTGCAGCCCGGATACGGCCCGCACGTTCTCCAGCGCTCCGCTGCCGATCACGTTGAGGGCTCCGCTCGCTTTCTCCTCGGCCGGCTGGAACAAGAGGCGGACCGAGCCCGGGAGCTCCTTTTCCTGCTGCTTGGGCTG
>NZ_JAGXJX010001014.1:0-229 GCF_019091125.1 Paenibacillus sp. GbtcB18
ATCTGGCGTACACTGGCGGAGTGTGGAGAGCAGTTCCACCTGGGGCTTCTCCAGGCTGACTCCTTTTGAATCACCGTACAAATCGACGTACAGCTTATTCTGATCGCCTACCTGAGCGAGAAAAACATTATCCGCGGTCGCGTTTTTTTTAGCCCATTGTTTATTTAACCATTCCCCTGTAAGCGAGGAGGCTGCCAGTTCGCTCTCGTCCCCAACCCCGTCCACAATG
>NZ_JAGXJX010001015.1:0-229 GCF_019091125.1 Paenibacillus sp. GbtcB18
CCCAAACATAGAAGAACTGCCGCCCCCGCAATGAGCATAAACCCATAGTTAGTAACCCCTAGCAATACAAACGCCAGTCCCGCGGAGAACAAAACAGCTCCGAGAATATCGAATGAACCGCGGGCGTGTTTCTTGCTTGGAAAATATTGGAATACCAAAGGGAAAACAAAGAGGCTTAGAGTGGAAACGATGAACAAAGCGCGCCGCCCAAGGTATTGCTCCAGGAACC
>NZ_JAGXJX010000104.1:0-566 GCF_019091125.1 Paenibacillus sp. GbtcB18
TATCGTTTGTATCTGATTTACCTGGCGGAGCAATTTCTAACGTCGTAGTAGATTTAAATATGCCTAGGGATCGTGCGCTACTTCTGGCCACGGAAAAGGATAAAGCGGGTTATTAAGCCCCTATTTACGATGTAGATGCTACACCAAGTGGTGCAGACTATTTCTCTCGTGTCATTCGTGGTGAATTCGGATTTGAAATCAAAAACGCAAAAGAATCTATCGCGGTTCTTGGCAATATTTCTAAAACAATGGCTTAAAAGGTAGTGTACATGCTACCTTTTTTGTTTTTTGAAAGGAGTTTTTTATGTGGCTATTTCTGAAAATCAGGCTCAACGGTTGAATAAATCGATGCCGATTGCTAAAGAAATTAAGTTAGGGTCTGTTATTAAAGATTTACAAGAAAAAGCAGACAAAAAGGTAACAACGCAAGCGAATAGTACGGCAACAGATGTACCGGGTCTTGTAGCGGATTTTAATGCCTTACTTGCAAAGCTAAAAGCTGCAGGTGTTATGGGATAATTTATAAAGGTGGAGGTGACGCCAAATGAAGGTGTCAGAAAGGCTGG
>NZ_JAGXJX010001016.1:0-229 GCF_019091125.1 Paenibacillus sp. GbtcB18
CACTGAGCTTAACAAAATTGTCAAGAAGCCACTTGAAGGTTTATATTACAGGCACCAACAAGCTTTATGATGGAAAACGCCCCTAGGGGGCGTCTTTTTGGTTTTTATGGAACTTTGAATGTAACTTTCTACATGTAAAATACTATATATATAACGGGAAGGATATTGATTTTTCGTTTACGCGCATTTTTAATGCGGCGAACCTTATTTGGTGATTAATAAAAGAAGT
>NZ_JAGXJX010001017.1:0-229 GCF_019091125.1 Paenibacillus sp. GbtcB18
CGGCAGCGCGGTCCCGCCGGGCATGAGTAGGCTGAGCTACGACGGCGATCCGTCGACGGGTGAGGTGCTGGGGCTTGTCGGCAAAGGCGACACCTTTGACACCGGCGGCATTTCCATCAAGGCTGCGGGCGGGATGGAAGAGATGATCAGCGACATGGGCGGAGCGGGGGGGCTGCTCGGGCTGCTGATCGTGGTGGGTTGGCTGGAGCCGCGCAACAACCTGAGGATT
>NZ_JAGXJX010001018.1:0-229 GCF_019091125.1 Paenibacillus sp. GbtcB18
AGAGGCCGGCGAATGCGCCATCGAGGAATATGTTATGGACCAGGAGTAACAGGAATTTATTTCTCTGCCCCAGTATTTCGTCTATATCCAGGAAACGAAGTCGGCAGCAGCTCATTTGATACATAAGGAAGGCGCTGTATTTACAATTCTGGATGAACATATGCAGCCGATCGACACCAGTAAAATGCAAGCGTCCTTTACGCTGAAGATGATCGAGAAGGATATCAGC
>NZ_JAGXJX010001019.1:0-229 GCF_019091125.1 Paenibacillus sp. GbtcB18
GCAGTATCCTCCCAATCTGAACCCCTTCCCGTTTATGTACGCCGTCAACGAAAATTTCCTGCTGCCGCTTTCGCATGACGAAGTCGTGCCTGGCCAGCGGTCCATTCTGCATAAAATGCCCGGGGACTACTGGCAGAAGTTCGCCCACACCCCCGTGCTTTACGGTTATATGTCCGGGCATCCGGGGAAGAAACCTCTGTTCATGGGAGGGGAATTCGCCCCATTCGAC
>NZ_JAGXJX010001020.1:0-229 GCF_019091125.1 Paenibacillus sp. GbtcB18
TGCCATAAGGTCTGGGCGCAATAATTTGCTCTCCGCCAAAGATCCGTACATTTGTAACGGCCGTAACTGGTTCTACCGCGGAATTTGGGGTAACATTCTCCATTGGAATCCCTCCCAGGGGTTTACCTTTCACCAATTCGGGGTATATCTGTTAGTTTCCTAACTGCCAACAACCTAAAATCAATTTGACAGGTTTAAAGGTCCCCGGATAGGTTAAAAGGTTACCAAT
>NZ_JAGXJX010001021.1:0-229 GCF_019091125.1 Paenibacillus sp. GbtcB18
GCGCCAATCGGCTCCATCCGGGCACCGGCCCCAGGCACCCTGAATCCTGTCATGGCCTGGATTCCCGAGATTCTCATCGCGGCGTTCCTGCGCTACATCGGCTCCATTCTGGCCAAAATCGTCCGCAATCCCAACCTTACGCCGCTTTCGCCGCTGGATTTCGACAGCTAGCCGAACACCCATATGCCGATGTTCCGCCACAAAGCAGCCAGTGCCAGTGCCGAAATGG
>NZ_JAGXJX010001022.1:0-229 GCF_019091125.1 Paenibacillus sp. GbtcB18
AACCATTTTCCTCCCCTCGTTGCCGACTTTATTGACGTCGCTTTCGCTCCTAGAAGTGCTGACGTCCGCAGCGAGAACGGCCACGATCTTCGTATCGGTGGCGGCATCCCCCGCAAAGACTCCCCCCCGCACCCCCCTGGACAACAGCCGCAATGCCCGAGCCATATTAGCGTTTCGTTGTTATTTCTTCCCCGGATGTTTTCCTCCCAAGCTTGTAAGTTTTCGCCCG
>NZ_JAGXJX010001023.1:0-229 GCF_019091125.1 Paenibacillus sp. GbtcB18
CGGGGCGCCGAAGCCGCCGCCCGGTGGCGGCTGGTCCTGTGGCGCTCCGAATGCGCCGTGCGGCGGCTGGCCGGGCGGCTGTGTCATCAGCGTTCTTCCCCCTCGTTCACTGATTTCGAGCCATGCCTGGGGCTGGTGACGGACCCTCGGTCGCACTCAGGCAGTTCTCAGACTGACCTTTCTACCACCCGGCACTGACAGCCCACGGGCCCTCATGTGCCGCTGTTCC
>NZ_JAGXJX010001024.1:0-229 GCF_019091125.1 Paenibacillus sp. GbtcB18
GCCACTGACATGCTGAATTATGGCTTTCTCCCTTTGTATCCTTCGTCTACAAAACGGTGAAGGTGGTGGCGTCACGTTAGCGTAAAAATGAGGGGGTAAAAATTTATGAGCATACGAAGCTGGGAGGGTTGGAATCGGGCAACGTGAGGAGGCGCCACTGGACCTGGCAAAGGGGGGCAGCGGCGTTGGCCGCTTCCCTCCGTCCAAATCTGCCATTAACCTGTTGATG
>NZ_JAGXJX010000105.1:0-562 GCF_019091125.1 Paenibacillus sp. GbtcB18
AACACGACCGTTAAGCCTTCCAGCGCCGATGGTACTTGGACCGAAGGGTCCTGGGAGAGTAGGACGTTGCCAAGCGAACCCACTTTGTGGGTTTTTATTTTGCGAAAAGAGCAGGCGGTTGCTTGCTGGTACGCAAGACCAAAGTGAGTGAGAACTCACAACATACGGGCCCTTAGCTCAGCTGGTTAGAGCGCACCCCTGATAAGGGTGAGGTCGGTGGTTCGAGTCCACTAGGGCCCACCATTTTCCTGACAACCACATAAGGAACGATTTTGGGGCCATAGCTCAGCTGGGAGAGCGCCTGCCTTGCAAGCAGGAGGTCAGCGGTTCGATCCCGCTTGGCTCCACCAACACCGCCTTCATAATGGTCGTAATTTCCAGTAAATTACGGGTTGATCTGAAGATGTGTGATGTGGTAAGATACTTCTTGCCGCTTTGAGCGGTAACGAAGCAAGTTGATCCTTGAAAACTAGATAGCGAAACATGTAACTAGAATCATCCAAACCTTTTGGTTTTGATCGATGTAAAGCGAGGTTATATGCTGAGAAGTGATTTGTTAAGC
>NZ_JAGXJX010001025.1:0-229 GCF_019091125.1 Paenibacillus sp. GbtcB18
TGTAAAACCTGAAAATTGGACACCGTTCATTCCGTTCGGATACGACGGTATCATTACTGGAGCTGCCACTGTATTCTTCGCCTTCTTAGGCTTTGATGCAATCGCAACCGCTGCAGAAGAAACGAAAACACCACTGCGCGATTTACCAATTGGCATTATCGGTTCTCTTCTTATTTGTACTGTTTTATACATGATTGTATCTTTCGTTTTAACAGGTATGGTTCCATAT
>NZ_JAGXJX010001026.1:0-229 GCF_019091125.1 Paenibacillus sp. GbtcB18
GAAGTACTATCCTCATAACTTTCTTTCATTTCTTTATAGTTATTTGTTTTTAATTTTGCCGAATGGAATTCTTCATATCCTTGATAAGGTCTAATTAGTAGTTTCTTGCATGGAATTTTTGTAAAAGATTTATTATTAATTTCTTACATTGTAGATGTTAACATATTCATAGCTACTTTTGAGATGAATGATTGACATTGTGAAGCACTGAATATTCTAAGATTGCATT
>NZ_JAGXJX010001027.1:0-229 GCF_019091125.1 Paenibacillus sp. GbtcB18
TAGGCAATTCGGTCCCCCTCTTTTTGGCCGCGAGGTTGATGGCGGGCCCGGGGGGGTCCATCCATGGGGAAATTTTGGTATCGGGAACCGATACGCCGGGAGAAGCGGGCCCCCCCCAACCTGGAGAGGGAGATTCGGGAACGAAGGGTAACCCCCCCAATATTTTTTCGGAAGGGGCTTCGGGAGGGGTGAGGATGGCGGGACAGATAATCGCCCTGCTGATCGCGTT
>NZ_JAGXJX010001028.1:0-229 GCF_019091125.1 Paenibacillus sp. GbtcB18
CGGGGGGCAGGGGGGGGAACCAGGGGGAATAAAAAAAAAAGAAATTTACCCCAAAAATTAGGAGGAATAGGGAAAACTTACTAAAAAAAAAAAGGGGCGGGGGAACGAAAAACAGGAAAAAAAAAAAGAGAAACCCGAAAAGAGGCGACGAAAAAAAACGTCGGGACCCCCTCGGCGGCCGCCCCGTCGGGACGGCGGGGCCTCCCCGAACTCCCTCCCCGTTCTGGAA
>NZ_JAGXJX010001029.1:0-228 GCF_019091125.1 Paenibacillus sp. GbtcB18
CGTCATCGGCCTCATAGTGCATAAACGCATCCCGGAACGGCACGAAACGGTTTGTCCGGCAGAAAGCCCGGCCGTCTCTCCGTTCGACTTTCTCCCCGCATGCAAAAAGCAGCCCCATACCGGCGGACGGAGCATTCGTCTCCCGGTACGGGGCTTTTTGATCAATCAGCCGAAAATGAAGTTTTCAATCATTTTCATTTTCATTTCCCACGTCTTGGTGCTGAGAAC
>NZ_JAGXJX010001030.1:0-228 GCF_019091125.1 Paenibacillus sp. GbtcB18
AAAATTCACGACGCCAGATTCTCGTCGCCGAACCACGCTTCCTTCAGTTTCTGTATTCCCGGCTCGATGTCCTCTTCCGCAATCCCGCTGAATCCGACCATAAAATCTTTCTCGCCTTCCGGCGGGACCGTCCCCGGCCAATAAAACGCCGCCGATGACACATGACCGCCGTACGCTTCCGCCAGCCGGGGCAGTTCCGCCTCCGGCCGATCGTCACGCCCGCGGAGC
>NZ_JAGXJX010001031.1:0-228 GCF_019091125.1 Paenibacillus sp. GbtcB18
CCTTCAGCATCGCTACGCCGGTTTCTACGAACTGTGCCCCCGGATCGTTCAGTCTGCCCTCGAGCTCCGCCCTCAGCTTGCTTTTCCCTTCGCCCTCGAAGAAATGCTTGGCGTTCTTGAAATGAGCGGCAAGCGTTTTGTCCGTTACATCGGGAGCTCCCAGAGGCAGCTTGTTATCCGGCGTGTCGAAAGAAACGGATTCGTACGCTTCGAATTCGTAGCTTTCCA
>NZ_JAGXJX010001032.1:0-228 GCF_019091125.1 Paenibacillus sp. GbtcB18
ATATGGTTGTTGGCTTCTGCCAAGTGACAGCATCATATATACACCACTGATCTTGAGTCCAATCTTGTTTGAAGAGTTTAGAGAACGAAATCTCTTGGGTTGTGTGCATACTATGTACAGAGACTAGAAAGAGCTCTTGGACCTGTCCTTCAACAGTCCATCTTTCTGGAGGACACAAAGAAGTGTCTGCGTCAAACATGCATGCAACCGGTTGTATCCTGTTAGGCT
>NZ_JAGXJX010001033.1:0-228 GCF_019091125.1 Paenibacillus sp. GbtcB18
TCTATATAAAAAGACTTGTTCAACAAACCTAAATCTCCGGGAAACAAATACTACCACAATTATAATTAATGCAAAAGAAGACAAAAGATCAGATAGAAGACACATGATTTGGTTATTTGGCAAAGAAGTTCACCACCACTGATGTGATTCTAACTGAACAACCTACTTGATTAACAATAATCATCATATGTGACCATCTACATATAGGTAGTTGCCTGGATGTTTGTT
>NZ_JAGXJX010001034.1:0-228 GCF_019091125.1 Paenibacillus sp. GbtcB18
GCAGCGCCTTTGTTTTTATTTTTTAACATGAATCGGGGGGGGTAACCCTGAGTGAACGAATGGTTCGCGTTAAAGATTTTGAATTGTGCACGGACAGTTTCGGCAACCCCGCACCACCGGCCGTCCTGCTTATTATGGGCGCAACGGCATCCATGCTATGGGGGGAAGAAGACTTCTGCAGGCTGCCCGCCCAGAAAGGCTTCTTCCTGATCCGCTACGATAACCGCG
>NZ_JAGXJX010000106.1:0-562 GCF_019091125.1 Paenibacillus sp. GbtcB18
TGTCTGCGTAGCTCTCGTCGAACAAGACCGATTTCAGATCCAGTCCCAGCTCCCTTAGCAGCCACACGAAGCAGCGTTCCAGCGATTCCTGGAATACCGGCTCCTCCCGGTACAGCCCGTACGCCATAATGACATAGTGCTCGCCAAGCCCCGGGAACAAGAAGCCCATCCGGCGTTTAGCTCCCTTTGCGCCAGTATGCAACCGTTTGGGATCCCGCGTGCGTAATGCTTCCGCCGCTTCCGCGACATTGCCGCATACCAGCGTGCGCCTGTATTCGAACGCCTGCCGGCCCATTTGCAGCGTATATTCCACATCGGCCAGGAAGCCATCCGGCTGCGGGTGCTGCGCCTGCTCGTGGAGATAAGCCGCAAGACGGTCCGTTGCCGCCTCTAACGCCGTCGGCGTTTTCGCCGACAGGACGAGAAGCCGCTGATCCCGGTGCGAAGCGCCAGATGGCACGGCTGGCGGCGCTTCCTCCAGAATGACATGCGCATTGGGGCCGCCCATGCCGAAGGCGCTCACGCCCGCACGGCGGGGATATTCGCCTGCCCATGGCTTCAA
>NZ_JAGXJX010001035.1:0-228 GCF_019091125.1 Paenibacillus sp. GbtcB18
CACTCGTCGGCTCGCACGTCCCCATACGAGCCCGTCAAGATGGCCTGACAAGGTTAAGGGCTTCATCAGTGTGCCAAATTCAATGACTGAAACATATGCCTAACGATCAATGATGCATCTCACCGTCAACTGAGATTACGATGTGCCAACTGCCAGATGTGATGATAGCAGTAGACTGCCGAACATGTTGCGTATGATTCTACTGTTACGCACATTTTTATGTACGTT
>NZ_JAGXJX010001036.1:0-228 GCF_019091125.1 Paenibacillus sp. GbtcB18
CGAGGGAGCCCCCCAGCTTGTAAAGGAAGAAGGCCCCTTTCACAACGCCATTCTGGACGGTATGCTCCCGACTCAATTATCGGGATTCGACGTATGCGCGCAGCTGCGGGAAATGTACCCGAAAATGGGCATCATCATGCTGACCGCGAAATCGCAGGAGACGGACAAGGCCGAAGGGCTGGAGATCGGCGCGGCCGCTTACGTCACGAAGCCGGCCAGCCCGGTGGG
>NZ_JAGXJX010001037.1:0-228 GCF_019091125.1 Paenibacillus sp. GbtcB18
CCCAACATGGTACTTCTGGCAAGTTCCCTTTGCCAACTGAAAACAGTTAAAAAAGTTGCCAGCTACATGGTATAAAATAGCCAACACTAATATGAATTAGAAAGAGACCATGTGCTGGTTGGACTTTGGATCCTTGGGTAATGACACATCTAATAAAAAGAAATCATGAGCTTAGACTAATAACTTAAAACCAAATTTACCCTATATGTATTCTCCGCGTACATTAGT
>NZ_JAGXJX010001038.1:0-228 GCF_019091125.1 Paenibacillus sp. GbtcB18
CATTAGGTACATACCTGCTTTTGAAAAAAACAATACATTGGGTCACCTTGTTTATTTCTCGTGTATACATCCAGGTTAAATTATCCCTGCGTCCAGCATAATCAAACCCGTATACAGCTAGTTTGGGTCCAACATACTTGTCCAATGCCTTTTTTATAGTCTTACCGTTCGCTCCTTAAGGAACTGCTATATTCGCAGAAATTGTTGGCCAAAGTGTCGTTAAAAGTT
>NZ_JAGXJX010001039.1:0-228 GCF_019091125.1 Paenibacillus sp. GbtcB18
GACATCAGATTCCTCCGCCTTTCGCTATAAGAAAACACCCTACCCGTCAAGAAAGGCTGTCTTTGTTACGTTACCTTATGCGAAATGCAGGCGCCGCGGCACAATGCGGCCCACCAAAGTTCAATCTAACGTTTTTTGGCCGGTTTCGTGGGGAATACGGGGGGGGCCAGGCGCCCGGGGAACCCTTGCGTCCGGCGGCCACCCCCACGGTTTCCCCCCGAATAGTTT
>NZ_JAGXJX010001040.1:0-228 GCF_019091125.1 Paenibacillus sp. GbtcB18
TGAAATCCACTCGCCTCCTGTCAATCGAGCGAGTAGTGAGAAAGGGGATCTTTCTATGCCCAATGCCCTTTCGGCCGCTTCCCCCCAGGTGGTGCGGACTCGCGACCCCGTCTCCAAAGGAGAGGGACGCAGATCGCGTCTGATGCTGCCGGCCCTGCTTTTGCCGGTTTTTATGCCCGTGTGGAACGCGTTCCTCGGGAAGGTGCCCACGCCTCCAATCCAGAAAGG
>NZ_JAGXJX010001041.1:0-228 GCF_019091125.1 Paenibacillus sp. GbtcB18
AGAAGAGCGGGACGGGTCTGACGGAATCCCAGTGGCAGGCTTTCCGGAAGCTGGCGCTGGATTCTTTGGGGTACAAAGGGAATTGGACCCACGGGGAAATAACGTTGGATTTCACGGTAAAGAAAGAAACGCTGTATGCCAGCGTCAGGTCCGAATCGAACTATACCATGGCCAGCCTCTCCCCCGGATAAAGCCGGTCAAACCAGGAAAAAAGGTGGCGGTTCCGCG
>NZ_JAGXJX010001042.1:0-228 GCF_019091125.1 Paenibacillus sp. GbtcB18
GGACTTCCTGCCCGCCTTTGAACACCTGCTGGCTCTCCTCTTGGTTAGCCAGCTCTCCCCTACGGAGCACGCTCTGTGTAGCGGTGCCCGGCAGGCGGTTCATCCGGCGCAGCAGGGAGCGGTTTCGCGCCGCAAGCTCCCGCAGGCTGACCGGCTTCTTCAAGAGGTCGTCGGCGCCCACCCCCAGGCCCAGGTCCTTATCGGTCTCCTCCGCCTTGCCCGTCACCA
>NZ_JAGXJX010001043.1:0-228 GCF_019091125.1 Paenibacillus sp. GbtcB18
AAAGATCCAAACGTAAGTTGAGCCTGCCACAGGAGGACGTCAATGGGGACAGGCACGCTCGACAACAATCGATAAAGGAGAACCTCGTCTTCTGTCAACTGTTGTTCCGGTGAAGGTAGTGTACCCTGTTGATCGGTAACTCCCATCTGTCCACTCTGAGTGGTCTACAAATGCGTATATTCTTCATAAATGTCCCGGGGATCCGTCACCATTTTGGCCACCTGCTTA
>NZ_JAGXJX010001044.1:0-228 GCF_019091125.1 Paenibacillus sp. GbtcB18
CCTTCTTTTCTCAGATCGGCCGGGGCCAGATTGTCCGTAATGCGCTCATGAGGAAACTGAAATCCGCAGTTTTTGATGGCGGTGCGAACACGGTCGATCGATTCTCTGACGGCGGTGGCGGGAAGTCCGACCACGTTGATTTGCGGGAGCCCGTTTGCGATATGGATTTCGACTTCGATGCTCATTCCGTCGACCCTTTCCAGGCAGGCCCTGGTTACTTTACCATAC
>NZ_JAGXJX010000107.1:0-561 GCF_019091125.1 Paenibacillus sp. GbtcB18
GTTCTCAAAAATATAAAAACAATAGCACAAAGACAGAAACAGCCTCCTCCTTTAAACTCAGCAAAGATGACCTTCCAATTGAAATTCACATCCATGTCAACATTTACAACTATAATGATAATAACAATAACCTTGCAAATCAGGGCGGGAAGGCTGGTTTTACAATAACAGCGGATCGAAATGGACAGATCAGCGGAAACGCAGGAACAAATGCTAATCAAGGTGGACAGATTGCCAAAAAGGGTGGACAAAACTCGAGACAAACAGGACAAGCTACTAAAGAAAATAATGAAAATAAAATTCAAGAATCACGTCCTACACTTTTTTTACCACCGTTCTCTTAATTAGCAACACTTCCATTTCTAAAACTTTCGCTTTACCTTAGTTCCATCCTTGTTTGTCATTTATAAGTTAAATCCTTATTTGGCCTATAAATGACAAACATATTTTATGACTTCAAAATATTAATGCTAATTCTTCCGAGCTTATGTGTCTTTAGCCTATTTACAAAAATGCAAAAAAAATATTTTTCCAGCAGGAGTTTTCCACTAGCATCTTGTA
>NZ_JAGXJX010001045.1:0-228 GCF_019091125.1 Paenibacillus sp. GbtcB18
ACATATTTAGAAATTATATCAATGCTATTGAAGGATATGATTTACTAGTAGATCTTATTTTACGAAAGTTTCAAGATTTCGATGCTATCTTAGATAGGGACTGGCTTTCAACATAGTATACAAGTGTCGATCCTTTCTAAAAGACTATTACTTTCTCACCCCTAGATCAACTAGTCTTTTAGTTCATTAAGATTCAAGAAGATCTCCCTTCTATTTCTTAGAAAATCT
>NZ_JAGXJX010001046.1:0-228 GCF_019091125.1 Paenibacillus sp. GbtcB18
AAATGTGACCGTCTTGTTGCTCCTTTTACTGACAGGGTGAATCGTGTTCGGCATCCGTTGTCATCTTGTGGCTTGTGAGGACTTCGTTTCTACAGCAGGACTTGATGCTCATTTTTTCATCTCATCGGGAGTTGCTAATAATTCGACTGTCGAATGAGTTGACTATGTGTTCTTATGGATGAGGAGGAGAGTGATCGCCGCAAATAACTTCAGGATGCAGAAACATCT
>NZ_JAGXJX010001047.1:0-228 GCF_019091125.1 Paenibacillus sp. GbtcB18
TCAAATAAAAATAAACTGTCATCCTTAATTTCATGGTATTTTTCTCTTTAAATCTTATCCAACAATATAGACTAATGTACAAAATGCCCATTTGTGTAAATGTTGTTAACCCCGGTATGGTACTAATTGAATCTCTAAATAAGAAAGTACTATATAGCCCTGTCAATGAACCTACTATATACATTGGGATTAGCAAAATTTATAGAAACCATAAAAAATAAGGAAATA
>NZ_JAGXJX010001048.1:0-228 GCF_019091125.1 Paenibacillus sp. GbtcB18
AAATTGTATAGAGAGAGATGTGAGATGCTAATTTATGATGTAGCTTCATTCAGAAATAAAATGAGTCTCTTCCAAACATTTCAATGATTATTAGGTAGTGCAGTGGAGAAACAAAAAATTCTCAGTAAATATTGATAAGATCATTATGTTTAATCAATGGAGATTATGATGTAAAGTTTGATCATTTGTGTCCACTTTTTAAGCCATTAAGAGTTATACAATATGAGA
>NZ_JAGXJX010001049.1:0-228 GCF_019091125.1 Paenibacillus sp. GbtcB18
ATAGTTACCTCCTATTCTCAAGCACTTATTTTACCGATCTTGATAAATTTATAGCAGCATTCACATCCCGAGCGTGATGGATATTGCATGGAACACGACGCCACTGACATATTTTTAAACTACACAGTCCTTCTGGTTGAACTGAATAGTCGAATTTCACTCCGCAACATGAGCAAAACTTGCTTGAGGCGTACTATTTAATAGCGTTTACATACTCAATACCATACT
>NZ_JAGXJX010001050.1:0-228 GCF_019091125.1 Paenibacillus sp. GbtcB18
TGGTGTCATTCTGTAGAGAGGCTTAGATATTGGGATTGTCCCAAGGACCTAATCGAAAGCAAATTTACCCTCTCTGTCCGGAGGTAATCCGGGCAAGTCATCCGAGAATACATCAGGAAATTCTCTGACCATAGGAATTTTATTTAGATTAGTTTCGAGATCTGAATACTCCTTTACATATACAAGATGGTAACAACTGTCCTTTTATATGAGACGATAAGCCTGATG
>NZ_JAGXJX010001051.1:0-228 GCF_019091125.1 Paenibacillus sp. GbtcB18
AAGGGATCAGAGAAAAAGGGATTTACCTCAGTGAAGGTTTGTACGTGTTGTGTAATGTCGACGTGGGCAAGGATGGTGAACGAGGTTGGGTCAAGAGGGTTGGCTCTTGGGTCTCTCTTGTGTCATATTCTTGTACGATAGGTCGATGTCAGAATTTGAGGGATTTCTAACTTAACCCCTTTGATGCTTAAGTTAGGATGTGATTTTTGTGGTGTAAATAGAAGAGAA
>NZ_JAGXJX010001052.1:0-222 GCF_019091125.1 Paenibacillus sp. GbtcB18
TGGTGGAGCCAAGCGGGATCGAACCGCTGACCTCCTGCTTGCAAGGCAGGCGCTCTCCCAGCTGAGCTATGGCCCCATAAGCTCCATCAAAACTGAACAGAATTTACAACCAGCTTTTTATCGGAAGATTCGCTCTTCCGTTATATCCATAGAAAGGAGGTGATCCAGCCGCACCTTCCGATACGGCTACCTTGTTACGACTTCACCCCAATCATCTACCCC
>NZ_JAGXJX010001053.1:0-217 GCF_019091125.1 Paenibacillus sp. GbtcB18
GGTCCCGAGGCGGACCCAGTCAAGAAGGCTTTGCCTTCAACCTTCAATCACTCGTTGTCAGTTTTGAAAGGGCAAGAACCTTTCAAGCTACAAACCCTTCTGGAGTTTGGCGACTCCGGAAACTACGCAATTCGTTTGGCGACGATGGCGGAAGGGAACCACGCGTACCCATCCCGAACACGACCGTTAAGCCTTCCAGCGCCGATGGTACTTGGAC
>NZ_JAGXJX010001054.1:0-212 GCF_019091125.1 Paenibacillus sp. GbtcB18
GGTGGCTCGGGACGGAATCGAACCGCCGACACGAGGATTTTCAGTCCTCTGCTCTACCGACTGAGCTACCGAGCCTTGCATGGTTTGCACCAACCCAATCGGAATATGCGGGATCGATGTACGGTTGTGAAACTTAAATGGCGGAGCTGACGGGATTCGAACCCGCGGTCTCCTGCGTGACAGGCAGGCATGTTAGGCCTCTACACCACAGC
>NZ_JAGXJX010000108.1:0-561 GCF_019091125.1 Paenibacillus sp. GbtcB18
CAAGTTCTAAAAGGATGGGAATTTTGTTGGTAACTGCGTTTGAATACCGATAAAAAAACTATATTTTATAACCTAAACATATATAAACTGCATGTAAATAAAGTGGGATATTTAGGTTGTTCAAAGTATTAGTGCAATGCCAATACTTATTTTATATGTATTTACTTTTATTTATTAGGATAAATTTTATATAATTGAATCAAGTACATATAAGGATAGGTACTTAACCTATATTAAAACTCGAATTGATTTTATGAAAAAATCATAGGGGATAAGGGAAAATAAGTTAAAAAAGGTAAAAAGGGGATAAGAAATATAATGAATGAAGTACTAGAACTAAAAGAAGAACTACTACAAATTAAAAGTAACAATTATGCTGTACCAGAAGACGTAGATGCATATCCATATGCGCAGTGGATGCTAGATTATATCGGATCACCTGGTGCTGAATTACGTGATGATCTAATTTATAGTACGCTTCACAACTGGATTACAAATGATGTGTTTAGACACAAAGAGTTACGTGGATTAATGCTGCAAGCAATTAGCCCTGATTATTTA
>NZ_JAGXJX010001055.1:0-208 GCF_019091125.1 Paenibacillus sp. GbtcB18
TCTTGCACGATGGCTGCAAAGCGGTACTGAAAATGCTGTCTGCCTTCCAGCAGTGTGTAACTAATACCTGCCAAATCCTTCGTTGTAATTTCCCCTGCCGTTACCATTTCCCGCAATTCATTTATTTTTTTTTGCAAGCCCTTTTCCGTCTTCGCTGACAAAGCTATCAAATAGCTAGGAACTGTCTCTTCCTCCATCTCCCTCTCAC
>NZ_JAGXJX010001056.1:0-204 GCF_019091125.1 Paenibacillus sp. GbtcB18
GGACGCTTAGCTCAGCTGGGAGAGCATCTGCCTTACAAGCAGAGGGTCGGCGGTTCGATCCCGTCAGCGTCCACCATCCAGATTTTATGAGTCCGACAATCATAATTTTCCTGGAACTGGGGAATACTACTTGGAGCTGTGGTGTAGAGGCCTAACATGCCTGCCTGTCACGCAGGAGACCGCGGGTTCGAATCCCGTCAGCTC
>NZ_JAGXJX010001057.1:0-200 GCF_019091125.1 Paenibacillus sp. GbtcB18
TCAGCTGGGAGAGCGCCTGCCTTGCAAGCAGGAGGTCAGCGGTTCGATCCCGCTTGGCTCCACCAACAACCTTCTTCAAAACGGTCGTAATTTCCAGTAAATTACGGGTTGATCTGAAGATGCGTGATGTGGTAAGATACTTCTTGCCGCTTTGAGCGGTAACGAAGCAAGTTGATCCTTGAAAACTAGATAGCGAAACA
>NZ_JAGXJX010001058.1:0-200 GCF_019091125.1 Paenibacillus sp. GbtcB18
TCAACCCCGACATACATCCCGATGCGGTTGTTTTCAATCTGTTTTTTCCCATAGCCGGCATCTTCCAATGCATTCCATGATTCCTGAAGAAGCAATCTTTGCCGGGGATCCATGGTTTCCGCTTCTCTTGGAGAAATTTCAAAAAACAAGGGATCGAACTCACTGATTCCCGGAATACTCCCCATCCATTTACAGTTCGT
>NZ_JAGXJX010000109.1:0-560 GCF_019091125.1 Paenibacillus sp. GbtcB18
ATAAAAATGTGGATTTACAAGGCTAAGTCCATTTTTATAAACTTTTCCTTATGTTTTCATGTATCGATTTCCGCATCATCTGTAACTCCTCATTTGAGGCAGTCTCTTCTCCATATCTAATTTTCTCATAAATGGGAATCATATCATCGTTCTTATGAATACGAGAAAACCATTATTGCACAGCCTCTTGTAACCTTCTCTTTTCAAGCTTTGAAAAATACCTAAAGGTGCCTTCCTCCAACTTAAGTCATAAGCCTTTTTGTTTATACGCAATGCTTAGTAAGACAGTAGTTTCCTAATTTAAAGATACCGTAAATATGCAATACTCTTACTTATAACATCTCAGCCATTAATGGTTCTATACAGAATATATGTAATTATTCATGTATAAATTTTCAGAATTATACATCTGATGTAATATCATCGTTTGTCTATAGTAATTATATAAAATAATCATATAGATAACTAGTCTTGTTATTAATTTCTATTTATTTTAATATTCAGTTGTAAAGTTTTATTATAGAAAAAAAGGAGCGATTTACTATGAAATTAAAGAAAAT
>NZ_JAGXJX010000011.1:0-176411 GCF_019091125.1 Paenibacillus sp. GbtcB18
CGTGGTGGAACGGCAGACACGCTATCTTGAGGGGGTAGTGCCCAATGGGCGTGAGGGTTCAAATCCCTCCGACCGCACCATCAAATCCTCATGCGGACGTGGCGGAATTGGCAGACGCGCTAGATTCAGGTTCTAGTGGTGTAACAGCCGTGGAGGTTCGAGTCCTCTCGTCCGCATCACGCATCAATAAAAAGGTTTCTGATCTGCTTTTTCTGGCAGAGCAGGAACCTTTTTATTGATCATTCTTTTTTACTGTAGTCAGAGTCGGCAAGCCGGGTGGAATTAAAGGTTTTTATTCCTGATTCCTCCAGGCTTTTTTGTTTTATATTAACAATGTGAATTTCAAGCAAATTGCGTAAACGTTTTAACAAACGTTTGGTTGGGAAAAGGAAGTTTTTAATGAGGGAAACAACGGGTTAACCTTTCTTGTTTTTTTGAGGAGTGGCTGAAAGTTGGATTCTAATGAAAGCTGTATGTTTTTTCCTGAGGTCTACTCGATATCAATGAAAAACTTGGTTTTATGAGGGAATATAGGACGTTTTTACTAGATTTTAATAACAATTTAGCTAAATATCGAAGAAATACCTAAAATAAAAGGTTATGTATGAAAAATGTAAACGCTTTATTATTTTTGTTTTTATAAAAAAACTATTGTAATCTTATTGGGAACGTACTAGAATAAAACTAGAAATTGCGTAACCGTTTTCATTAAATAAAATGATGAATTAGATTCATAGCTTTTATTGTCTAAGGGAAAATATTGAGAAAACGTTATGACATTAAATTAAAGGAAGGGGGGTGGCTAAGACGAACAAGGAAATTACCATCAAGGACGTGGCCAAGCAAGCGGGTGTATCTGTCGCTACGGTATCCCGAGTGATGAATGGACGGGATCGCGTAAGTGAAGCCACTCGCAAGAAAATACTCAAAATAGTCGAAGAGATGAACTTTGTGCCGAATACGATGGCGGCATCGATGGTCAATAAAAAAACCAACATGCTCTCCGTCGTGGTGCCGGAGATTCAGAATCCCTTCTACACTGCAGTCATTGGCGGTATGGTAGAGGTAGCCAAGAAGGAAGGCTTCTTCACTCTAGTCGTCGCTACGAATAGTGACGAGGCGGAGGAGGAAGAATTTTTTGAAAGCTTCCTTGGGAAAAATGTGGATGGGATTATCTTAATCGGTACGCATAAGGATGCAGATTTTTACCGGAATATTCGCAAGCCAACTATCCTTGTAGACCGTTATATCAACGATTGCGGCCACGACGGTGTCTTAATCGATAACTTCCGTGGCGCTTACGAAGCGACCAAGCACTTCGTGGACTATGGTCATGAACGCATTGCCATTATAGACGGGGCGCATGATTTTAACGACGGCAAGGACCGTTATTGGGGGTATCATCAAGCCATGTATGAGAGCGGCCTGACACCCGATCCTTCCTATCATAAGCAGGGGAATTGGGTGGAAGAGGATGGCTACCGATTTACAATGGAGCTTCTGCAATCTGAGCAGCCACCGACAGCCATATTTGCGGCTAATAACGTCATCTGCACGGGTGCGATTAAAGCGATACGCGATTTGAATCTCCGAATCGGAGAGGATATATCTTTAATTGGGTTCGACGAGAACGAGCTTGCTCAATTCGTGCAGCCAAGAGTGACCGTGGTTAGCAGACCGACAAGAGAGATGGGAATTCAAGCGGCGGAGATGCTCATTCAAAAAATCAAGGGAAAGCCTAAAGAACAGACGAAGCTGAAGAAAATGATATTGGATGTTGAATTGAAGAAATTCGGCTCAGTCAAAAGACTGAAGACGTAATACTGGGGGAAGAGCCATGGCGAAGATCTTGGTAGTGGGCAGCATGAATATGGACATTGTCACACAGGTTGAACGTCACCCGATTCCCGGCGAAACGATACAGGGCAACGAGACCCGTTTCTTCATTGGAGGCAAAGGAGCTAATCAGGCGGTTGCCGCTTCCCGCTCTGGAGTTACGGTCGCTATGGCCGGTGGACTGGGCGTGGATTCATTTGGCGCCGACATACGCAGGGGATTGGCGGAGGATAACATTATTCTTGATTATGTTGCCGATCAGCCCTGTATGACGGGGCTTGCTTTGATTACAGTAGATGGGGCCGGCGAGAACAATATTATATTATCCTCCGGCGCTAATGGAAGATATAGCGCGGAAGAGATTGATCAATTGGATCTTTCAGGTTTCGACGTCATCTTGCTGCAAAATGAAATATCATCGGCAGCCAATCAAAGGGTGCTGGATAAAGCGGCAGAGATGCATATTCCGGTATTTATGAATCCGGCTCCAATTGACGGGTTTGACCGGAGCCAACTGCGCAAGGTTGCTTTCCTCATTCTGAATGAGGTCGAGGCGGAGGTGCTAAGCGGCATCCGTATCGAAGGAAGCAGCCAAGCGCTGGAGGCCGGGAAGAAACTGCTGAATGACGGCATTCCTCATCTTATTATTACTTTGGGAAGCAAAGGATCTATCTATATGGACCAATCGGGAAGTCAAATCACATTTCCCGCATTTTCAGTTGACGCAGTGGATACGACAGCGGCAGGAGACACCTTCATTGGAGCATTCGCAGCTAAATATGTAACGGGAGCGGAGCTGCATGATTGTCTGCGCTACGCGACAGCGGCATCGGCGCTGGCTGTAGCTCAACCAGGCGCTCAGAGCTCGATTCCGACAGATGATCAGGTACAGTCGTTTCTTACGGCATAGAACAATAGCTCAATAAGGCCGCTATAAAAAGGCAATATACGGGGTTTCTTTCCTGGAAAGGGACACCTGTAGTCTTGGACTTTGATGATTTAACGCTTAGTCTTGTTAAAGTTATCCAAAAAGCAGTTGGGTAAGGTGAATAGGAGGTCTAAAGATGAGGCATCCGGTTTTGAAAATGGAAGGCATCAGCAAAGAGTTCCCAGGGGTCAAAGCGTTATCCGGTGTTAACTTTGAGCTGTATCCGGGTGAAGTTCATGCGCTTATGGGGGAAAACGGAGCAGGAAAGTCTACACTGATGAAAATTTTGTCCGGCGTATATTCACCGACGCAAGGAACGATCAGACTGAAGGGCAAGGAAGTAACATTCGGCAGCCCGCTTGATGCCCAGCGGCAAGGCGTGTCCATTATCCATCAGGAATTCAATTTGTTTTCCAATCTGACAGCCGCGGAAAATATATTTATCGACCGTCCGGAAATGGTCGGCAGATTCGGACGGATACAATGGTCCAAAATGTATGACGAGGCGCAGCGTTTGGTTGATTCGATCGGGGGAGGCGAAATTGATGTCCGCAAGGAGGTCCGGCATCTCGGAGTCCACAGCCAGCAAGTAATCGAGATTGCGAAAGCGCTTTCTTTTAAGGCGGATGTGCTCATTATGGATGAACCGTCGGCGGCGCTCCCGGAAAACGAAGTGAAAAAAATGTTCGACGTGGTTAACCGGCTTCGGGCGCAAGGCGTTGCCATCGTGTATGTCTCCCACCGCATGAAGGAAATATTTGAAATCGCGGACAAGGTAACGGTGCTGAGGGATGGAGCCAAGATTGATACCCGAGGGATTGAAGAGGTTACCGAACAGAACTTGATTCAAATGATGGTGGGCAAAGAGGTCGGCCAGTTGTATCCGGTAAGAGAGCAGAAGCACGGTCAAGAGGTTGTGCTGAAGGTGGAGCAGTTGTCGCTCGATTCCGCGCACCGTGTATCTTTTGAGCTGAGAAAGGGAGAGATAGTAGGGCTGTTCGGCGTTCCGGGTTCGGGCACGCATACGATTGCCGAGCGTTTATTCGGTCTAAGGCGGGGAACGGGTGACATCATTGTTCGTGGCACAGCGGTGAAAATCAATAGCCCGAGCCAGGCCAAAGCGAAGAAGATTGCTTACGTTCCGCCGGATCGTCACCGTCAAGGCATCATAAAACCGATGTCAATCCGGCAAAATTTATCGCTCCCGATACTGCCCCAGCTTTCAAAGTATACGGTGTTGGACGAGGCGCGAATTAAAGAAATGAGCGGGGAGTATATGGAGAAGCTTCGGATTAAAGCACCCCATGACGGACAAAGCGTAGATTTTCTGAGTGGCGGCAATCAGCAGAAGGTCGTGATTGGCAAATGGCTTGCAGCGAACCCGGATATTCTTATTCTGGAAGAGCCTACTCGGGGAGTTGACGTCGGTGCGAAGGCGGAGATCTACAATATTATTCATCAATTGGCTCAGGAAGGCTTGAGCATCCTGCTGATTTCGTCCGAAATGCCGGAGGTGATCGGACTCAGCGATCGGATCCTGGTGCTGCACAAAGGCACAATCGTCCATGAATTTGCACATGGTGAGGCAGACCAGGAACAACTGCTGCAGCGTGCTTCACATCCGCTCCCGGAAGGAGGCCTCTTATGAAACGCCTGCTAAATGTGCATGAAGCGCCTATCATCTTATTTACCATTCTCGTCACGCTGTTGTTTTCAATCATTTCACCTGACTTTTTGCAATTCGAAAATATAAGGCTGATTGTGGATCAGAACATCTCCATGTTTATTGTGGCGATAGGGATGACGATGGTCATTCTTCTGGGGGGCATGGATTTATCGGTCGGCTCCGTGCTGGCTGTGACAGCGACATCTGTCGGGTTGTTCCTCAGCCATGGCCTTCATCCATGGCTTGCAGCCGCTATGGGGATATGCATCGGGGTGCTATGCGGCATGGTCAATGGCTATTTCATCGCTGTGAGGAAAATACCGGACATCATCGTCACCCTGGCCACCATGTACATCTTCAGGGGGATTGCGGTAGGCATCAGCGGGGGAACCTGGATGACGAACTTTCCGGAAGGATTTCGATTTTTCGAACAAGGATATTTGCTCGGCATTCCCTTTCCGTTGCTGACAGCCGTCATTCTCATAGCGATCTTCATCTATTTAATGAAATTCACCCGCGTGGGCCGAAGAATCTACTCGATCGGAGGCAACGGTCCGGCAGCCAAGCTTGCGGGAATCAGTATAGCCCGAACCAAGTTTAAGGTTTATGTATTAACCGGCTTGCTGGTCGGAATCGCTTCCGTTATCTTCGCAGCAAAGGTAGGAAGTGTGCAAGCCTCGACAGCAGGCAGCGGTTTGGCGTTTGAAGTCATGGCAGCCGTTCTTATCGGCGGGGGAAGTATATTCGGGGGCGTCGGTACTATAGCCGGAACGATGCTGGGTGTACTCTTCATGGGCATCGTTAAAAACGGACTCATTATATCCAAGGTTTCTCCATTCTGGGTCGATGCCGCAACTGGTTTTCTGATTATTCTGGCAATTGTTATTAACACGCTGCAGCGTATACGGCAAAACAAAGGAAAAGAGGGGGATTTGGTATGAGTGCATGGACAAGCCGGTTCCCGCTTCGGGGAAATAAGCTAATCGTTCAAATGGTGCTGTTGCTCGTCATTATCGTGCTGTTCAGCTTCTTGTCTCCCTATTTCCTGACCGTCACCAACTTTATGAATGTGCTGAACCAGATGGTTGAAGTAGGGCTGATCGCCATTCCGATGACCATGATCATCATATCCGGTGCGATGGATCTATCGGTTGGCTCCATTCTGGCTTTCTCCGCTGTATGTATGGGAGTCGCGTATGAGCGGGGCATCGATATATGGATCAGTGTGATCATTGGACTGCTGGCCGGCTTGCTGTGCGGAGCCGTTAATGGTTATCTGATCGCGAGGCACCGCATGCAGGCTATTGTCGTCACCATTGGCATGCTCGTGATGCTGCGGGGGCTGGTTTACGTGATCAATCAGGGGAGACCCATAAGCGGTTTTCCGGATGCTTTCTACTTTATGGGCCAGCAATATATCGGCGTTGTTCCGGTTAATGCGATTTTCCTTGTGGTGATGTTCCTGTTGGCCAACTTTGTAATGAAAAAAACCAGATTCAGCACCTATGTGTACGGGATTGGCAACAATGAAGAGGTTGTCCGCTACTCCGGCATCTCGGTCGTACGCATCCGATTCATCCTGTTTATGCTTAGCGGATTGTTCTCTGCCTTAGCGGGTATATTTCTGGTGTCGCGTCTGGCAAGCGCCGAGGCGACATCGGGTACCAATATAGAGCTCGACGTGATTACAGCGACTTTGATTGGAGGCACACATATTTTTGGAGGAAGGGGAAGTCTTTCAGGGACATTTGTCGGGCTGCTGATCATTGTGTTTTTGCGTAATGGATTGAATCTATTAGGTGTATCCGTGCTTTACCAGGCAGTCATTTTAGGAGCGCTGCTTCTGCTTGCTGTAGGAAATAAAAAATTCAATGGAGAGTGAAACCTATGAAAAAGCTGGCATTGACGTTACTAACGGGTGTATTGGCTCTGAATTTGGCAGCATGCGGAAGTACAAGCGGGAACCAAACGGGTAACGGAGGCAAACCGAACCAGGGAGCTTCCGGCTCAAAAACGTACTTTATGAATCCAAAGTCCATCGGCCCTGCTTATTGGGCGGCGGCTGAAAAGGGTGCCAAGAAAGCGGCAGCCGATTTGAAGGTAGAAGTTCTGTTCAATGCGCCGACAGAGGCGGATTCCTCCAAGCAAATTAATATGATCCAGGATATGCTGACCCGCAAAGTAAGCGGCATCGGCGTATCGCCTAATGATGCGAAAGCGGTAGGCCCCGTGTTCAAAAAAGCGGCAGGTCAAGGCGTCAACATTGTGACTTGGGACAGCGATGCGCCGGGCACAGATCGCCAATATTATGTAGCTCCGGCCACTGACCAAGAAGTGGGGGAGCTTCTGGCCAAAACGATCGGAGAAGAAATCGGCGGTAAAGGACAGGTAGCGTTCATGGTAGCCGGCCTCGGCTCACAAAACCAGATTGCGAAATCCAATGCGGCTAAAGCCTATTTTACAGCCAAATATCCGGATATTAAGGTCGTGACGACTGTTGCGAGCGACGACGATCAACAGAAGGCGTATGCCAATGCGCAAAATCTGCTACAAACTTACCCTGATCTGAAAGGCATTATCGGATTTGCAGGCGGCGAACCTACGGCTGCTGCGGAGGTAGTAGAGCAAGCTGTAAAGGCAGGCACTTTAAAGAAAAACCAAGTTGCCATTACAGGCATTGCCGTGCCGAGCGTCGTGAAAAATTATATCAAGAGCGGCACGATCAAAACGGATATTATTTGGGATCCGGGCAAGCTGGCTTATGTAACGGTCTACATTATGGATCAGCTGGCTCAAGGCAAGGAAATCAAGGACGGCATGGAGATTCCGACGATAGGGACTGTGAAAGTAGACGGACAAAGTGTATTTATTGGCACGCTTGAAGTCACGAACGATAATGTGGACAGCTTTGATTTCTAATAATACCCCTGTTAGGAGGCGGCCTTAATGGAGTATAAGGTGCAGATAGAAGAGTTGACGGAGGAGGCTTTTGCTCCCTATGGCAAAGTAGTGGATCTACCGGCGATTGATCCCTCCAAATCCGGGGATGGGTGGGATTGCTGGAGTTATGTGCAAATGCTGGACGTATGGGAGCCGATCGGATTTGGCCTTGTGGTCACCAAGCGTCGCGAATTTGCCGTAACGGCAATGGAGAGGCATGTCAGTCGGGAAGAGCTGCTGCTTACCTTTGATCGTGAGATTGTACAGCCGGTAGCATTGTGCAAGGACATCGACGATCCTGATGAAAGTCCCGACCCGTCCACCGTCAAGTGCTTTCGAATTAAGCCCGGGCAAGCTATCGTCATCCATCGGGGGGTCTGGCATAGTCCGGCTTACCCGGCTGCGGACGATGCCCGTTATATGTTCGGCATTGAAAAGAAGAAGGATAAATTCGGCGATGAAATGATTAATCCGTGGGTTGATTTTATTGACGGGAGCACCGTTCGATTCGAATAAGCGAGCAGGCACGGCTCCTGATGCGCTTGCTTACACACTTGCGGATTCATGCTGTATCGGGAGAGTGCTGCCAAAAGGAGAGAGAGAGATGGACCGAGAACAGAGAGTAATGGAATGGATCGAGAATCATCAAGATGAAATTATTCATTTTTTACAGCAACTCATTCAAATTCCGAGCGTCAACCCCTGGTTTTTCGAGGAACCGGCGCCATCCAAAGAGAAGGACCTTCAACAATTTATTGCCGGCAAGCTGGAGAAGCTCGGCGCGGACATCGAAATCTGGGAGCCTGTCGCCGATGAGCTGAAGCAATATGAAGGCATGGCGGGCTATTATCCGGGAAGAGATTTTACGGGCAGACCCAATTTGGCGGCTACGTTTGGCAAAGGAACGGAAGGCAAGTCCCTGCTCTTGTTTGGTCATATTGACGTCGTCATGGCAGGCTCAAAATGGACGGTCGATCCGTTCGAGGGCCAAGTTATCGATGGGAAGATGTACGGCCGCGGCACCGTTGATATGAAGGGCGGAGTCGCAGCCATGATTATGGCTGTCGAAGCTATACTTCGCAGCGGGTTTAAGCTTAAAGGGCCGGTTATCGTCGGTACGGTTGTCGATGAGGAAGCGGGAGGCATGGGGGCACTTGATTTTATTCACCACGGCTATCGAGCGGATGCTTGCATTTTAACGGAACCGACCTCGCTGACGATTGCCCCCCTTTGCCGCGGGATTTTATGGGGAAAAATCAAGATCCAAGGTCGCAGCGGCCATATTGAGATGCCGCAAGCGGATTGGCAGGACGGCGGCGCGGTTGATGCGATTAAGAAAGCGAGATATATTTTGGAGCATCTGGACCACTTGAATGAGAAATGGGCTGTCAGCAAGACCCATCCATACTTGTCTATCCCGTGTCAGGTGCATGTCGCGCAATTAAACGCCGGGGAATACCCGACCTCCTTCGCGAATGAGGCCGAAATCGTATTCAATGCGCAATACTTGCCTTCGGAACGTGACGAGAAGCTTGTAGGCGGCAAAGTAAAGAAGGAATTGACTGATTTTCTACGCGAGGTATCGGAATCGGATCCTTGGTTGTGCAAACATATGCCGGAAATCGAATGGCTGGTGGATGCCGATTGTGCGGAAACGGATGTGGCACATCCCTTTGTTCAGACCTGTGTACAATCCTTGAAGGCCATTGGAGAGGAAGGCAAAATCGAAGGACTGGGCTTCCATACCGATATGGGCTGGCCGGTGAATGTCGGCATTCCGACCGTTAACTTTGGACCTGGCGACCCAAGCCTTGCCCATCATAGCGACGAATTTACACCTGTCGATGAAGTGATTCAAGCGGTCAAAATGATTGCCAAAACGATTGTGGACTGGTGTGAAATCGAGGAAGCGTAAAAACGGGATCAAGACGGCCTGCAGGTGTAGGGTCTGGTGATATAAAAAAACACGGAGGTACTTGAACTGATGAAAATCTTATTTGTTGGCGAATCCTGGGTTGTGCATATGATTCATACGAAAGGTTATGACAGTTTTACCTCGACCAAGTACGAGGAGGGTGCAACCTATTTGCTGTCCTGTCTGCGTCAGGAGGGAATTGACGTTACCTATATGCCTGCGCATGAAGTGCAGGTACGTTTTCCTCAATCGCTGGAAGAGCTCAAAATCTATGATGCGATTGTGCTGAGTGACGTAGGTGCAAACACATTCCTGCTCCAAAATCCAACCTTCTATCAAATGCAAATCATTCCGAACGCCCTTGATCTTGTGAAGCAGTATGTCGCTGAGGGAGGCGGCCTGCTGATGGTCGGCGGTTACCTGACCTTCATGGGGATAGAAGGAAAAGCCAATTATAGAAATACGATATTGGCCGATGTGCTGCCGGTTGTCATGATGGATAAAGATGATCGGGTAGAGATGCCGAGCGGCTTCTCGCCTGTCGTATCGCAGCCGCATCCATTGGTAAACGATTTGGGAGAATGGCCTAGGCTGCTAGGTTATAATAAGTTGTCCGCTAAACCGGGGGCAGAGGAACTGCTAAGCCATGAAGGCGATGCTATTCTGACGGTTGGAACTTACGGCCAGGGAAAGACGGCGGCGTTTGCAAGCGATTGTTCGCCCCACTGGGGATCGTTGGAGTTTATGAATTGGGAGAACTATTCGGCCTTTTGGTCCAAGCTTATTAAGTATCTGAAATAATGGAGCAGTGAACATTCCCATACACCACTAGAACCCGCTGGCTCAAGGTTAGCAGGTTCTAGTGGTGTAACAGCCGTGGAGGTTCGAGTCCTCTCGCCCGCGTCATGCATTCAACAACGAAGAAAGCCTTGAGCAATCAAGGCTTTTTCTGTTTTATTTTTTAAACGGCAGGAATGTAGTGAAGAGGTTTGTTTTGTTCGTTTTCGTTTGAATGAACATTTTCATACCTAAAGGGAAGTCCTTTCTGCTATAATGAAGAAGGAACGGATTCTTCTAAATTAATAAATCCGGACCGGAGTTTTCTCCGATGACGGATTCAAGGATGAGATACAAACCTGTACGGAGTGATTCCATAAGGAAAAAGCTTTTTCTGCGTATGATAATGCGGACAAGGGATCTTTTTTCAAGGGAACAAAAGAAGCTAGCATGGGCCGGGTGCCGCCTGCGGACGATGCCTGAGCCTGCGAGAATCTAACGGTCGAGGTGGATGAACGATGGAGCAAGGCAAAGAGCAACCCCCAATTTATCCGGATGTGGTGACTTTCGGAGAGTCGATGGCCCTACTGATGCCGGATTCGGGAAAAGGAATTGAGTATTCACCGCAGCTGACCACTTCGTTCGGCGGGGCCGAAAGCAATGTGGCGATCGGTCTTGCGCGGCTCGGGCATCGTGTCGGGTGGTTCGGACGCTTGGGGAAAGATCCTTTCGGCCGGATGGTGCTCAAAAAAATACGCGGCGAAGGCGTAGACGTCTCCAGGGCCGTGTTAGCGCCTGAGGCGCCGACGGGTTTGATGCTGCGGGAAGCGGTATCGGGCAAAGCCTCCGTCTACTACTACCGCAAAAATTCGGCTATGAGCCTGATGAAGCCGGGCGATCTGGCAGAAGATTATATAGCCGGGGCCAAGATTCTGCATGTAACCGGCATTACGTGCGCGCTGAGCGAAAGCTGTAAAGAAGCGGTGATTGCTGCCGTCCGCACGGCCAAACGGCACGGAGTGAAAGTCTGCTTCGACCCGAACCTGCGGCTTAAGCTATGGGGGATCGGAGAAGCCAGAGAAACTTTGCTGGCCCTGGCGGAGGAGGTCGATTATTTTCTCCCGGGTCTGGATGAGCTTCAGCTTCTTTACGAGACGGAAGATTTCGACGAGATCGTCGGAAAACTGAGCAAGCTTCGGGCCGTGACAGTGCTTAAAGGCGGCGACAATGAAACCTTCCTGATCGAAGGGGGCCGCGTGTCTTCCATTCCTTTTGTCAAAGCGGAGCGGGTCGTCGATACGGTCGGGGCCGGGGACGGCTTCTGTGCCGGCTTCCTGTCCGGCATTCTCCAGGGGAAGAGCCATCTGGAAGCGGTCGAGCTGGGCAGTCTGCTCGGTTCCCTGCTCGTTCAGGCTCCGGGAGACTGGGAAGGCCTTCCGACGCGCGAGGAAGTCGATGCCGTGCTTCAGGGAAGCCGTCATATCGAACGCTGAATGCTGCGTTGTTTTGCCGCTGAGTCTGATTGAGGTTCATACGGCATTTCAGATAGAAGGCGTATCCGCCGCCTCATACTTGCGGAAACTGATTTTACCGACAGAGAGAGGATGAACTGACCCCATGAAAAAAATACAGCTGATCCAAAAAATTACGGAACAGGGCGTAGTCGCCGTTCTGAGAGGCAAGACGCCGGACGAAGTCGTCGAAGCCGCCGAACAGGCCATCGAAGGGGGCATCAAAGTCATCGAAGTGACGATGACGGTGCCGTTTGCGCTCCAGGCCATTGAAAAGCTGGCCAAAACCTACAGCAGCACGGCGCAGGACGCGTCCAAATTCGCCATCATCGGCGTAGGTACCGTCCTGGACCCGGAAACGGCGAGAGCGGCCATTTTGAGCGGCTCGGAGTTCGTGGTGGGGCCTTCGCTGAATCCGGCGACCGTGGCGCTCTGCAACCGGTACCGCGTGCCGGTGATGCCGGGCACGATGACCGTCAAAGAGATCCAGGAAGCGCTGGAGCTCGGCGTGGATATCGTGAAGCTGTTCCCGGGCAACTTGTACGAGCCGTCCGTGATCAAGGCCATCAAGGGGCCTCTGCCGCAGGCTAACATCATGCCGACCGGGGGCGTATCCCTGGACAATCTCGCCGATTGGATCAAAGCGGGCGCCGTTGCCGTCGGGATCGGTTCGGACCTGACGACGGAAGCGTCCAAAACCGGCGATTTCAGCCTGATCGCGAAGAAAGCGGCTCAATATACGCAGGCTTTCAAAGAGGCTAAAGCGGCTCTTTCCTGAGAGTAACGGACGGAGCGGGCGTTCGATGTGTGATTGACCTCCGCGTCTTCTGCGATCTACACCGCTTACTGGAGTGGGCGATGTGAAAAGAGAAGAGGGCAGTTGGGTAGGCGCGAGCCATTCGGGTAAAGAGGGAAGGGACCGGAGAAGACTCCGGTTCTTTCTTTTTTAGGTGCGGAAATGGCGCTTTTTTCTTGTTTGCAGGGGGTGTAAAAAATTGGATTGAAATTTAAGCGGAAAAGGGATTGAGTTTTCATTAATTATTTGTTATGATATCTCTTGTCGATTCGGAAATGTTTCGAACGAAAGTTTGCGGAAGTGGCTCAGCGGTAGAGCATCGCCTTGCCAAGGCGAGGGTCGCGGGTTCGATTCCCGTCTTCCGCTCCAACCACCTTTGCGGGTGTAGTTCAATGGTAGAACTCCAGCCTTCCAAGCTGGTAGCGTGGGTTCGATTCCCATCACCCGCTTACAAAGATCATAAAAAAATCCCCTTGCCTAGCAAGGGGATTTTTTTACTGGTAAACTAATATAACAACGAAGATCTTCTGACTAATTGGCAGCACAGAACTAACAGTTATAGTTTAGTGATTTGCTTGTGGTCGATAACTCTTATGTCTAATACGGTTACCTCCAATACTACCAAGTGTAGGAGGGAAAGCAATGTTTGCTGCTCTAGCTACAATCGTATGTTTGTTTCTTACGGCAGGAGGACTATATATATTTATGAAAAATAAAACAAACATATTGGTCAGGGTAATAGGCGGTGGAGCTGTTGCAGTAGGAATTTTAGGGGCTCTTTGGGCTAACACAGTTTTAAGTATATAACAACAAAAAGAATCCTCTCTTAGGAGAGGGTTCTTTTTGTTTAAAAAATAGTTATGGCCAGATTACCCATCTTTTTTGTTTACTGCCTTCTAGCCCTCTGCCGTATATGCAACATTTACCGCCCTGTGCCGTTTAACTGGGTAAGTAAGTTACTGGGGGGTGTCTTATGCGGCGGAACAAATGGATAGGGCTGTCCGGCGGACTTGTCATCTTAGTGATGGCTGTGGCCGGGGCCGCCTCGCTTTGGCTTCCTTCAGCCGAGCTTAAGCCGGAGAAAGTGCTACTCAACTGGGACGGACGCATCATCGAGGTGCCGCAAGCGGATTCCCGGTATCAACGTCTGGTGGACGATGCCGAAGCAGTGATAGAATCTACAGCGAAGGGGCCCTGCAAGTGTACGGCCGAGCTGACCGGGGATGTGCCGGACAAGCCCGGGCTGCTTCTTCTGCTGCCGCCCGGCCAATCGGTCCGCATCCGGAAGGAGCTTCCGGTAGCCTCGCGGGTCAATGACGTCCGCAGGCTCTACGTGCCGTTTCAAGACGGCGAGGATTCGCACCGGATGGAGCTGGACGGAGGGGTATATGAAGTGAGCGGCGAGAGCCTGAATGCCCTTAAAAAAACTGCCGCCGAAGCTGCTCGAAACTTCCGAGAGGAATAAGCTGGGCCGGGAAGCGGAGCTGTGATACGATAGGCGTTGAAGAAGACGGAAACGGCCGGAGAAGGAAAGCGGACATCCGGCGGTTCGGATCGGCAAAGCAGAGAGACCCCGGACCGGAGAGTAAACGAACGTCCCTGAACGAATGATCCAAGGAGGCGGAGAATGACTGAAAAAAGACGATCGCGCGGCAGAAAATGGCTTCTGGCGCTGGTGATCTTTATACTCGCCGCCGAAATTGCGGCGGCATTCTATTTGCGGCCGTACGGACCGGACCGCGCGGCGGTCGAGGCCATGCGAAGCGGCGGCGGTGTTACCGTTACGGACAGCAAGGATGTAACGGTCTACGAAGGCGCAGAGCCGAAGGAGCCCGGCGTGATCTTCTACCCGGGCGGTCTGGTGAAGCCGGAGAGCTACGCGCCTCTGGCCCGGGAGCTGGCTCGGCGCGGGCACCGCACGGTGGTCGTCAAAATGCCGCTGAATTTGGCGGTATTGGGAGGCGGCCGTGCTTCGGCGGTGCTGGAGGCTCGTCCCGGGGAGTCCTTCGTCATCGGTGGGCATTCGCTCGGCGGCGTGATGGCGGCCCGCTATGCGGCGGAGCATCCGGAAGGGCTGCGGGGCGTGTTTTTCCTGGCGTCGTACGCCGATGACAAAGGAAGCCTCCGGGACAAAGGGCTTCCGGTTCTCTCCGTGACCGGTTCGGAGGACGGCGTGCTGAATCGCGACAGCTTCGAGAAGAACAAGAAGAACTTGCCGGAGGACGCCAAGTTTTTGACCCTGCCGGGAGGCAACCACGGCCAATTCGGCAGTTACGGCCCTCAGAAGGGCGACCATGCGGCCTTGATTTCACCGGAGGAGCAGACGCGCCGGACGGCCGAAGCGATTACAGATTGGATGACCGGAATCCGGGAGAAGGGGAAGAACTGACACATGACAAACGATAACAACGGGCAAAAAAAGCGGGTGAACCCGGAAATGCTCCGTCTGCTCCGCTTCGGGGCAGTGGGAGTCGGCAATACGGCGGTGGACTGGGCCGTGTTCTGGCTGCTGTTCTCGGGCCTGAATCTGCATTACGGAGCGGCTCAGACGGTCTCGTACTTGTGCGGAACCTTGAACAGCTACCTTTGGAACCGGAAGTGGACATTCGCCAGCAAAGAACCGGTGCGGGTAGCGGAAGCATTGAAGTTCCTTCTGGTCAACGGACTGTGCCTGGGGCTGTCTTACCTGCTGCTCTATGTGTGCAGCGATGTGCTGGGCTGGAACATGCTGTTTAGCAAGCTGACGGTGACGGTTCTTCTGCTGTTGGTGAATTACGCAGCCAGTAAATGGTGGGTTTTCGCACCGGGCGAAAAGCGTAAGGAAGGCGAATCATTGGAGCCTTAATTCGGACAGAAAATTCGCCGGATTTTAGACCAGACGGCGGAGGATTTTTGCAGTATAATGGACCTGAACTTCTGTAACGGATAAAAGATTTCTTCTTTTGTCCGTCTTCTTTTACCCAACGCGTAAGCGCAAACATTTTGCTGACGAAGCCGGAAAACAGCACCGGCTCAAAGGAGAGCTACCGACGTGCAGGCCAAGACCCGCTCCTGGAACCGTTTTACCCCGACCCGTAAACATCTTTGGATCGCGACTCTCGAAGGGGCTCCGGCCACGGTGGTTCAAACCCTTCTCAACGGTCCGTTCCTGACGGGTTATTTGCTCTATCTCGGCGCAACGTCCGCACAGATCGGACTTGTGCTCGCCATGACAACGATTGTGAACGTGGGTCAGATTCTGATGGCTTTTTTCATGCAGAGATGGAAAAACCGGAAGCTGCAGATTCTCATCTTCGGAGGGCTTCACCGGATTCTGTGGGCGGCAACGGGATTAATCCCGCTATTGTTGGACCGTGATTTGTGGATTCCGGCTTACATCGCCTTGTATACGTCGGCTTTTCTTTCGAACGCCTTCGGGGGTGTGGTCTGGTCCACGCTGATGGCGGATATGGTGCCGTCTTCGGTGAGAGCCCGCTATTTCGGCATCCGGAACATGATTCTGAACGCACTCGGAGCTCTGTGCCTGTTTACGGGCGGACAAATACTCGACAAGCTCGGTAACGAGGCGGGGTTTGAGGTTCTTTACCTGGTGATCGGTACGGCTGCGGCGCTCAATGTAATCGCTTACCTGTTCTATCCGAACCCGCCCTTCGAGCCTTCCGCGGAAAGCGGGCTTCTGCCCATGCTTACGCGCCCTATGAAAGATACTTCGTATATCAGGGCAACGGCGTTCCTGTCGTTCTGGCTGTTTTTGCAGGGGATTGCGGTGCCGCTCTTCTCGTATGTCATGCTGAAGCTGCTGCAGGTAAGCTATGAGACGATTTCCGTGCTGACGGTGCTGCAGACGGCTGTGATGATGATTTCTTTCTACGTCTGGGGAAATCTTAACGCGCGGTGGAGCAACCGTCGGCTTCTGTTCTGGACGCTCCCGCTTCTGTCGCTGTCGTGTCTGCTGTGGGGGATGCTCGCCTGGCTTCCGGCGCTTCCGGTGCTGATTGCGGTTCATATCCTGCTTGGAGCGGGGACCGGGGGATTCAACCAGCTGGCTTTCAATTTCATTATCGGGGATACGCCGAGGGGCGAGCGGCCGATGTTTATCGCCATGTACAACACCTTGACGGGACTGGCGGCTTTCCTGGGCCCTCTGCTCGGAGGCGTGCTGTACGAAAAGGCGGAAGGGCTGCCGCTCTGGGTTCAGCAGTACGGAATTGCCGCGGGAACGGGCACGATTATGCTCGTCCTGGCGCTGACCCTGGGGCGGAAGGTGCTTTAGACTATTATGGTATTTGTTACCGGGGGAAAAATTATACAAGCTGACACCGGTGATGCACCAATGCCAGCCTGTATAATTTAAGTAATTTGCTGAAAGATAAATAACATTATTATAAGTAAAAAGTATTTACTATCTAGGCGGTGTTGGTGGTGTTGGTCTCATGCTTCCTGTTCCGCCGCCTGGATCCATCATTTCATGTTTTGCATAAGCTGCGCTACCAAAGACTGAGAAAACAAATGCTGACAGTAAAACGAATGTAAAAAAATTCTTTTTCACGTATATTCCTCCTTTTATGTATTCGTTTTATAATATCATAATAAACAATAGTATTCAATTTTTCCCAATAATTTTTGGGTCCATTGTATCGGCACCCGGAACCCTCTACAATAAGAGCATAAGAACTCATTGGGAGACTAAAATGGAAGCATGGATACGAAAGATCGAGCGGGAGCTTCTTCCCGGTCTGGACTTTGAAAGCGAAAAGCCCTATGACCCCGTCGTGGTACATAAACTTCCCGCCCCTTGGCAGTTAGTCGGTGCGGGCAATTACGCGGTTGTCGTTTCGCATCCGGACATGCCCGGGCTGGTCGTTAAAGTATACGCCCCCGGAAGAGAGGGCTGGGAAGACGAGGTCGAAGTCTACCGCAAGCTGGGCGAGCACCCCGCGTACTCCCGCTGCCATTATGCGAAAAAGCCCTACCTCATCCTGAAACGGATGAACGGGAGGACGCTGTACGACTGTATCCGTTCGGGGATACGGATTCCGGAACGGGTCATTCTCGATATCGAAGAGGCGTGCGATTATGCGCGAAGACTGGGACTGGTGCCGCAGGATCTGCATGCCAAGAATGTCATGATGGAAGACGGCCGCGGGAAAGTGCTGGATGTTTCCGATTTTCTGGGCGACACGCCGGACACGATGTGGGAGGATATGAAGAAGGCCTACTATCGCCTGTATCTGCCGCTTCTGTCCAAGCGCCCCATTCCGATGCCGGACACGCTTCTGAACGGCGTACGCAAAAGCTACCGCTGGCTCCGCCGCAACTCCTCTTAGGAGGAAGTGGGATGAGCCAGCGCGGCTTTATGCTCCGCCGGACCAGGCGGTATACAGCCGGACGTCCGCATACGAAAAAGCCGCACCCTTAGCAAACGGGTGCGGCTTTTTTGGGCTCCGTGACGGAGGCCCGGTTCCGCGTCAGCGGCCGGCAGCGAAGGCTGCTTTAGGCTGCGCGCGGGCTTTTTCGATGCAAGAATAGAAGCTTACATGACGTCCCGGCGGCGGAATACCGTCCAGGTGAGTACGTTAAAGACGATAAAGTAAGCGGCCAGCACGAGGATCGAGAAAGTCATCGTCATGCCCGGGACAAGAGGCTGACCGTGGATGTAGCGGGTCAAATCCATGTTGGAGAACAACAGGTATTTGCTCCAGTCGTATCGGCTCAGAATCATGCTGACCGTGTTGCCCAGGAACATGATGCAGAGCGAGATCCCGATCGCCAGCGAGTTGCTGCGGAACAGGGTGGAGATCATGAAGGCAAGCGTGACGATCATGATCAGCTCCACGCATTTGAAGCCGTAGGTGCTCAGCATGTCGATGATGACGTTCTTCTCGACGATGGCTCCCATGTTGTTCAGCTCCAGCACGGTCGGGCTTGTTCCCGCACCGCCGTACAGCACCAGATTGATGACCAGAGCCGAGGTGAACAGCAGGAGCAGCATAAAGATCGAGAACTGGAAGCCCGCCGCATATTTGGCGAACACGATTTTCGATCTGGAGACGGGCCGGATCAGCAGCAGCTTGATCGTTCCGCTCGAGAACTCGCCGGACATGGCGTCGGCGGCAACGACTACGGTGAAGACGGTAATGACCGCAATGAGGCTGGACATGGAGCCGACGGCCTGCCATACGGCAGCCTGGTTCGGGGATATATCCCGGTTCAGATATTCCTGGGCCAGCTTGATCTGCTGATCCAAATCGGCCGCGTTGTCCGGGAAGTCCGCCTTGGTCTTCTCCAATTGCTCGATACGCTGAGTCTGTGCCTGGCGCCAGTCCGCACTGTTCATTCCTCTGGAATCGTAGTGGATCAGGAACGAAATCAGCCCGACCAGCCCGACAAGCAGGATGACCATAATCCAGGTCGTCAGCCGGCGGTAAATCTTCATATTTTCATTACGAATGAGATTAAGCAATTTGATCACTTCCCGTTATCTGCAAGAATTTGTCTTCGAGCGATTGCGTCAGCGGCTTCATCGCGTACAGGCGAAGACCCGCCTGGATAAGCAGAGCGCCGATGTCGGCGGCTCTTTCGCGTCCGATCGTAAGCTCGATGCCGTTCGGATGCGGAGTCACGTGCAGGTGCGGGTCGATTTCCTGCACCACCGCCTGCGCCGTCGCCGGATCGTTCACCTCGAAGAAGTAGGACGTCTCCTTCGGAGCAGCCCCTTCTCCGCGCAGGTCCTGCACGTCGACGAGTTTGCCCTGCTGGATGATGGCGACGCGGTCGCACATCAGCTCCATCTCCGACAGCAGGTGACTGGAGACGACGATGGCGATGCCTTCTTCGCGGGCCAGCCGGCGAAGGTAGTCGCGCAGCTCCCGGATGCCCGCCGGATCGAGACCGTTCGTCGGCTCGTCGAGAATGAGCAGGGACGGCCGGTGCAGCAGAGCCTGAGCGACGCCAAGCCGCTGGCGCATGCCGAGCGAGTAGGTCTTGACCTTCTCTTTGATGCGGTTTTTCAGTCCGACCAGCTCGACGACCTCGTCGATTCTGGACTGCGGGATGCCGCCCGGAAACATGCGGGCGTAATGCACGAGATTGTTCTGGCCCGAGAGGAATTTGTACATCTCGGGGTTTTCCACAATAGCGCCCACGTGCTTGATGGCGCCTTCGAAGTTTTTCTGGATCGACTGTCCGTGGATCACGATGTCACCTTTGTTCATTTTCATCAGACCGACGATCATGCGGATCAGTGTCGTTTTACCGGCCCCGTTCGGTCCCAGAAATCCGAAGACTTCGCCGGGATACACTTCGAAAGACAGGTCCTGGATAATCTTTTTGCCGCGAATTGTCTTGTTGACGCCGCGTATTTCCAATACGGGTTGATTGTTCATTTTTTTCTCTACCTCCACAAAATCCGTAATCCGTTATCGCTCGTGCAGTGCTCTCGGTTTCTCATTATATAGACCGTTCGTGTCCGGTTACACCGACTCAGGTCTAGGTTTGCTGCCCGACCTTGGTACAAAAAGGTCCCCGACCCCGACCGATCCAATGGAGAATTTATTTGTTATAATAGGCATACCCGAAAAAATGTAACCGCATACAAAGAGAGTGACGAAACGGGTGACAGCTAAAAAACAGGCTGTACGGAGGAGGAACAACGTGAAGAAATGGGCCCCGTCCAAGTGGACTGTCGGCCTCGCCGTGCTGTTTGCGCTGTTTGTGCTGCTGCTCGGCAGGTTTGCTTATACAAACGCCGAAATCAACGGGATTGTCCGGGACATAGAGGACCGCGGCCGTACCCCGGCTCCAGGCGGAAAGATGAAGCATGTGGTCATGATCTCCCAGGAGCTGGACAATCCTTTCTGGCGGACGATTGAAAAAGGGGCGAGGGACGCCGCGGAGCAGTATAACATCAAGCTGGAGTACAGCGGGCCTTACCGCAACAATATCGAAGAGCAGGCGGAGCTTTTCGGCAAGGCGATCGCCGGTAAGCCGGACGGGATTCTCATCCAGGGAATCCGCAGCGAAGCTTACAACAAACAGATCGACAAGGCAGTCGAACAAGGAATCGCCGTTCTGACTGTCGATACGGACAGCCCGGACAGCCGCAGGCTGAGCTATGTCGGCACCGATAATGTGGAATCCGGGCGGCAGCTTGGCGAGCTTGTGGCAAAAGCTTACGAAGGCCGCAGCGCGTCCATCGGCATGGTGATCGGCAGCTATGAGGCCGGCAACCAGCAGCAGCGGCTGGAAGGCTTCCGGTCGGTTGTGGACGCTGAACCGAATCTTAAAATCGTGGAGGTCGGCGTCTCCAACATCTCCCGGATCCAGGCAACCCAGGCCGCGGAGCACATACTGCGCAGCAGGGAAGGCATCAATGTGATGGTCGGCACGAGTGCGCTGGACGCGCTCGGTATTTTGCAGGCGTCCAAAAGCTTGAATAAACAGGAGCAGGTCCGCATTTTCGGATTCGATGACCTGACGGAGACACGCGAGGCGCTGGCCCGCAAGGAAATTGAAGCCACGGTGATCCAAAAGCCGTATACGATGGGCTTCCGGTCGGTCGAAATGCTGAACCGCTATTTTCAGGGGGAAACGCTGCCAAGCGTTTCGTTTACCCGGATTGATATCTTGAATCCGCAAAATGTAGGAACGGCGGTGGCGCCGTGAGTATCCGCATGAAGCTGTTCCTGTTTATTCCGGCACTTGTCATTTTGATGAATTCGGTTACGTTTTTTATTTATCAGAGCGGACGAACGATACAGGGGAGTTATCATTTGACGATGGACCGCATTTTGCTCTACAAGGAAATTGCCCATAAAACGGAGGAAAGCTTGCGGTCCCTCAGCAGCTACCTGATCAACCTGAACGGAGAAGGCCGCGGAGCATTCGTCGCGCTCCAGGAGGAGCTGAGCAGCCTTCAGGGCAAGCTGGAGTCGGACGCAAGAAGCGAGGAGGACAGCTTCGCGCGGAGGAATTACGCAAACATGCTCGGCACCTATCTGGCGGCGGCTGATTCCGTTCTTGCGGCGGTGGAGAGCAAAGACATGCAAAGATACCTCCAGCGGTACGAAGAGGCGGACAAAACCGCCGGGTACATCAAGGCGGAACATCAGAATCTGGTGGATATGGAGCTGAGCTTCTACCAGCCTCTCTACAAGCAGATGCTGCTTAAAACCGGCGAAATGAATATGCTCGGCCAAACGCTTGTCGCGGTGAACATGCTGCTTAGTCTGGTTTTCGCCATCTGGCTGTCCCAGAGCATCACAAAGCCGATCGGGCGTCTGGTGCATGCCGCCAGGCAAATGTCCAAGGGCCATCTTGACACGGCCCCGCCGCCCGTGCAGAACGAAGACGAGATTGGCATATTGACGCTCGCTTTCGGGCATATGCAGGTCAATTTGAAAGAACTCATTGCGAAGAACCAGGCCAATATGGAGAAGGACAGACTTGTAAAAGAGCTGGAGATTAAAGCGCTGCAAAGCCAGATCAATCCCCACTTCTTGTTCAATACGCTGAATGTCCTGTCCAAGCTGGCCCTCCTGGAAGGAGCCGAGAAAACAAGCGACCTGACGGTGTCGGTGTCCAATCTGCTCCGCTATAATCTCCGCAAGCTGGATCAGCCGGTCAGCCTTCGCGAGGAAGTCGATCACGCGCGGGAATACTTCGCGATCCAGCAGTCCCGCTTCCGGGACCGGATCTCGTTCGAGACGGACATCGACGAGCGGGCCCTGGAACAGCAGATTCCGTGTCTGACGCTTCAGCCGCTGTTGGAAAATGCCTTCATGCACGGGATCGAAAGCATGGAGGAGGGAGCTTTCATCCGGCTCGGCATCATGAAGACCGGGGAGAACGTCCGCGTCACCGTGGCGGATAACGGAGCGGGGATGAACGAGGAGACCCGGCTTCATTTGCTCCGTTACGGATCGGGGGCCGGTGACGATGCGGGGCTTGCTGCGCGTGAAGAGATTTCAGCCGGAGAAGAGGAAGGAGTGCGGCGGTCCGAAGCGCCCTCCGGGGATGACTTCAGCCGCACGGGAAGGAAACCGTCCACGGGGCTCGGGACGCAAAATGTATTCCGGCGCCTGCAGCTTTTT
The DNA here is from genome assembly GCF_019091125.1 of Paenibacillus sp. GbtcB18. Classification (NCBI taxonomy): domain Bacteria; kingdom Bacillati; phylum Bacillota; class Bacilli; order Caryophanales; family Paenibacillaceae; genus Paenibacillus; species Paenibacillus sp. GbtcB18. The sequence continues at coordinate 22,461 of NZ_JAGXJX010000011.1, forward strand.
TACGGAACGGACGGATTAATTGAAATTGAGAGTGCTCCCGGAAAAGGCACGACCGTGGTGCTTACACTTCCGGAAATGACCGGACAGCGTGCCGGGTTAAGGGGGGAAGCCTGTGTACCGCTTGCTGATCGCGGATGACGAGGCGCTCGAACGAGAAGGGCTGGAATGGATGATATCACGCTCCATGCCCGGCGTATTCGAGGTGATCCATGCCGAAAACGGGCGGACGGCCATTCAGCGCGCCGAGCGGCACCGGCCGGATATCGTGCTGATGGATATTAAAATGCCGGGAATCGAGGGGCTGGAAGCGCTGCGCCGCATCAAAGAAATCCATCCCCGGATGAAGCTTGTGCTCGTCACGGCCTATGATTATTTCTCGTATGCCAAGCAGGCCTTGGAGATCGGAGTCCGGGACTATATGTTGAAACCCGCGAAGCGGGAACAGATGATTGGACTCCTGACTTCACTTGTGCAAGAATTAAAGGAAGAGCATGTCCGCCGGGAAGAAGAACTGAAGACTACGGAAAAACTGGCCCGTCTGGAACCTTTGGCGGAGAGCGAGCTGGCTATGCATCTGATGCGTGAGCGGACTTCGGAAACCGGGGAGAGCGATCTGCTGGAGCTGTTGGACCTGCCTGCCGACCCTTCGGGTTACGCGCTGGTTCTTTCATTCGAGGAAGAGGAGGCGAACCGCGTAAGCGGCGGACCGGGACTCTGGGGAAGCGGCGGAGAGAACGGGGACACGGCTTCCCGGAAGCATATGTACGACGCGGTCAAAAGCTGGTGCCGCACGCGTTACACGTGCGTGGTCAGCCCGCTCGTGGGCCGTCACCTGGCTGTTTTTGTGATCCGGCCCATTCCGCCTGCCGCATCAGCGGAGGCCGCCGAGCCTGCCGCAGCCGCGGGCAAACTGCACAGCTACGTGAGCGGTCGGCTTGGCCGGCGGGTGACCGTCGGCGCCGGCAGGGCGCATCACGGCCTGACCGGGCTGCGCCGGTCCTACGCCGAAGCCTGCGCCGCCGCTATAAACGCGGACGAATCCGCGTTTGTCCGCGTTTATGACGGCGAGCCTGCAGGGGAAGGCCCGCCTTTCCTTGCCGGGAACGCCGCGGCGGGTCACGGCGTTCCCGGCGAGCTGGAGCTTGCCGCGCAGAGGCTGCTGAGCGAGCGCGAAGAGCGTACGACCTCCGTGCTGAAAGAGGCCAAGGATTGGATCGACGGGCACTTCGTCGAGGAGATTACGCTGGAGCAGGCGGCGGAGCGGGTGCATTTGAGCCCCCATTATTTCAGTAAAATGTTCAAGCGGCATATGGGGGCGACGTTCATCGATTATGTTACCCGCCTGCGCATCGAAAGGGCCAAAGAGCTCATGAAGAACGAGGAGCTAAGCTTGAAGGAAGTCTGCTTCGAGGCCGGCTACAAGGACCCCAACTACTTCAGCCGGGTATTCCGCAAAGTAACCGGGGTTTCCCCGACCGAATACCGGGGGCGTTAGCTCCATGACGTTTTCCGGGGCCGACGACCGGCATGCGGCGCCCAGCGGGGCTCGGAGCCCGTGGCATGCGAAGGGACCACCGGCAGCCCGGCAGCAAACCGTGCAAGCTGCACAAACTAACGTGGTATAGCGGGATTTTGCGACAAGTACACACTCATAGAATGGAAGAGGACTCATGTATTCTTATATAGAAGAAACTTACACAGGCACGGATTTCAGCGGGCGCGATTTGGGAGAGGGGGAGCTGAGGAGCTGCACGTTCGAACGATGCCGCTTTATCGGCACCCGTCTGGAAGAAGCCTGGACCGAGAGCTGTCAATTTATCGACTGTGACTTCTCTGGAGCGCAGTTCAACGCCTCTTCGCATAAGCGGAGCGCTTTTACCAACTGCCGGTTCCGGGGAGCCAATTTTTTTGTCGCCAAATTTGAGGAGTGTAAGATGATCGGCTCCGATTTTAACGAGGCTTCTCTGGACGGAATTACGATTGCCGGGGGAGACTGGTCTTACACGAATTTGCGCTTTGCGAATTTATCGAAGCAGGTCATGAGGGGAATCCGGCTGATCGAAGCCGATTTATATTCCTCCAACCTGGAAAAGGCCGACTTGAGGGACGCCGATCTGACCCGGGCGAGAATGGGCAAATCCCGGATGCAGGGGACGGACCTGCGCGGAGCTGTCATGGACGGGGTCGATTTTATGTCGCTCGATATAAAAGGGGCCCGGATGGACGCCCATCAGGGAGCGGCTTTCCTGCGCGCATATGGGGCCAGAGTGGACGACTAGACCGGGAAAAGGAAGGAAGCGGGCCGATCCGCTCCCTGCGGTTCCTTTCCACGATGCGGTGCGGGCGCACAGGGCATAAAGGGCGTAAAGTTAGGCCGCGCAGGACGGCCATTGACGCGTATGCCGCTCGAAATGCATGCTTCGATGAGGAAAAGCATCCGGGCCGCGTCACGCATTGCCAAACATACACGTTGGTTTACAGACCGGGGAGGCGGCAGCCGCCCGGCGAAATCCATTCCGTTTATATAACGGGATGGATTTTTTTGTGGAAATGAAGACTTGGCAGCGCAAAATAATGCTGATTTTTGAAAAGGGACAGAGTGCATTTTCACGCAACACAAAATTTTCCAGAATACGTGCAAACTTGTGCAGATGATTCCCCATCCGGTGGCTGTCAGCCTATGCTACGATAGTTATGTAAACGGATACATCATGATTGCGGCCCATAAATATAACGAAAAGGGGATCGATCGCATGAAACGCAAGATGGCCACGGTACTCTCCGTCATGACGATAGGTACGACACTAATCGCAGGCTGCGGGTCCGGAGAAAGCGGCGGGAACGGAGCGCAGACAACCCCCGGAGCGTCTTCACCGGCCTCGTCGGCAGCGGCAGGCGGCGCCAAGAAAGTGGAAATTTTCAGCTGGTGGACAGGTGCCGGTGAAGAAGCGGGCCTTAAAGGGCTCATTGATCTTTTTAAAACGAAGAACAAGGACATTGAGCTGGTCAACGCAGCCGTAGCGGGCGGCGCAGGCACGAATGCCAAAGCGGTGCTCGCCAGCCGGATGCAGGGCGGTGATCCTCCCGGTACGTTCCAGGTGCACGGAGGTGCCGAGCTGAATACGGGCTGGGTGGCGGCCGGCAAGATGGAAGCGCTGAACGATCTGTACGACAAGGAAGGCTGGAAGGATAAATTCCCGAAAGATCTGATCGACCTTGTGAGCAAGGACGGCAGTATTTATTCGGTTCCGGTGAACATCCATCGCGGCAACGTTCTCTTTTACAATAAAAAAGTATTCGACGCGAACGGCCTGAAGGCGCCGAAGACGTTCGACGAGTTTTTCCAGGCGGCCGACGCGCTGAAAGCGAAAGGCATCACTCCGCTGGCGCTGGGCGATAAAGAGCCTTGGACCGCCACGATGATTTTCGAAAACGTGCTGCTCGGCACGCTGGGTCCGGAAGATTACATGAAGCTGTGGACGGGCGAGATTTCTTTCGAGGACGCCAAAGTGAAGCAGTCGCTGGAAACGTTCAAGAAGATGCTTACGTACACGAACAAAGACCATGCCGCCCGCAACTGGCAGGATGCGGCACAGCTCGTGGCGAAAGGCGATGCCGCTATGAATATAATGGGCGACTGGGCGAAGGGCTACTTTACTACCGATTTGAAGCTGAAAGCCAATGAAGACTTCGGCTGGGCGGCGACGCCGAACACCGAGAACAGCTTCATGGTCATCACGGACACCTTCGGATTGCCGAAGGGCGTGAAAGATCCGGAAGCCGTGAAGGAATTTCTGAAGGTGTTGGGCTCCGTCGAAGGACAGGACGTCTTCAACCCGCTGAAAGGCTCGATCCCGGCACGCACCGATGCCGATACGGGCAAGTATGACGCCTACGGCAAGCAGACGATCGAGGAGTTCAAGAAGAGCAAGCTCACGCCGAGTATGGCGCACGGCTCCGCGGCTCCGGAAGGCTTTGTGACGCAGGCCAACCAGGCGATGACGATCTTCGTGACGAAGGGCGATGTGGAGCAGACCGCGAAGATGCTTCAGCAGGCGGCAGCCGCGAGCGGCATGAAAAAATAAATGAAAGCGGTCAGGTGGGCGGCCATCTGACCTTCTTTTTCGGAAAGGAGGCTGGAGGCTGTGCGAACGGAATCAGCGGTTTATATGCCCGCAGGGACAGAGCGGGGTGTGAAGAAGCCCCGGCGCAAGAGAAAAGGCGGCAGATGGGTGCCGTTTCTGATGGTGCTGCCGTCTTTTGCCGCTATCCTGGTGTTCGTATACGGCTTTATCGCCTGGACGGGGTACGTGTCTTTGTCCAATTGGAATACACTGGTGAAGGATTTATCCTTCGCGGGTTTAAGCAACTTCAAGTTTCTGTTCGGCGATTTCCGTTTTCAGTCGGATCTTCGCAACACGCTGATGTTTACCGTCCTGTTTATCGCGGCCACGATGGCGATCGGGATTTTCCTGGCGATGATGGTGGACGCGAAAATTAAAGCGGAGGCGCTGTTCCGCAACCTATTTATTTTCCCGATGGCGCTCTCGTTTGTGGTGACCGGAGTCGTCTGGCAGTGGATTCTCAATCCGTCGACGGGGGTGAACCTCATCCTGAAGTCTTTCGGAATGACGGACCCTCCGAAGTGGTACACAAGCACGGAAATCGTTCCGGGCATCGCCTGGGGACTGATCGATTTCGGCCTGCCGCTGGCCCTCATTGCCGTTGTCATTGCCGCCGTATGGCAGATGTCCGGTTTTACGATGGCGATGTATCTCGCCGGGCTCCGTGCGATACCCGACGAGCTGAGGGAAGCGGCGCGTATGGACGGAGCTGCGGAGCGGCAGGTGTTCACGAGAATCATTTTGCCGCAGCTTCGGCCCGTGACCGTGAGCGTCGTGATCATTCTCGGGCACATCTCGCTCAAAATCTTCGATCTCATCTTCGCGATGACCGGCCCCGGGGCCATGTTCCTGACCGACGTACCGGGTGTCTACATGTTTGAGACGACTTTCCGCGGCAATCATTACGCTCAAGGGGCGGCCATCGCCGTTATCATGCTCCTGTTCGTATCGCTGCTGATCGTTCCGTATCTTTTCTCGAGTCTGAAAAAGGAGGAAGGCTGATGCGTCTCGCGCAGATCAACCGTTCGCTGCTCTATGTGCTGCTCGCCGTCATGGCCTGCCTTTACCTGGTGCCGATCTACGTGCTCGGGGCGACCAGCTTCAAGGGCTTGAACGAGATTACGCTCGATCAGATGTGGAGGCTGCCGTCTCATCTGGATTTCTCGGGATATAAGACCGCTTTCGACAAGCTCGCGCCGAATTTCTTGAACAGTCTGTATCTTGCCGTACCGGCGACGCTGCTGTCCGCTCTGTTCGGATCGCTTAACGGCTACGTGCTGTCTAAGTGGCAGTTCCGCGGATCGAACGCCCTGTTTGCCCTGATGCTGTTCGGCATGTTTATCCCGTACCAGAGCATCCTCATTCCGCTCATTCAATTCCTGCAGAAGATTCACCTGTACAATTCCATTCCCGGACTGATCCTTGTCCATGTCGTGTACGGCCTGCCTATCTGCACCCTGATCTTCCGCAATTTCTATGCGGGCGTGCCGGACGAAATCATGGAAGCGGCGAAGATCGACGGAACCGGCTTCTTCGGGGTGTACCGCTATATCATTATGCCGCTGTCCATTATCGGCTTCGTAGTCGTCGGCATCTGGCAGTTCACGAACATCTGGAACGAGTTCCTGTTCGCGGTGACACTGACTTCCCAGAAGCAGCAGCCCGTTATGGTCGCTCTGCAAAATTTGTCGGGCAGCCAGATCGTGCAGTGGAACGTACAGATGGCCGGGGCCATTCTGGCGGCCCTTCCGACTTTGCTCGTGTATATTTTCCTCGGCAAATATTTTGTCCGCGGCCTGCTTGCCGGTTCTATTAAAGGCTGAGCGCGAGACCCCTTGGCGGCAGCAAAAGTCTGCATCCCTCCCGGAGAAGGATGCGGACTTTTTGTGCATCCGGCGAGGAAGGGGGAGGCCGGACCGAACGCGGGACAGGCGAGAGGTCAGGTGAACAGGCAGACGAACACGCAGAGAGGAAGCCGGGGCATGGGAAAGCTTTTCCTTGCACCTTAAGTCCTAAAATTTAGAAAATATCGGAACCCCAGGCGGTTGTTTTCCAAAAGGTTTGATGATACAATTTGTATCGTACGACAAGAGTGAGGGAGGACCTTTCTTGAAGAAAAAAACCAAATGGAAAATCGCGGCGCTCAGTGTTCTCGTAATCGGGGTTTCGGCCAGCGGCTGGGCTTACTGGAGCCTGGACCCGTCCAGGCATTTCGAGAATCAGGATATCCCCGTACTGGCACAGCCGCAAACTGCCGAAACGGCAGCACCGGTTCAGGAACCGCCCAAACCGGACATGAAGTCGTTTAACATTCTGATACTCGGTGTCGATTCACGCAGCGGGGAGCCTTCCCGCAGTGACGTCATGATGGCGGTTCATGTCGTACCGGCGGAGCGCAAAGTCAATATCCTGTCCCTGCCCCGGGATACGCGCGTGCCCGTTAAGGGAGTCGGTTTGACGAAGCTGAATCATGCGCACATCGTGGGAGAGTCGAAGGGAGGCAATCAGCAGGGAACGCTTGTGGCGACGCAGACAGTCAGCGATTTTCTCGGCGTTCCGATCAACTATTATGCGAAAACGAATTTCGAAGGGTTCAAGCGGATTGTCGACAAAGTCGGAGGTGTGGACCTGACACTGGAGAAAGACCTGCATCTGAAATGGCAGAAAACGACGATTCCGAAAGGTCGGCAGCATTTTGACGGAGACACGGCCCTGAAGGTCGTGCAGGAACGTTACGGAGCGGAAGGGGGAGAATTCGGCCGGCAGGAAGAGCAGTCCAAAGTTCTTCGCTCTATTGCCATCGAGCTTTTAAAACCGGATAAAATTCCGCAGCTGGCGACACTTCTGCCCTCCTTGCGCAAAGATATTCTCGATACGAATTTTTCGGATTCCGATCTGATCAGCCTCGCCTGGCTTTTCAAAGGGGTCAGTAATGACAACTTCCGTTACACCCAGCTTCCGGGGCGCAGCGGACGTGAAGAAGACCCGCTTGTCGGCTCCAATTTGTACTACTGGATTCCCGATTCCGAGTCCGTCAAAAAAATAAAAGAAGATTTATTTTAGATATTATGATACAATTCGTACCAAAATGAAGTCTTTAGACCTAGATACAAAGATTCATTCCCACAGGCGGACATGAGGATTAAGTAATGATAAAAGATCGCCAAAGGGACTAGGCATACGAAATGTGGTGTGCTATAATGCCCTTGATACAAAATGTATCATAACATGGGTTAACTAATTTAATGGAGGGATTTCTTACATGCAAGTGGCCCAACCTATTCGTGACCCCGAAAAAATTATAGAACTTCAGGACGTCCTGAAGAATCATTCCATGCGGGACTGGCTTCTTTTTACGATCGGCATTAATTCGGGTCTGCATCTCAACGATATCTTGAGACTCCGGGTGAAAGACGTGAAAGACCGCAATGAAATCAGCATCACCGAGGAGAAAACCGGCAAGAGCAAATCGTTCCGGATCGATGACGCCCTGAAGTCTTACATCGGCGAGTATGTGCAGTATATGGGCGACGAGGACTATATGTTTCCTTCGCAAAAAACCGGCAAACCGATCAAGCGCATCCGCGTCTACCGGATATTAAACGAAGCCGCCAAGCGGGTGGGATTGCAGGACATCGGCACGCATACGCTGCGGAAGACATTCGGTTACCATTACTACCAGCGCACGAAGAATATTTCCGTCCTTCGAGACTTGTTTAACCATTCGGCTCCTTCCGTAACCCTTAAATACATCGGCATTGATAAAAGAAACAGCGGTTGAGCGTTTACTTTTCATTACTCCGGAGGTTCCGAAAAGAACAGGAAAGACTTGCGACAGCAGATAATCCAGTAATGTATGCGGTTTCATAAAAGATCCCGGCTAAACAAAGAATCGACACCCGGGATGGAGGAGTCGAAAGGTTTGAAAAGGATACAAAATGTGCTTGACATAGATACAAGATGTATCATAAATTAAATTCATGAGCAGAATGCTTGGGTATGATTACCATTTCAAAACCGGTGAGGGTGCCATAAAAATGACGGATGAAATTGTTATTGATCTGTATAAACTAGTGGACCAGCTGAATTTGAATCCGGCTATACTAAGCTCGTTTCAGACAAGAGGTCCGGGAGACGGAACCGAGCCGCCTACTCCGACATCGAACGTTCCGCCCTCACGAAAGCGATAAAACGCTTGGCTTCATCGGCAGTCAGCTTGCGGCCGTCAATGGACAGTGCGAATTTTTCCAGAATCTTATCGTCGGAAAGTTCCAGGCTGTTCACGAAATCTCTCACGTCTTCGTCTAGCACCGCATGCGGGTTGGTCGTTCTTCCGAGCAGATAGTCGGCGGACACTTTGAAGAAGGTCGCGATTTTGTTCATCGTTTCGAAATCCGGCTCGCGCCGACTCGTCTCGTAGTGCGATAATGCCGCGCGTGATATGCCGAGTTTGTTGGCCAGCTCTTCTTGAGTCAAAGCATGCTTTTCTCGCAATTGAGCAATGCGATCCCCATGTTTATTCATCTTAGAATTCCTCTCATTCCACTAGAAAGTAATAACCAGTATAACCACGTCGGCCAATCGTTTAAACCGGTATCACCTAACAACCGCTCGCATGAATAGGGCTCAATCGGTTACCCGTCAGAGATTATATTGAAAGGTCGATATACTGAAATTATAAATTTTTTGATACAAAATGCAACTATTTGTCGATAAAATGTTTCTCCACAGCCCGTAATAACCCCTTTTTTTATCCCGTTTTTACTTTAATTTAAAGAACTTTATACATTATATTCCGCGCTTTACGGCTTATGTAATGTTTGGGATTGTATCATAATTTGAGATGGAAAGCATACGCTAACTATCATTCGATCGTCCCAAGCCCGGGTTCCTTCTGCCCACTCATGAAAAAATGAAGGCGGACTTTCATGAAAATTTCATGAAAGTCACGCAAAACTTAACCCGGCCCAGACCGGAATCCGGATGAAGGAGGCGGCCCTATGTATACGGATCTGCACTGCCACATCCTTCCGGGGCTGGACGACGGCGCTCCGGATCTGGAAGCCGCGCTGACGATGGCGGAGCACGCCGTGTCGTCGGGCATCAGCCGCGTCGTGGCAACGCCTCATCACGGCGGGGCCTACGACAACGAAGCCCCGGCCGTGCGCGAGGCCGTGGAGCTCCTGCAGCAGGCGCTGGACCGCCGGGGCATCGCCCTGACCGTCCTGCCCGGACACGAGATCCGCGTCTACGACCGGCTTCTCGATGACCTGCTGGACGGCAGGCTCTGCACCCTGGGCGGTTCCCGCTATCTGCTGCTGGAGCTCCCCGGCGGCCGCGTGCCGGGCGGCTTCGCCGAGCTGCTCCATGAGCTCGGGGTGCGCGGAATCGTCCCGATTCTCGCGCACCCCGAGCGGAGCGGCGAGATCCGGCGCCGGCCGGAGCTGCTGCGCGAGTGGATGGACGGCGGCCTGCTGCTCCAGGTGACGGCGGGAGCCCTCACGGGGGAGTACGGCCGCCGGATGCAGGCATTCGCGCTGAGCCTCTGCCGCGCTAATGCGGTCCATTTCCTGGCCTCCGACGCCCATGACGTCGTCGTCAGGAAATGGCACCTCGCGGACGCCTACGCGCTCGCAGCCCGGAAGGTGGGGCCGGAACAGGTCGCGGCCTACCGGGCTAACGCGGAATATGTCGCGCGTGACGAAGTCATTGTGCCGGCTGTTCCGGCCCGTAACATGTCGCTTTCTCGGGCCCTGTGGCCCTGGCCCTTCAATATTCGAGTTAAAGGGTAGGGATTGGTCATTTTTCGCTTGACAAGATACATATCGTATCATAAAGTTAGTATTGTAGATACGAATTGTATCGGTTTGGTGTGAAACGGATACTCGCTGTAGCAGAGTCCCTTTCATAAATAATTATCCGCAAGGAGTGAAGCTAGTGAAGAAGGCGTATATTGCACCGACTGTTTTAAAACACCAGCAGATCGTTTTCGAGACCAAGCCGTCCAAGCCGCATCCGTGCGATAACGGCGGTCACACAGGCAGTCCGACATGTAAATGACACAGCCCCTCATCCGATTTATGAACGACCTGTATGTGGTTGACGGTGCATTCTCCTTCACTGAAGAAGAGTACGGGCAGATCGCCGAAGACTTGGACTTATTCTCCATCACGGCTCAGGTGTACCACATGCTGAAAGAGAAAGGGAGACTGGGTGAGCTCCCCCTCTTTCTCCAGGACCATCTGAAGCGTAAGGCGGAGGCGACCTTGTTCCAGAACTTGCTTCTCAAGACAGAGACAGACCGGCTGCTCCGATTGTTTGAAGAAGCGGGGCTTCAGATCCTGCTTATGAAAGGCATCTATTTTAGCGAGCGGTATTACGGCGGATTCGGAGTAAGAGGGACGACGGACATTGACCTTCTGATCCAACCGGAGAACCTTTCCGCAGCGGCTGCTATTGTCGAGACCTTGGGGTTTGAAAGGTTTGACGAATCGGATGCGAGTCATCACGTCGTATACACGAGAGAAGGATCTGCCGGCCGGCTTCCCATTACGGTTGAAATTCACTGGGGACTGGTGGAGTTTCGTACAGCCGATATCGATTACGATTTATTTTGGAGTCAGTCCCTTCCTTTGCAGAACTACGTGCATATCCGGAGGATGAGCGATTCGGATACATTTTACAGTATATGTTTACACGGTTCTCAACACAGGATGAATTCCATACGCTATTTCCTGGACGTTGTTCATTTGCTCCAGAATGCGGATGTTGAATCCGTCAGGAAAGGAGTGGTCCAACGGGCTGCTCGAGAATATACCGTGAAAAGAATGAAAACGGTGCTGGCGGCCGTTGATTATCTCTTTCCGGGTCTTCCGGTTATTGTGCCGGTCAGACCATCTGTCCCGCCATTGTGGTCCTACTCACTTATTCGCAGCGTGCAGCAGGGTCATAAAGGATCTAGGAATACCCTTTACATCCTGTTTTATCATCTGACACAAGTATATGACAGGTCCGCACATACGGGTGCCTGGTTCTGCAATTTTCTTTTCCCCTATGTTCATCCCGCTTTGCTGGGATTGGAAGGAGTGAGGAGCGCCTCACGCTGGAAGCATTTTAAATCCGTTTATGCTGAAAGGTGGAAACGCTTGACTCGTCACGTCAAAATGAAAAAATATGTTTAGGAGATTCGCTGGATGGAAAAAAAATTCAGGCGCCATCAAGATACGGAAGTCATGCTTCTGGACGGGGAATACGTGATTATGCAGATGAACAGGCAGAGCATCACTAGAGTCAACGAAGTAGGCGGTATGATTTGGTCCCTGCTCTCCGAGGCCAGAACCGTGCATGAACTTGTGTTATGTTTGCAGGATCACTATGAGACGACTTACCAGACGGCCGAAAATGACATTCATTTGTTTTTACAGCAGCTTGAAGAATACGACTTGGTTGAGATTATGGAAGTCGAAGAAAAGGAACCTGCCCCGCTACCGTATCGTTCGGCGGTTACGTAAACTAGAAACAGGTTGTTAATGGTAAAAACTGTATTTTTATGTCCGTTGTGATACAATACGTATCAATAACTAGATTAAATTGATAAAAATTGGTAAGAGTAAGGCATTTCACTCCACTGGAGGTTAGAACCATTATGGAACTCGACTTGAAAGAGTACTTGCACATTATTCGTAAACGGATTTGGCTGATTGCAACTATCGTTATCCTTTCTTGTCTTGTGACGGGGTTAATCAGTTATTTCTATATAAAACCGCAGTATGCGGCCAGTACAAAATTGATTGTAAATTCCTCGTATCAGGCGGAGGGAATTTCCAGAATTGATTATAGCGAAGTCAGCGCGAGCATCATGCTGGTGAACACCTACAAAGAGATTATACGGACGCCGGCCATCTTGGATAAAGTGGCGGCTCAATTGCCGGAACTTCAGCTGACAGCGGATGAGATTATTTCGATGGTAAAAGTCAGCGCCGTTAATGAAACGCAGGTTTTGACCATTACGGTCACCGACTATAGTCACGCTACGGCGGTAAAACTGGTGAATGCGATATCCAATGTCTTCAAAACGGATATTCCCCAAATTATGAAGGTAGACAACGTAACCCTGCTAAATCAGGCGAAACAGGAAGAAGCTCCTCTTCCGGTTAAACCGAACCCCAAAATGAATATCGTCATCGCCTTCATTTTATCGGCGCTAATCGGAGTCGGTCTGGCGTTTCTGCTGGAGTATCTGGACGATACGCTCAAGTCGGAAAAAGAGATTGAACAGTACCTGGGACTCCCCACATTAGCGGTAATCAGCCGGATTAAGGCTTCGGATGCACCAAGTAATGTCCCTTCCAAACCGGAACAGAAAGTTGTAGGTGAATCGGTCTATGCCGGCGTTAACCAATAACCGCTTAATTACACATGTTAATCCTAAGTCGAATATTGCCGAAGCTTATCGAACTTTGCGAACGAACATTCAATTCTCCTCCATTGATCAGGAAATTCGGAATGTTCTCGTTACCTCCGCACAACCCGAAGAAGGGAAGTCGACAACGGCGGCCAATCTTGCCGTAGCTTACGCCCAGGAGAACAAGAAAGTTCTTTTAATTGACGCGGATTTAAGAAAACCGACCCTGCACAAGGTATTTAACGTCTCTAATCGTTCCGGACTTACCCATGTACTCGTAAACCAGGATCGATTTGAGGATGCTTTAACCGAGACGGGAATTCCTAACCTGACCCTACTGCCATCGGGACCGGTTCCGCCGAATCCCGCTGAATTGCTTGGCTCTAACCGCATGCTTACTCTGCTTGAAGAAGTCGGCGATTGGTATGACATGGTCATTATTGACTCGCCCCCGCTGCTTGCTGTAACGGACTCGCAAATCTTGGCCGCCAAAGCGGACGGAGTCGTTCTTGTGCTCAATCACGGCAAAGTCAAACGCGACCGGGCTCAGAAAGCTCTATCGCAACTTCAATACGTAAAAGCGCGCGTTCTCGGTGTGGTGCTTAACAATAAAGCCTACTCCAAAAAAGAGTCTTCTTATTACTACTATTACGGCGAAAAAGCTTAAAAAGCGGTTTGTTGTTCGGCTCAGGTTATGTCTACTGTACCTTTATCACTGTAGGCACTCGGTCATGCTGTGGGCGCGAAATGCGCCTTAGACGTTAATCGTCGAAGGGATGATGAGAGGAGGGGTTCGATGCCCCGGTTTTTATTTTGACTTGTCAAAATAAAAACACGAGCTATGCGGTTTTAAGGAAAACCGCATAGCTCGTGTTTTTATAACAATCTTTTAAGGGAGGTAGACGGTAATGTTTGCTGCGTCCAACTGTCATCCTTAACGATCTTAAACACCAGATGGCCATGGACCTTTTTAAAATATGGAGGTAGATGAAACATGTATAATGACCAAAATGGGCTTCTGAGGGAGCCGGCAGTGTCGGTGGAAGTGTCAATTCGTGAGAAAAAATATTTCTTTGGTTTTTATTCGTTTTATACATACGCTAAAAGAATTTCTGACTTTTTGTTAGCCTTGATTGGTATCGTGCTGTCTCTGCCCATTATGCTTGTTGTTGCTCTAGCTATCCGTCTGGAGTCGCCGGGCTCGGTTTTCTTTCTGCAGGAAAGAGTAGGGCAGCATGGCAGGCTTTTTAAAATTATTAAATTCCGTTCTATGACTATGGATGCGGAGAAGAATGGAGCCCAGTGGGCACAAAAAAACGATAGTCGGGTGACCCGTGTCGGCAAGTTTATACGCAAGACAAGATTAGATGAAATCCCGCAGTTCATAAACGTTTTAAAGGGAGATATGAGTCTGATCGGCCCCAGGCCGGAAAGACCTATGTTTACGGAACAATTTAATGAAGAAATACCAGGTTTTATAAATCGGCTGGAAGTAAAGCCCGGAATTACGGGATGGGCTCAGGTAAATGGAGGGTACGAGATCACCCCTAAGCAAAAACTGGAGCTGGATTTGTATTACATCAAGAAAAGTTCTTTTAGGCTTGATATGAAAATTTTACTCAAAACTGTTGGCGTCGTATTTACAGGGGATGGAGCGCGATGAGCGGCTGGCTGCTCAGACCTTTAGGAACCTCATGGAAGTTATGGGCTGTATCCATTCTTTTAATAGCAGGGATAAGTGCGAGTTCCTTATATTTAACTACACATGTATTGTTGACACAAATATTGGTTTTTGGACTAATCAATATAATAAGTATCTGGGCATACCTTAAGAAAAATAAAACTATGACCGGTTTTACTAGTGCTACCGTTATGTTTGTTTTTTTCTTTTTTTTGTATGGAATAACCTACCCTTTAGATGCTTTGCTAAATAACGCAAGCGGGATTTCAGAAGATAACGTAATTAGCACCGTTAATGTGTATTTAATTTCAAATATTAGCTTGGTTGGCGGTATTTTTTTCTCGCAATTTTTTAAAGTTAAACAACTAACCATGGTAAGAAACAAGATCGTTACGGACCATGAGAACTTTCTGATTCCCTCTTTGGTACTTTTGTTTATTGGTGTTTCTCTAATGCTTTATGATCAATATCGCTTGGGTGGACTAAATGTCATTGGAATCGAAAACAGAATGAACAATTTTATTGCCCAAAGACAATCCAATAATTTGGCCCTTCCTTGGAAAATGATGATAACAGCCGCTTTTTTCGGTTGGGCACAGTCTGTAACTACCAAAAAACAAATGTCTGTTTTGTTTGCCGGCCTAATCTTATTGAGCTTGTTTTATTTTTTTGGACTTGGCAGCAGGTCCCTTATATTAATGACGATTTTACCTGCATTCTCGTGTTTACTTGTTAAAAAACAAATTAAACTCTCTAAAACCAAAAAAATAATTATTGTTCTTTTCGTCATTTCCATGATGTCTCCTATCTTTAATAATGCCCGACAAGCACTCATTCAAGGCAAATCATATTCCTCTGTTTCCGAACAACAATGGTCATTGTCAGAAGGTGAGACTGGAACGGCATTTCAAATCACTAATGATATTAAAGGCGCTACAATTTATCCTGAAGCGGACCCTAGTTACTTGACCGGTGTGCTTTATTTCTTGCCATCGTCTATCTATCAATTTATATTTCAACACCCTAAACCTATGAATATGGGAGATTGGTATGTGTGGTATTTCCATCCCTACACCTATAAGCATGGCGGAGGTATGGGTTTTTCACCGGTAGCCCAAGCGTGGATGAATGGTGAATTGTTGGGAGTGATGACGGTCTTTTTCATCCTTGGAGTCCTTTTGTTTTATCTGGACAGAAGCAGATGGCTAAAATATTTAATCTTGCCCTTTACAATCTGGTTTCAACGTTCTTCCTTTCACTCTGTTATGACAGACATTCTTTTCATAATATGCTTTTTCGGTATGATTTACATGGCTTCTATTTTGATACAGAGGCCTCTTAAAAAATCACTGCATGAAGCTAGACTATAAAAATAGTGGATTAGGGGAAACCGTAACATGCAGCAAAAAAAATTCAAAATTGCATATGTGGCAACATTATTCGGGCATCTGGAGGCGTTTCATATTCCTTATATGAACATGCTTAAAGAGCGAGGATATGAGGTTCATGCTTATGCCAGTGAAGACTATGGTTTTAATGCAATTAACACACATGTTGAATGCTTCAAAATCCCGTTCAAAAAAAATCCGATTCATCCCAATAATTTTAAAGCCCTAAAACTACTGATCGAGCATTTTAAACGAGAAAAGTATGATATGGTTCATTTTCATATGCCCGTAGCTAGTGTCATCGGCAGAATTGCCGCACGGATTGCTAAAATTCCGGTTGTCTTGTATACCGCGCATGGTTTTCATTTTTGTAACGGAGCACCAGTTAAAGACTGGCTCTTATATTATCCGGTCGAACGTTTTATGGCCAGATGGACGGACTATTTAATTACAATCAATCAAGAAGATTTTAAAAGAGCCCAGAAATTTAAGGTTAGAAAAAAATGTTTGTATATTCCGGGCATTGGCGTTGAAAGCACCCTGATTAAAAATCAGGATAACAAAGCGTTAAGAACTATCAAAAGAAAGGAACTCGGTTTAAAAGAAACAGACTTTGTCCTTTTTTGTGCTGCTGAATTGCGCACATTAAAAAATCAGCGACAAATGATTGAAAGTATTCCTAAAATCAAACAATTTTGTCCCGATATCCAATGTGTTCTAGCCGGGCAGGGTGATCAACAGCAAGAATACGAAATGCTTGCAGCCGCTTTACATGTCGAGCGGCATATTAAGTTTTTAGGTTTTCGCAGAGACATTCCTGAACTGCTTGCATGCTCGGATATTGTTTTTTTGCTATCAACCCGGGAAGGGCTCCCTAAAGCATTATTAGAAGCAATGTCAGCATCCAAACCAATAGTTGCAACCAATATTCGGGGAAATCAAGACTTGGTGGAGGATGGGGAAAACGGCTATATTGTCGAACTTCATGATGTTGCGGCAACTGTAAGAGCGGTAGAGGACTTATATCAAAACCCTTCCTTGCTAGAAAAGATGGGAGAAAGCAGTTTGAGAAAAGTAGGCCAATATGATCTGCAAGTTATATTAAACGAAATGGAACAAATTTATGAAAATGCTCTTCAGGAGGCCTTTATGCATAAAGGGCTGCTGATTAAGAATGAGTTGAATAAAGGTGTGGTTGACAGTTGAATAATCCGCAAGAACCTAACCTTTCAGCGAAACCTCCTGGATCGTTTTCATTAAAATTAAATTTCTCCTGGACCTTTGCAGGGAATGTTGTTTATGCCCTTTGCCAGTGGGGGATGTTGTCTGTAATGGCTAAGCTGGGTAATGCTCAAATGGTCGGACAGTTTGCCTTAGGTTTGGCTATAACGGCTCCGTTTTATATGTTTTCTAATTTGCAATTAAGAGGGATACTGGCATCGGATAGTCAAAATCAGAATTCGTTCAATGAATATGTCGGACTACGAATTCTAGCGTCGTTCATCGCTTTTCTACTGATTGTTCTTACCGTTTGTATAGCCGGTTATCCGGTACAAACTGCAATTGTCATTCTTTTAATTGGCATAGCAAAAGGGGCGGAGTCCGTTAGCGACATTATTTTCGGGTTGCTCCAAAAAAACGAAAGGATGGACCGAGTAGCTATTTCTCTTATGTATAAAGGAATGGCATCCTTATTGCTTCTGGGCGTGTTAGTGTGGGTTACCCAAAATATTATTTTTGGAGTGGCGGGTTATGCCCTAGCGTTCGTTGGCATTTTGGCTATTTATGATTTATATAGTTCCAGAAGATACGAAAAAATTCAACCTACTTTCTCTATAAGCAGTTTGTGGCCCTTAATTCGGATCAGCGCACCGATGGGGGTTGTCATGCTGCTTATTTCTTTAAATACAAATATTCCACGATATTTCATTGAATCTTTTATGAGTTTAGAACAATTGGGATTTTTTTCCGCAATTTCTTACGTGATGGTGGCAGGAACTACGGTTGTAGGTGCGTTAGGTCAGTCGGCGGTTCCCAGACTTTCAAAATATTATGCCGGCAATAATAAAAATGATTTTGTTGGTTTAATGAAAAAATTGTTGATCATCGGTTTTTTGCTTGGGTTGGGGGGAGTTCTGATTGTGTTATTTATGGGTGAAAACATACTTACGATTATGTATCGCCCTGAATATGGTCAATATACTAACGTCTTTCTCTTAATCATGATTGGATCGGGAATAGGCTATGTAGCTTCCTTCCTAGGATACGCCATGACTTCGGCAAGGAAGTATTCTATCCAGCCTTATATTTTTCTACTGGTTCTGCTATCAAGTGTCCTTAGTTGCTTTTGGCTAGTGCCCCGCCAAGGGCTTATTGGCGCAGCATGGTCGCTGATTATTTCATCTGTTGTGAATTTGTTGGGCAGCGGAGTTGTAAATTTAAAAGCAATTCGAGAGTTAAAAAACAAGCAGCAACCTTCCAAACAATCATTATAAGGAGGATCTATATGAAAGTACTTGTTACTGGAGGAGCAGGGTTTATTGCATCACATATTGTCGATAAGTTAATTGAACAGGAATTTGAGGTTATCTGTGTGGATAATCTGTCTTCCGGTAAGAAGGAGAATGTTAATCCCAAAGCTGTTTTATATGAAGAAGATATAACTTCAACGCAATTAAGGGATATTTTTGACGTTGAAAAACCTGATTATGTGATTCATCAGGCCGCTCAAATCGATGTCCAACGCTCCATAACCGATCCTAATCACGACGCTTATATCAATATAATCGGTACCATTAACCTTCTGGAAAACTGCAAGAATTTTGGTGTTAAAAAGCTTGTTTACGCCTCCTCAGCAGCGGTTTATGGGAATCCAAACTATGATGTAGTTGACGAACTACACCCTATTGCCCCTCTTTCTCCGTATGGAATATCCAAGTATGTCCCTGAGTTTTACATAAAAACTTATAACCATGCGTTTGATTTGAACTATACGATTCTACGGTATTCTAACGTTTATGGCATTAGACAAGTCGTAAAAGGTGAGGGAGGAGTAATCGCAATATTCGTTGATAAATTACTCAAAAATGAACCCCTTGTTGTATACGGTGACGGTTCTCAAACAAGAGATTTTATAAACGTGAGTGATATTGCTGAAGCAAACGTCCAGGCTCTTCACTACGGAGACAATCATGTTTTTAATGTAAGTAGAAATGAAAAAATAAACATTAATGAGTTAATCGGTATTCTTTCGAAAATTAAAGGTGAGCCCATTTCACCTATTTATAAGCCCTTTAGAACAGGGGATATTTTGCATAGCTGCTTGAGTAACGAGAAAGCACTATCTCTTTTAAACTGGGTTCCGAAAGTTTCACTTGAGGAAGGTTTGTTAAAAACAATTAACTATTATCAAAAGAAAGAGGAACTTATTCCTCTTTCTTATTAAAGGTGCGGATATGAAAACTAACGGTAAGTTGAAGGTCGCTTTTTTTATTACTTCATTGGCGGGCGGAGGAGCCGAGAAAGCAGTATCCATGCTGCTGGATTCCTTATGTGGTGTGACTTACGAGCTGCACTTAATTGTAAACAAGCTGGAAGGGCCTTATGTTAAATCCTTGCCCGAACATATTCATGTTACTGAACTCGGGGCAGCTCGTCTTCGGTCAGCCTTGCCTATATTAAAGCAAGAACTTAAAAAGATTAATCCTGATGTGGTCATTTCTCATATGATGGAAAACAATCTTTTAATTATGCTGGCTAAATTGACAGGCAAATTTTCATTTAAAACATTGCTTTGTGAACATAGTACTATTCAGCGTAAAAGATTTAAAGGTGCTAACATGCTTCGGACTTGGACTTATTCACGAAGTGATGGCGTAATAGGTGTATCTGCTGCTATGGGCCAAGAAATTCACAGCGTTTTGAAAGTTCCTGAAAATAAAGTACACGTAATTTATAATCCTGTTTTTGACTCTGACTTTATACAAAGAAGCGAGAGGCCGTGTACACATCCTTGGCTCGTCGATATGGATTATCCTGTAATCATTGGTATTGGAAGGTTAGTTCGCGAGAAAAGATTCGATCTATTTATTGAAGTTATCAAAGAATTAAACGAAGGGATGAATGTCAGAGCAATCATATTAGGAGAAGGGCATTTGCGGAGTGAATTACAAGAAAAGATTAATGGGTATAAACTCCAAACAAAGGTTGAATTGGCGGGTTACATGGATAATCCTTTACCATTCTTGAAAAAAGGAAATGTTTTTCTGCAAAGTTCGGATATCGAGGGATTGCCAACGGCATTAATCGAAGCGACGGCATGCGGAATTCCGATAGTGGCTACTAAGACTCATACAGGAACAGAAGAAATATTAAATGGAGGCTCTGGAATTATTGTAGAACGGGAAGACGTAAACGGTATGGTGGATGCTGTTAAATTAATGTTACGGCAGCAACGATCAGAAGTTTCCCCTGCTTATTATCAAAAATTTTCAAGTGAGCAGGCTGCTGAAGAGTATTCCTCATTGATTGATAAACTGTGTATATAAGAACAGTCCAATAAGTTAAGAACGAGGGTGCTTTAAGTGAAGATTAGTATAATAATGAGTATTTTTAATGATAAAGTGTACTTAAAAGATTGTCTGGAATCCATACGGAGACAAACCTTCACGGATTGGGAATGCCTACTAATCGATGACGGTTCGACGGATGGTTCCTCCACGATCTTGCAAGAATATGCAGAGATGGATAAGAGATTTAAAGTGATCCGTTTACCGGAAAATAAAGGGTTAGCAGGAGCCTTGAATGTAGGAATTTCAAAGGCTCAAGGGGAATTCATCGCCAGACACGATGGGGACGATATTATGCTGCCGAATCGGCTGGAGGAGCAATATGCTCACTTAATGGTTAACCCTTCTATTGATGTCTTGGGATCGCACGCATCCATTATAGATGAGAAAGGTAACGTAACGGGGAGGTTAACAACCCCCGCTATCCCTTCCCCGCGTAATATCATGAAGGTCAATCCCGTTATACACCCCTCTGTATTAATCAGAAAATCAGTTTTTGAAAAATACGGGGCTTATAATGAAAAATTACGTCGTTGTCAGGACTATGATCTTTGGTTTAGATTTATGAAACATAACGTTACCTTTGCTAATCTGGAAAAAGAATTGTTATTATATCGTATTACCGATAAATCTTATGCCAAAAAGCGATACAAATATCGGATTTACGAAGCGCAAATATTATGGAATGGATTACGATTGAATAAAATACCGTTAATTCAGGGGATTTATATTTTAAAACCTTTAATCGTTGGACTTATCCCCAAAAAGTTTTATGAAAACTTTCAGAGATTTTATAAATTTAAAAGAACTGCTTAGCAAACAGGTTCGTATTCCGTTGGAGGGGATAGAAGTTGATCTTAGTTACCGGTGCTGCTGGTTTTATCGGTTTTCATCTGGTCCACAAACTTTTAGACGAAGGACAGATTGTTGTAGGTTTAGACAATCTGAACGACTACTACGACGTTCAATTGAAAAAAGACCGGCTTGCACAATTAGGTAAGCGGCCATCCTTTCATTTTGTAGAAGGGGATTTAGAAAACGCAGAGACGGTAAATTCCCTTTTTGAAGCACATAAACCTGCCGTTGTAATTAATTTGGCTGCACAAGCGGGTGTCCGTTACAGTCTGGAGAATCCTTCGGCATATATTTCTTCGAATATTGTCGGGTTCACCAATATACTTGAAGCTTGCCGTACGTATAAGGTGAAACATCTAATCTACGCTTCGTCTTCTTCTGTATACGGGCTCAATAAGAAAATTCCATTTTCGGTGGAAGACTCTGTAGATCATCCGGCCAGTCTCTACGCAGCGACTAAAAAGGCTAACGAATTGATGGCCCATACCTACAGTCATTTATTCGGGATACCGAGTACGGGCCTGCGCTTTTTTACAGTTTACGGACCATGGGGAAGACCGGATATGGCTTATTTTTCTTTCACCCAAAAGATTCTGCAGGGTAAGCCTATTGCGGTGTTCAATCATGGAGATATGCGTCGTGACTTCACTTATATTGATGACATTGTCGAAGGAATAGTCCGGCTTGTGGATCACCCGCCGCAAAGCAAGACAGGAGCAGACGGAGAGAAGGCCGCTCCTTACAGCATTTATAACATCGGAAATAATAAACCGGTCCCTTTAATGAAGTTCATTCAAGTACTGGAGGATTGCCTGGGCCAAAAGGCGGTCATAGACTTTCAGCCCATGCAGCCCGGGGATGTAAAAGAAACATTTGCTGATATCGATGCGTTGGCAAAAGAGGTGGGATTTGCTCCGTCCACATCCATTGAGGTCGGATTGAAACGTTTTGTGGAATGGTATACGGAATACTATAAGACATCAGAAAAAAGTGTGACGCAGACCAGGTAGCTAACCAGCCCTGGTCTTTTTTATTTCATTGGGTTTAGGAGGGAACCATGACAATCAAAAAGGCGATCATTCCCGCAGCCGGTCTTGGGACCAGGTTTCTGCCGGCAACGAAAGCGCAGCCCAAAGAAATGCTTCCCATAGTGGATAAACCGACTATTCAATACATCGTCGAAGAGGCCATTGCCTCGGGAATTGAAGATATCCTGATCATAAGCGGCCGGGGTAAACGTGCGATCGAAGACCATTTCGATAAATCCTTTGAGCTGGAAGAAACATTGGAGCAAAAAGGGAAAATAGAAGATCTGAAGCAAATTCAAGCAATCTCGAATTTGGCGAACATTCATTATGTGAGGCAGAAGGAACCGAAAGGGCTTGGACACGCGATCCTGTGCGCCAAGTCTTTTATCGGTCAAGAACCTTTTGCCGTACTGCTTGGAGACGATATTGTTCAGGCGGAAACTCCTTGCACCGCCCAGCTAATTGAAGTCTATGAAAAATACAAGTCAACGGTAGTCGGCGTTCAGTGGGTTGCGGATAAAGATGTCAACAAATACGGCATCGTAGATGCGGGCAAAGAAATTGTTGATCGTCATGTAATTCCTGTCCGATCTCTCGTCGAGAAACCGCAGCCATCGGAAGCGCCGTCCAATTATGCGATAATGGGCCGCTATATTCTGACTCCCGAAATCTTTAACATTCTGGAGACGCAGCAGCCTGGGGCCGGAGGGGAAATACAGTTAACGGACGCTATAAGAAGACTAAATGAGAACCAACCCACATTTGCTTACGAATTTGAAGGAATCCGTTATGACGTCGGGGATAAATTAGGTTTTATCAAAGCGACAATTGATTTTGCGCTTCAAAGGCCGGATTTAAGCAGTGATTTATATCGTTACATAAGGGAGATATACGAGAAGGATCTTATTCTACAAGGAGGCTGACAGGATGGGCACTATTGGAGTCATTGGAACAGGATATGTCGGGCTGGTATCCGGAACTTGCTTTGCGGAAGTTGGTCACCAGGTCATTTGTTGTGATATAGATGAAGCGAAGATCGCTAAACTGCAAAGGGCGGAGATCCCGATATACGAACCGGGTCTTGAAGAACTGGTAAAGCGGAATTCAAATTTAAATAGACTTTCCTTTTCTTCCGATATAGCCTCCGTTATCCACAGCAGCGATGTCATCTTTATTGCAGTGGGAACGCCGATGTCACCAAGCGGAGAGGCTGATCTAAGCTACGTAAGAGCAGCCGCTGCTGCTATAGGGCAAAGTATTCGTGACTATAAGGTGGTTGTTACCAAAAGTACGGTTCCTGTCGGAACGGGAAGACTTGTTCAGGAGATCATTCGAAGCAATCAGTCAGATCCTTCTATCCCGTTCGATGTCGCGTCCAATCCGGAATTTCTACGCGAGGGTTCGGCTGTCCATGATTGCATGAACATGGAGAGAGCCGTTATCGGGGCGACAAGCGATAGAGCGGCCGAGATCATAGCCAGGCTGCATGAGCCTTTTCGTACAACGATTTTTAAAACGAGTCTGGAGAGCGCGGAGATGATTAAATATGCAGCGAATACGTTTCTGGCTGCTAAAATTTCATTTATCAACGCGATTTCCAATATTTGTGAAAGAGTTGGAGCGGATGTGACAGAAGTAGCCAAAGGGATGGGTCTGGACAGCCGAATCGGCAACAAATTTCTTCAAGCGGGCATTGGTTACGGGGGAAGCTGTTTCCCTAAAGACACCCATGCTTTAAAGCATATAGCCGATATAGTCGGCTACGATTTTAAGCTTCTTGAGGCTGTTATCGAGACGAATGACAAGCAAAGAATGCTCGTTATTGAGAAATTGGAAAAGGCGATCGGCGACCTGACCGACAAGAAAATCGCTGTGCTGGGCCTTGCCTTCAAACCTAATACAAACGATGTAAGGGAAGCACCTTCTCTTACGCTTATTCCCAAGCTACTGGAGAAAGGGGCTCGAGTCCAGGCGTACGATCCTATTGCGGTGGAAGAGGCCCGCCGCTATTTGCCCGATAGTGTGGTATACACCCAAGATTTGTACGACGCCGTTAGGGACTGTGATGCTTGCGTGATTCTGACCGAATGGAAAGAAGTCGTCACGATGGAACTCGATCAACTCCGCGAGCTATTGCGAAAACCTGTAATTATCGACGGAAGGAACTGCTTTGCACTCGAGAGAATGAGGCAGGAAGGGTTTGAATATTACTCTATCGGGCGGCCCGAAGTTCTTGCTCCAAACGCGGTTCTTTCCGTGTAAACCAAAAGCGGGGGGCTAATATGGATAATCATTCAAATCAGTTGCTTGTACATTTACAGCAATTTATTGAAAAAGTCGAGAGTCAGCCGGCCCCATTCTCCCATCTTCAAGTAAAACCATTTGTTGAGGATTTAAAGGATATTTTACTGCCTCATCTTTCCGAAAAATCAGGTTCGTCCAATTAGCGATTCCCCCAACGATCTTTACGGTCGGATGGGGGGAATTTTTTTATTTAGCAGGGAAACGGAAGTGATACTAATGCCGCACCGCAGCCGGTTGCGATTTTTTGTTCTGTTCGGGCTTCCCCTTCTCGTCTGGATGGCGGTTATTTACCATTTTTCTTCGGAGCCATACAGCAAGCAGAATCTTAGGCCCTGGTTAAAGCAGGAATTTTCCGATAAACGTATTAACCAGCTCTTTTCGGAATCCAAGATTCAATATAACGGGAAGGAGGTAAGTATCCGAAAGAGCGGAACGTGGGGATTCGTGGAATTTTTCATCCGCAAAGCCGCTCATTTATTTGTTTATGGGGTACTTGCTATTCTGATTGCCCGTTTGCTGCATAGAGGACTGGGACAAAGAAAATTAGCCGTCTATGTTACGGTTATTTTGGCCTCGGCTTTGTTTGCAGGTTTGGATGAATTCCATCAATCCTTTGTTTCACAAAGAACCGCCGCAATCGAAGACGTTATCTTGGACACCTGCGGTGCCCTTCTAGGTACAGCGATGTATTATTTTTTTCTAAAAATTCTACAAAAATCTCGTAAAAACGCACCGAATTACCCAAAAACTTCTTGATTTGTTACAAAACGTATCTTATAATAATTTATAAATACAGAATGTAACAAGTTGCGACAACAAGAAGCAAAATGAAGAGGTGTGTGTGAATGAAAGCTTTGGATTTGGTCTACTGCATTCACTGCGGTTCGATTGTATCCCGGATACAGGCGGATCATATTTTCAAAACCGGATTTTACCGGGTGTCGATACCGCTGGCGAGCTGCAAAGGCTGTGCAGCCCCGAATTCGAACACCACGAGCTGTCGCGATCTGCCGCATCATGGACGGTTGAACGAGTACGAGACTCGCCTTCCGTTGATGGCGTAACGCAGAACCGGGTTACATGCTCCCCAAGTCGGTAACGTTCAGGTCAGGGAAAGTAGGATGAGAAGAATGGTTGTTGAGGGGGATAAAGCATGGAAGCCTTGGCTCCGCTGGCTGATCAGCTCGCTTTATTTGCTTCTGGGGATCGTTTCATTGGCACTGGGCCTCTGGTTGTTCTAGCCGATCCCGCCGTGTTGTGTGCCGCTTTGACTTTGCGTAAAAAAATGACCGCTCCTGTCCCGAGAGGGCCGAGCGGTTTTTTTGGCGTGTATCCCGATCAGTCTGACCGAAATCTCCCTGCGAGTATAGATAGAAGAATCAGGAATTGATCAGATGTTTGTAAGGCGTGTAATCAATTTTCTCGCGTTCAAGGAAATTCATCAGGCTCCGGTAATCCCGCTTGGGAGTGGCGATGATATAACCTTTGATGCAGTGCTCGCGTGTAACTTCCGCTGCCTCTTCTTCCAAGGCGATCTGCCCGATTTTGGCCGCGATGGAGTGCTTGGCGATGTCGCGGAACGGGCCGGGCACAGGGGCGACAAGTTTGTTAAGAAAGGCTTTGGAATCGTCCGTCCACATATGGCGGGACTTCTCCACGTAGTAGTTCTGCCAGTCGAGCTTGGATTTTCCGTCGGCCTTCGGCAGCACCTTCAGGAATTTACGGAACATAAAATACCCGCCGATCGCCATCAGACCAATGAGGACAAGGGGCCAGAAAGTAATAAACCACATAAACAGGGAGTTGTTCAAAACTCGTCACCTCGGAATCTATGTATTCCCGCGCGGGGCCAGGTTTAAGCACTGGATCTCTATTGAAATTATACCTTATTTCTGGCTTTCTTGCGACATTGCCTGTAAAATAGGGGGAAAAGATTTTACAAAGCAAGGAGCCAATTTCCTATGATTAAAATCGGTTCACACGTTTCATTTTCCGACAAAGGTTTGCTGAATGCGGCCCGGGAAGCTGTCTCGTACGGCTCCGGCACATTCATGATCTACACGGGTGCACCTCAGAATACACGGCGCAAGCCTATTGAAACGCAATATATCGAAGAGGGCCGGGAAGTTATGCAGGAGCACGGGATCGGCGAAATCGTCGTTCATGCCCCTTACATCATCAACCTGGGTTCTTACAAAGACAACACGTACGAGCTGGCGGTCCAATTCCTGCAGGATGAAATCCGCCGCACGGACTATCTGGGCGTGAAAAATATCGTGCTTCACCCCGGCGCGTTTACGGACAAGGATGCGGAGTACGGTCTCGCCCGCATTTCGGAAGGGCTTAACGAAGTCCTCGCCGGCGTCAAAGACACGGGTGTGCATATCGCCCTGGAAACCATGGCGGGCAAAGGCACAGAGATGGGCCGCAGCTTCGAGGAGCTGGCGCAGATTATCGACAAGGTCGAAGACAACGGCCGCCTGACGGTATGTCTGGATACCTGCCATATCCACGATGCGGGGTATGATGTCGTAGGCGACCTGGACGGCGTGCTGGATCAATTCGACCGCGTGGTCGGTCTGGACCGCATCGGGGTCGTTCACTTGAACGACAGCAAGAACCCGCGCGGCGCGTCCAAAGACCGCCATGCTCCGGTCGGAGCGGGCTGGATCGGCTTCGAAGCGATGAACCGCGTCGTTCACCACGAGAAGCTGCGGGGGCTGCCGATGATCCTGGAGACTCCGTGGATCGGGAAGGACCCGAAAACCCAGCGTCCGATGTACGAAGCGGAAATCGCGCTGCTGAGCGGAACCGTCCTGGAACGGTTCGGGGAAGGCTTCGTGGAAGACGTGGAGCGCCTAGCTTCCTTTTTCGAGAAGAAAGAGATCGACTCGCGCGGCTTCGTTCTACAGACCTGGGAGCTGCTCAAAACCGACGCGAAAGCCAAGAAAGCGGACGGGCGCGAACCGATGGAGCGCTTGTACGACATGATCGCGGAAGAGCGTCTGTTCCCCGAGCTGTCCGAAGAGCAGATCAATCAGCGCCTGACGGCATGGTTTGCCGGCAAAGATCTGCTGAAATCTTTGTAAGTTACGGGTAACTCCGTTTCACCACCGGCTAGACCCGGATAGGTTACTATTTTACAGGTACAAAAGGAGAATCCAGTAGAGATGGCAGCAGCAAATACGTCCGGCGCAGCCGGCAAACAAAACCGCGGCAGAATGCTCATTTCCTGCCCGGACCGGCCTGGAATCGTGGCCGCGGTATCCAAATTTTTGTCCGAATACGGGGCGAACATCGTTCAGTCGGACCAGTACACCATGGACCCGGAAGGCGGCATGTTCTTTATCCGGATCGAATTCGACTTAACCGACCTCGAGCAGCGCAAGACGCGGCTTGAGGCCGATTTTGCCGGAGTAGCGGCGGAATTCTCTATGGACTGGAGCCTATCGCTGGCCAGTCAGAGAAAACGTCTGGCGATCTTCGTGTCCAAAGAAGATCACTGTCTGCTGGAGCTTCTGTGGCACTGGCGTGCCGGGGATCTCGACGCGGATATCGCCATGATCGTCAGCAACCACCCGGATATGGCTCCGCTCGTCGAGCCGTTCGGTATTCCGTACCACCATATTCCGGTAACTCCGGATACGAAGGCCGAGGTGGAGAAGCGCCACCTGGAACTGCTCGAAGGCCAGGTGGATCTGATCATCCTCGCCCGGTACATGCAGATTATTCCACCTTCTTTTATCAAGCATTACCAGAACCGGATCATTAATATTCATCATTCCTTCCTTCCGGCTTTCGTCGGAGGCAAACCTTACGCGCAGGCTCACGGGCGGGGAGTTAAGCTGATCGGGGCGACCGCGCATTACGTGACCGAGGAACTGGATGGAGGTCCGATCATCGAGCAGGACGTGCAGCGCGTCAGCCACCGCGACAATGTCGACGATTTGAAGCGCATCGGCCGTCATATCGAGCGGATCGTCTTGGCAAGGGCCGTTTCCTGGCATACGGAAGACCGCATTCTCGTTCATCAGAACAAAACGGTCGTATTCAGCTAACGCCGCGGCCGCGGAGTTATATCACATCAAGGCTTTTCAGAAAAAAATCCGAAGAAGGCTGTCTATGCCGCTTCGGATTTTATTAAAGGAGCATGGCCCTGGACTGTGCCGCTTTAAAGCGGGTCATTCCTTTTTGGAAGCTTGAAGAGCTCTGGCGCCTAAGACGGCGAGTATCACGCCGTAAAGAAGGTGTCCCGCGATCCACCAGATCATGGCGGTTACATCCGAAAGGACGGGTGTTTTCGCCGATACGGCCAGTTGGGTAAGAGGTACGAACAAGGGGATAGGCGAGATACCGAGCAGAATTCCCGGCAGCCACGGTTTTTCCGTGCGTCCGAGCAGTATCGCGTACAAGAACCCGATAAAGACCGAAACCGCCAGATGCAGGGTCAGTTCGAACCATTCAGGCTGATCGCCTCCAAGACCCGGGATAAAGTCGACATTTAGCAGCAGCGTATAGACGCGGGAACCTGCAAAGTATTCCACCGCTTTAAAAAACAGAGCGAGTATGGCCCCGGGCACCAGCCCGAAAGCAAAGCCCCGCGGGACAAGCGTGTTTCCGTTTTCAAAAAAAGAGCGGCTCATCCGCGTTTCCCTCCCCTTGCCCGAATGCGGGCGCTTACACGGCGGGCCTGACATTGCGGTTTCGAATTTTAGCTTTATAATGGAACTAAAGCTTCAATATTGGTGATAATATCAACAACAGTATAACACGAGACTATTCCTAGGAGGATACACCATGTCTGCAAGCAATACGCCTATTCAGGAACTTGCCGTTCACACGATCCGTACACTCGGAATCGACGCTATCGAGAAAGCCAAGTCCGGCCACCCCGGCATCGTTATGGGAGCCGCGCCTATGGCTTATACGCTGTTCGCGAATCAAATGAAACATAACCCGGCCAACCCGACATGGATCAACCGCGACCGCTTTGTTCTGTCTGCAGGCCACGGTTCCATGCTGCTTTACGCGATTCTGCACCTGACGGGTTACGACCTTCCGATGGAAGAAATCAAAAATTTCCGCCAGTGGGGAAGCTTGACTCCGGGACATCCCGAGTTCGGTCACACGGCGGGCGTAGACGCGACAACCGGTCCGCTCGGACAAGGTATCGGCATGGCCGTGGGTATGGCGATGGCCGAAGCTCATCTGGCCGGCCTGTACAACCGTGAAGGTTACCCGGTTATCGATCACTATACATACGCCATCTGCGGAGACGGCGATATGATGGAAGGTGTATCTTCCGAGGCCGTCTCACTGGCCGCAACCCTTAAACTGGGCAAGCTGATCATGATGTACGACTCCAACGACATTTCGCTTGACGGCGATCTGCACGTTTCCTTTACCGAAAATGTTCAAAAACGTTTCGAAGCATACGGCTGGCAGGTGCTCCGCGTAGAAGAGCAGAACGACCTGGAAGCCCTCAATCGTGCGGTTGAAGAGGCGAAAGCCGACACGACCCGCCCGACTCTGATCGAAGTGAAAACGACGATCGGCTACGGCAGCCCGAACAAAGGCGGCAAAGGCGGACATGCCGGACCGCACGGTTCCCCGCTCGGTCTGGAAGAAGCCAAGCTGACGAAGGAATTCTACAAGTGGAACTACGAAGAAGATTTCTATGTTCCTGAAGAAGTCCGCGAGCATTATGCGGCGGTTAAAGAAAAAGGCATCCAGGCCGAACAGGCATGGAAGAAGCTGTTCGACGACTACTGCAAAGCTTTCCCTGAACTCGCCGAGCAGTTTGAACTGGGCGAAAGCGGCAAGCTTCCGGAAGGCTGGGACCGCGACCTTCCGGTGTACACGCCGGAAGACAAAGCTCTGGCTACGCGCGCCGCTTCCGGTAACGCGCTGAATGCCGTAGCGAAGAACGTTCCGTTCTTCTTCGGAGGTTCCGCCGACCTGGCAAGCTCCAACAACACGGAGATCAAGAACGCTCCGATTTTCAACGCGGAAAATTACGCGGGCCGCAACATCTGGTTCGGCGTGCGCGAATTCGGAATGGGCGCCGCCCTGAACGGAATTTCCCTGCACGGCGGTCTCCGCGTATACGGCGGCACGTTCTTCGTGTTCTCCGACTACCTGCGTCCGTCGATCCGTCTGGCTGCCCTGATGAAGCAGCCGGTGATCTACGTCTTCACGCATGACAGCATCGGCGTAGGCGAAGACGGCCCGACTCACGAGCCGGTCGAACAGCTTGCGGCCCTCCGCGTCATTCCGGGCATGACCGTTCTCCGTCCTGCGGACGGCAATGAGACGAGCGAAGCTTGGCGTTACGTGATGGAGCACAACGACGGGCCGTATGCGCTCATCCTGACCCGCCAAAACCTGCCGCAGCTCGAAGGCTCCGCCAAATATGCGCGCGAGAACTTCTCCAAAGGCGCTTACGTCGTATCCGACGCGCCTAACGGAAAGCCGGACGCGCTTATCCTTGCGACGGGCTCGGAAGTCCAGCACGGTGTGGCCGCGCAGAAACTGCTCGCCGAAGAAGGCATCCAAGTACGCGTCGTCAGCATGCCGAGCTGGGAACTGTTCGAGAAGCAGTCCCAAGAGTACAAGGATTCCGTCCTGCTTCCGGACGTCAAAAAGCGTCTCGGCGTAGAGATGGCTTATCCGCTCGGATGGGAACGTTATGTAGGCGACGAGGGCTCTATCCTCGGAATCAGCACGTTCGGCGCTTCGGCTCCCGGCGATCTGCTTATCAAGGAATTCGGATTTACGGCAGAGAATGTCGCCAAGCGCGTCAAAGAACTGCTTAAATAAATACAGGATTGCCATCCGGACGACCGCTTTCACAGGGTCGTCCTTATGTGCAGCCGCCAATCACGAGGGGGAGAACAGGTTGTCGAATTTCGAAGGAGTTACCGTAGTCAAGAAAGCGAACGTTTATTTTGAGGGGAAAGTGACCAGCCGCGCCGTTCTGTTCGCGGACGGCACGAAGAAGACGCTGGGCATCATGCTTCCGGGGGAGTATGAATTCGGTACGGACTCCAAAGAGATCATGGAAATCCTGGCCGGCGACCTGAGCGTCCTCCTTCCGGGCGAATCCGATTGGACGGACATTCAGGGTGAAGGGGAGTTTACCGTCCCGGCAAATGCGAAATTCAAGCTGAAAGTCCGGACCGTCACGGATTACTGCTGCTCCTACATCGCGGAATAGGCTTCCGTTTTAGTTGCGTCTGCGGGCCAGTACGTCTGCGGGTACACGCGACGGCAGATGCATGCACCGCGGCAGCACGAAGCCAAAGACAGAAAAGGCCCTACCGAACGCAGCGTTCGGTAGGGCCTTTCTTGCCGTGCGGAGCTCTCGGCACGCGGTGGTTGGCTCCGCATGACGGTGGTTCACCGGAGCCGCGGTTTCGCCGGTGTGTGCCCCCTGGGATCTCGCGACCGCTTACAGGCGGAGCGGCGAGGCGAGCTTACGCCGCCTATGCTGGATTGTTTTACTCGGTACGCGGCATCACCACGAAACACGCCGATAAAACTGAAGCGCGGTTACCGATACTGTTAACGGACGGTGGTACGTAGTGAGTCCCTAAACAGCGCATAATTCACGAGGCAAGCAGAAATACAAGCCCGCCCGCCGTTACCTTGATACCCACCGGCACCGCCTATAAGGCGAGCTTTACTGCCCGCCTTTCTTCTCCACACGCTCGTTCATCCATTCCTCGTAGCACTGGATGGCGGCGGCCAGGTCTTCCTCGCCGAGGCCTTTGCTCAGGCCCATCTGGAAGACGGTGGTGGCTGCATGCAGCATGGGAGCGGGCAGTTGGAATTTGCCTGTCAGGTCCGACGCCAGCAGCAGATCCTTCAGCATCAGCTTCAGCGAGAACTGGTTGCTGAAATCGCGTTCGAGGATCTTCGGACCTTTGAGTTCGGCCTGCTTGCTGTTGCCGGAACCCGCCTGCACAATCTGCAGGAACTGCTCGGGGGCAAGGCCTGCTTTCGTCGCGATCGAGAGGCCCTCCATCAGGCCGATCGCGTTGATGCCCACAATCGTGTTGTGGGCCAGTTTCGTATAGGAGCCGGAACCGGACGGCCCCATGTAAAGCACCTTGCTGCCGAGATCGCTCAGCAGCGCGTGCTGGGCGTCGAACACGGGGCGGTCTCCGCCGACCATGAACACGAGCGTCGCCGCTTCGGCAGCGGGCTTGCTTCCCGTTACGGGCGCGTCCAGGAAGTACGCCCCGCGTTTGCCCAGATCGGCGTGAAGACGCTGGCTGAGGGCCGGGGAAACGGTGCTCGAATCAATCACGGTAAGGCCTTCACCGGCCTTCTCCAGAACCCCATTCTCGCCGTAAAAAACGCTCTCGATGGCGGAATCTCTGCTCAGCATCGTGAACAGAACCTCGGCGCCGGAGACGGCTTCCGCAGGGGTTGCGGCAAGCGAAGCGCCCGCCTGGACAAGCTCCGCCGCTTTATCGGCACTGCGGTTATATACGGCGACCGCGTACCCTTTGCGGAGCAGATTCAGGGCCATCGGAGCGCCCATGGTGCCTAATCCGATAAATCCGATTTGTTTCATCACTAATCACCTCGTTTAGAGTCACGCCAGACACGATAATTTCACTTGCAGTTTGTCCGGAAAGCTTTTATAGTAAGGAATCAATGCATGCGAAGCCGATGCGCCGGGTGTTTCCGGAGAATAAATCCGCCATCCTGGCAATACTACCGGAGGGTTGTCCGGCAGGCCCCGCCCGCACGTATCCGTTCCATGAAGCCTTCCCCGCAAGCGCTCGGATGAAGGTACGGCACTAGGCGTTTTTCCTATTGTAGCACGTTTTGCAAAGAGGCAGCATGCCTTGGGCGCGCGACTTGCGGACAGCGGCACAGAAGCGGTATGCTAGAGGAAAGAACCAAGTATAAGAACCGAGGAGGAGAGAAAGTTGACCCAGAAGCTGCAATTTGATTACAGCAAGGCGCTTGACTTCGTAGCCCAGCACGAAATTGATTACCTGGCCGGGCCGATCCGTACCGCACATGACCAACTGCATAACGGAACCGGAGCAGGTAGTGATTATTTAGGGTGGATCGATCTTCCGGTCGCTTACGACAAAGAAGAGTTCGGCAGAATCCAGAAGGCGGCGAAACAAATTCAATCCGATTCCGAGGCGCTTGTCGTGATCGGCATCGGCGGTTCCTACCTGGGGGCCCGCGCGGCGATTGAAATGCTGTCCCATTCTTTCTATAACCTGCTTGATAAAGACAAGCGTAAAACTCCGGCCGTGTACTTCGTCGGCCAGAATATCAGTTCTACATACGTAACGCACCTTCTGCAGCTGCTGGAAGGCAAGGACTTCTCCGTAAACGTCATTTCCAAATCCGGAACGACGACGGAGCCGGCGATTGCTTTCCGTATTTTCCGCGAGCTGCTGGAGAAAAAATACGGCAAAGAAGCCGCGCGCAAGCGCATCTACGCGACGACCGACCGCGAGAAGGGCGCTCTTAAGCAGCTTGCCAACGGCGAAGGCTACGAGTCCTTCGTTATCCCGGACGACGTGGGCGGACGCTACTCCGTGCTGACGGCCGTAGGCCTGCTTCCGATCGCCGTTGCCGGCATCGACATCGAAGAAATGATGCAGGGCGCGGCCGATGCGCGCGAAGCTTTCTCCAATCCCGAGCTGAGCGAGAACGCGAGCTACCAGTACGCGGCTGTCCGCAACGCGCTCTACCGCAAAGGCAAAACGACGGAGATTCTCGTGAACTACGAGCCTTCCCTGCATTATGTATCGGAGTGGTGGAAGCAGCTTTACGGCGAGAGCGAAGGTAAAGACAACAAAGGGATCTTCCCGGCTGCCGTCGATTTCACGACAGACCTTCACTCCATGGGCCAATTCATCCAGGAAGGCACACGCAACCTGTTTGAAACGGTTCTGTTCGTAGACCAGTCCGCAGAGGAGATCGTCATCGGAACCGATGAAGAGAACCTGGACGGGCTTAACTTCCTGAGCGGCAAAACGATGGATTTCGTGAACAAAAAAGCGTTCCAGGGTACGATGCTGGCTCACTCGGACGGAGGCGTGCCTAACCTGATCGTGACACTGCCGGATACTTCGGCTCACACGTTCGGTTACATGGTTTACTTCTTCGAAAAAGCCTGCGGCATCAGCGGCTACCTCCTGGGAGTGAATCCGTTCGACCAGCCGGGCGTGGAAGCCTATAAGAAAAACATGTTTGCCCTGCTGGGCAAGCCCGGTTACGAAGAAGACAAAGCGAAATTGGAAGCCCGCCTTAACGACTAGTTTCGTCTAGACAGAACCCGTATCGGGCTCTGTGAGCGGGTTTTGAACGAAAACAGGCCTTTTCCTGCGGGAATAGGTCTGTTTTTTGTTGGAAATAATAGTAGAACTAAATTAACTATTGTACTAATATTCTGATTTGTGTAAAATGATATGAAACAGAAGGCGCATTCGTCAGGAAATGGAATGAAGAAGCGGCATGATAGCATCCTACAGAACGGTACAAAAGCATGGAGCCGATGAAATTATTATCAAACGTTCCCGGTTTATCGGTCAGGCGTTGCCGGTTTCGTCCGAAGAGGAAGCGCTTGCTTTTATCGCCGGCGTGAAGAAAGAACACTCGATGGCGACTCACAACTGCTCCGCTTACATGATCGGGGAACGCAACGAGATTCAGAAACAGTCGGACGACGGGGAGCCGAGCGGCACAGCCGGCAAGCCGATTCTCGAAGTGATCCGCAATATGGATCTCAAGAACGTGGCCGTAGTCGTCACCCGGTATTTCGGCGGTATTATGCTGGGAGCCGGAGGGCTGATCAGAGCCTACACGGATGGCGCCGTCGCGGGAATACAGGCCGCGGTGCCCGTTTACAAAGTAAGTCATCAGGAACTGCTCGCTGAAATCGATTATACTTGGCTGGGTAAAGTGGAGAATGAGCTGCGGAACCGCAACATGCGGATGGGCGATACGGAATTTACCGACAAGGTAATCCTCCGGTGCTATCCCTTATCTGCCGAAGCGGATTCTTTTGCCGACTGGTTTACCGATTTGACCCAAGGTCAAGGAAACATCATACGCGGCGAACATACATATATCGAACATAGCGAGCTACCCTAACAATTTCATACACCACCGAAGCGGAGGGATTCTTATGGCGAGGAAGGCAGTCGCTCAGGAACTTAGCAGAGAGCGGATTCTTGAAGAGGCCAGGGAGTTATTCGTAACTCGCGGTTATCGCGCTTTAACGATGCGAAGCATCGCTAAAGCAATGGGTTACAGCCATGGCGCGTTATACTATCATTTTAGAGAAAAAGCAGAGCTGTTCAATGCGCTCATTCTGGAGGATTTCAGCATACTTCTGCAGCGGCAGCGGCAAATCATCGTCGAATCCGCTGTTCTCGGGGTTCCCCTGCTGCAGAAACTGATGATGGAGTTTATCCGGTTCGGGTTGGAGAACCCGAATCACTACGAAATCATGTTTATGATCCGGGACGAGGAGCTGCGTCAGTACTCTCGTACCGAGCAGGCGAAATGTTTCGATCTGTTTGCCACGGTCGTACGTCAGGTCATTTCGGGAATGCCGGACAAGGAAGATCAGGAATACCGGCTCCCGTGGAACTTGTTCATGTCCATGCACGGATTCATCTCGCATTCCATTCATTACGGACAGACGTACGAGCTGGTGGAACAGCTTGCCGAAGAGCATGTACAGCTGTTGTGCGGCAACATGGTCTCTACGGCGGCCCGTTCCGAATCTTCCAAAGTCAGTCTGGTCAATCACGAATCAGCTTAACGGTAAACGTACGGCTGCGAGGGCCGTCAAATTCGCAGAAGTAGATTCCCTGCCAGCGGCCCAACTGAAGGCGGCCTCCACGGATAAATACGGTTTGCGAGGTTCCGACGGTCATGGCTTTCAGATGAGCGGCCGTATTGCCTTCCGCATGACGGTCGCGGGGATGCTCCCAGGGAAATACTTCATCCAGGCGCATGAGCACATCTCTTTTTACATCGGGATCGGCATTCTCGTTGATCGTAATCCCTGCCGTCGTATGAGGGCAGTATATGATGGCGGTGCCGTCTTCCAGACTGCTGTCCTGAACCAGCCTAGCCACGATGTCTGTAATTTCAACCATTTCGTCCCGTTTGCGGGTAACAAGATCGTAGGTATGCAGCATAAGCGAATTTCCTCCTTGCGGCGTTTGTACCCGGCGTGCATTAAAGATCGGATGCATAGGAAGCCGAGCAGGCTGCGCATCCTCTTATATGCACGGCATGGTCAAGCCCGGACCTGGGTCAGATTCTATCGTAACGGACGGGATTTCCGGTGTCAAAACGTGTTACAATGAAAGCATAACCGGATAACGAGAGGATGAAACGCATTGGATTTGGCGGTATGGTCGGAACAGAATGTAGAGTATATGTTCGACGAAATCAAAACGAAACTTAGAATGGCGACAGGCGGTTCGATTAAAGCGTCCAACTTTAGCCAGGAACAATATGAAGATCTTAAGGATTTGTACGATCTGGTGATGAGCAAGCCCAATTTCAGCATTAGCGAAATTGACGCGATCACAACGGAACTGGGCAAGCTCCGCAAGGCCTGAAGCCTGCTAGCCCTTTTGCGAAAAGCCTTTCTGCATGGAGATGAAATCTTCCGGCAGAGGGCTTTTTTCTATGAAAAAAAAGACACCTTCCTTCAACTCGCACTCCTTGCGTTCTCTCGGAAAGAATACCTTGACCCCCTAAAAAAAGAAGAAGGGACAGCTATCCAATCGGGCCGTTAGCCGGCCGCATATGTTGTAGGGTAGCATGCATGATTCGCTGAAAAGGGAGGTAGACGGTATGAGTTCCAAGCTTCGTAATGACGCGTCCAAGCTGGTCGGGCAGAACATCGTGGCCGTCCGTAAGGATGGGTCCATGGTTAGAGGCAAACTGGTACGTATTCAAGGTAACGAGCTGATTCTCGAGCCTCAGGAGGGAACCGCTCAAACAAAAGCGTTCGTTCCTCTCGTCTTGTTTGATTTGCTTGCCATCGGCACATCCCCGTTTGTCAACGGATTCGGACCTTACGGTTTCGGCGGCGGCTTCGGTTACGGCGGCGGTTTTGGCGGTCCCGGGTTTTTCTGGTAAATAACGAGACAGTACTTCAGGTTCCGGTTACGGGACCTGTTTTTTTATTTGCGGGCGGGCTTGACCCAACACTAAAGGTCCGGCTGCGGAATAGGCTGGTGTGTATAAGGCGGGGGGAAACGACGTTGTGTTTCTGGCAAGAAGCGGAAAGAGGGGAAGAAGATGAACAGAGGAAAGAACGAGTTCGACTATGAAAAAGAGTGGGAACGAAAATTCGGTTTTCGTTCCGGCGAGATTCCTTCGTTTTCCTCCATATTCGGAGGCGGAGAGACTTTGTTTACCGAGCTGTCCAAACGGATTTCGGAAGACCCGGAAAACACGGCGTGGCTGGACCAATGGCTGGATAAGCTTCTCCGGCAGGCGATGCCGGGCTACCGGATTCCGGAGTGGATGGGAACCGATTGGGAAAACGAGCCGGCCGGGGAACCGGCGGGCCCGAACACGCAGGGAAGCGCGCTGTTCCGCGACGGGGAGAAACGCCGGGCAAGCGGAGTTCAGCCTGCCGCCGCCAAGCTTCCCGCGGCGATTCCCATCCCCGGCCTAAAGCCTGTTAAAGGCCTCGCTGCGGGAAGCAAGAAGCGGGAAACCGCCAAGGTTAAGGCAGCGGATTCTTTTGCCTACTCGATAACCGAGGACGGAAGCCGGCTGGTGGTAACCGTGCAGCAGCCTTCGGGGATACGCCCGGGAGAGATTGAACTGGCGGCGGACAGGTGGAGCATCCGGCTTAGCGGCAGCGCGATCGGCGGGAAGCGGACCATTCGCCTGTTCAGGCCTATCCGGCGGGGATCATGCCGGATGACCAGCGAAGACGGCTCTCTGGTCATCCGGGCCGATTTGGCCCGCCGGTGACGGACGGAGCCGCAGCTCTATGCTCCGCCGCGCAGAGCGCGAACTTGCGGGCACTCCCGGCAGGCTGCGTCCCGGCGTCACGTCGGTCCGCCGCGTTCCGCCAGCTGCTTCTGCGCCATCCGGACAAGCTCCCGCACCATGCGGCCGCCGATTTCGCCGCCGATTTTACCGGCATCCTCGGTGCGGAGCTGACCGTTGTTGCCCGGCTCGAGAGGCACTCCGAGGGTGCGGGCGACTTCGTATTTAACCAGGTTCGGCTGATCGGCGGACACGTTGTAGCCCGCGTCTCTCATAACCTGGCCCTTGAGCTTATCCAGACTGCGTTCGCTTCCGGGAACAGCAGCTCTGCGGCTTCGTCTTCTTGCCATGTTATCACCTCCTGCGGTTAGGATGCCCAAGAGTGCCCGGAGTATCAATGGGTCCGGCGATATCGGGTCCGGCAAGATAGTCGTAAGTCCGGAGCCTGAGTCAGTCCATATAGAAAAAACCGTGCGCAGTAAGCACACGGTGTGATGAGAAGCTGCGAGCATAAAGTTCGCGGCAAAAAGGCTGAGCTTCGTGCTGAAGCCGGCCGTGAGGATATCACGCCCCCGGAATTCCGGCAAAAGGGCGGATGCCCGTCATTTCACTGAAAGCCGGTTGCCGTCACAAAGCTAACGCCCCGCTCGTTCCGCCCCTACCGGAATTCGGTCAAAGTCTGCCGGGCCTTCATAGTCCTGCTGCGCCGGGATTGACTTTTCGATGAGATACAAGGGACGGTGTTTGACCTCCCGGTAGATTTTGCCGATATATTCTCCG
Source organism: Paenibacillus sp. GbtcB18 (assembly GCF_019091125.1). Taxonomy (NCBI): domain Bacteria; kingdom Bacillati; phylum Bacillota; class Bacilli; order Caryophanales; family Paenibacillaceae; genus Paenibacillus; species Paenibacillus sp. GbtcB18. The sequence goes on from NZ_JAGXJX010000011.1 coordinate 61,606, forward strand.
ATCAGCCCCAGGGCAAGAAGCTGCACCCCGCCGATAAACCAGACGGATAAAATAAGAGAAGTCCAACCGGAAGCCGTCGTTCCCCATAATTTCGAAATAATGGCATAAGCGCCCGCCAGCAGGCTGATAATGGAGAACAGAAAACCGGTAACCGTCACCATCCGGATCGGTTTAACGCTGAACGAAGTGATGCCGTCCAGTGCAAACGACAGCATTTTGCGCAGCGGATACTTCGATTCCCCGGCAAAACGTTCTTTCCTCTCGTACATAACCTCGGCCGTACGAAGTCCCAGGAGCGGGACAATCCCTCTCAGAAACACGTTGACTTCCTTGTACTGGGATAAATAATCCAGAGCGCGTTTGCTCATAAGCCGGTAATCCGCATGGTTGTTCTTAATCTGGACGCCCAGACGTAGCATTAATTTATAGAAGGATTCGGCGGTCGTTTTTTTGAACCAGGTGTCGGTCGTCCGGTCGCTGCGGATTCCGTAAACGATCTCGGCCCCCTCCAGATACTTCCGTACAAATTCGCGTATCGCGTCCGTATCGTCCTGCAGGTCCGCATCGATGGAAATCACGATGTCCGATGTATGCCGCGCCGTCATCAAGCCTGCAAGCAGGGCATTCTGATGGCCCGCATTCCGTGCGAGCTTAATGCCTGTTACATAGTCATGGGAACGGCTGTATTGATCGATAAGCTCCCAGGTCCGGTCTTTGCTGCCGTCATCGACAAGCATCATCACACTTTCTCTTGCGACAAGTTTTTCTTGGATGAGGCGGTCCAGAACCGCGCTTAACCGGCTTACCGTTTCCGGGAGAACTTCTTCTTCGTTATAGCAAGGCACCACGATGGTTAAAATTGGGCTCGACATCCCGTAAAATCTTCCTTTCTTATCCTGGACTGGACATTGCTGCATCCCACCGGATTATTCTTATTGTAAACAAGCACGGCCGGATAAAGCAATTGCCTTCTCGTCGGAACGTGTAGAAATCAGGCGATTTTTTCTAGATTAAAATAATTACAATTTTGTAGTCATTCTATTGACGGGGACAAGAAGACGATGCTATACTACCGTCATGACATTGATAATCATTTTCAACTAATAATAATTATAAAGAGGTGCAGAATGAATCCCCATCGTCCTTATCTCACAACGAATCAAGGCGTGCCCGTTGCCGACAATCAGAATTCGAAGACAGCCGGTACTCACGGACCGACGCTGCTCGAAGATTATCACCTTTTGGAGAAACTGGCTCATTTTGACCGTGAACGTATTCCGGAACGTGTCGTTCATGCGCGGGGTGCGGGGGCGTTCGGAGTCTTCCGGCCTTATGCCAGTATGAGCGAGTATACGAGAGCCGCTTTTTTGCAGGACCCTTCCGTTGAAACGAAAGTGTTTGTCCGCTTCTCGACGGTTATTCATCCGAGCGGCTCGCCGGAGACGCTTCGTGACCCGCGCGGTTTTGCCGTCAAATTCTACACGTCCGAAGGAAATTATGATCTTGTCGGCAACAATTTGCCCGTATTCTTTATCCGCGATGCGCTCAAATTTCCAGACATGGTGCATTCACTGAAGCCGGCTCCGCATACAAATGTCCAAACGCCTAATCACTTGTGGGATTTCATGTCGCTTTCTCCCGAATCGACTCACATGCTGACCTGGGTTTTCTCCGACCTCGGTACTCCCGCCAATTACCGGGAAATGGACGGATTCGGGGTACACGCCTTCAAATGGGTGAACGCGGAAGGCAAGGTCGTTTACGTCAAATACACCTGGAAATCGCTGCAAGGTGTCCGCTCGTTGAGCCGCAAAGAAGCGCAGGAGCAGGGAGGCCGCGACCACAATCACGCGACGCGCGACTTGTATGACGCTATCGAGGCGGGCAGTTACCCGGAATGGGAACTGAATGTGCAGATGCTGGAACCGGAGCGTTTGGACTCATTCAGCTTCGATCCCCTCGATCCGACGAAGGAGTGGCCGGAAGACCTCGTTCCGTTCGTTAAAGTGGGACGGATGACCTTGAACGAGAATCCTAAAAATTTCTTCGCCGAAGTCGAGCAGTCCGCTTTTGCACCTAGCGTGCTTGTGCCGGGGATCGAACCTTCCGAAGACAAACTTCTGCAGGGCCGTCTGTTCTCCTACCCGGACACACAGCGCCACCGATTGGGACCGAACTACATGCAGATTCCGGTAAACTGCCCTTATGCGCCGGTCCGCAATTATCAGCGGGACGGTCAAATGGCGGTTCGCCAAGACCATTCGCCGATCAATTACGAGCCGAATTCCTACGACCATTCGCCGAAAGAAGCGGGAAGCGCCTATGCGGAGAGCGAAAATCCGCTGACGGGCTCCACTACACGCCGCAAAATCCAGAAAACGGACGATTTCACGCAGGCAGGCGAGCGTTACCGCCGGTTTACGCCGGAAGAGCGCGCAAACCTGATCGATAACCTCGTGAACGATCTCAAACAAACGGACATGCAAATCCAGCTTCGCGCCGTCTGCAACTTCTTCCGTGCCGATGTGGAATACGGGACACGGCTTGCGGAAGGACTCGGAATCGATCTCGGCGGTTTTATTCCGCAGGGAGCGGGTTCCGGTTCCGGACAAATGCCTCCGCGTTAATTTGTCACCCGGGGCGGAACAGCGGCATCGGGCCAAGCGGCTCGCCGCCATGCAGGAAGAATCCCCCCCTTCCCGCATGGTGTCACGATGCCCGCGCTCACGGATGTTGGAGGGCTCCGGCTGCGCTGCCGTTTCCGGCGCGAGGTTTTTAAGATAGATGGCCCTGCGGTCCATCGGCTCAAACAAAGATGCCGTAGGCCGTGTCTTCAAGGGCCGATACTAAAAAAAGAGGCTGTCCCCCAAGTCACGAAAGTGACTTGGGGGACAGCCTCTTTTTTTTGAGCTTAGCCGAGCTAGAGGCTCTGCTGCTTCATCGGCATCATGAGCGCCATGGTACCGGCCGGTTTCGTGATGCAGTTCGATGCGCCGCCTTCGATGCAGACTTCCCGTGTCGCCGGGAAGGGCCCGGGCGGTCAGCGCGATTACCGGTTGCTTTCCCCCGGAAGCGGAGAGGAAAGCGGCGTAAGCCGGGGAAGCTTGGCCTCGTCCACGAGCTGCCGAAGCTCCCGCTCTTGACCGCTCAAGCTGCTGGAAGGAAGGAGGAGGGTAAACGTGCTCCCGGTCCCTTCTTCGCTGGTCAGCCGGATTTCTCCGCCCAGCAGCCGGGCAAACTGACGTGAAATAGAGAGGCCGAGTCCGGTTCCGCCGAATTTGCGGCTGGTCGTGCCGTCCGCCTGGTAGAAGGCCTCGAAGATCTGCTCCCGCTTGTCCGCCGGGATGCCGATGCCGGTATCACGGATGGCGGCGGCGGGATGCTGAATGCCTTTGGCGTCCAATTCGATGTAGAAGGTAAGCGTAATACCGCCCCGCTGGGTAAATTTGAACGCGTTGGACAACAGATTTTTCAAAATCTGCTGAAGCCGCTGTTCGTCTGTATGAATGATGTCGGGAACGCCGGTTGAACGGATGTGAAAGTACAGGCCCTTCTGGGCGGCAACGGGTTCGAACGTGCGGGTCATCGCTTCGACGACTTCGCTGACGTTCACTTCTCCCGGCGTGATGGACATATGACCCGCTTCGATTTTGGACAAATCCAGAATATCGTTAATCAGCGTAAGCAGATCCTGGCCGGAGCTGTGAATAATCCCGGCAAATTCAATCTCTTCTTCCGAAAGCGTCCCGTTCTGATTTTCGGCCAGGAACTGGGACAGAATCAGCATGCTGTTCAGCGGAGTGCGGAGCTCGTGAGACATGTTCGCCAGAAATTCGGATTTGTAACGGGAAGCGGCCACCAGCTCTTCGTTTTTCACTTCCAGCTCGTCGTGAATTTGCTGAAGCTCCGCGGTTCTTTCTTCGGCCAGCCGGAACTGTTCGGCCAATTCCCGATTGGACTTGTTCAGCGCTTCCCGCCGGAGAAAATCCGCTTTGAAATCATGCAGGATGAACGTAAAGAAAAAGCTGAAAAACAGGCCCGCCGTGCCGGACAGCGGAGCAAGCTCGATCAGATATGTAGCGGCCGGATATACTCCTAGAATGGCGATATTCGCCACGTTGAACAGATTTACGATAAGAATCAGCAGTAAAATCCGGACGGTCTGACGCAGAGACGTGCGTTTGAGCAGTTCACTGGCCAGCGCGGTTACGACGCCGAGGATGACCATATTGCCGAAGCCCGCCCAAGCGGCGTGGTCCAAGCCGAACGATAAGCGCGTCAGTCCGATTCCGAGTCCGATGAGCATAATGTGGGAGGGACGCGACAGAAACAAGGGAGCCGCGAGGATGGGAACGAATCTTAAATCGAAGATGACCGACGGGGTCAGCCGAGCCCCGTACGCCATGGAGAGCCAGCCGGCCGCTATCGAAAGCAGGATGTACAGCACTTTCATCCGGTTGACGGGCACCCGGTACAAAATATATTTATAAGCCAGACTGCCTAAATAGGTAAATGTGAGCAAGGTGCTTATATTGGCAAAAAACGATTTGAAATAATCCCCTAAATGATCCATCTCTTTTCCTTTCCCATTTCGAAAGCCCTTCACTCAGCTCCAATTAGATGTTCTTTCCTAGTATACCAAAGTTATCGGCATTCCATCGGCAGAAAAAAAGACCCTTAAGGGGTCTTTAGGCATATCACCGGGCGATATATTGAACATAACGGAACTCATTTTCGGTCAGGTGCGGATAGGGGCTAAGCTGTTTATAGCCGGTTAAATGGAGTCGGCGGCTTAGCGGTTATCGACTTTTTCGGGATAAAGGTCGTGGTTCATCAGGCGGTACTCCGCCATCTGTTCGTACTTGGTTCCGGGACGGCCGTAGTTGCAGTAAGGATCGATGGAGATCCCGCCCCGCGGGGTGAATTTGCCCCAGACCTCGATGTATTTCGGGTCCATGAGCTTGATCAGATCGTTCATAATGATGTTCATGCAGTCCTCATGGAAATCGCCGTGATTGCGGAAGCTGAACAGGTACAGTTTGAGCGATTTGCTTTCAACCATTTTGGCGTCCGGCATATAGCTGATATAAATGGTGGCAAAATCGGGCTGTCCCGTGATCGGGCACAGGCTCGTAAACTCGGGGCAGTTGAATTTGACGAAATAATCGCGGTAAGGGTGTTTATTATCAAACGATTCAAGTACCTGTGGCGCATAATTAAACGGATATTGTGTCTGCTGGTTGCCCAGCAGGGTGAGATCAAGATCTTCCTGGTTTCTTCCGGCCATAAAGGCACCTCCGGTTATAAAGTTGTAAAAGTTGCGGTCCGCTACGGTCCGCTGCCGTCCGCGGGGATCAGACGCCCCGCTTGTTGCCCCACAACAGGGCGTGAAGCTGAGGCAGCACACGCACGTCGTTCAAATCCTCGGATGCCATCGTCAGGTCGACGAGCCACTCGTATTTGCGCAGCAGCTGCCCGCGAAGCAGGTCGTCGTCCGCAAGACGGACGTCCTCATTGCCCGCCTGCAGGTAGAACGGGACGGCAGGGTAGCGGCGGTGGACTTCCCGGGCGAACGCGAAATCGCGTTCGTCGAACACGACCACCTTGAGGCTGACGCCGTCCGGGTTTAGCCGCCGGACGATATCGTCCAGCTTGGCGAAGTCCGTCTCCATGCCGGAGCTTGGCGGCTTGGGAGAGAGCGTGACCTCGTCGATCTCGGTCAGCCAGTCCTGCCAGCGGGAGCCCTGCGTCTCGACGGCGGTGCGGATGCCTTGGGCCCGCAGCAGCTTCACGAGCGGGCCCAGGCTGCGCAGAAGGGCGGGATTGCCGCCCGACAAGGTCACGTGGGAGAAGCGGGAGCCGCCGGTGCGGACGAGCTCCTCCCAGACCGCTTCCGCGGTGAGCGGACGGATATCGGCTGCGCCCGATCCGTCCCATGTAAACGCGGAATCGCACCAGGAGCAGCGGTAATCGCAGCCGGCGGTGCGCACGAACATTGTCTTGCGCCCGATGACCATGCCCTCGCCCTGGACTGTCGGGCCGAAGATTTCGAGCACGGGGATGGTTGCTTCACCCGCAGCCGCTGTGCCCGAAGGGGTCACGGCAGACACTGCCGTTTTGCCCGCTGCAGGCATAGTCCGCGGAGGGGACGGGACCGCAGCATTTGTTTGGTTTGCGCTCATTCGGACATCCACTCCCGTCTTGCTTCGGCGTAACTCGTCGGCGTTTCGTACAGACGAACGAATTCGACCCGTCCGCCCCGGGATTTCGCCTGCATTTCATCCGACTGCAAAGCCGTCTCCATCTGCTCGTACAGCCAGACGACCATATTCTCGGCGGTGGTGTTCATGGGCGGGAGCGTTTCGTTCAGATACCGGTGATCGAGATAAGGCTCGATCCGGGCTTTCCAGATGTCTTTGATCTCTCCGAAATCAAGCGTGAGGCCGATCTCGTTGACATAGCCGCTGATTCCGTAAACGGCTTTGTACGTATGGCCGTGAAGGTTTTTGCACTTGCCTTCGTAAGCGTGAAGATGATGCGCCGCATCGAACGTGAATTCTTTGGATACGAGGACGCGTTTGGTATGGTAACGGAGCTGTTCGTGCCGGATGTCCTGCCCGTACTGCTGAAGGTTCTCTACGATGCGGAATTCGCCTGGCGTCTTCATCGGGCATCCGCTCCTTCGCGCTCCAGAAGATAGTTCTGCAGACCGGCCGAACGGAGCTTGCATGCCGGGCACTCGCCGCAGCCGTCCCCGACGATGCCGTTATAGCATGTAAGCGTCTTGGTGCGCACAAAATCGAAAGCTCCCAGCTCGTCGGAAAGCTTCCACGTTTCCGCTTTATTCAGCCACATCAGCGGCGTATGGATAACGAATGGATAATCCATGGATAAGTTCAGGGTCACGTTAAGGGACTTTACGAAAGCGTCCCGGCAGTCCGGGTAGCCGCTGAAATCCGTCTCGCACACGCCGGTAACGAGGTGTCTGGACCCGGCCACTTTGGCGTATACGCCTGCAAAAGAAAGAAACAGCAGGTTGCGTCCCTCTACGAACGTGGAAGGAAGCTCGCCTTCTTTTTCTTCAATCTCGATATCGCCGCGAGTCAGCGCATTGGGTGCGAGCTGGTTCAACAGGCTCATATCCAGTACGGTGTTCTTTACGCCGAGCTCGCGCGCAATCCGCGCCGCGCACTCGATTTCGAGTTTATGGCGCTGTCCGTAATCGAACGTGAGTGTCTCGACCTCGCCAAAATGCTTCAGGGCCCAGAACAGGCACGTTGTGCTGTCTTGTCCGCCGCTGAATACGACAACCGCTTTTTCTTGTTTCATCGCTCTTCCGTCTCCTTTTAATAAAAAAATAGGTGATGGAGAGAGTTCTTGATCCGTCATTTTAAACAAAACAAAAACAATGCCTCAAGGAAGGACACAGCGCAATCAAAAAGCGAACCGGAAGTGAACGTCAAAAAAACGCACATCTAACGCCCGCTTTGTAAGCAGCTGTGCCCGAATATCCAGGGATATTGTTTTTCCTTAGTTTTTTATAGAGGGAGTTCGCGAACCTCTCCCATATGCGCGGGGCATATGGATTTTCTTATTGGGTTATGAATCCGGCACCTTCATCGTTACGTTCCAAGCCGTGCCGCGCATCGGAACCGTCTCATTATAACGCATTTGCCACGCTCGTGTAAGAGAGCGGTGGAAATTTCCTTTATAATCGAACAATCTGTGCAGGAAATTGTGGTGCCGTTCTATACTGAAAGTAAAAAAAAGCCCTCCCTAACCAACGTTAGCAGGAGGCGGATGGAGGTACTCATGCACGAAAATAGGCCGGATTCGGTAAATAAGGCTGCTGAACGCGGCGAGGAAGGCCGTACTCCCGTTGCCATCGTTACGGGAGTTTCCCGCCGGATCGGGATCGGCGCCGCGATATGCCGGGCGCTGGCGGCCAAAGGAATGGATGTGATGTTCACATCCTGGACCGCATTCGATAAGGGAATGCCGTGGGGAGCGGATGAAGAAGGGCCCGACGCGATTCTGCGGGAGCTGGCCGAATCGGGAGCACGCTGCGAAAGACTGGAGATCGACCAGTCCGATCCGGAAGCGGCGAAGCGAATTGTGGATGAAACGGAGAAACGGCTCGGATTTCCGTCAGTCCTCGTCAATAATGCGGCCTACTCGGTGAATGACGGGTACGAGAAGCTTGATGCGGCGACTCTGGATGCCCATTACGCCGTGAACATGAGGGGCACCGCCCTGCTGAGCGTGGAATTCGGCCGCCGCTTTAACCGGGGCTCCGGCGGCCGGATTATTAACCTGACATCCGGTCAGTCTTTGGGTCCGATGCGAGGAGAGATCGCTTATGCGGCTACAAAGGCCGCTGTCGAAGCGATGACCGTCACATTGGCTGCCGAGCTGGCTCCGAAAGGGATTACCGTCAACGCGGTCAATCCCGGTCCGACCGACACCGGCTGGATGACGGAAGAACTCCGGAACGTGCTCGCAGATCAGTCCCCGTTTGGCCGGACCGGCAGGCCCGAAGACGCCGCACGGCTTATCTCGTTTCTCGCGGGCGAAGAAGCGGAGTGGATTACGGGCCAGATCCTCCATTCGGAGGGCGGATTCCGGCTGAGCTAAACGTTCTCTCTGTTTTTACAGGCGTGTAACATTCCCTTTGGATGACCCGTGCTCCTTTACTGGGCCCATTTGAACGGGGCAACATCCGATTCGCCCAAGGCCAAATTGGATGAAGAAATAAAAACGAGCTCTGCAGACTACTCTGCAGAGCTCGTTTTATTTTGCCTGCCCCGCAGGTTCGTCCACGAAAACCGTTTCCGCATCTTTGCCTTCGAAGCAGAGATTGACGGTGCGCACGTCCGCCCTCGTCCGGTGGACCGTGCCCGCCGGAATCGTAAGCGTGTCGTTCGCTTTCAGCGAGGCAGTCGTTCCGTCCTCGAAGTCTATGAAGAGTTCTCCTTCTAGCACCATAAACAGTTCATCCGAATCGGGATGATAATGCCAGCGGTAATTGCCGGTCATGACCGCGATGCGGAGCACATGCGAGTTTACGTCCGCTACGACAAAATTGACGTGCCGCTCTTGGATGTCCCGGGTAAGTTCAAGCAAATTTTGAGTAGTCAGGTTCATCTCGGTTTCTCCTGTTCTTCGGACAACTTCGTTTCGATCCGGTCCCGGTACCGGGCAAGCGCGGGCGAGAGGTTCATACTCCGCTCTTCCATTAACATATTGAAGCGGAGCTTCTTGGCGTTGAGCGTTTTCTTCAGCGTGCCTCGTTCCTCCTCGTCATGACAGCATGCAAGGAGTTCCTCCAGTGTGATCATGTCTTTGCGGAGCTGCATTTCTTCGGGAAGGAATCCTGAATTTTTCATGATTTTATAGGACAAACGAAGCTCTTCCGGAACAGCGGACCAATCTTCGAGAACGAGCGGTTTGCCTTTGCCGGGCAGATTGTCGAAATCGCCGTTGCGAATCGCTTCCTGGATACGCTGCTCTACCAGACTGTCGAGAAAACTCATAGGTAAACGCCTCCTTCAAGTATGTTGAAGCGGGAGTTTAGACGGATTTACTGCCGGTTCCTGCAAAAATAAAGACATGAAGCGGAACCCTCATGTCTTTGCCTACTGCTTATGACGTTCAAAGGTTAGACACCCATACGTCTTCTTTGATTGTTTTGTTTCTTGGTCTGCTGGCTTTTCATCATCTGATTGCCGGATACCTGGTGCTTCTGCTGGGAGTTGGCCTGGGCTTGCGCCGCTTTCTTCTGGGCCATTTTCTGTTTCATGGCTTCCGCGAGCGAAATTTTGCGCGGTTCGGCCCCTTCGGCCGGTTGAGTTTCTGCGGATTGCGGTGTCTGTTGATTCTCTGACATTCGTATCACCTCACTGCGTTTCATTGCTTTTAGTTTATTGGTTTTCAGGCCGCTTTACAATAGGGTTTCAGGGCTCTTGTACAATTTCCTGCACCCGTCCGACCTGGCCGTCGGTCAGCCTGACTTTGATGCCGTGGGGGTGATTCGGCGAATTGGTCAAAATATCTTTCACGACTCCGCGCGTCCGCTTGCCCGTACGCTGATCCTGCTTAAGCACAATGTCGACGGTCAGCCCGGCATGGATATTTTTTCTCGATTGTCCGTTCATGGGATTCTCCTTTTATGATGTGGGCTTGCCGGCGAAAACCCGCAAAAACTTGCCCGGAATTTGGGTCTCGAACCTCATCGGTTTTCCCGTGGAGGGATGTTCGAACGCGATGACCCGGGCGTGTAAACCGAGCCGGCCGATCGTATTTTTCACGGAGCCGTACTTCTTGTCGCCGACAACCGGATGGCCGATGTCCTGCATGTGGACGCGGATCTGGTTTTTACGGCCCGTTTCGAGCTGAACTTCAAGCAGGGAGTAATCGGAGGAAGCCTGCAGCACTTTATAATGCGTGACTGCCTTCTGACCGCCGTTGTCAACCGGGCTGGAATACATCAGCAGCGTTTTGCTTTCTTTCAGCCACGACACGATCGTGTCTTCGGGCTTCTTGACCTTTCTTTCGACGAGCGCCACATAGGAACGCTCCTGCACGGCTTCCTGCCAGGCGTTTTGAAGCGCCTGCTGGGTTTTCTCGTTCTTGGCGAACAGCATGACGCCCGATGTATCCCGGTCCAGACGGTGAACGACGAAAATACGGCCCTTCGGGTCTTTTCGGCGGACATGCTCAGTGAGCTGCCAATAAGCGGTCAATTCTTTCTCGTCTCCGCCGGAAATCGAAAGCAGGCCCGTTTCTTTATTGATAACCAGAAGATCCTCGTCTTCATGCAGGATGTGCAGTCCGATCGGTTTCTCCTCTTCGGTAATGACACTCCACTGAACCGTAACGCGGTCGCCGGGCTGCAGAGGATGGTCGTGGCGGGTCGTTTTTTTGCCGTTCACCGACACTTGGCCTCTGGATAGAATGCCCTTAACGGTGTTTCTTCCTTTACTTGCAAGCTTTTCAAGCAAAAATTTCATCAGCTCGGCCGGCTGCCCGATTTCGAATTGAGCGGGTTCTTTATCCGTTTTGGGAGTGGCCGGCCTGGCCGTTTTCGTTTTGGGATTATAAGGGGGACGCTGTTTTCGCATAGGTTGGCTCCTTCGGATCTTCTATCCATTTACTATAGCGCATTGGGGATTTAATTTCATCCCGCCCGGGCTTGTGATAAGTGCCTGATCGAGTGATATAATGGAAAAGCTGGAATTCCTTTTGGGAAAATGAACGAGAAACTCGTACCGGGTTCGGTATCCGCTGGAACAAAACGTACATAAAAATGGAAAAAAGGAGGCTGGGAATGCCGCAGACGGACGGATTATCTGACGAAATTCTCATTGATGTGGACGGGCTGGTCAAAACATACGGAAGCTTCACGGCCGTAAACGGCGTGCGCTTCCAAGTGCGCAAGGGAGAGGTGTTCGGACTGCTCGGTCCTAACGGTGCGGGCAAGACCACGACCATCGAAATGATGGAAGGGCTGCGCAAGCCCGACGGGGGAACGGCGAGTATTGCGGGTTACGACACCATCCGGGATCTCCGCAAGGTCAAGGAAGTGATCGGCGTTCAGCTGCAATCGACCTCCCTGTTCGATCTGCTGAAGGTGCGCGAGATCGTGGAGATGTACGCCAGCTTCTATCCGAAATCGGTGCCTGTCGGCCCGCTGCTCGCGGATATGACGCTGGAAGAGAAAGCGGGTGACCGCGTGAAGCACCTGTCCGGCGGACAGAAGCAGCGGCTTGCCATCGCGATCGCGCTGGTCAACGATCCGCAGGTGCTGTTCCTGGACGAGCCGACCACGGGTCTCGACCCGCAGGCGCGGCGCACGCTTTGGGACATTATCCTGCGCCTGAAGGAGAAGGGCAAGACCATCGTCCTGTCCACGCATTACATGGACGAGGCGCATGTGCTGTGCGACCGGATCTGCCTGATCGACAAGGGGCAGGTCGTCGCGCTGGATACGCCGGCGAACCTGGTGCGCAGCCTTCAATCGGAGAACGCGATTGAATTCCGGCTGCCCCAGGCGGATTCGGCTTCCCCGCGGGAGCGGACGGAGCTGACGGACACGCTGCGCAAGGTCCAGGGCGTGAAGCAGGTGGAGCTTGCCCGCGATACGCTCGTGCTGTACACCGACCACCTCCAGCAGTCGCTTACGGGTCTGATCCGGGAGGCGGAGCTGCGGGGCTGGAAGCTGACGGATCTGCTGACACGGACAGCCACGCTGGAAGACGTGTTCATTCACATGACGGGAAGGAGCCTGAGGGAAGAATGAAAGCGTACATTCAATTGACGCTCGCACAGCTCCGGATTTTTATCCGGAACAAACAGGTGCTTCTCTGGTCATTTCTGTTCCCTGTCTTCTTCATGGTCATGTTCGGCACGTTCTTCGGAGGGGGCAGCAGCATGTCCATCAACGGAGTCGTCATCGACCAGGACCGGTCGGCCCAGTCGGCTCAATTGGTCGGCGCTCTGATGAAGACGCCTGCCATGAAGCTCAAACAGGAGGAGCATACGGCTCCGGGACTCCAAAAACTCAAAGACGGCGGTCTTCAGATGGTGGTCATCATCCCCGCCGGATACGGGAACAAACTCGATGCCGCCGTCAAGGGGGGAGAAGCCTCCTCCGTCAACGTTTACTATGACCAGACGAACATGATGACCGCCGAGCTCGGCAAAACCGTCGTGGCCCAGGTGGCGGACGGCATCTCCAAAGAGAAAACGGCCTACAAGCCGGCGATAACGGTCAAAGCGGAAGGCGTTCAGGCGCTGAAGCTGTCTTATATCGACTTCCTCGTTCCCGGCATCGTGTCCATGATGATCATGTCCAATAATCTCAACGGTGTGGCGGGACAGATCGCCTCCTGGAGGGAGAGAGGCATTCTTCGCCGGATGCAGAGCACCACGCTCAAGTCGTCCACGTTCATCGCCTCGCAAATTACGGCGAGGCTCTTGCTGAACGGACTGCAAGCGGTGATCGTTCTGCTCATCGCGTCCGTCATCTTCGGAACGAAGGTGAACGGTTCGTGGGGGCTGCTTCTGCTTTTCGTTATTCTCGGTACGCTGGCGTTTATGTCGATCGGCTTTATCGTCGCATCGCTGGCGAAAACACCGGAAAGCGCCGGACCGATCGCGGGATTTATCTCGTTCCCGATGCTCTTTCTGGGAGGAGTCTTCTTCTCGGCGGACAACATCCCGTCCTTCCTCCAGCCGGTCGTGAACCTGATCCCGATCACGCATCTGTCAACGGCTATGCGGCAGGTCATGAACGTGGGGGCGGATTTAACCGTGCTGTGGCCGCAGGCCCTTATCCTCGGCGGCTGGATGGTGGTGGCTTTCGCGATCGCGAGCTTTACCTTCAAATGGGAGTAAGGTAGAGTAGACGTCTGAACATAGAGCAAAGAACCGTTTCCATGATAGGAAGCGGTTCTTTTTATTGTTTGGATAAAGGCCTCCTAACATTCAAATCGGAAGAGCCAGATAAGCAATATCGATAATCTTTAACGTAAGAGGATCGATTGTATACTGCTGTTTGTACCGGTCGGTGAATGTTTTTCCGTCCAGGTTATGTTCGATTTCTCCCTTGATGGTAACGATGGTTTTACCGCCTGCGATTTCATGAGTTGCAACGATGTTACGGTCCAGCTTCCGCAGGGGGATATGGTCTCCCGGACGCGAGAGATAGCTGCCGTCGCTTTCTTTCATATAGCCGTAGTCGAAAAAGCGGGCGGCCAGATTCGGTCCGTAGACGGTTTCGAGCTGTTTCAACAGTTCTCCGCGGCCCTTCTCATCCAAGGTTTCTTTACCCGGCTGATAAAGGGTGTCGAACGTCCATTGCTCCACGGCGCCGTAATAATCTTTGGTTGCGACGGAGAGATCTGCTTTTGCGGCCGATGACTTGGTCTTGAGAATTTCCGCTTGTTGGAGCGAATCGTTCCAGGTCACGGAAGCTCCGAGCAAATCACCTAGAGATTTCAGGGGGACATATGTGCTGCCCTTGTAATTTAGCAGGGGAAGATCGGGAGAGCTGTACGTCTGCCCGTCAACGGTTACCGGATAGGTCGCCGCTTGAAGAAGGTAGTCGATCGCAGGCTTGGCCCACACATCTGTCTGGGAGAAGAGCGTTCCGATCAGAATGCCTCCCGTTAAATAAAGAGCCGGCTTTTTGCTTTTCATATAATGAATCCCTCCTGAATGTTCGGTCCGTCCGGTTTCTCCGTGAACTAGGTCCGGCCGCTTTGAAATTCTAGACTGCAGGAACAGGAGAAAAGTTTCATTAAAAGAAAAAAATGTAAGTATGGCGATTTACGTTTTCCTCCAAACGGTATGACCCGGCGGCTAAAAGGGCAACCTGATACTTAAATGACAGCGCTTTAAAAGGAGGAAACACCTATGATTTTGTACCAGCTTACCCAGTGGCTTCAGGAGCATACCAGCATCCGCAAGGCGATTCGGCAGGAGGCGGGGGACCCCGGCGAACTCATGCAGCGCAAAGAACAGGTGGAGCGGCAGCTGATGGAACAGGCGGAGCGGTGGAGGAACGTGTACGCCGATGTGCCTGCCCTGCCTGCCGCCGATCAGTTTCCTTCCTGGTCTTCCGAGCCGGGCGCCGGGTGGGAGGACGGGGAGCCGGAATTCGACACGCCGCGCTGACGGGGCTCATGCGCCCTTGTCCGCCCGCTTTGTCAACTCGGCGGGGTTCGTGTAGAATAAGAACGATCCTTGATTTTATTGATAAAAGAGGTTGTAAACGACCATGAATATCGTTCTTGCCACATTGAACGCCAAATACATTCATACTTCGCTGGCTCTGCGGTACCTGAAGGCATTCAGCGAGCCCGAATTTCCGATTGATATCGTGGAGTACACGATCAAAGATCCGGCGATGAACATCGTTTCGGACTTATACGGCAAAAATCCCGACGTGCTCGGTTTTTCGTGCTACATCTGGAACATTGAAGAAACACTCCGCGTCATCCGCATGATCAAAAAAATCCGTCCCGATTTGACCATCGTACTCGGCGGACCGGAGGTCTCCTACGATACGGAGGAATGGATGCGCACGGTACCGGAGGTGGACTTCATCGTGATGGGCGAGGGAGAGGAGACGTTCAAGCATTTCCTCCAAGAGCTTTCAACCACGCGGAAGTTTCATTTCGTGTACGGGATCGCGTACCGCAAAGGGGAAGAAATTATTTTAACCCCCGGCCGTCCGAAACTGGACCTGAATGCGATTCCTTCCCCACACCGGTTCGAGGAAGATCTTAAAGACCTCGGGAACCGGGTCGTTTACTTCGAAACGAGCCGGGGCTGCCCGTTTTCATGCCAGTTCTGCCTGTCCTCCATCGAAGTGGGGGTGCGCTATTTTGATATGGAGCGGACGAAGTCCGAGATCCTGTACCTCATTGCGAACGGAGCCAAACTTATCAAGTTTGTCGACCGGACGTTTAACATTAAGCGGGATTACGCCCTGGAAATTTTCCAGTTCCTGATTGACAATCATCAGGGCTGCGTGTTCCAGTTCGAGATCACGGCCGATATTATGCGGCCCGAAGTGCTGGATTTCCTCGCGGAGAACGCGCCTCCGGGAATTTTCCGCTTCGAGATCGGCGTCCAGTCCACGAACGATGAGACGAACAATCTGGTGAAGCGCCGCCAAAATTTCGCCAAGCTTACCCGCACGGTGACGAAGGTGAAGGAGAGCGGCAAAATCGACCAGCATCTGGATCTGATTGCCGGCCTTCCCGAAGAGAACTACGACTCTTTCCGCAAAACGTTCAACGACGTCTTCGCGCTGGGCCCTGAGGAACTTCAGCTCGGGTTCCTGAAAATGCTCCGGGGAACCGGTCTGCGCATTGATGCGGCCA
Organism: Paenibacillus sp. GbtcB18; assembly: GCF_019091125.1. Taxonomy (NCBI): domain Bacteria; kingdom Bacillati; phylum Bacillota; class Bacilli; order Caryophanales; family Paenibacillaceae; genus Paenibacillus; species Paenibacillus sp. GbtcB18. Next base: position 77,496 of record NZ_JAGXJX010000011.1, read on the forward strand.
AGTACGGCTATATTTTCATGGATCAGGCGCCGTATGAGATTCTGGGCAATGATATTCTGCCTTTTACCGATCTGATCCGGATCAAGCGGGTGGAAGACGTGCTGGAGAAATACTGGAACGCCCACCGTACCGATCATACCGTGAACTACCTGATTGCCTCGGAATTTCCATCGGCTTTCGATTTCTTCCAGGAGTTCGGTGATTACTGGGAGGAAAGAGGCTGGCAGAAAATCGGCCACCAGCTGGAGGATTTATTCACCCGGCTGCATGCTTTCCTGACCTGGCGAGGCACGAAGGGAATGGGCGTCATCGAAGGGCTGATGAAGCTCGATTATTTCCTGAATCACAAATACAAGCCGCGTAAAATCTGGTGGGATTTCAAGCTGGACAAAGCCGGACAAAGCGATTATCTAAAAAGAGCCGCGGATCGTCCGGACGAGGTATCCGGCGATTTCAGCGAGCTGCGCATGAGCGAAAAGGACCTGCACAAGCACGCCGTCATCGAAGTGGTCCCGTTCGACTTGCAGCGCTACCTGCAGGACGGCTCGCTCGACACTTCGGCGGAATCGCTGCTGCTGGCCGTCTACCGGCCGGAAGCGGGCGGTCGTCCGACCGTGTATTCGATGCCGCTGGGCCGCGCATCGGCGGCATCCGTGCCTGCCGGGAACTGAGCAGGCGCACGGCAGAAAGGCTCCCGCCCCTCGTTACAGGGGGCGGGAGCCTTTTTTGTTCGTGCTCGTGCTTCGTCGTGACGACGATGCGTTCGGCTCCATGCCAAGTCCGGCACGCTTGAAGCGAGCGCTACACGGTCGCGCGTTCAATGAGGCGGAACGGCAGCTCCCGGTGTTCCACGGGGCTGGCGGGGTCCTGCAGCCGCTTCAGCAGCAGGGAGAAGGCCGTACGCCCGATTTCGACGAGCCGGTTGTCGATCGTGGTGATATCGAACAACTGCGCAATCGGGTGGTTGTCGAAAGAGACGATCGCCAGATCCTCCGGGACGCGGAGGCCGTTTTTGACCGCCTCGCTGATGACGCCGGCGGCTACCTGATCGCCCGCCACGAGTAGAGCGGTCGGACGCTCCTCCATATCCAGGATGCTGCGGACTACCTCCGCGCCGTCTTCGATGGAGTAGATCTGGTAGAACATCCACTCCTCTCGGACGGGAACGCCCGCCGAAGAGAGGGCGTCGGAAAAAGCGCGCCGCCGGTTCCGGCTGTTAAAGCTGTGCCCCCGTCCCAGGCAGTAGCCGATGCGGGTATGCCCTTTTTCCAGAAGAAGCTGCATAGCCAGCCGAAAGCTGCCATAATGGTCGATATGGACCGACGAGATCCGGTCGCTCTCGATATATTCGCAGGCAATGATCGGCCCGAACTGCGAGTAAGCCTCGATGACTTCCCATTTCAGGGAACGGGAACAGATCAGCAGGCCGTCGATTTGTTTGATTTTCAGCATGTTCAGCAGCTCGGTTTCTTTATCCGCCGCATAGTTGGTCTGGCTGACGAGGAGATGCACATTGGCTTCCAGCGCCTCCTGCGCGATGCCTTCCATAATGCTGTTGAAGTAGGGCAGATTAAGATAGGGGATAACGACCCCGACCATGTTCGTTTTGCCGGTGATAAGATGAACCGCATTCACATTGCGGGAATAGTTAAGGCGTTGTACGACTTCCTGTACAGCCGCGCGCTTGGCTTCGCTGACGTAAGGATGATCGTTGAGCACGCGGGAAACGGTCGCTACGGAGACTCCGGCCAGTCTGGCAATGTCCTTGATGTTGGCCATAGGTCCGGCCTCCTTTCTGTCCTCAGTTTAATGCAGCCCGATCATTCGCGTCAAAAATTTCGGAAGAGAGACTTGACGTGAAAAGCATTTCATACTTTACGCTTAATTTGCAAGTCTTCACGTCTTTCGTCCGGCGTAACCTCCGGGGCGTTACGGACGAGGCGGAGGGCTTCCGATCAAGACCTTGTTACCTCGGCAGATCTCAGAACGAACTTATACCGGAAGGGGTACAGAGAGATGGAGAGAGCGATCGTATTTTTTGATATCGACGGAACATTGCTGGATGAAAATAAACAGATTCCCGCATCCACCCGCAAAGCCGTCAGGCTGCTGCAGGAACGGGGCGTGTATACGGCCATAGCGACCGGGCGCGTACCGTCCATGTTTAAGGACATAAGGGAAGAACTCGGCATTACGTCCTACGTGTCCATTAACGGACAGTACGTGCTGTTCGAAGGCCGTGAAATTTATACGAATCCGATGGATCCCGAGAAGCTGGCGGAACTGGTCCGAGCGGCGGACGAGCAGGGCCATCCCCTGGCGTACTGCGGCCACCCCGAGATCCGCGTAAGCAGCTCGCATCCGCATGTGAAGGAAAGCTACGACAACCTCAAGCTTCCGTGTCCGGAAACCGATGCGGAGTTTTACAAACATTCTGCGGTTTTTCAGGGACATTTATTCTGCGACGCCGAATCCGAGAAACTGTACGCGGAGCGGTATCCGTATTTTCAGTTCATCCGCTGGCACGAGCATGCTCTTGACGTTTTGCCTGCCGGAAGCTCCAAAGCGATCGGCATTCAGGAAATGCTCAAAGCCGTCGGAATTCCGAACGAGAATTGTTACGCTTTTGGCGACGGGTTGAACGATATACAGATGCTTACCAGCGCAGGAATGGGAATCGCGATGGGCAATGCGGCTCCCGAAGCGAAAGCCGCGGCCGATCTGATCACCGCCTCGTGCTCAGAAGACGGCATCCTCAAGGGACTCGTCCGGGTAGGCCTGCTTCCCGAAGAGGCCCTAGAAGAACTGGGCGAGCATGCCCGTTGAGACAACCCGTCTCCTACAACGTTAAAAAGCCTTCTTCCTTTACGTGCTTCGGCACGAAGGGAAGAAGGCTTTTTTATATTCGGCCGCAGGGCCTATCTGTAGAATAAGAGCCTACTGCCTTGGATCTAAGGCAGATAAGAGCGCAGCACCGTCTGGCTGCCGCTTAGCGTATAACCGCCCAGCGTGGCCGGCAGCAGGAAGCAGTCGCCCGGCTTCATCGCGAGGGAGCCGTCCGCCCATTCCAGCGAGCCGCTGCCTTCGCAGGCGATCAGCAGCGTGAAACTATCCGGCGTTGTGGACAGGTTCCAAGGAGCGGTTACGACGCCTTTTTCCACCACGAAATAAGGGGAAGCGGCCAGCTCCAGCCATTCGTTCGGCGCAGCGTCCATCGTTTTCATGAAAGTGGCGCCGGCCTTACCGAAGCCGATGACATTCAGCGAGTCTTCGATATGAAGCTCCCGCGGCTTGCCGTCGAGTCCGGGGCGGTTATAGTCGTACAGGCGGTAAGTCGTATCCGAGTTTTGCTGGATTTCCGCTACGAGCACGCCGGAACCCAGCGCATGGACCGTACCCGAAGGAATATAGAAGCTGTCGCCCTTCTCGGCTTCCACGGACATCATGGTGTCCAGAATGCGGTCCTCTTGAACGGCGGCTTCGAATTCGGAACGCGTGATTCCGTCCTTCAGCCCGTAGATGATCTTGGCGCCGGGCTTAGCGTCCAGCACGTACCACATCTCGGTCTTTCCGAGCTCGCCCTGCGCGAGGTTCTCGTAGTCATTGCCGGGGTGTACCTGAACGGACAGGTCGTCGTTGCAGTCAAGCAGCTTGACGAGCAGAGGAAAACGTCCGTTTCCGGCGGAAGCGCCTTTCGCGCCGAACCATTCGGCGCCCAGCTTTTCCCGGACTTCGTCCAGGCCGAGGCCTTTCAGTTCTCCATTCGTAACGGTAGAGGTGCCGTTCGCATGATCCGCGATCATCCAGCCTTCGCCGACATGGCCTTCGGGAATCTCGTAGCCGAATTCCTCCAGGGCGCGGCCGCCCCATACACGGTGTTTAAAATCGGGTTGAAAATGAATCGGGTAAGGTTTCATTTCAGTACTCCTCTCGGTTTCTTTTTCTCTATACCAATCAGGTAAGGCGACCGTGCCGCACTGTTGATAAACCGGTAGCAGAGCACGCTCCACTTCTCCTGGGGAAGCCCGGCGGCCCAGCTTTCGACCGCCTGCGCTTCGGAAGCTCCGCCATCGTGGCCCGGGTACAGGGCGATGGTGAGGATGCCGCCTTCGCGCAGAAGAAGGAGCGCGGCTTCCAGAGCGGGCAGCGTGGAAGCCGGCACGGTAATAACCCCGGGATCTGCGCCGGGCAGATACCCGAGGTTGAACATAACGGCGGCCGTCCGTCCCAGGCAATCACCCGGAACGGCGGCCGCCATGTCGGCATGGCTGCGCAGCAGAAGCGAGACCCGCTGCGCACCGCCGGAGCCGTCCAGCTCGCGTTCCAGCCGCATACGGGCCGTTTCCAGCGCCTGCGGCTGGATATCGAAGCCGTACACGCGGCCGCGGCTGCCGACGAGCCTGGCGAGGAAGAGGGTGTCCACCCCGTTGCCTACGGTGGCGTCGATCACCGTATCGCCGGGGCGGACACGTTCCTGGATCCATTTATGCGCGCAGCTCAGAATGGAGAGAAATCCCATGGCGGCCTCCGCTTAAAGCTGTCCGGCGGGGGAGGCGGGTGTCCACAGCTTCCCCTGCCAAGTATCCCGGCGTTTCAGCTCGGCGTCGATCGCGTTCAGCACTTCCCATTTCTTCAGGCTCCACATGGGGCCGATGAGCAGGTCGCGCGGCGCATCGCCGGTCAGCCGGTGAACGATCATTTCCGGCGGGAGCAGTTCAAGCGTATCGACGATGAGCTTGATGTATTCGTCCTGCTCCAGGAAGCGCAGCAGGCCCGCTTCGTACTGCTTCACCATCGGCGTTTTGCGCATCAGGTGGAGCAGATGGATTTTGATGCCCTGCACATCCATGGCGGCGACGGCTTTCCCGGTCTCGATCATCATATCATCGGTTTCCTGAGGCAGTCCGTAAATAATATGCGCACACGTGCGGATGTTGTGTTTTCTCAGCTTGGCGACCGCTTCCGTGTAACACTGCGTATCGTGAGCCCGGTTAATGAGGGTCGACGTGCTTTCGTGAATCGTCTGAAGGCCCATTTCAACCCATAGGTAGGTGCGCTCATTGAGTTCGGCCAGATATTCCACGACATCGTCGGGCAAGCAGTCCGGCCGCGTGGCGATGGAGAGCCCTACAACGCCGGGCTGCTGAAGAATGACTTCGTAATACTCTCGGAGTTCGTCCACGGGCGCGTAAGTGTTGGTGTAGGCCTGAAAATAACCGATGTACTTCGCGTCCGGCCATTTCTGGTGCTGGCGGTCCCGGATCGTGTTAAACTGCGTCACCAGGTCGTCGCGGCGTCTCCCCGCAAAGTCGCCGGACCCTCTCGCGCTGCAGAACGTGCAGCCTCCGGTAGCGATTTTGCCGTCCCTATTCGGGCATGTGAAACCCGCGTCCAGCATGACTTTAAATACCTTCTCGCCGAACTGGCGGCGCATCTCGTAATTCCATGTATGAAACCGTTTATCCCCCCACAGGAGAGGCTCGGTTGTAAGTGCGTTCATGAGGTTTCAGTACTCCTTTTTCAATCTGACTTTTCCTATTGTAGCCCAAAACAAAAGGGAATGCACCCCTTCCTCTGCCAGTATGTACCCCGTTTAAAGCATCCCGGGCCGGACATCCTAAGGGAGCAATAAAACAACTGCTTTGAAAGGGGACTGTCCATGAAAAAGCTTCGCTATGCTACGCTTGCTGTTGCCCTGACTTCTATGCTTACGGTGGGTGCCGCGCACGCCAGCACGTTGGGAACAAGTTCGACAACAGGAACGACCAACACGACGGTGACCGGCACGACGACTCCGGGGACAACCATGAACGGTACGAACCCGAACGGTACGCTCGGCAACCAGCTTAACCAGGCATACAACACCGGCCGCGGTGTCGTATCCGGTGCAGCCGGCGCCGTAACCGGCGGTGTGGGTGGAGCTGTCAGCGGTGCGGTCAACGGTGCGGCCAACGGCGTGAACGCCTACGGCACAGGCACTAACGCCAACACGGGCACGTACGGTACCACAGGCGCATACGGTACTACAGGCACGTACGGAACAACCGGTACGGTCGGTACCAACGGCAACCGTATGATGGACCGCATGACCACGACGGGCACCAACAACCGCGGTGCTTACGACACGTCCACTTACCGTACGTACGGAACGACCCGCAACAATACGAACTGGGGTTGGCTTGGACTTCTCGGCCTCATCGGTCTGGCCGGTCTGGGCGGACGCAACAAAAGAGAGAACGAAATTCATAACCGTTAATCCACGGGAAACAGAAGGGCATCTCTTTGGGAGATGTCCTTTCCCGTCTTCGGAATATATGCTGCCCCAAAAAAGCCACGATCCTGGCCGATGCCGCAAATTTTGCTTGCCACGCCCGGGCCGGCCGAAGCGCGCCGCAAAGTACGCTGCGAACCGGAGGCGGTTTCGATTAACCGTTGACGCTTTTGGGTGGATAGAGCGTTGATTTTGAACGTTTCCGGGGCTTGCCGGATGCTTATTTTCCTTTGCATTTTCCGGGGGAATCGTCTATTATTTGAAGCATGTTTCCGTGATCCCTCAGGGAATAGCTGTAGGGGACCGGATAAGGATTAGGGGAGGTAAGCAATGCGTTTAAGAGGAAGAAAAGGAATCCGGGAAGCAATCGAGAAGCAGCGCGATCTCATTGTTCTGGAACCGGCTTTATATAAAGGAAAGTGGGCGGAAGTGTTCGGAAACGGCAATCCGATCCATGTTGAGCTCGGGATGGGGAAAGGCCAGTTCATCAGCGAAATGAGCCGGCGCAATCCAGGGATCAATTTCATCGGGGTAGATATGTACGATGAACTGATCCGCAGAGCGAGCGAGAAAGTCCGGATCGCGCACGGCATCGAGGAATCGGCCGTGGATGTATCGCTTGAGAACATCCGGCTTGCTTTGTTTAATATCGAACGGCTGGAAGAAGTTTTCGACGAGAATGAACTGGAGCGGATTTATCTGAATTTCAGCGATCCGTGGCCCAAGAAGAAACATGCCAGACGCCGCCTGACGCATGCGGGCTTCGTCCATAAATACAAACACGCGCTTAACGAGCGCGGCGAAATTCACTTCAAAACGGACTCCAGATCCTTGTTCGAATTTTCGTTGAACTCTTTTGCGGATCTGGATTTGAGAATGCGGAACATCTCCCTCGATCTGCACGGCGGTTTCGAGGAAGGGTTTAACCCGGATCACGTGATGACGGAGTACGAAACGAAATTTGCCAAGCAGGGCATGAATATACACCGTGTGGAAGTAGTGCTCGGGTCCCGGGCTCTTGCCGAACACGTGGAACGCCTGCAAGAAGAACAGCAGTCCTAAACGGACTGCTGTTCTTCTTTGTGTATAAGCGTCATGATGACTTGAGAGTAGTCCGTCTGGAACATATTGCGGCAGCTTTCCCGGATATCTTCCCGCATCCGCCGCATTTCGTTTCCGCGTTCCGACAACCCTTTGAACCACAAGTGGATGGTTTCTTCCGACAAAATGGATTCCCCGAAGCCGTTTTCCGTGAAAAACAGCAGATTTTCCTCTTCTTGTCCCGGGATAGGCTTGTGAAAGAGCATCGGAATACCTTTGGCCAGGCCTTCGGTGCAGGTCATTCCGCCCGGCTTGGTCACCAGCAGATCCGAAACTTCCATCAGCTTATCGACTTCGTTCGTAAAGCCGAGCAGCTTCACGTGCGGATGAAGGAACCGCGGGTCCTCCTGGCATTTCGCCAATGCTTTCTGATTGCTGCCGAAGCAGAAAATAAGCTGGACCCGGTCGCGCCAGCGGAGCATTTCGTCAAGCACGGTGTCTCCTCCGATGAGTCCCCAGCCCCCTCCCATGACGAGTACCGTAGGAATGGAGGCCAGCTCGAACCGGCGGCGGATTTCCGTCTTGTCGTGAGGCTGGCGGAAACCGGGATGCACCGGAATGCCGGTGATTTCGATCTTGTCGCCGGCCACTCCGCGGTGGAGCAGCTTGGTTTTGACTTTGTCGGAAGACACGAGATATTTGTTGACTTCCGGCGAAATCCAGGTGCCGTGCACGTCATAGTCCGTTATGACCGTGCATAAAGGCACAGACAGTCCGGCCCGTTTAAGACGGGATACGACGATGCTGGGGAACGGGTGCGTGCAGACGATGGCGTCCGGACGCAGTTGGGTGATGATCTGGGCCGTCTGGGCGTAAAAAATTCGGTGAAGCGCCATTTGCGTGATGGGATTCAATGATTTTTTGTATTGGAAGCGATAAAGCTTTCCGTATAATTTCGGCTGGGAATGAAGCGTTTTACGATAGGCGGAAAAAATCCATCTGGCTAATGTTGGGTGAAGGAAAGCGCCGAGTTCCAGAACGCGCGTCTGGATGCCTGGATACAGCTGCCGCATATTTTCGGAAAGGGCGTAAGCGGCCTGGGTATGTCCGGCACCGAAGCCTTCGGATAACAGCAGTACTCTTTTTTTGCGCAAGTTTATTCACCTTTCCTTCTTATCCATGAATTTCCATCCTATTACCATACTCAATTCAAGGCCACAGCGCAACGGAGGCAGCCGCCGCTCCCGAGCCGATTACCGCGCCGGCCAGGCAATCGCTGGGATAATGAAGCCCGAGGTACATGCGGGATAGAGCGACCAGCAGGGCGAGCGGAATAAGGACGAAACCCAGAACGGGCATGTGGGCGACGAACGGGACGATCACGGAGAAAATGGCCGTCGTGTGTCCGGACGGAAAGCTGTGGTCCTGAAGCGGGTTTCGGCCGGTTCTCGTATTGGGCACAACCAGATACGGGCGTCTGCGGGGATACAGCTTTTTGACGATGGCTACCGGAATATGGCTTATAGCAAGGGCGGCAAGCGCCTGAATGCCGGCAATTTGCCAGACTCCTTTTCCGAATAGGGACAGGAGCAGTGTGACCGCAATGGTTGCGGTCGCTCCCCCGAGATGAGTAAGCGTCCCGAGAATACCATCCAGTATGGTGTGCCGGAACCGCTGGTTGACATAGAGAAACATGCGTGTTTCGTGCCGGTGCATCCAATGAACGACTTTGCTCATGATGATGCCTCCTTCCCTGATAGCTAACGGTAGTTTAGCTGTTAATTCTTAAGGAGAACGAGTGCTAATTCTTAAGAAAGGTTTAATTTTTCATGGATTATCTTCGTTTCTTAGTTTGACGAGGAATTCCTTCGGACACCTTCAGTATAAAAGCATTTTGTTAGCGCAGTATCAACGGAGTTCGCCGCCGGATATTTACAAGTTATTAACCGGGTTATGATTTTTCAAAGCTCTCTCGTTAACAAACGCCCTATACAATCGAGAAGAGAAACTTCCCGGAGCGCAGCGGATTGCACCTTCCGGGAGGTCATCCGAGCTGTGGAAACGGAGGGCTGTCTTATGAGAGTCGCGTTATTTACGGATACGTTTCTTCCCGATGTCAACGGGGTCGCCAAAACGCTGGGACGCTGGGTCCGCTACCTCGAATCCCGCGGTGTGGTGTGCCGCGTATTTGCGCCTGCGGCCGGAGAGGCCGGAACTTCGGGCATCCGGAGTGTGGAACGATTTTACAGCATTCCTTTCTCATTGTATCCGGATTGCAGAATGGCGATACCCAATCCCCTGCTGGTCGGCAGGATGCTTAAGGAATTCCGCCCGACCCTCATCCATCTGGCGACGCCGTTTAACCTCGGCCTGACGGGCCTCCACTACGGAAAAAAGCACCGCATCCCCCTGGTCGCCTCCTATCACACGCATTTCGACCAGTATTTGACGCATTACCGCCTCCAATGGATGGAGCCGATGCTCTGGAAATATCTGCTTTGGTTTCATCAAAACTGTGTAAAAGTATATGTACCCTCGCCTTCGACCGGTAGAATACTTCATACAAAAGGGCTGACAGGTATCGAATTATGGGGGCGGGGCATCGATACCGCCGAATTCCGCCCTCATACGGACAGGCGAAAAGTTTTGAACAAGCACAACCTTTTGCCCGGCAAGTTCGTATTACTTTATGTAGGACGCCTCGCGCCCGAAAAAGGTTTGGATGCGCTGGTGCGCGCCTTCGCCAGTCTGCCCGAAGCTTTCCGCGCGAAGTGCGCGCTGATCCTTGCGGGAGACGGCCCCATGCGGGCGGAGCTGGAGAAGCGGCTTGCTCCGTACCCGGACGTACGCTTCTGCGGCTTCGTGGAGGGCAGGGAGCTGGCGGAGCTCTACGGGGCCGCCGACGTATTCGTGTTCCCGTCCGCCTCGGAAACGTTCGGCAACGTGGTGCTGGAGGCGATGGCGTCCGGAACGGCCGTCGTCGGCGTGAACGCCGGCGGAGTGGCGGATAACGTCAGGCATGGGTATACCGGCCTGCTTTGTCCGCCTGACGATGCGTCCGCTTTGGCCGCGGCGGTGCAGAGGCTTTACGAAGCGCCCGAACTGCGTCGAAAACTGGCGCTTGAGGGCCGTTCGCAGGCGCTTACCAGGAGTTGGGACTCAATTTTCGCAACCCTCTACGAAAGCTATAGGGAGGTTGCGGGAGACGCCGGCGGCGGAGCCCGAAGGGCGGCAGGTATCGTGAAGTAAGCGCCGCGCCGGGACAGTCCGTCCAAGTTGTTTTGGCTCTGCGGCTCGATTATAATGGAGCAGACGGCCCGGCCCGCGCAAATTAAAACTAAAAAAAGGCTGGCAAACATGAAATTTTATAGAGGCCAAAGTCACAAAAAAGCAGAAAACCGGGGGAAGAAGCCGCAATCGCACACGAGAACGAGCGCCGATTACTTTACTGGGGTCTTTTCGCGCTAAAATGTTCGAACCGACCAAATAGTCCATTAATAGGGTTTTGACAAAAGCATGGAAACCCGTCACAATCAAGAACGATTGCATTGGCTTCGCAAAAAAATGATTACAATGGCTTCAAGTGGAACAAAATGGGTTACATACAAAGCGATAAATATAAAAACAGACTTTGTTGTGAACATTAAAAGGGGGGTTTACGATGCTGGATACAATTTTGCTGGTCTTGCAAATTGTATTGGTGTTATTCGGGGCTTATCAGTTGTTTCTAACATTCTTTGGCTGGAAGCGTCCGAAAAAGAAAACGCAGCATCCGCCGCAGAAATCATTCGCAGTTCTGGTAGCGGCGCATAACGAAGAAGAAGTAGTAGGGGCCTTGCTCGAAAACCTGAAGCAGTTGGACTACCCGAAAGAGCTGTACGACGTTTTCGTCATTTGCGACAACTGTACGGACAGCACCGCCGATATTGTGCGCAGCCACGGACTGTATGCGTGCGAGCGCAACAACCCGAATCTGCGGGGCAAAGGGTACGCCATCGAATGGATGCTCAAAGAGCTGTGGAAGCGTCCGCGCCAGTATGACGCCGTCGTCATGTTTGACGCCGACAACCTGGTCGGTCACGACTACCTGCGTCACATGAACGACGATCTGTGCAGCGGCTCCAAAGTGATCCAGGCTTATCTGGACACCAAGAATCCGAACGATTCCTGGGTTACCGCTTCCTACGCCATTTCGTATTATTTCGCGAACCGCTTCTGGCAGGTTCCGCGTACGAATCTGGGCCTTGCCAACTATCTTGGCGGTACAGGCATGTGCTTTGAGTCGAACCTGCTGAAGCAGATCGGCTGGGGCGCGACGAGCCTCGTCGAAGACCTTGAGTTTTCGATGCGCTGCGTCAAGCTTGGCATCAAGCCGACGATGAACTATTACGCGAAAGTCTACGACGAGAAGCCGCTGACGTTCAGAGCGTCCGTCAAACAGCGCCTGCGCTGGATGCAGGGACACTTCGACGTCTGCCGCCGCTATCTGTTCCCGCTTCTGTGGCAGGGACTTAAAGAGCGCAGCTGGACCAAAATCGACGCCGCTTTCTATTCGGCTAACGTATATAACTATTTCTTCGGTTCCATCCTGAGCGTGGCGATTTGGATCAAAGCCATCGTGCCGGGCGGAACGGACATGAATCTGTACGAATTGGCTCCGATTGTCAACGTCTTGGCCATCTCGATTTATGTGATGCTGCCGATCTCGTTGTTTATCGAGAAGGCGTCCGGCAAAACATACAAGTACCTGATCGCTTATCCGATCTTCATGCTGTCCTGGTGGCCGATTACCGTATACGCGTTCTTCACGCAGAACAACAAGCAGTGGAGCCATACGAAGCATACGCGTGTTATCCGCCTGGAAGAAGTGCAGAGCAAGCAGGTCAGCTAACTTACGGGAGATTCGAGCAGAATATAGTTGACTTGTCTTCTCCGGAGTGGTATAGTAGTACGAGTGATTGCAAAACTGCATATCTTTGAAAGAAGAGGCGCCCGCTTCTCACCTGACCGATTCCGTCGGCTGGTTACGATGAATAACGTCAACGTTTTGTTTTTTTGTGAACAAACGAACCGTGGGGATGTGGGCTGTTAGCCTGCATCCCCTTTTTATATCCTGGCAACAAGCTTGGAAACAATGGTTGGAGGTGGAGAATATTAGTAAAGATCACATGGTTAACGATGAGATTCGCGCGAAAGAAGTCCGTTTGATCGGGCCCGACAGCGAACAGCTCGGCATTAAACCGATTCGTGAAGCGCTCCAAATGGCGATTGACGCCAACTTGGATCTGGTGAACGTAGCGCCAACGGCTAAGCCGCCGGTATGCCGCATCATGGACTATGGGAAATACCGTTACGAAATGCAGAAGAAAGAAAAAGAAGCCCGCAAGAACCAGAAAATCGTGGACATCAAAGAAATTCGCCTGAGCGCTACGATCGACGAACATGATTTCCAAACGAAGCTGCGCAATGCGGTTAAATTTTTGAACGACGGTGACAAAGTGAAAGCTTCCGTCCGTTTCCGCGGCCGTGAGATTGCTCACGCCGAGAACGGAAGAAAAGTACTGCAGCGTCTTGCAGCCGAAACCGAGGAGATCTCCAGCATGGAGCGCGCTCCTAAGCTCGAAGGACGCAGCATGATCATGATCTTGACACCGAAAGCAACAACCTAAATTTCTGGGCGCGTGCAAACGCGCCCTGCCTATGAATTTTATTTGAGGAGGACTTCCAGATGCCTAAGATGAAAACCCACAGCAGCTTGAAAGGCCGTTTTAAAATTACCGGTACCGGTAAAGTGAAAAGATACAAAGCTTACAGAAACCACCTGCTCAGCGGCAAATCCGGCCGTCAAAAGCGCGTACTCGCTACAAACCCGGTTATGGCTCCTGGCGATGTTAGACGCCTGAAGCAAGGTCTTGCACAAATTAAGTAATCACTTCGTTTCCATTACCCAAAATCGTTTAGGAGGTCATCACTATGGCAAGAGTCAAGGGCGGATTCACATCCCGTCGTCGTCATAAAAAAGTTCTGAAACTCGCAAAAGGTTATTTCGGTTCCAAACACCGTCTGTTTAAAACAGCTAATGAGCAGGTAATGAAATCCCTGCTTTACGCATACCGTGACCGTCGTACGAAAAAACGCGATTTCCGCAGACTGTGGATCGTGCGTATTAACGCGGCTGCTCGCGTAAACGGACTTAGCTACAGCAAACTGATGCATGGTCTGAAACTGGCCGGTATCGAAGTTAACCGTAAAATCCTGGCTGATCTGGCTGTCAACGATGCTAAAGGCTTCGCTGATCTTGCAACGGCTGCCAAGCAAAAAGTGAACGCCTAAACCGGCGTTTTCCGAATCGTCATGCGTGATAACTGCGCATGGCGATTCTTTTTTTGTCAGAGCTTGTAAAAGGGTCTTACAATTATTTTAAAGAAAAGTTGTTGACTATAGGGAGCGGCGTGCATATAATTATCTCTAAATCAATATTCTAAATTGTAAGACTCATCAGAAATCGGCTATGAAGAGGACGAAGTTATAAGGGCCCTTATGCTCAGAGAGCGATCGGAAACGCTGAAACCATCGCCATAATCCCTTTGTACGAGCTCACCTCGGAGCTGTTTTCCTGAAAAGCAAGCGGGCTGGTTAAGCCTTAACGCTTGGTGATTAGGGAGAATCGGAGCGGCACACGTTACCGTGCCAAGTGTGCATTATGTCTGACATAATGTAACCTGTTAAGGTCCTGTGCCGCGAGGCGCACGACAAACTAGGGTGGTACCACGGAAGAATTCAAACCCCTTTCGTCCCGTATGACGCCGGAAATCCGGCGCCGGGAGGATTGGGGTTTTTTGCATGCTGCCATGCGTTGATTTTAAAAAAATGGAAAAGAAACGAGAGGAGGATTCTCATGAATGTGGGGACAGCCAAAAGGTCTAAAGAGGAATTGATGGAAGCGATGCGCAAGCCGGAACTGATTAACGGTTCGGAAATCTTGCTGCGGAGCCTGGTGCTCGAAGGTGTGGAATGCGTCTTCGGTTATCCCGGAGGCTCGGTACTTTATATTTACGACGCCATGCATGGATTCTCCGATTTTAACCACCTGCTGACGCGGCACGAGCAAGGCGCGATTCATGCGGCGGACGGTTATGCGAGATCGACTGGCAACGTGGGAGTTTGCATCGCGACGTCGGGGCCGGGGGCAACCAACCTGGTAACCGGAATCGCAACGGCGTTCATGGACTCCGTACCGCTCGTTGTCATCACCGGCAACGTGGCGACGACGGCGATTGGTACGGATGCTTTCCAGGAAGCGGATATCACGGGAATCACGATGCCGATTACGAAGCACAGCTACCTGGTACGCGATGTGAACGACCTGCCGCGGATCATTCACGAGGCCTTCTTCATTGCAAATACAGGACGCAAAGGCCCGGTACTGATCGATATTCCGAAGGACGTATCGGCACAGACGGCCATGTTCCACCCGGCAAGCGAAGTTAACATCCGCGGGTACAACCCGACGGTTCATCCGAACAAGCTGCAGGTAGAGAAGCTGATCAAGGCGATCGAAGAGGCGGAGCAGCCGCTTATCATCGCCGGCGGCGGAGTCGTTTACTCCAACGCATCCAAAGAGCTGCTGGAGTTTATCAACAAGACGCGGATTCCGGTCACGACGACGCTTCTCGGTCTTGGCGGATTCCCAAGCGCTCACGAACTGTGGGTGGGAATGCCCGGCATGCACGGCACGTACACGGCAAACCAGGCGATCCAGAATGCGGATCTGCTGATCTCGATCGGCTCCCGCTTCGACGACCGGGTGACGATGAAGCTGGACGGCTTCGCGCCGAAAGCGAAGAAAATCGCCCACATCGACATCGACCCCGCCGAGATCGGCAAGAACGTGAAGACGGACATTCCGGTTGTCGGCGATATCCGCTCCGTGCTGGAATACGCCAACACGAAAGCGAAGCCGGCCAAGTCGGAGAAATGGATCGAACGGCTTCAAGAGAGCAAGCGGAACTTCCCGCTGAAGTATAAAGACTCCGACACGGTGCTCAAGCCGCAGTACGTGATCGAAATGATCAACGAAACGACCAAAGGCGAAGCGATCGTGACGACGGATGTCGGCCAGCATCAAATGTGGGTAGCCCAGTACTATAAATTCCAGCATCCGCGCTCCTGGATCTCCTCGGGCGGCCTGGGCACGATGGGCTTCGGTTTCCCTTCCGCCATCGGAGCGCAAATGGGTAATCCGGATAAGCTGGTCGTCTCGATCAACGGAGACGGCGGCATGCAGATGTGTTCCCAGGAACTTGCCATCTGCGCCATTAACAACATTCCGGTCAAAATCGTTGTCATCAACAATCAGGTGCTCGGCATGGTCCGGCAGTGGCAGGAAATTATTTACGACAATCGCTACAGCCACATCGACCTGGCAGGAAGCCCGGACTTCGTCAAACTGGCGGAGGCATACGGCGTGAAAGGTCTGCGAGCCACGAACAAAGAGGAAGCCCAAAAGGCTTGGCAGGAAGCTTTGGATACTCCGGGGCCGGTTCTAATCGATTTCGTGGTTGCCAAGCACGAGAATGTGTTCCCGATGGTCACGCAAGGCAGCACGATCAGCGAGATGTTGATGGGGGAGGACGACTAATATGATCACGAAACACACCATATCCATTCTGGTTAACAATCAGCCCGGCGTCCTCCAGCGGGTATCCGGCTTGTTCGGCCGCAGAGGATACAACATCGAAAGCATCACTGTGGGAGAGTCCGAAGAAGTCGGACTCTCCCGGATGGTGATCGTCACCGAAGGCGACGACAATACGCTGGAGCAGATTTCTAAGCAGCTGTACAAATTGATCGATGTGATCAAAGTAATCGATCTCAGCAAAAATCCGATGGTCGCCCGGGAGCTCGCTTTGATCAAGGTCAATTCGGAGCCCGCCCAGCGCCCTGAGATTCTCGGCATCGTAGAGACGTTCCGGGCCGCTGTAGTCGATATCGGTCCAAGCTCCCTAATTGTCCAGACAATCGGCGACTCCGAGAAAATCGACGCGATGATTGAACTGCTCCGTCCTTACGGAATACGCGAGCTTTCCAGAACGGGAGTTACGGCGATGATCCGTGGCGCTATCAAGTAAAGCGGCCCGATACCGCCGGACTTTTTAACCTACTACCTTCATTCTTCGTTCTTTACGGAAATCAGAAAAGCCGATTCATCAGCTAAGTCCCCTTGAATGGGACTTTCAGCCCTTAACTCTTTGCTGCTGCAAATCAGTAATTCATTGACGGTTGAAAGCTGAAAGGCCCATTCAATGGGGAAATCATACACGGTTATTTAATTTAAGGAGGATATTATCCAATGGCAGCTACTATGTACTATGAAAAAGACGCAGACTTCGCATCCCTTCAAGGCAAAACGATCGCAATCGTAGGTTACGGTTCCCAAGGTCACGCTCAAGCGCAAAACCTTCGCGACAGCGGACTGAATGTAATCATCGGTCTTCGCCAAGGTAAATCCTGGAACACGGCGCAAAACGATGGTTTCGAAGTATTCACGGTTGAAGAAGCGGCTGCACGCGCAGACGTGATCCAAATCCTTATGCCGGACGAAACGCAAGCACGCGTATACAAAGAAGCGATCGAGCCGAACATGAAAAAAGGCGTAGCGCTCATGTTCTCCCACGGCTTCAACATTCACTTCGGACAAATTAAAGCGCCTGCAGACGCAGACGTATTCCTCGTAGCGCCAAAATCCCCGGGCCACATGGTTCGCCGTACGTATGTGGAAGGTTTCGGCGTTCCCGGCCTGATCGCGATCGAGCAGGACGCAACCGGCAACGCGAAGCAAATCGGTCTCGCTTATGCCAAAGGTATCGGCTGTACACGCGCGGGAGTTATCGAAACAACCTTCAAAGAAGAAACCGAAACGGATCTGTTCGGTGAGCAAGCCGTTCTTTGCGGCGGTGCAAGCGAGCTCGTTAAAGCCGGTTTTGAAACGCTGGTTGAAGCAGGTTATGCGCCTGAAATGGCTTACTTCGAGTGCCTGCACGAACTGAAGCTGATCGTTGATATGATGTATGAAGGCGGTCTGTCTTCCATGCGCAGCTCCATCTCCAACACGGCGGAGTACGGCGACTATGTAACGGGCCCTCGCATCATCACGGCTGAAACGAAAAAAGCGATGAAAGACGTGCTGACGGATATCCAACAAGGTAAATTCGCACGCGACTTCATCCTTGAGAACCAATCCAACAACGCGTTCATGAACGCGACACGCAGAAACGAAGCCGAGCACCCGCTGGAGCAAGTCGGTTCCCAGCTGCGTGAACTGATGCACTGGATCAAGAAGTAAGCGGAGCCCGAATAGATAACCAAAACTCAAGCTTCAGGAGGTGAACGCAAGTGAGAAAAATCTATGTGTTTGATACGACGCTCCGGGACGGAGAACAGTCACCGGGGGTCAATCTCAACATGCAGGAGAAGGTCGAAATTGCGCTTCAGCTTGAGAAGCTGGGCGTTGACCGGATCGAGGCCGGGTTTCCGGCCGCCTCTCCGGGAGATCTGGAAGGAGTCTCTTCCGTCGCCCGCGCCGTGAGAAACGCAACGATTATCGGTCTTTCCCGCTCACGGGAACAGGATATCGATGCGGCGCGCGAAGCACTGAGGCACGCTCAGGATCCTTGCCTGCATTTGTTCTTGGCCACTTCGCCGATTCACCGCAAGCATAAGCTGCGGATGGAGAAGCAGCAGGTGCTGGAGACGGCTGAAGCCGCTATCCGCTATGCGAAAAAATATTTCGATAAAATCGAATTTTCCCCCGAAGATGCCGGACGGACCGAGCTCGACTTCCTCTGCGAAGTAACCGAGATGGCGATCCGCGCAGGCGCTACCGTGGTGAATATTCCGGATACGGTCGGATTTCTGAATCCGAGCGAATTCGGGAACATTTTCAAAACGCTGAAAGAAAACGTGCCGGGCATCGAGAAAATCCAGCTCAGCGCCCACTGTCACGATGACCTCGGCATGGCTACGGCCAACGCGCTGGCGGCGGTTCTGAACGGTGCCGATCAAATCGAAGGCACCATCAACGGAATCGGCGAGCGTGCCGGCAATACGTCGATCGAGGAAGTCGCCATGGCGCTGGAAACCCGCCAGGAGTTCTTTCAGGCGAAGACATCCCTGGTGCTTTCCGAAATCTACCGCACAAGCCGTCTCGTCAGCAAATTGACGGGCATGGATGTGCCGGGCAATAAAGCGATCGTCGGCGCCAATGCCTTCGCGCATGAATCGGGTATCCACCAGGATGGCATGCTGAAGGAGAAGACGACGTACGAGATCATGTCTCCGGAGACGATCGGTCTCAAGGAAAGCAAGCTCGTACTCGGCAAGCATTCCGGCCGCCACGCGTTCCGCGAGAAGCTCGTCGATATGGGGTACGACCTCGTCGACGAGCAGGTGAACGCGGCGTTCGCTAAATTCAAGGATCTGGCTGACAAGAAGAAGAACGTGCTGGATGATGACATCCGCGCTCTTCTCGAAGAGAAGCTGGTCAGCACGCCGGAAGTATATGTGCTGGATTCCCTGCAGGTATCCTACAGCAACCAAGCCGTTCCGAACGCTTCGGTGCGTATTCATGCCGAGGACGGCAAAGTGCTGCAAGAATCGGCAGACGGCAACGGTTCCGTAGATGCCATCTACAACGCAATCGATAAAACGACCGGCGAGGAAGTGGAGCTGGAGGATTACACGATCAAATCGGTTTCCTACGGCAAGGACGCTCTCGGCGAAGTTCATGTCATTTTGGGCCAAAAAGGCGTTTCCGTACAGGGCCGCGGAATTTCCACGGATATTCTGGAGGCAAGTGCCAAAGCCTATATCGATGCCTTGAACCGTCTGATCGAAAAGCGCAAAACACCGACTGCCAAACGCAGCAATGTCACGTTGATTTAATACGCAGCACCTCACTCCCGCCGAGCGCGGAAGTGAGGTGTTTTGTTAACACGAAAGGGGCGGCACCATGAATTATCGGTTCTCAAAAACATTGGAGGCTTTTTCCTCCTCCGCTGTACGTGAAATCCTCAAACTTACGCAGGGCAAGTCCATCATCTCTTTTGCCGGGGGCCTTCCGGCGGAGGAATTTTTTCCGGTAGAAGCCGTCAAAGAAGCGATCGGAAGAGTCATGGAAGGCGGCAAGTCCGCCCTGCAGTACGGGTTGACGGAAGGCTACACTCCGCTGCGCCAGAGCATCTGCAACCGCATGGCAACGAAAGGCATGAAGGTTACGCCGGACGATATGCTGCTGACGACGGGCTCCCAGCAGTCGATTGATCTGCTTACCCGCGTCTATATCGACGAAGGCGACGTTATTCTTGTCGAGCGTCCGACCTATCTCGCGGCCATTCAGGTATTCCAGGCGCGCGGCGCCAAAATCGTGTCGGTCCGGAGCGACCGGCACGGGATGGATTTGGAGGATCTCGCCGTTCAAATCAAACAGCACCGGCCGAAGATGGTGTATGTGAATCCGAGCTTCTCCAACCCGGCGGGCCGTGTGTGGAGTCTGGAACGCCGTCAAGGCCTTCTGGCGGCCTGCCGTCAGAACGATGTGCTCATCCTTGAGGACGATCCCTACGGCGAGCTGAAATTCGGCACGACCGAAATCATGCCGTCTATCTTCTCGCTCGATCAGCACCCGGAGGGAAGCTGCGTCGTGTACACGAGCACGTTCTCCAAAATCGTGGCGCCCGCACTGCGCACCGGCTGGGTCATGGGCGACCGCTCCGTTATCCGCAGCATGGCCCAGGCCAAGCAGGCGGCGGATCTGCACTCGAGCACCATCGATCAGATGACGCTGTACCAACTGATGGAGCAGTTTGATATGGATGCCCATATCGGGCTGATCTCGGTTGAGTACGAGAAGCGGATGCGCACCATGGTGCAGGTGCTTCAGGAGAAGAACTGGCCGGGCGTCCACTGGAACGATCCGCAGGGCGGCATGTTCCTGTGGCTGGAGCTTCCGGCGCACATTGACACGCAGGTGCTGCTGGCCGCCGCCGTCCAGCAGGGAGTGGCCTTCGTGCCCGGTGTTTCTTTCTTCGCCGACGAGCCGGAGCGCAACACGATGCGGCTGAATTACACGCACGCGGGAGAAGCGGAGATCAGGCTGGGCCTCGACCGCCTGGATGCCGTTCTGCAGCCTTTGCTGGCGGCTGCCCCGAGGGTGTAATTTTTTGAAGAGTTACAGGAGACCCTGCCGGGTTATGTCTGAGCGTTAGAGTCAGATAAAACCGGTGCGGGGTCTTTTTTTTATATCGTTAAGGCCGCGACAGGAAAGGTGAAAGAGAGGATGGGGTCATGGAGTGAAAAAGAGGATGAGGTTTCTCAAAAAGATATTTATAGGTTTTACCTATGAAACTGATAGCTTTTATATCTTAGTCATCCGTTACCAAATGTGTTAAAACTGAAAGTAGAGATGCAGTAGGGATCGGATTAGCACGGCCCTGTCAGCTACGGACAATCCAAAGGAGTGAACGAACATGTCAGACGTGAAAAAAATCGCCGTCATCGCGGGGGATGGTATCGGCCCGGAAGTCGTTGCGGAAGCGGAGAAAGTTCTCAAGAAAACCGAGGAGCTTTTCGGTCATCGCTTTGAGACGGAGCATGGCTTGTTCGGCGGAATCGCCATCGACGAGAAAGGCACGCCGCTGCCGCAGGAAACGCTGGAACTGTGCCAGCGCGCGGACGCGGTACTGCTCGGAGCCGTAGGCGGTCCGAAGTGGGACAACAATCCGAAGGAGCTTCGTCCGGAAACGGGTCTCCTCGGTATTCGCAAAGCGCTCGGCTTGTTCTCGAACATCCGCCCGGCTGTCGTGTTCGACTGCCTGAAGGACGCGTCCACTCTCAAGCCGGAAGTGCTTGACGGTACGGATCTTATCGTGGTCCGCGAGCTGACAGGAGGCATTTACTTCGGCGAGAAATTCCGCCGCGAGACAGAGAACGGACAAGAAGCGGTCGATACCTGCGCTTACAACGTAAGCGAAGTGG
This sequence comes from Paenibacillus sp. GbtcB18, assembly GCF_019091125.1. NCBI lineage: Bacteria > Bacillati > Bacillota > Bacilli > Caryophanales > Paenibacillaceae > Paenibacillus > Paenibacillus sp. GbtcB18. Next base: position 98,842 of record NZ_JAGXJX010000011.1, read on the forward strand.
AACGCATCGCACGCCAGGCGTTCGAAATCGCCCGCACCCGCAGCAAGAAGCTGGCTTCGGTCGACAAGGCGAACGTGCTGGAGACTTCCCGATTGTGGAGAGAGACGGTTATCCGCATTTCCGCGGATTACCCGGATGTCGAACTTGAGCACGTGCTCGTCGACAACTGCGCGATGCAGCTTCTGCGCCGTCCTTCCAGCTTCGACGTGATCGTCACCGAGAACATGTTCGGAGACATCCTGAGCGACGAAGCGGCGATGCTGACCGGATCGATCGGCATGCTCTCGTCCGCCTCGCTGGGCGAAGGCAGCTTCGGCCTGTACGAGCCGGTACACGGCTCCGCACCGGATATCGCGGGTCAAGGGATTTCCAACCCGATCGCGACAATCCTCTCGGTAGCGCTGATGTTCCGCCTGACGTTCGGTTACCACGAAGCGGCGGACGCGATCGAGCGTGCCGTGAAGGAAGTGCTTGATGCGGGCCACCGCACGGGCGATATCGCGGTCGATAAGTCGAAAGCGATCGGCACGAAAGAAATGGGCGACCTGATCGTCGCGGCCATCCGTAAATAAAAGAATGCCTGACACCGACACGCAGAAGAGAATTTGCTTTCTGCGTGTTTTCTTTTGTGAAGAAAAGATGTAGGCGGCGGGATGCAAAATGCGCACTATTATAATAGTAGAGATTCGTTTGAAATCTTCGCGTTAGCGAACAAAAATCAAGAAGCGGAAGGCCGTAATGGCAGCAAATGTTCGCACATTGGTCATATTTTTATAATAATTATTATTTAATAGACTTTATAATCTTGACTTTCTTTTGGGCGAATGATACCATTTTATTATTCGACAAGGAATAGATCAAAGGAGGAATTTTTGACATGGCAGAACGTTTGGTAGGTAAACCGGCTCCGGATTTCACTATGGAAACTGCACTTGGAGACGGAACGGATTTTGGAACAGCGTCTCTTTCCGATTACAAAGGCAAATGGTTGGTACTTTTCTTCTATCCTCTTGATTTCACTTTCGTATGCCCGACTGAAATTACGGCGCTTAGTGAAGCTGCTTCCACTTTCAAGGATCTGAAAACCGAAGTTCTCGGTGTTTCTGTGGACAGCAAACACTCTCACCGTGCATGGATCAACACCGCTCGCGAGGACAACGGCCTGGGCAAGTTGAACTTCCCTCTGGCAGCTGACCTGACGAAATCCGTAGCTCGCGACTACGGCGTCCTGATCGAAGAAGAAGGCGTAGCTCTGCGCGGCCTGTTCATCATCGATCCGGAAGGCGAACTGAAATACCAAGTCGTTAACCACAACGACGTAGGTCGCAGCGTAGAAGAAACTCTTCGCGTTCTGCAAGCTCTTCAGTCCGGCGGCCTGTGCCCGATGAACTGGAAACCTGGCGACAAAAACCTGTCCGTAAAGTAAGTTGACGGACTGATTATAGGAGCTCCTCACTCTCCGCTTAACGGCGGCGGGCGGGGAGCTTTTGTTACGATTGAGACAGAAAGGAGGGGCAGGATGGATATCCCGCAGGAACTGTTGTATACCCCGAATCATGAGTGGGTCCGGGTAGACGGAAGCCGGGCTACGATCGGATTGACGGATTACGCGCAAATGGAGATCGGAATGATTGTGTTTGCAGAGCTTCCGGAGGAAGGGGAGGTGCTGCAGGCCGGCGATTTTCTGGGGATAATGGAGTCCGTTACGGCGGAAACGGATGTGTTTATGCCGTTGTCCGGAACGATTGTATCCACTAACCGGGAGTTGGTTAAGAACTCCCATTATATCAACCGTTTTCCCTACGGATCGGGATGGCTTATTCAGATTGAGATGAACAAGCCGGAAGAGCTGGAGGCTTTGTGGAGCGCGGACAAATATGCCGAAGTATTTGGAGAGCGGCTGTAGACGCCGCCGGTCATGAGGTGCCGCGGTATGGTCATGACAGGTACCTTTCGTCTTTCCCGTGCGGCGGCTCGGGGCATCCAAGCGTGTGCAGCGGCGGGGAAAAACAGAAGGGCCTTTCACGCGCCCGTGGAGGGCCGGAAAAATCCCTTACAAGCCGGTATAAGCCCGTATAAGCGCCGTAAAGCATCTCTGCTGGCTTTTTCGGGTGGAGAGCGGTTTCTGCCTTTTTTGTAAGGGACAGGACGGCTCACCGCCTGATAGAGGAGAAAGATGATGAAAAAAACCGCAGGCCGAATTTGAACGGCTTGCGGTTTATTTCGGGAGCAGGCGGGGTTATTTTCCCGCAAGCTGCTCATATTTGCTCAAGTATTTGACAACGGCGAGAACGAAGGTAGCGTGCGACCAGGTGAGAGGGGCGACGGATACGGGATCGCCGTTATACGGATCGAGCTGCTCGGGAAGTATCCCGCTCTCCATTTGATGCTTCACGACCCATTCCAGCGTCTGCCGCGGTACTTCGAGATCTTCCAGCTTCTTGGCGCATTCGATTTCCCATTCGGCGATCCACAGCGTACAGATGATCCAGGGATTGCCCGGCACCTGATTCACATCCTGCGACCGCTGGAAATAATAATCGTGATGATAGCGGGCTACGCCGCCGACAGGGGTTTTGATGGACAGGCCGTTCTTGTTGGCCTGCATGGTGCGCACGACACGATCGTCGTCCGCCGGCAGAACGCCGAACTCGAATATTCCGTAGACCGAGCTTTCCAGCGTCATGTCGCGGACCCAAGTTCCGTCCTTTTGATGCAAACCGCGGGCGAAACGGCCTTCTTTCTCATCCCAGAGATGAGTGAGGATGCCGTTTTTAATTTTCTCGGCCGTATGGGTGTAGCGGCTGCTGCGTTCCTCATCGCCGAACAGGTTGCAGAAGTTAGCCGCGGCGATCAGTCCTCCGTAAACCGCGGAAGCGGTGAACGTATAGATACCGTATCGTTCTTCCCACAGATCGTAGCTTGGCTTCGGCAGATTCAGCTCTTGGTCGATATAAGTGGACATGAAGCGTGCGGCCTTGCGGATCAGATCGCGGTAGAGAGACTGTACCAGCTCCAGATTGCCGTGCTTCTTATAGTCCTGCCAGAGAGCGAACAGCACGAGCGCCGTTTCGTCTTCCTGAATCGGCAGCTGCTCGCCGCCGTTGTGTACATACGGATGCCAGCTTGATCCGACGGTACCGTCCGGGTTGTATTTGTGGTGCAAATACCCCTCGGGAGAAATCACGTTGGCGCAGAAACGATAGAACGGCTCCATCATCGCCTGATGGCCGGCCATGGACATGGAGTAGGCGACCAGAGCGCCGTCGCGGGGCCACATGTAGCTGTAATGGTCGCGGTTGCTCTGCATGATGTCCGAATCATTGGCCGCGATAATCGCGCCGTTCACGTCGGTTTGGGTGCGCACAAGGAGCAGGCTCTGTTTGAACAAGCGGATAATTTCTCCGCTGAGATCGCCGAACGACCGCTCTGTCTTGTTGACCCAGCGCTGCCAGTAAATCTGAACGCGGTCGAGCAGCTTGCCGGGATGGCTTTCTTTGACATACTTGTCGAGCTTTTTCACGTCCTCAAGCGTGCGTCCCGCACTCAGCCAGTAGTACAGGGTATGGTCGCCGGAAGGCGGCACATACATCCGGAACGAGATGGTGCTGTCGACCGAGCCCTGCGAGATCGGATTGCCCATCAGATGGCCGTCCTCGGCGTCACGCCATGTGCCTTCGGCATTGTAAAAGCGCTTGATTCCGGTTGTGTATTGAAAAATGCCGTCCGTTCCCGTACTTCCGTTGAACATGAAGTATTTGTCTTTTTTATAATGGAAAACGGTGTGATTGGCCGGGTAATAGGCGGCAGTGTCGCCGACTTCCGTCTCGTTGATGACGAGATCCTGGTTAAAAAATACCCGTACTTCCTTCACCGCCGAGTGATGGTTGGTGATTTGAATCCGTTTCAGAAAAATATCCTCCCGCTGATGCACGCCGTCTTGAATGCGAAGCGTTACCCCGAGGCCGGGATGCGTCGCCTTCACGTCGGTCACTAAGGAGTCTTCCACATAAGCACGCTGAAACTGCCATTCAGGCGCGTCCAACCACGAAAAAGCACCGTCCACCCAAATTCCGACACGACAATGATACCCGCCGATATGATTCAGCTGCCCTACATAAGGGTAGTACAAATCCCGCATGTAAGAGTGTTCATCCAGATTGATGAGAAACTTCCCGTTACCGACAACGAAATGTCTGGGCAAAAAATCACTTCCTTACTGGTTACTGGTAAATCCAGGTTATTCGCCATAAGGTTACCGTTTTCAGAAGAAGAGGTCAACAAGTTTTTGTCGATCTTTGGCAATTTATGGCGCTTTGGTAAACGTTCGCGGTGGCGTCGCCGATTTCCTTCATATTAAAGCATGTGTGTAATTTAGCGGAGGCGCGCTTCGTAAAAAGAGCCGCGAGCTCCGGATCGCCCAGCAGAAGGCAAATCTTCCCTGCCCAAGCCCGGGGATCGGCCGGCGGGAGCCGGAAGCCGTCTACGCCGTCTTCGACAAGTCCGGCAAGCCCGCCGGTATCCGCAGCGACGAGAGGGACGCCGGCTCTCATCGCTTCAAGCGCCACGATTCCGAAGGGCTCGTATAGGCTCGGAATGGCGCAGACATCGGCTTGCGCCAAAAGCCCGGCTTTGGCGGCTTCGTCGGCGAAGCCCGTAAACCTTACGCGGTCTCCGAAGGGAGCGGCCAGCCTGCTGAGGGAAGCCGCCTCCGGTCCCGTTCCGGCAATGAGCAGTTCCGTCTCCGGGAACTGCTCCAGGACGTAAGGGAACGCTGCCAGAAGCAGCGGAACATTCTTCTCGGGGACGAGGCGTCCGAGATATAGAATCCGGCGCTTTGCAAACGTCGAGCGCAGCGGACGCCCGGAATCTCCGGCGCATGCCGGAACCGGATGCGGCTCCCGGCTCATTTCCGCATCGGAAGCGGCAGGAAGACCGTTCGGAATGACCGTCACGCCGGATTTTTTACGGTTGAAAAGCGACGTCACTTCCTCCGCCATCGAATCGCTGCAAACGATAAGTTTGTCGGCCAGCTCCGCCAGACTGCTTTCCGCGGCGTGAATTTTGCGGGAGACGGGGTCATCCAGCCGGCCCAGCTTGCGTCCGTGTTCGGTTGCATGCAGGGTAGCGACAAGCGGCAGGCGAAGAGCCTGCCGGCAGTCACGGGCGGCGTAATACACCAGCCAGTCATGCGCGTGGAGGATATCGAACCGAAGCCCCTGATTTTCCTCCAGCAGACGTTCCACTCGTAAAATCATGGCGATGTTCAAGCTGAACACCCAGTCGAGAAAAGCCGGAGATTCGGAGCTTTGCAGCACTTCCACGCGATGAACGTGCACTCTGTTCCATAGACTGTCTGCGGCCTCGCCATCCCGGCGGCATGTTATCACATGCACAGTATGCCCGTCACGGGCCAGTTGTGCCGTAAGGTCTCCAACCGCTCGCCCCAGCCCACCTATCAGATGAGGCGGGAATTCCCAGGCCAGCACGAGAACGCGGAGGGGGGCTTTTTTGCCGGTATCCGGAACGGCGGTGAAGCTGTTTGCGGCAGGCGGTTTTGCCTGTGAACATCCGGCGGATGGTTGGCCGGTTTGTCGCTCTTGGACGTCTGTTTGATCTTCAGGCAAAGGATCGGCGGGAGCAAAGGCGGGTGCCTGGGATCGTTTTTTATCCGTTGGCGTTTCGGAAAGATACCCCGGGAGGTAGGCTCTCCAATTAACATCGGGAAAAAGAGAAGCGCTTCTTTCCATTCTATGAAGCGATTCTAGCTTCTCGGGTGAAAGAACGGCGGGTTGTCTCTCATCTATATCATCCAGTATCGGTAGCAACTGATAGAAGTTATTCCTATGTTCGTGAAATCTTCCGGCGGCATAGCCCGCCATTTCTCCCGCCTCGATCATAAACGCCCAATCGCTGCTTTGGGCGAGCATAAGCTCCCGGGCAGCCTGGCGCAAAATTTTATCGGTGATAGCGGTGTGCGGAAAATTTTCGTCATCGCGCCGATTCGGGCCGGAGTAGGGGGAATAGAAGGAAGAAGGATCCGAGCTTAAAATAGCATCAAGTTCCGCAGCGGGGGCTTGGTGAGCTTTTCTCGCTGCGGTGTCTGTCCGGGCAGCGGCCAGGGACATGGCTTCTTCTGCGGCATGCAGAAGCGGATACATCCAGTCTGTAGCGGGATTCAGCCAGACTCTGGCATCGCCTCCCCGTCCCCAACTGGATAGAACGGGGGCCGTGCCTTTGCCGAAAGCGTAGCGCTCCTCATATAGAGAAGGCGTAAGAAACACGGGCTGCTTCTCCGAATCAGGCAGTGAAGGGCCGCTGTTCGAACCGCTGGCGGTATACCGCCGCCGCTGTTCACGGTCACCTTCGCGCAGCAGGGTTTCCAGCCAGAGGGGGCCTTCGTGCCACCAGTGCCCGAAAAGCTCCAGGTCGAAGGCGCAGACGGCGATCGGCCGGGGCGGCAGCAGGCGTGCCTCCGAGGCGGAAGCGGCCTGCGGTCTGGCCCCGCTCTCTCCAGCATAGCTGCCGGAGAAACGGATGGGCTCGGCTTCCGGTGCTGCGCAGTGGAGCCGAACGTCTGAGAGTTCGGCTCGCGTCGGCCTTGCCGAGGCCTCCGCAGGGTCCGAAGCCGAGGGAGCCTCCGCAGGCTGGCGTTTGGCGGCAGCCGAAGCGGGGGAGGCAAGCCCGGCTGCCGCCTGGGCGGTCGGCACGGCAGCATCCCAATCGGCAGCGGAGCCAGCGGCATCGACGGCCGCTTCGCCCGTTGCCGCTTCGCTGCCGGGAGGCTCAGCCGCGCCGAGGGATGCGAGGAAATGTCTCGCATGAACGGCGGCCAGCTCCGCGGCGCTGTCGGCGTCATACGGGGCTTTGCCGCCGGCTCCGCCCTCGGCGGCGCCCGTTATGCGACAGTACTTGTAGCCTGTCGCAACAGATGTGCCATCCGGCAGCACGTACGGCCGGATGTAAGCTTGCTCGGCCGGAGTGCCGCGGCCGAGCTCGTACCCGATATCGCGGTAATATTCGCGATAATCGGGGTGGCCGGGGTAGCCGCTATCCCGGCTCCACACGAGAGCCGAGGCGGCCGCATCCCGGGTGAAAACCCGGAGGCCGTCCGGTGTGACATACGGGGCGGACGGTCCCTGCCCGGAGTCCCCGGCTTTGTCTTCCGGCGCCTCCAGGATCGTAAAGCGCAGCCCCAGCCTAAGCAGGATAGGCTCCAGCATGGGCGTATACCCGCATTCCGGCAGCCAGATCCCGGAGGGGGCGAAGCCGAAATACCGCCGGAACTCCGTCACGGCGGTATGCAATTGCGCGAACGCGGCTTCCTCCGTTTTGAACAAAGGGAGGAAAGGATGGGTAGCGGCTGCGGGAATCAGCTGGATCAGGCCGCGGTCGGCATAAAGGCGCAGCCGCGGGATGATTTTACCGTCTATTTTGTCGAATAAAGCAAGCATGTCCACATACCTTCCGGCATAGCGGGAGGCAAGGGAGGCCGGCCCGGGCTTGTCTGCAAGCCGCTCTTGTTCTTTGCGGCCCAGCTCCACACGCCGTTTCAATATTTCCCGGGTACGTTTCAGCAGGTCGGGATTCTCCCACATGGACAGCAGTACGGGGCTTACGGACAAGGTCACCGGGGAGCAGATCTTGTCGTTTAGCAGACGGTCCATACAATCCGCGAAGGGCAAATAGACGTCGCACATCGCTTCATGGAACCAATATTCTTCTAGAGTGAGACCGCCGTCGGGCCGGTAGACGTAAGGCAAATGCGCGTGAAAAACGAGCAGAGCGGGAACGGGCTGGGATACGCTCACGGCTTTTCTCCTTCCTGTTTGGGCGGCGGATAGATCGTGTAAGTAGAATAGAAGCCAAAATCTACCGGCAGAAGAGGAAAAGCTGGATGATTGTTCCCGCTGTGCCGCCCTTCTTCCGGGAACGGATTTTCGCCGGAACCGTCACCCGTCCTAACGGGAGCGGATCTCAATAAAGGAAGAAAGCCGCAGTTGGCATTCAGGATTCCCAATTCCGCCTGCCATAGGCCCTTCCGGCCTTGCGTGCGGATATAGGCGGAACCGGCATTTTCGGCCGGTGGCATGGTTCGGACCACATAAACGACAGACTCGTCGGAACCTTCACCATACCCGTTTATGCGGACGGATACCAGACCTTGTTCGGCTTCGTTTCCGTACTCGGCGATCATGGAAGCCAGGCGGGATGAAAGCGACCAGTAAACAAACAGAACCGTCTGCCGTTGAATCATAAGATGCACATTGCCGAGCTTGGGCTGCGGCAGCGGGGAATGGTTTGAACGAATACCGTGCAGAGTAAATTCCTCTCTTCCTTGCCGGGCATATGCCGTATCGTTTTTGAATGCTTCTATTGTAGCACAGCGGAAGGAAGCTCCCAATCTTTGAGCGGAGGAAGCCGGAGAATGCAGCGACGGCAGGGTGTCCCGCTTCCCGTTGTCGGTTACCGCCGCTTATTTTACCTCCGGTCCGTCATCATCATGTAGGGGTGGTCTGGGGAAGCCGCCGCGATTCCGTCAAGCGCATCAGCGTATCGTAACGGTTCGTCGAGTCCCACAGGGCTTGAATGTCTTCCAGGTCGAAACCGGTGTAATTCTCCACCTTTCCCGTGTGGTAATAGACCGAGAATTCACCGGTCTGGCTCTCGAATTTGGCAAAAGCAATCTGCCGAGAAATGATGGGAATAATCGTCATTGCACGTCCCTCCGATCTGGTGGTAAAACGGACTCCGGCGTCGTTAGCGCAGTTCCCGGAAGTCCTGTTCCTCTTATTTTATGCGGGCTGTGTTAGAGTTAGAAGCGCGGCAAAGCTTGGCCCAGAAGGGTATAAGCTTGCGATTAGAGGTTAAAAACCGGTGTCGGGCGAGGCCTATATTGCTAGAAAAAGAGGAATTTTCCTTTGTGCCGGTGAATAGGAATGTTGTAAAATAAAGCATCACATGCAAACGACATGCGTAAATTCACTTCCGCAGGCCGGGAAGGTCTGCAGGACAATCCTTGGGAGGGAAGTATTATGAGTTTTTGCTGCGGTGCAAGTATGATCGGGTCGAAGGGGACCCTTAAACATATACGAACAAGCATTCACAATGTCCCGATCCTTTTCTGTCCGGTGTGTCACCGGATCGAGGTTCATCATCTGATAGAAAACGAGTATGAGCTGCTCGCCGAATACGCGCACGGGGACGGTGCCGCCGAGGTTGATTTCATCGATTATGTGGAAGGCAAGCAGGGACCGGCTATCTATGAGAACTGCGTGAACCATGAGGATGAGGAGCCGATGGATGTAGTCCAGAATCAGATCGACATGGGACTGGATCTGCTTTCGGTCGCTAAGTCTCTCGGAGACACCGCGTGGGAGGACCAGCTCAAAAAACGTCTTCAGGTGCTCAGCCGCCGCCGGAGCAAGCTTGTTAAAGGGCGTACGCCTCAAAGTCCGTAAGCCTCAAAGCAATCGCACTTATTATAGATGGTATTCTCATATAAAAACGGCCAGAGGGTGCTCTGGCCGTTTTTTTTGTTTCATGCAAATGTGCGGGAAGAATCGGTTTTCGTACAGCTTTTTCTAATAAGTACAGGCGTCACTATTGATCGATTCGTTTACGGATAATACCATTAGTTTGCTAATTCTGGGATACAATTTTGCTCCATCCGCGTTTTTTGAGAAGATAGGGGGTATTCCGCTCTTTTTTCTGAGAAAATTCTGTGAAATCTCTTAACTTTTTCGCCGATAATAAAGCTTGTGCTATAATAGCAAAGATTGACCCCCCGAAGAAATTGCTGGAAATCGAATTGTATAAGTGAGGTGGAACAGTGATTCTGGTACTGTTTAAGAAGTTATTCGGCAGCAAACGTCAGTCCAGCCACCACCAAAAAAACGCACCGCAGCCTGAAGAGGTTGTGAAGAAAATACAGCAGGGAGACCTGCGTCTGCGCAATCAGTTTATCTCGGATTACCAGCCGTTTGTCATCAAGGTGGCAAGCCGCTTTTGCAAAAGATATATTGATCCTGCCAGAGACGATGAATTCAGTATCGCTTTAGCCGCGTTTAACGAAGCCATTAATCAGTTCTCCCATGACATGGGGCGTTCGTTTCTCGGTTTTGCCGAGACGGTTATGCGCCGCAGACTGATCGATTATTTGAGAAAGGAGCAGCGGTTCAAGGGACAGATTCCGTACAGTGCGTTTGACCAGGAGGACGAAGAAGATCATTACGTAAATCCCATCGAGATTCATCAAGCGCTGGAACAGTATGAGAAACAGAAGGGAATAGAAGAACGCCGCGGAGAAATTGTGGAATTTAACCGCAATCTTGCCGTTTTCTCCATTCAATTTACCGATTTGGTCGATGCCTCTCCCAAGCACGAAGATTCTCGCATCATGTTATTCGGGATCGGCAAGCTCCTCTCCGAAGACCCTGAACTGATGCGTCTTCTGCTTAGCAAAAAGCAGCTTCCTATTAAGGAACTTCTGGGTAAGGTTAGCGTTTCCCGCAAAACGCTGGAACGAAACCGAAAGTATTTGATTGCCATAGCGCTCATACACACCGGCTCCTATCCATATCTCAAAGAATATCTGCATATTAAAGAGCAATCAAAGCAAACTTTCCAGGAAAGAAGAGAGGCATATGAGTAAAGGCATCGTCATGGAGCTGAAGGGAAACAGCATTATTGTCATGACGGAGGAGGGGCGTTTCGAGCGCATTTCTAAGAAAGGGCGAAACTGCCAAGTCGGACAAGAAATCAGTTACAAATCGACAAGGGGATTCGGGCGTTCTCAGATTTTGGTGCTGACATCCGGTCTTACGGCTGCCGCGATTATTTGCTTTGTTTTCATCGGCGGCTTGTTAAACATGGGCAGCCAGGTCAAAGTGGCGGCGTATGTGACGATGGACGTTAACCCGAGCGTAGAGCTTGCGCTCGACGATGAGGAGATCGTACGGGAGGTCAGAGGGCTTAATCAGGACGGCGCTCGGATGGCCAAGGCGCTTCATGTGGAAGGCAAGCCGTTGACCCAGGCCGCGTCCGTTATTTTGGAATGGCTGGATCAAGGCCCGCTCGCCAAAGGCGAAGGGGATATTATTATCTCGAGTACGGTTATAGGCAACGAGCGCAAGGTGAGCGACGTTCTCCTGGCCGACAAAATGGAGAAGCAGGTAACGGAACATCTGCTCGCGAATCATGCCGACTTGAGTAAATATGCGGTCGCGGCTTTCGCGGCTCCGCCTGAACTGCGGCAGGAAGCGGGTACGCATCAGTTGTCCACGGGCAAGTACGCGATTTATTTGAACGCGAAGAGTATGGGGACCGAAATCAGCCTTGATCAGCTGCGTGATATGTCCATTTACACACTGGCCAAGCAGATGGGCGGAATGGGTAAGCTGTATAACCGCACACAGCCCATCAACAAAGATAACCTCACAAATTGGCTGGCCATGGAAAAAGAAGGTTCCTGGAACAAGGACAACGTGGCTCTTCCGAATGAAGAAGACAAGAACCAGCCGGAGTCTACGAAGACGCCGGAGTCTACTCCGACGCCTACGCCTTCGAACAATGCGTCAGGAAATACGGCGAATACGTCCGGCAAAACCTCCGGAACCCAGAATACGCCGGTTCCCACACCCACCCCGAAAAAGGAGAATACCTACACGGGCAGCGGCAACGCGGACAACGCGCGGGAACAGTGGCTTCGTCAGAAAGTGGAGCGGGAATACAAGCGCGCCCAGGAAGAGATGAAGAGGAAACAGGAAGCGGAGAAGGAAAAAGAAGAAAGAGAAAGAAAAGCACGGGAGAAAGAACGCGAGAAGCAGCAGAAAGAAAAAGAAAAGAAAGACAAGAATCGGGAGAACGACGACAGGGATGACCAAGGTTCCTGGAAAGGCGGACATTCTTTCCGGATCGAATTCAAGGATGGCCCGGTTTATTATAACATCGGCTGAGCGGATACACGTTCAACGCTTGAACGAATAAGCGCTCCATCTGCAAACAGGCTCGAATAGGAAAAAAGATAACCCCGCCGACCGCGGGGTTATTTAGCTCGCATATCCAGACCGGACAGTGAAATTTCGGCAGCAGGCAGGCGCTGCCGGTTTTAAGGCGGAATCTTACATTTTCCTCTTTTTACGCTCCAAATCGTATCGTAATTTTAAACTTCCTATGTTACAATGAGTGAGATTCCGATAATTAGCAAATTCGCGAGGAAATGTAAGAAAATGACGAAAAACCCTTGATTTTTGACGAAAAGTGTCGTTGTGCCGGGTACACAACCCCACGCATAATCTAGGAGGAGTCACATGCCGGATATCCGAACGATGTATCTGCAAGTTTTGCAAGTATTGATGCAAAGCGGACCGGAGGAAGCCCGCTCATATTCCAGCACCCTCAAACCGCTTATCTCCTCTATGCTGCCGCAAGAGGTGACTCTTCTGCATGATAGATGCATGCGGGAGTTAACCGGCCCTGCCAGACCTGAAGATGCTGTGCTGTATTATCAGCAATCGTTCCAAATACTTAGTGAAGCGATATCCTTTTGCACGTCACAATCCGAGCAGGTTGGTAAAGAACCGTCAAGACGATTTACCGACAGATTAATGCAGGACTCTTCCTACCCGCCGTCCAACAGCAAGTATGAGAATGTGCTCCAGCATATGGACAGCGGAATAGCGTTATTCGACCAGGAAGGCTTTCTTTCGTTTGCCAACGTAAAGCTCGGCCAATTCCTGGGACTTCCTCGCAAAAGCATGATCGGACGCACGTTCTACGAGCTGGTCAGGCTGCGGAAGCTTTCGAGAGGAATGCGTAAACTTCTGATCAAGCTTCACCGCGAGATGTTCGTGTACCGGCTGCCCTTTCAGGAAGTTCTGGACGAGAAGGGCCAGCACTTTCTGGTAACGGCCAAGTACGATGAGGAGCTGGACGGGGACATTCTCATTTCCGTTAAGGACGTGACCGACTTCAAGCGGATCGAGCAATCCGTCTATTATAACGACAAGCTGGCCATGCTGGGGAAAATCGCGGCTTCCATCGCTCACGAAATCCGTAATCCGCTTACCTCGATCCGCGGGTTTATTCAGCTTTTGCAGCCTGAACTGCTTCGTTTGGGCAAACAGGATTACGCTGATATTATTTTAAGTGAAATCGACCGCGCCAACGATATCATTTTTGAATTTCTGAATTCGTCCAAGCCTACGGCTCCGGTGAAGCAGAAGATCCAGATCGCCTCTCTTATTAAGGAAGTCGTGCTGCTGTTCGAGAGTGAGGCTTTGTTAAAAGGCTGCGATATCCAGTTAAGCGAATCCGACCCGAATTTGTACGTATGGGTGGACGTGAAGCAGATCAAGCAGGTGCTGCTCAACATTGTTAAAAATGCCATAGAAGTGATGTCCGACGGACAGAAAGAGCATGGGCTTATTCGCATTCGGACGATTAAAGTGGATCATCAAGTATGGATTTACATAGAAGACAACGGCAGAGGAATGGATCAGAAAACGCTTTCAAAACTGTTCGATCCGTTTTTTACGACGAAAGAAGACGGGACCGGCCTGGGGCTTTCCGTCTGCTACCGTATTATCAAAAACCATGGCGGCGTCATTCATGTGGAAAGCGAAGTTGGAGAGGGGACAAGCTTCCGGATTCAGCTCCCTTTAAACTGACGCCACGGTGTATTACAATAGAAAAGAACACCCATATGCTCCCCGCTGACGATGTTGAAGATAAACTCGCCGGCCTGAGGGAGTTTTGACTATTTAGAACGGGAATACTGCAAACGCGGATCGAAGGAAAGACTTGCCGCCAGAGGCATGAGAGGGGCTGAACTCTTAGATGAGAGCGGACTATACAACGAATACGAAAATTTCTATCACGGAAAGCGGCGGTTGGGCTTCGGCGGATGCGGACGCCCTGCTGTTCTTCACGACTGAGGGAGAAGACCTGGGGAGCCTGCCGGATCTGCCGGAGGAGCTCCGGGCTGAGCTGGACCGGCTGAAGCGTGCCGGACGCTTCAAAGGAAGCGCCGGCGAAGTGACCGTGCTTCCGGCATACGGTCGCCTGGCCGCACCGTACGTGATCGCCGCCGGTCTCGGTGCGGCGCCGGCGGGCCGCGACACGCTGCGGCTTGCCGCGGTACAAGCGGCCCGCGAAGCACAGCGGCTCGGGCTGGGCCGCCTGGCCGTGCTGCTGCCGGAGGGGGCCTTCCCGGCTGAACCTCCGCGCGGAGGGACGTACGCGGCCCCGCGTGCGGCGCAGGGCGCAGGAGGAGCCGGTGCCGCGGGAGGCGCTTCGGTGAAGGCCGCAAGCGTTGACGGCGTGCAAGCCGAGCCGCAGGGCGTGAGCGGAGCGGATGCACGGATGGCGGCGGGCGCGCGGCCTGCACCGCAAGGCATCGGCTCGGCAGACGAGCGGCCTGCGGGTGCGGCTTCTGCCGCGAAGGCGGTGTTCACCGTCGCGGAAGGGCTGCTGCTCGGCGCGTACCGCATCGCGACGTACGCGCGGGAGGCGAAGCCGCGGCAGGAACTGGCCGCGGCGCAGTTGTTCGTTCAGCGGGACGCGCTGAACGGGGAAGCGCTGCAGGCGGCGGTGGCTGCCGCCGAAGCGTATGCGGTCGCGACGAATTATGCGCGCGACCTGACGAACTTGCCCGGCAATCTGCTGCTTCCTTCCGATCTGGCGAAGGAAGCGGAGAAGCTGGCCGGGCAGTTCGGAATCGCCTGCGAGGTGCTGGATGAGCAGGCGATTGTGGAGCGCGGCATGGGAGCGCTCGCGGCCGTCGGCCTCGGCAGCGCGAACCCGCCGCGCATGATTACGCTGAGCTACGACGGCGATCCGTCGTCGGGTGAGGTGCTGGGGCTTGTCGGCAAAGGCGTCACCTTTGACACCGGCGGCATTTCCATCAAGCCTGCGGGCGGGATGGAAGAGATGATCAGCGACATGGGCGGAGCGGCGGTGCTGCTCGGGCTGCTGATCGTGGTGGGTCGCCTGAAGCCGCGCATCAACCTGAGGATTGTCATACCGGCCGCCGAGAATATGCCGTCCGGGACGGCGATGCGCCCGGGAGATGTGATCACGACCTTAAGCGGACGCACGGTCGAAGTGCTGAACACGGATGCGGAAGGGCGTCTCATCCTTGCGGACGGCGTCACGTATGCGATTCAGAAAGGGGCAACCCGTCTGATCGACATCGCCACGCTGACGGGCGCGGTTCTCGTCTCTTTCGCCGATGTCGCCACCAGCGCCCAGACGAACGACGACGCCTTCCTCGCTTCCGTGCTGCAAGCCTCGATACAAGCGGGAGAAAAGGTGTGGCAGCTCCCGAATTTCCCCGAATACCGGGAAATGCTGCGCAGTACGGTCGCCGATATCAAAAATGCTGCCGCTCATAAGTGGGCGGGAGCGATTATGGGCGGCTCGTTTATCGAGGCGTTCATCGAAGATAAGCCGTGGATTCATCTGGATACGGGCGGTACGGCATGGCTTTGGGGGGACCGAGGAATCGATCCGAAGGGCGGCACCGGCGCTATGGTGCGTACGCTGGCCGAATATATTTGCGGTGCCGGTGACGGAGTGTAAGACACATTAGAAGTCGACCCGGGCGGTTGGCATCAGGTGCCCGCGAACGTTGCCTGTACGTTACGCAGTCAGTAGTTCGCAGTCAACAGTCAACAGTCAACAGTCAACACCCGGCAAGCTCAAGGATGTAATAGGGCTTAGCATGGGCGTTGGTCAGCCGGATAGGAAATTTATAAAAGAAAGACCCGGTCCTTGTACGAGGACCGGGTCTTTTCGGTTTTATTTTAATAGGGGATGTGTCCGACTTGCTTGATGCTGGCTTACAGACGGCGAGAACGGTCAATGTCATCATTCGGCGCATTGTAAGGCAGACCCGAATTGACGTCGTATGCCGGGGTGTCCGTATCGCGGAATACCTGGTCGTCGTAAGTGGATGCGTTCAGGGAACGGTTCGTGCGGAACGTGTCGTAAACGTGAGCGTCGCGTTCGGCATCGGAATCGACGAGGACGAGGATTTTGCCGTCATTGACATAGTTGTCGTATTGCTGAGCTTCATCCTCCGGGATGCCCATGCCTACCAGGCCGCCCACTAGACCGCCTGCGCCCGCTCCGACAGCGGCGCCCGTCAATGTAGCGGCGATCGGTCCCGCCGCGATGAAGGGGCCTACGCCCGGAATGGCGAGCGCGCCGATGCCGGCCAGCAAGCCGGTCACACCGCCGAGAACGCCGCCTGTTGCTGCACCGGTGGCCACGCCTTCAGGCGCCTTCGTTCCGGTTTCATCTAAAATATCGGCTGAATCTTGTTTATCCTTGGCAATAACGGAGATATCATCGGCATGGAAACCTTGCTGTTTAAGACCGTCGATTGCTTGAATAGCTTCTCTTTCTGTATCGAAAACACCAACAATTTTCTTATCCATTTGAATTACCTCCTCAAGAGTCTAGTACGTATTTTTTCATCCTGCTTAGTTTTCTTCCGGTTACAGCATATCCTTACCCCGCAGGCTCCGCGGGTAAACGGATTTCGGACAACTTACGGGCATTTCCAGATATTAACGGGCCTCGTGAATAACCGAGATGGAGTGGAAACAATGCTTCTCTTTAAGGAAGCGAATTATAGAATGTAAAAACTATTTGACATTGTTGTCCGTTCTTTTATAATAAACATATGTAAAATATATTTGACATTTTTAAATGAAATCGCTAGAGAGCTTTTACACCGTAGACCGGGAGGAAAAGGGTATGAAACTGAAACTGCGTAAAGCGGATGAAATGGAACGATATCAGACGGACAAGTCGGCGAAGATCGCTTTTATTTTTTATACGGCGGCTCTGCTTGTCTGGGGGCTTTATAATTTTTTCAGCACGGGGAAGACGGGGTGGGAGTTTACGATTCTGCTTGTAGGCAATGCCGTTTTTCTGTGGTCCCGCGTGGTGTATAGGCGGAAAATGCAGTAAGAGGTTACCTACGGAGCCTGAAGAGGGGTGCAGGCGTGTTTGTGAGGACAGATGTGCCTCAGTTCCGTTTAAGAG
The DNA here is from genome assembly GCF_019091125.1 of Paenibacillus sp. GbtcB18. Classification (NCBI taxonomy): domain Bacteria; kingdom Bacillati; phylum Bacillota; class Bacilli; order Caryophanales; family Paenibacillaceae; genus Paenibacillus; species Paenibacillus sp. GbtcB18. The sequence continues at coordinate 115,897 of NZ_JAGXJX010000011.1, forward strand.
AGGATTTTGTTTCTTCTATCGCGAAAAGTACTGCATACCATGTGGGGATAAAATACATATCCAAACAATGAGGGGGAGTATAGAAGAATGAATCGGTCTTTTTGGAAAAAAAGCGCACTGACTGCCGGAACCGCGTTCGTGCTGGTCATGGCTGCGTCGCCTGCAAGCGCTCACTGGCTTTACGAGGATATTGACGGGGTTCCTTGGGCTCAGGACAGTTTAATCAGCACGTCTCAAATGCGCGTAATTGACGGGGTGTCCGAGAAAATGTTCGATCCGGGTGCGAAGGTAACGGGCATCCAGTTCGTCAAGATGGCCGTGATGGCCAATGACCCTTCTTACGAACCCGATCTGGGCAGCTATGCCGCTTGGTATGGAGCTTATTTAAATAAAGCGCAGGCGGAGATAGGTCTTGTGGACGAAGCTTTCCCGAAAACGATGCTGAATCCCGCTTCCCGCCTCGAAATCGTGCGTGTGGTGAGCAAGCTGATTCAGCCGGAATGGAGGTTTAAATCGGTTCCGGATGAAGACGCGGTGGCGCTCTGCGTAAAAGAAGGCATCCTGCAGGGGCGTGCGGAAGGTGATCTGGCCTTGGAGGCTCCCGTTACCCGTGCGGAAGCGGCCGTTCTGATCGACCGTGTCATGGAGAAAACGGGCAAGTACGGCAAACGTTTCGACAAGCCTGTTGTCGCAGTTGAAGGCGGGTCATTTGTCCTGAACGGATTGCATCTGGGACAGAAGGCGGAGGAAGTCACCGCTATTCTTGGAACCCCGTTCCTGAAAGGGCAGGATGAGCTGGACGGGGATGTTGCCGAAGAGTATAAAAATTTCTATGTCGCTTACTATGAGGGCAAGGCATCGAGGATTATGTACAAAGCGGTAGATGAAAAGCTTCAGTCCGGCGATGTCGAGCTTCCGGGTGCGGCCGTTTTCAAAGGCTTCGACTCCACTTATTATTACCTGGAGGGGTCGGAGGAAATCCTGATGGTGAAGGATCAGAGCACGTACCTGGGCTTCGCGGACGGCAATTTCTATTTCCACGTCGATAACGGCGGTATCCGGCCGTATAACGAGGCGGCGCGCAAGCTGAACGATTTGTTCGAAAAGCACACAAACAAATAAGAGCGGAACGTTACCCGAAGAGATTCATTCCATGAATCTCTTTTTATTTTGGCTGAATGGGGAGGGACGGAATTTTTCTGCACGGACGATTGTTTATGGAGATTGAGGCTAAACATTTTGTTCCCTTTTGTCGATATTAGAAGAGGGGATTCCAACAATTGGGTAAACCGCCAGTCAAGCGTTAATGAAACGCTTAATCGGAAGTTACCGTTTCTGCCGGGCGAACGCCTTTGACCTAAAAGGGGGATTACATTTTCCAGGTACCGACAAGGACGTCGAAATTACAGTTCGGGTTCGGCACGAAAAGAAGGTCAGCTTTTTGAACAGTTGCGGAAGAAATGCTTATCCAAGCAGGTTTCCGCGAGGGCTGTCCAACAAGAACAAAGACTAGGAGATGAAATGATGCGGGCAATGAGGATTTTGGCTTTATTCCTTACCTTAACTCTGGTATCGAGCAGCTTCGGCGCAATGAGCGCGATGGCGTTGGAAGTTACCAGCCTGGTGCTGAACAAAAACGAGCTTTCGCTGGAGGTAGGCGGCACCGCTTCCCTTACGGCAACCGCGGTTTACGACAGCGGCGCGACCGAGAACGTAACGGTTAAAACGGACTGGACCTCCGGTTCTCCGGAAATCGCATCCGTGTATGCGGGATCGGTTACGGCGAAGAAAGAAGGCAAAGCCGTCATTACGGCCACCCATAAAGGGAAAACGGTTATCGTCAACGTGACGGTAAACAAGCATGTCCGTTCCCTCATTAAAGACGTACAAACGATTGATTTGCGCAAAGGCAAATCCGAACAAATTAAACTGACGGCCTACTATGACGACGGTACGAACGAAGACGTAACGAAGAAGGCCGAATGGAACATCGACAACGGTTCCGTGGCTACGGTCGTCAACGGTCTCGTCACAGGTCAAAGCTCGGGTACGGCGATCGTATCCGCGAAATATAACAACCAGACCGTTTCCGTACCGGTCAGCATCGAAATCGCGAAGCGGGTAGATCCCGATAAATCGCAGATCTCCATGCTGCTGAAAGACTCGGAAGCGATCACGCTAATCGCGACTTATCCCGACGGTACTTCCGAGGATGTTTCGGACATCGCCGAGTGGGAATCCGACAACCCGAATGTGGCGGATGTGCTGAAAGGCAAAGTCACCGGGTATGGACCGGGTAAAGCTACGATCAAGGCAAGCTACGGCACGAAGTCGGCGGCTATCAAGGTAGACGTGGACAATGCCATCAAGCTGGACTTGGGCAAGGAAACGGTTCTGCTGAAGAAAAACGGCACGGAGCAGCTAAACCTGAAAGCGACTTATGCCGACGGCAGCTCCGATGATATTACGGCTCGTGCGGACTGGTCTTCGAGCGACGAGAATATCGTCAGCGTCGTCAAAGGCAAGCTGTTCGCGAATGCTACGGGCGAAGTGACCGTTACGGCCAAGTACGGCACGAAAACCGTTTCGGTCGTCGTAGACGTGGATGTTCCGAAGCGTCTGGAAGCCGAGAAGGATCCGTTGTTCCTGCAAACCGGCAAAGAGGAGCAAATCGTCCTGTGGGCGACCTTTGCCGACGATACGAAGGAAGACGTGGCGGATGAAGCCAAATGGACGGTCGACAACGAAGCGGTTGTCAGCGTGACGGACGGCAAAGTAACCGCGCGTAAAGCCGGAGAAGCCAACGTAACCGCGACTTACGGCGGCAAAACCGTCACGGTTAAAGTGTCGGTCGATATTCCGAACACGATCAAAGCTAGCACGAAGACCGTTAACTTCCAAGTGGGCAGCTACGAGAAGGTAACGCTGAACGCCATCTACAGCGACGGCAAGGTGGAAGATGTAACGGACAAGGCCGACTGGACCTCCAGCGCCTTGGACATCGCGGAAGTACGCAAAGGCGTGATCACCGGCGTAGGCACAGGTGCCGCGACAGTGACGGCGAAATACGGAACGAGAACGGCTGTCGTTCAAGTGTCCGTAGGGGTACTGAAAACGTTGACCACCGGCAGCAAGACGACCATTTCATTGAAAAAGACCGGTACTCAGGTGCTGGATCTGACGGCGACGTATTCGGACGGCACCAAAGAAGATGTGACGAAAGAAGCGGCCTGGACGAGCTCCAATGAGAAAGCGGCGACCGTAGATGCCGGTCTGGTAACGGGTGTCGCTTCCGGCGAGTCCACCATTACAGCCACTTTCAATAACAAGACGGTTACATTCAAGGTTCAAGTCGACATGGCGGACAAGCTGACGGCGAATCCGACGTTCCTGAATTTCGATCTCGGCGAGAACAAACTGATCACCCTTACGAGCACGGACGGCAGCGGAACGCCGAAAGACGTGACGAAAGAAGCGGAGTGGAGCTCCAGCAGCGCGGCAGTCGCCACGGTGGATAACGGTCTCGTGACTCCGGTTTCCCGCGGCAAAACGACGATCACCGCGAAGTACGGCGGCAAGACGGTTACGATTCCTGTCGAAATCGGCGTCGTTTCTACGCTTGAAGTGGACAAGCGTTTCGTGACGACCAAATCCGGATCGAGCGTTCAAATCAAAGTAACGGCGACCCTTTCGGACGGAAGCAAGAAAGACGTCACTTCGAGCGTCCTCTGGAAGTCCAGCAACTACAAAATTGCGGACGTGAGCGCAGGGAAAGTGACAGGCGTCAGCGCGGGAAGCACGACGGTTTCCGCCACGTTCGGCGGCAAGAGCATTTCGATTCCTGTCGATGTGGACAAATTGAAATACTTGCAAACCGATAAAGTTACCGTGGAGCTGAAAGCGGGAGCTACGGCAAAAGTGAAGGCCACGGCAACGTTCGAGGATCTGTCCGAGCAGGACGCTACGGTCCAGGCGCTGTGGAAATCTTCCAACATCCGTGTAGCGGATGTGAAGGACGGTATCATCCGGGCAACCGGCAAAGGCAAAGCCACGATTACGGTTACGTATGCGAAGAAATCGACCAAAGTCTACGTGACGGTCAACTAAACGAGTGAATGAAAAAAAGGACCCGCGGCAGCGGGTCCTTTTTCTGTACAGGCCGTTAAGATTTCCGGAGGGAATCGTAATGGTCCATGATACCTTTGTGAAGCGGATGATCTTCCGGAAGACCGGTTATGTCCGTCGCCGCTCTGCTCACGCCATTCTCGCGAATGGATGTTTGAAGCTCAACCGCCTCCGGATCGTCGGCATAGTCGAAGCGCAGGGCAGCGGCCATCGCTTTGGTCAAGCGGCCGGTTTCAAGCCCAAGCTCGTCAGCCAGCCGTGCCGGACGTACCAGGCGATCGTCCGGGGAAAGTTTGCGGATCGGGGATCGTCCGACCCGCACCACTTCATCCGTGAGGTACGGATTTACAAACCGTTCCAGAATTTTATCGATATAGCGGCGGTGCTCCGCGTCGTCGAAGCCGTATTTACGCACAAGCATGGCCCCGGTTTCATGAAGCACGCTGCGGACTTCGTCCAGAACGTCCTCGGCGGCCATCGCCTTCTGTATGGTTTCATAGCCCCGAAGGTAGCCGTGGTAAGCCGCGCTGCAGTGTCCCGTATTGACGGTGAACAGCTTCCGTTCAATGTAGGGCTCCAAATTGTCTGCCGCGTGAATGCCGGCAATTTCCGGGAAGCCGTTCAGCATGGCGGAACGGTCTACTACCCATTCATAGAAAGGCTCGACCGTTACCGCGAGCGGGTCCTCGTGCCGCTGAATCGGGACGATTCTGTCTACGGCCGCGTCGGGGAAAGCGATGAAGCGGTCCGCGAGTTCCTGCATATCCGCCGAGAGATGGCTGTACACATGCTCTTTGAGCCGGGTACTGCCTCCGATGGCATTTTCGCATGCGATGATATGAAGAGGAGACGTTGCGTCGGTCTGCAATCGCTTGGAGATGCCTTGCGCGATACCCGCGGCGATATGCTTCAAAACGGACACGCCGACCGCGGTAGTGACCAGGTCAGCTTCGGCTACGGCTTCCGCCACCTTGGAAAGATCGGTACCGTTAACGGCGGATACCTGCTTGACCACCGTCGCATCTTGTTGTTCATTGGCCAGGGTGACGGTATATTGTTTCTTTTTGTTCAGCAGGTTGACGAGGTCCGAATTGACGTCAACGAAGCAAACTTCAAAACCGGACTGGGATAGAAGCAAGCCGATAAAGCCTCTGCCGATATTGCCTGCTCCGAAATGGACCGCCTTCATGCCTGCATCCCTTGTTCGAAGATTTCGATGAGTTTTTCCGGCGTATCGGCATCCAGAATTTGCTTCATCGTATTTTCATCGGAAACGAGTTCCGCCACATTCGTCAAAATCTCCATATGCTCGTGGCCCGAAGCGGCTATGCCGATGACCAGATAAGCGGGTTCCCCGGCTCCGAAGTCGATTCCGTCCGGGACGATGGCGATGGACATTCCCGTCGATTGGACCATATGTTTGGAATCGCTCGTTCCGTGAGGAAGCGCCAGACCTTCTCCGAGGTAAGTGGACAGATCGTCTTCGCGTTCGATCATTTTTCCGATATATTCGGCAGGCACATGTCCGGCATCCACCAGCATTTGCCCCACGATGCGGATCGCTTCGTATTTGTCCGTGACCTTTACGTTCAGTTTTACTTTATCTGCGGCTAGAATACTCATGATGAAACTCTCCATTCCATTTTTAATTGTAAAAATTGCTCCAGCTCCCGGGAAAAGAACTGCTTAATCGGGTCTTTGTCGCCCGCTTGAAGCAGCGAGATCAACTCGGGGGAAAGCAGCAATCCGCTGATTTCGCTTAAAATTTCCAGGCTCTCTTTCGAGATTTCGCGTGGAGCCAGCATGAATAAAATGTGGTGAACCGGCTGTTCTTCCCCGGAGTCCGATTTCAAGTAGAGCGGTTCGCTCAACCGGAACAAGGACAAATAAGGATGGGGGACGGCGGTGCTTCTCGTATGAAAAAGGGCAAGCTCCGTATCCGATAGGAGCTGGCTCCCCTGAGCCTCCCTGTCGATCAACTGCTGCACGACCGGCTCAACGTCCGTTAATCCTCCCTGAAGCTCCGCGCGCCCGCACAGTCTATACAGAACACTTTTCAAATCGGTTCCGCCGGGCGGGATTTCTTCGGCGTAAACCTCGAAATGCTCGATCAGATGGATAATTTCCTCCACATATTTCTTTACGTTCCTCAGCCGGAGGAGCATATCGGAATCATGAGCGGCATCCCCTGTCCGGGAAATCTGCGCCGTTTCTTTCAGTGTGATAGTCTGGATAAAAGTACGCAGCTTCTCGGTTTCGTCCTTCGTAAGCAAGGGACTGAGCTTGATGTACCGGCTGGGATCGACGGGAAGATCGACCGTGGAGATGATCAGATCGTACTGATCTTCCGGATAGCGGGACGCTTCAAACCAGGAAGCGCGTCCGATAAGCTCGATTTGAGGCAGCTCCTTATTGATCCGCACCGCCAGCATTTTGGACGATCCGATTCCGCTGGTGCACACGAGAAGGGCCCGGACGTTGCGGGGAAATTCTTTGGCCCGTTCCAGTGAAACTCCGAAGTGAAGCACCAGAAAGCCGATTTCCTCGTCCGGAACGGCCAAATCCGGGTAAGTGCGGGTCATGGCCTGGCGAACCAAATCGAACAAACTCTCGTATTTCTTCCGGATCTGAGTCAGCAGGGGATTCCGGATAACGGTTCCGTCCCGGATCCGCTGCAGGGAGTGTCTCATATGGTGGACGAGCCCGTTCATCAGCGAACGGTCCTGGAGCAGCCCGATTCCGAGCCACTCTTCCATAAAGCGGATTAACCGGACGGCCGACTCGGCCAGCTGGAGATCGCCCGGCAGCAGCCGGTCATCGAGCTCCCGGTAAGGATTGTCCCAGCAGGCGAGTTCACGCGCGAGAAAGGCGCGTTCGGCCGGGGGAACCGGCATCTCCAGAAAGCCGAGGAAATAGCCGATTTTGTCATCCGGGTCTGCGGGCTCCTCGCCGGATGCCTCTTCCCGCGGCTTTATGAGCTTGCCCTCGCGGATTCGGGTAAGAGCGACGGACAGGCGGATAAGAAGCAGCGTGTATTCCGCTTCGGGCAATTTTTTCGGCCATCGGGTTTCCAGATGCCAGAGCGCTTTTTCCACCCGGAAGAAGACGTCGTCTTTGCCGAGAAGGGAAAGAAGCAGCCGGATGACGGGATCGGTGGCTGCGGAATCCCGCTTGCCGAACAATTCGGAGTCGCTCATATGCTCCCGGATCAACTCGGCAATCGCTCTTCGAATCGCCGGCTCCGGGCCGTCGATATGAACGCCGAAGCCTCTGCGGCGTTCCAGGTTCAGGCCCTTCTCTCGCAAGCCCTCCACGAGTTCGTCGAGGTCCGCCGTTACGGTCGGAACGGCCACTCGGAGGTCATGGGCGAGTGAAAACAGTTTGACGGGCTCACTGCCGCTCAACAGCCAGCCGAGAATGAGGACCTTACGCTCCTCGGAGGTATGGTGGCCTTTTTCCGGAGGTGTCAGACTCTGCTTTAATGCTTCCAGTTTCTCCGGGCTGCCTTCCAATCGAATGCCGAAGCCCGACCTTCTTACCAAGGAGATTCCGGCTTGCCGCAGAACGGCTTCTACATCGGCCAGCTCCCGGTGGACGGTTCTTGCGCTTACGTTAATTTCCCCGGCAATTTCCGCCGCAGTCACTTCGTCCTGTCTGCCCAGCAGAAAGTCAATGATCTGCCGTTGTCTTTTCGATACCTTCATATGGCATCATCCCTGTATTAGAAATGGCCGTAACGCCGACGGAAGCCGTCAGCGTTACGTGAACCCTTACTCCGAATCGCCCAGTCTTTTGACAAGCTCTTCATATTCGGGGCTTTTCAGAAAGTTGTCGATGGAAATATGTTCCGCTTTGGGGGCCTTTAACTTGGCCCGGTCGGTCAACGTTTTATGCGTAATCACAATGTCCGCGTCATCCGGAATTTCGCTGATCGCCGTGTTCGTCACGGTGACGGGAATGCCGGCCGCGTTGATTTTTTTGCGGAGGATCGAAGCGCCCATCGCACTGGAGCCCATTCCGGCGTCGCAGGAGAAGACGATTTTGGAAACTTCCGATTTACTTTTCCGATCGGAAGGGGCGGTAGCTTCTGCCGCGGATGCGCCAGCCGCCGCCGAAACGGAACCGGGATTGGCTGCAGCCGCGGCAGCCGGCGCGTTTTTCATTTCTTTCATTTTTTCGGTGGCTTCTTCGAGATCGTTTTCCTGCCCTTTGCGGCTCGTTTTAAGAAGCAGCGCGGCCACGGCGAAGGAGACGATCGTCGCCGTAAGGACACCGCTCAAGACAGCGAGCAGGCCGCCTTTCGGAGCCATGGCGATATAGGCGAATATACTGCCCGGAGAAGCGGTTGCGACAAGACCGGCATTGAACAGCGAGAAGGTGAACGTGCCGGTTACACCGCCGGCGATTGCGGCCAGAATGAGCCGCGGATTCATCAGGATGTACGGGAAATAAATTTCATGAATTCCACCGAAGAAGTGGATAATGGCCGAGCCGGGAGCGGACTGCTTCGCGGTTCCTTTGCCTACGAGCCAATAGGCCAGCAGGATGCCGAGACCGGGACCCGGGTTCGACTCCAGCATGAAGATGATGGATTTACCCGTCTGGGATGCCTGATCCAAAGCAATCGGGCTGAGCACGCCATGGTTGATCGCGTTGTTGAGGAACAACACTTTGCCGGGCTCGATAAGAATGTTCGCAAGCGGCAGCAGACCGGCATTGACGAGTACCTCCACACCGGCCGCAAGCATTTTGCTCAGGGCTTCTACCACGGGGCCGATGCCCGTGTAAGCCGCGAGAGCCAGGATGGCTCCGATAATGCCCGAAGAGAAATTATTCACGAGCATTTCAAATCCGGAGCGGATTTTGCCTTGCACCGCCTGGTCGAATTTCTTCAGAACCCATGCAGACAGAGGGCCGACGATCATGGCACCGATGAACATCGGAATGTCCGAGCCGACTACGACCCCCATGGTAGCGACCGCACCGATTACGCCTCCGCGGGCGCCGTGAATCATCTGTCCGCCGGTATACCCGATTAAGAGAGGAAGCAGGTACTTGATCATCGGGTCTACCAATTTGGCCATGTATTCGCTTGGAATCCAGCCGGTAGGAATAAATAAAGCTGTGATTAACCCCCAGGCAATGAATGCCCCGATATTCGGCATAACCATGCCGCTTAAAAACCTTCCGAAGCGCTGCACCCATACGCGCAGGCCGCCGGAAGCATTTTGCTGATTCGTCATTTCACTCATCCGGATGTCCTCCTTACCTATTTCCCTTCACCTGTATTTTCTGACAAAGGGGAGTGAAATAATCGTAAAATAAACCGTTTTCAACTACAACGAAAGGAAAACCAGGTTTCGTCATGAGGCTTGTTGACAACATTTGCTTAACGGTTAAGCCGGCCTGCGCGGGTAGGCGAGGCCACCGGGCGAAAGCCTTACGGCTCTAGGGAGTGTAAATGATGAGAGTAAACAGGCAGCGGAATTATTGGAAGAGATATAGCGTCGGATCGGTAAAATTAAAAGCAGAAATTGGATGAGGCATCGGGGTGAGGGGTAAGCGACATAGTTTAAATATATGCGCTTGTTTTTACCTTTTATTTCAAGGAGGAGTTTGGTATAAGCGACCGGAACGGGATGAAAACAGTCTTGTTGACAAGCCGGGAAATGAGGTGACTATCACATGGATCAAAAGCATCTGGCACCACATGAAACGATGGAAATTCACGAAATGCTAAATTTTAAAACGGTTGCCCTGACTAAATCTAAATTTATGCAGGGAATCGTTTTCGATAGGGATTTGAAAGCGGTGATGGAAAAAGACGTCCAGCAATCCGTCCAGGCCATTCAACAACTGCAGGGGCTTTATGCCAAAGCGCCTGTGCAGCAAACCATTTAACGCGGCTGCGCATGGAGAGCTTACCATGAATAATGATTATCTGGACCCCGTTAATTCCAGAGGAATGCCAAACCAGGCGGATGCGATGTTTGCGCACGACTTTCTGCTTACGGTCAAGAACGGGGTAAGAAACTGCGCTTTCGCGTTATCGGAGACGGCCACACCTGAGGTGCGCACGATTCTGATGGGCCAGCTTGAGCAGGCCATACAGCTTCACGAGGAAATCAGCAAGCTGATGATCGATAAGAAGTGGCTGCATCCGTACAATGTAAGCGAACAATTCCAGTTGGACCTGACTTCCGCACAGATGACCGTATAAATAGCGGGCATGAAATTATTCCCCGAAGATACGGCGCGCCTCGGCTTGTTTGCGGACCTGGAACATTAATTGGAGGAGGATATCGGATTATGAAAGCAGTCATAAATCCCCGATCCCGGCCGGTGGGGAAAGCGCCGGACAGGGCGAACGGAGACAGGTTCGGAGACGGATACGGTTACAGCGTATCGGCAGGCGAAGACGTGTTTTTTTTGTACGAGTGCTTCTCGATATACATTTCTTTATCCGCGGCTTCGATCACTTCGGCGGCGGACATGTCCGAGCCGGACCCTATATGGAAGAAACCGTGGCTGACCGAAACGGGAAAAGGAATGTCCGGTTCCCGGCTAAGAGCGAGCAGATCTTCGCGGATTCGGGTCCAGATAAGGTCGGCGGCGTCCGGTCGGGTATGGAGCACCAGGACGAATTCATCTCCTCCGTAGCGGAACAGATAATCTTCCGGCTCCAGATTTCTCTGCAGCACTTCGCACGCTTTGTTAATGAGCGAGTCTCCTTCGGCGTGACCGTAACGGTCGTTGACTTCCTTCAAATTGTTGATGTCGACGAAGCAGACGACCAGCTCGCCGCCCTGCTCTCTGCACTGGGCAAGTTCCTGCTGGAGAAGCGCCATCCCGTGCCCTCGGTTCAGCGCACCGGTCAGGGCGTCGAGGGACGCGTAGCGCGCCAGCTCGGCCTCGGCTTTTTTTAATTCCGTAATATCCGTAATCCCCGCGAGTACGCACGTTTCGTTGTCGTATATAATGAGCTCATAGTTGATCATGACCCATTTCTGAGATTGAGGCGATACGGACAACTGGCAGATACGGTTCTTGATGCTGTCTTTTTGCAGCAGCTCTCGGATGATCTCTTCCTTCTCCGTGCTGCTCGGATACGTAAAAGAGGCGTCGGCAGGCGTGCCGCTGTCCAGCGGAATTTGAAAAAAATGCGCGGCTTCCGCATTCAACTGTACGACGGTATTGTCCCGTATCCGGGACAGCACGAGCGGATAAGGATTGACGGAGAACAGCTTCCGGAAATGAATCTCGTTCTCCTGAAGCTTACGGGTGTTGATAAAATCTTTTTTTCTCAGGTTATACAAGGTAAGGACGATAAAGCACGCGATGATCGCCGTCCCCGTCGTATTGATTTGCTTGGTCAGCAGATCAAATTTGTCTTTGTTTGCCATAGAAAGAAGGACTAGGAACACCGGATGGTTAATTAATAGAATAACCAAAAAATTCTTAGGGTGTATGGGAAGGATTATGGCGGCACTCAGCAGAATGATGATATAGGCGTCAACGTTTCCGGTCAGACTTTGGCTGTTGATCGAAGACAGCATGCCGATAAATATATAGAGGGCCGTGTAGATAGTTACAAGGAGGCGCGGCCAGGTTCTTCGTGAAGAGGCTGTCTGATTCCGGAGCAGACGGTACAGGATGAGGAACAGAACCGATAGCAGCGTACTCAGCAAATGTATGCCGATGGAGCCGTATCTGTAAGCCTCGTCGGGAACGTCCAGGTAAAGGAAAAAATCCGCGTAGAAGTAATAAGGATAGACGGCAATCAGCAGTATGGAAACCAGTTTGATCCGGTGAAACAAGTGCCCGTGATGGGACTGGGCGAACAGCAGCGAATCACCGGTCTGTTTGGAGGGAAAGATCAATTCTCGCAAAGTACTCATCCTTCTTTATCTGCTATACAATATGAATCATTTTATCACAAAAAGCGGAAAGGCCGATTCTTTTTTCGGCGGATTTACGAGAAGAAAAAAATAGAAAAACCCTTTCCCACTAAAAGTGAAAAAGGGCTTGAATTTGAAGAGAAGCTGTGATAAAATCACAAGTACTTATTTTTTAGCTAGATATTTAGAATATATCATAATTTCATCTTGGTGTCAATACTCATAATTATAGCAGTTGCGGTTGCGATCATTACCCGGAGCTTTGGCGGGTGCAGACGAAGAGAACGACAATGCACTGGACGTGATTCCGGTTTCGGGAAGCAGGGGGCTGAGCATATGACAAAAGATCAACACACAGGAACAGAAGCAGGACAATTCCAACCGGTACTAGATCCGTTTATGAAACCGGGGAAAGACGACTCCCGGGAGGCGGAGCAGGGCGGGCAGCAGGATGACCTGTCTTTGCCGCATGGCATCCGTATGGATGATCCCGTACGTATGTACCTGAAAGAAATCGGACGTGTAGGGCTTCTTTCGGCTGAGGAGGAAGTCAATATCGCCAAGCGGATCGAGCAGGGCGACGAGGAAGCGAAGCGTATTCTCGCGGAAGCGAATCTCCGTCTGGTCGTCAGCATCGCCAGAAGATACGCGGGCCGCGGGATGCTTTTCCTTGATCTGATCCAGGAAGGCAATATGGGACTGATGAAGGCCGTCGAGAAGTTCGACTATACCAAAGGATATAAATTCAGCACCTATGCGACCTGGTGGATCCGTCAGGCCATCACCCGCTCCATCGCCGACCAGGCGCGCACGATCCGTATTCCCGTTCATATGGTGGAAACGATCAACAAGCTGAGCCGCGTATCGCGCGAGCTTCTTCAGGATCTCGGACGGGAGCCCTCTCCCGAGGAAATCGCCAAAGAGATGGAGCTCAGCGTAGAGAAGGTCCGCGAAATTATGAAGATCGCCCAGGAGCCGGTGTCGCTTGAAACCCCTGTCGGCGAAGAAAGCGACACGAACCTGGGAGATTTCATCGAGGACCAGGACGCGATGGCTCCGGCCGACGCCGCCGCGTTCGAGCTGCTGAAGGTGCAGCTGGAGGACGTGCTCGACACGTTGAGCGAGCGGGAGGAGAACGTGCTGCGCCTGCGCTTCGGGCTCGACGACGGGCGTACCCGCACGCTGGAAGAGGTCGGTCAGGTATTCGGCGTTACCCGCGAAAGAATCCGCCAGATCGAGGCGAAGGCTCTGCGCAAGCTTAGACATCCGAGTCGCAGCAAACGGTTGAAGGATTTTCTGGACGAATCATAAGAGCAGGGGGATGAAAAGCATGACTGCAGGATTTGTCATCCGCTGTCTGAACTGCGGAGAAGAACATAAAGTGGTGCCCGGCCAGCGTGCTTACCGGGATGAGCGCATCGTGTTCGGCACGGACAATTACGGCGCCGATCAGATTTCTTGCGAATGCGGGAACGCTCTGGAGGAGCACAGCGAATACAAGGGCGAAGCGTTTCACAGCGAGTTCGTCGTGAAATGGCGGGATTTATCCGGCAAAGAACCGGTCAACCGAACGAATAACATCTGAACGAATAAAGCCGTTCCGGCAGGGCATTTTCCCGGTCCAGGTACTCGCGCGAGGCGCGGGTATCTCCCGGCGGAAATGCTTTTTTTGTTGAAGCGAAAGAAAGAGGGTTGCATAGTCCGGCCGTTCTGTGGAAAAATTAGCAGGGATTAAAGCCCGCCTGGCGAAGGACGGGAAATTAACGGCAAGGAGACGGAGTCCGATGATTCATTTGTATACACATAACGATCTGGACGGAGTGGGCTGCGGCATTCTCGCCAAATGCGCGTTCGGGGAAGAAGCGGAGGTTCGGTACAACTCCGTGGAAGGACTGAACGTCCAGGTCCAGAAGTTTCTGGAACTTGTCCGGCAGGGAAAGGCCAAGCACGAGTACCTCTACATTACAGACTTGTCTGTTAACGAGCAGAACGAGCAGGAGCTGAACGAATACGCGCAATCCGGCGGCAAAATCAACATGATCGACCACCATAAGACGGCGCTGCACTTCAATGCGTATCCATGGGCGGCGGTTACCGTGGCATATCCCGACGGCAGGCTCGCTTCCGCGACGTCTCTGTTTTACGAGCATCTGCTCCGGAACGGGTTTTTGAAAGCGACTCCGGCGCTGGATGAATTCGTCGAGCTGGTCCGCCAGTACGACACTTGGGAATGGGAGGCGAACGGCAACGCGCAGGCCAAGCGGCTGAACGATTTGTTCTACCTCGTGTCCATTGACGAATTCGAGGAGAAAATGGTGCCCCGCCTTCTGGGAAGCGAACCGTTCGCTTTTGATGATTTCGAAGAAAAAATTCTGGATATGGAAGAGAGTAAAATCGAGCGCTATATCCGGAGAAAACGCCGGGAAATCGTCCAGACCTTCATTCACGATTACTGCGTAGGCATCGTCCACGCGGAATCGTATCATTCCGAGCTGGGCAACGAGCTGGGCAAGGAATACCCGCATCTGGACTACATCGCGATTCTGAATATGGGCGGCAAACGCGTCAGCTTCCGGACCATCCACGATCACGTGGATGTTTCCCAGGTGGCGGGTCGCTACGGCGGCGGCGGTCATGCGAAGGCTTCGGGCTGCTCGCTGACCGACGAGGTGTATCCGGCTTATGTGGCCAAGCCGTTCTCCGTCGAGCCGATCCGCACGGACGCTTTCCGTAACTATTACAACGTGAAAAACAGCAGCTTCGGAACGCTGTATGAAGGCCGCAGCGACACGCGGTTTTTCCTTTATCCCTTTGACGGAAAGTGGAAGATGGAGATTAACGGCGAAGAAGTCGACGCTTCGTACGAAACGTACGAGGAAGCCGAGCGTTTTATTAAACGGCACTATGCCGCGTGGCTGGTCCGCGATGACGCGTTCGTGAAATTTCTGATGAAGCATTTCAGAAAAGAAACTTGAGCCTTGCGGCAGGGCACGATAGAAAGAAGGCATACCTCGACGGGTATGTCTTTTTTTGTACGGAAAAAAGCGTTGATGCCGTAAACCATTCACGTCCCGAAACACCGGCACAAGTTAAAAGTTAACGGCCTTAAGGGGATTATCGTGCGGGCAGCAGGGGTAAGTTGTACACATAACGGGCGGGAAAACTTCCGTGAATGGCGCTTTCTGCCGGGGGAGCCGCCCCGTAAATTTTTTTCGGAAGGGGAGAGGGCAGTGAGAAGAAAAATTCTCATCACGGGAGCGTCCGGAAAAATCGGCAGCACGCTGCTGGACGGGCTGGGGAGCCTGGACCGTTACGACATCACGGGGGCCGATCTGGAAGCCGATGAAGAGGCCGGGATCGTACGGTTGGATGTGACGGATGCGGACCGGCTGGAGGAACTGACGAAAGGCGCGGATACGATTCTGCACATCGCCTGGGCCGAGGACGACGAGGATTTCCTGGGGAAAGTGCTGCCGGTCAACGTGACGGGCGCTTACCGGCTCTATGAAGCCGCACGCAAGAACGGAGTGAAGCGGGTCATCTTTGCCAGCTCCAATCATGCGACGGGGTTTTACAAGGTCGGGGAGGATGTGGAGGTTACGGATCCTTACCGGCCGGACAGTTTTTACGGACTCAGCAAATGTTATATCGAGCTGCTCGGACGCTTATATGCGGATAAGTACGGCATTTCGTCCTTCAATATGCGGATCGGCAATTTTCCCGGCGATGACCGCCCTCATTCCGAGCGTTCGGCTCACATCTGGATCTCGTCCCGGGACATGGTGCAGCTTGCCGAGCGCTGTATAGAAGCGGATGCGTCGATGAAGTACCTCGTTCTCTACGGAACGTCGGCGAACACAGGCAATTATTACGATATCGGCTATTTAAAAGAACTGATCGGCTACGCTCCGCAGGACGATTCCGCCGTGCTGATGGAGGAAGCCAGGCAGCGGCGCGAGACCATCAAGGAGGATGAAACTCCTTTCCAGGGAGGAAGCTTCGTGGATAAGAAGCCTTCCTAGGAAGAGGGCCGAAGTTACAAGCCGCGTGTAACTTTAGCTGTATCCGCAGCCGGACCCGGCTCTCGGCCCGCCAGTCATGCAGGCATAAACGTAACCCCCGGTATAGGGAATACCGGGGGTTACGCGGTTTGAGCATGCCGGCGCCGATGGCGGTGGAGTTTTCCGCACCGTGCGAAGCTCCCGGCGCGCGGTGCTCGGCATCACATGACGGTGGTCAACCACAATGGGTCTTCCGGCTCCCTCAGATCCCGAAATATCCGATCGCCACGCCGCCGTAAATGAACGCGGCAATGATTACGAACGCCGGATGGATTTTGCGCCTCTGCATGGCCCAATAGGCGACGGCGGCAATGCCGAGCGACTGCCAGATACCGATGGATTGGACGGAGCCCTCGGCCATCTGCCAGGTCAGCACGACCATCATGACGGCGATGACCGGCTGGACGAGCAGCGTCATGCCTTTCACGACGGAGGACTGCCGGTGCTTCTGAAGCAGCTTCAGAAGCACGATCAGCGCGATCGCCGAAGGAACGACCGTCGCGGCTATGGCGACGGTCAGCCCGAACCAGCCGGCGACGTCGTAGCCCACGTATGCGGCGATCTTCGTCGCGATCGGCCCGGGCAGCGTGTTGCCCAGCGCCAGGATGTTGGAGAACTGGCGGTCGTCCGCCCAGTGATAATGCGTGACAACCTCCTGATACACAAGGGGAATGGAGGAGGGGCCTCCTCCGTAACCGAGGACGTTGGAGACGAAAAAACCGATCAGCAGGTTCAGCCAGTCCTCCATCATGAGCCGTCCTCTTTTCCGTCATCCGGTGTCCCGCGTTTGCCCAGCCTGCCGCGCAGCCAGCGGATGGCCTTAAAATGAAACGCCCCGTAGGCCAGGAAAACGATGATCACAATCGCCGCGTGGATTTGAATAATTTCGAGCATCAGCAGCGACAGCGCGAAAAATCCGAAGCCCGCCGGCTTGCCGAGCCCTTTGACGGCCCGTTCGGCGAACTCGTAGGCCATCAGGCCGATCATCACGGCCACGACCGGGATGACGGCGGCGATCATCCCCTGCACGACGGCGGAGCTGCTCAAGTAGCCAACCACGGAAAGCAGCGCGATCATCGCCAGCGACGAAGGCAGAATATGCGCGACAACGGCGACGATAGCGCCGGAAGTGCCTTTCTGCCGGTAGCCGAGGTAGGCGGCGATCTTCGTCGCGATCGGACCCGGGAGGGCGTTGGCGAGGGCCAGTATTTCGCCGAATTCTTCGTCCTCCATCCAGCCGTAATGATTGACGGCCTCGTAGCGGATCAGCGGAATGACGGACGGCCCTCCGCCGTAGCCGAGAATGCCGGTTTTGACCATGGCCGTGGTCAGTTCGTAGTAGGGCTTTCGCACGCGGGAAGCTTGTTCCATCTTACAACCTCATTCCCATGCGGCTTTTGAACCGGGTAATCAGCACTTGGCAGTCCACACTCGTAATGCCAGGCAGCGGGTACAGCTTTTCCTTCAGGAACAGCTCCATCTCATGGTGGTTCGTAAAAAGCCCGTGCATATGCAGCTTACTCGGACCCGTCATATGATAGAGACTCGTCACCGAAGGCTCTTCCGCCAGCTCGTCGGCCACTTGGTACAGAAACTGGGGCTCTACCTCCACGTTAAAAAAAGCGGAGACCCCGATCCCGATTTTCTCGGGATTGATGACCGCGGTAAATCTTTCGATTACTCCCGTTTCCATCAGAGCTTGTATCCGTCCTTGGACGGCAACGCGCGATAACCCGATATCTTTGGCCAGGTCGGTATAGGAGATGCGGCCGTTGGCGTTCAAGGCCCGGATAATTTTGCGGTCGGTTTCGTCGATTCCCGCGGATTTGGTTTCCGGCGGATCTTGGGTGTTCATTTTCGGATCGTCTCCCTTCTTTTCGTTTATTCGACATATTGAATGATGAATGATTATAAAAGTTTCGTTATGTAAGAATATATACGCATTTGATTTCGTTTTCAAACTTTTTTTATGAAAAATCGCGGTGTCCGCATGAAAATAAACAGGTTTATTTTCCGGCACGACGGAGCTGCCGGGTCTGGAAGTTTCGGTTTCGGGGCTCTCGGGCCCGGGAAAACCAGGGAGGTTGTTCCGGGCCCGAGAGCCATACTGCGGCCATTCCGGAGCGGACCGGGAGCTTCCCCTTAGCTCTCTTGCCGGAACCGGTGTACGAGTCGCGAGATTGCGGAGGAAGGAGAGGAACAAGTCACCGTCCGGTTAGTTTGACCGGAAAGAGGCCGCCGCATGAAAGAGCAGGCCGAAAAGACCCGGCAGCAAAACCGGGTCTCCCGCGCCGCCCTTTACAAAGCGGCCTGCGCTTCCGCAAACTGGCTGTTCCACAGAGCGCTGTAAGCGCCGCCCCGCCGCATAAGCTCGTCATGGCTGCCGGTCTCGACGATACGGCCTTTGTCCATGACGCAGATCCTATCGCAGTGCCGCACTCCGCTCAGCCGGTGAGAGATCATCACTGTCGTGATGCCGAGGCCGGCCGCCAGCGAGGAAACGGCTTTCTCGGTGACGGCGTCCAGGCTGCTGGTCGCTTCGTCCATCAGAAGCAGGTGGGGCTTCTTCATGAGCGCCCTCGCTATCGAAAGTCTCTGGCGCTGCCCTCCCGACAGGTTGGAGCCGTTCTCTTCCAGCACCGTCTCGTAATGCTGGGGAAGCGAGGCGATGAAGTCGTGAATCTGCGCCTGCTTGCAGACTTCCGCGACTTCTTCCAGGGAAGGCTTGGGATCGAGTCCCAGACACAAGTTGTCGTAAACCGTGCCGTGGTAGAAAAACGTTTCCTGCGGCACATACGCGATCCGGCTGCGAAGGATACCGGCGGGGATTTCGCGCAGATCGTGTCCGCCAATCTCGATGCTTCCCTGCTCGGCTTCGAAAAATTTCATCAGCAGCTTCAGCAGACTCGTTTTGCCGGAGCCGCTCGGTCCGACCAGAGCCGTCGAGGAACCCTCGCGTATCGTGAGGGTTACATCGTCTAAGGTAAGGGGCCTGCTTCCGTAGCGGTAAGAGAGATTGCGGATCAGCACATCTCCCCGCAGGTCCAAGGCGTTCCCGGAGACGGGGGATTCATCCGGCGAAAGTTCTTTTTCCGGCGCCAGATCCATGTATTCACCCAGCCTGGAGGCGGCGACATAGGCCGACTGGAGAACGGGCTGAAGGTCGATCAGCCGCTGCAGCGGGCTTAGAAAATAGGCCAGGAGCATGTTAAAGGTAATGAGCTGGCCGGCCGTGATTTGCCCTTCCAGCACCTGACGGGCGCCTATCCATAGTAGGACGATTCCGCTGATAAGCTGGAGGGCCGTTTTCAACGCCGACTGGACGTTGTTCATCAGACCGTACTTAAACGCCGTAGCCAGAAAAGCTTCGTATTTCGCCCTTGCGGCTTCTTTTACCTCTCTTTGTGCCGTGGAGGCTTTAACGGTCTCGATCCCTTTAATGGATTCGATCACATAGGAAGTCAGCTCGGCATTTTCTCTCATCATCTTCCGGTTATACCGGTCGAAAAATCCGCGAAAGCCCGCCATAATCAGCACATACACCGGGACGAGCAGCAGCGTAAGGCCGAAGAGGAGCGGGTTTTGAATATAGAGGACTGCAGCCGCTATCAGCAGCGTCAGGGAATCGACCGCGATATGAAGAGAGGCTTCGGAGAGCGCGTCCCGGACGTTCGAGGCGTCGGTCAGCCTTGAGGTGATTTCACCCGTTTTGCGCGAACTGAAAAAGCTCATCGGGAGCGAAATGACGTGATTGTAATAGTCCAGCACAAGACTGCGGTCGATCCGCTGGACGAGATACAGGAACAGATGATTTCTCGCGAAGTCAAGAAGGGTCTGGACCGCATAGAGGACAATGATGCCGACCGAAACGAGCGTGAGCGTGCCTTGCAGCTTTTCGGCCATAATCGTGTCGAGCAGTATTTGAAAATAAAAAGCGCCGGCCATGCCAATCGCCGTTACGAGAAGCGAGGCCGCAAGAATCGGCAGGAGAAGCTTCCGGTTGCGGCGGAGCAGGGGGAAGAAACGCTTCGCAGCGCCCGTCAACCGGCTGCCGGGTTTGAAGCTTTCGCCGGGTGTCAGCAGAATAAGCACGCCGGTCCACAGGCTCAGGAATTCTTCCGTTTTGTAGGTCCGCATTCCTTCGGCCGGATCGGCTGCAAGGACTTTATCGGGCGTAATCTTGTAGATCACGATATAATGCTGGACTTCCCTGTCGATCACATGCGCGATAGCCGGAAGCTCGAACCCGGCGAACAGAGCCGGGGCATCGCCTTTTACCGCTTCGGCAGTGAAGCCGAGCTTTCCGGCCCCCTGCACGATGCCGTACGCGTTCGTCCCCGTATGATCCGTACCGCAGGCTTCGCGGATTAGGGATAGCGGCATTTTCAGACCGTAATAACGGGCCACGGCGGCCAGGCAGGCGGGGGCGCAATCTTTCCGGTCGTGCTGCCGGACACAAACCGGTTTTCGGCTTAACCTCAACATAATCACGCCTTCCTACAGCAGGTTCTTACTTTTACATAACCCGTTAAAGAGAGATTAATAACATGTTTTATAATAACTAAAACCGTTAAATAATTGGATAATATATCCAAATAACGATTAAATTTTGGAACTCCGGGTTAAATAGAGACGAGGTTATTCAACCTACTTCGGAAAGGAGAACTTACAATGAAAACACTCAAAAGTAACCACTCTTTCACCAAGCTGGATGGAACCGAAATGATGAACGTCAACGGCGGCGACTGGAGAGACCATGCGCGCTGGACGGCTGACTTCATACGGGGCCTCTTCTCGAATCCCCTCGGCTGCGGACTCGGGGATGTGACCGGAGGCAACAGCAAACCGGCGAAGGGCTGCTCGCCTTATCCGGCGAAGAACAGCAACTGCTAATCAGGAAACGGGGCGGGGCCGGTTAACCGGCCCTGTTTTTTCATATCGCTAACCCGGGTAAAAATCCCGGTATAAAGATTCAAGAGGCGGAGGAGTGAGCGTATGACTACGATGGACCGGGATTGGCTGAACGCGTACCGATACAATCTCCCTTTCTTTGAAAACCTACATAAGGAGCTGCTTCATTCCGCGGAAGAGTCCCGGAACCCGGGGCCGGAGCAAGCTTTCGAAGAGCCACGGGCTCAAGCGGAGCCGGGGATGCCGCTCCCGCTCACCGGGCCTGTCCATCCGGCACAACCGTCCGGCGCGGACGGGCGTGCGGAGAACCTGCTCCGCCGGGTTGAAGAGCGGATTACCCTGCTGGAAAAGGTGAGGGAATGCTCGGATGAGCTTGCCTCCCTCATCGGAGAAGAACCGCCTCACATGAGGGAAGAATTAGCGGCGCTGAGCGGCAGCGAATACGCAGAGCTGCTTGAGGATCTGCTCCGGCCGGGCCGGGCGTCGATATCGGTCGTCATTCCCGTCTTCAACGAAGAACGGTGTATCGCGCGCTGTCTCGACAGTGTGCATGGGCTGGCTGACGAGATCATCGTTCTCGATACGGGATCGACGGACGGCACGGTCGACATAATTCGCGGCGGCTACCCGCATGTCCGGATCGAATTTGCGGAATGGCAGGACGATTTTGCCGAAATCCGCAACCGGCTGAATGACCTGGCTTCCGGAGACTGGATCTTCCAGTTGGATGCGGACGAAGCCTTGATCGGCGACGGGGCGGAGCTTAGAGCTTTTTTGCGGCTGTTCTACGATTGTCCGGCCGAAGCGCTGGTCGTCTCGCCCAAAATCGTCAACCATGACGGCTCGGAATTGACGCTGACCCGCAGAATATACCGCCGGGAAGACGGGCTTCGCTACTACGGCGTCATTCATGAGGATCTCCGGAGGGAGATGGACGAAAGAGGCGCGGATCTGCGGCATCTTATGACGAATTTCACGCTGTCCCACGACGGGTACGAGCCGAAGGTGATCAAAGCGAAGAACAAGCACGAGCGGAACATCCGGCTGGAAGAGCAGATGGTGTCCAGAGAGCCGGATAACATCCGGTGGCACTATTTTCTGGCGCGGGAAAAGCAAGAAGCGGGATATCCCGACCATGAAGTCGTGGAGGGAATCCGCGAGGGGCTCCGGCTAAGGGGAACGCGTACGGAGCCGGACCATTTCCATCTGCGCAGCCTGCTGCTTCTGGCCGGTATTCTGGATAGACAGCCTCAATACAACGAGCCGCTGAATGCCCTGGCGGAGGAAATCAATGCGATCTATCCCGATTGCACCGACGGGCTGTACTATCTGCTTCTGCATGAGTATACGGATGGCACGGGGAATCTGGTGACCCGGGCCGAATCAGGTCTGAACCGGTTGAAACAGCTGGAGCATCCGTATTCTCTGCTGCACCCCAGAAGCGATCACGTCACGTGTCTGATCGGGGAGATATTTATGGCGGCCGGACAATACAAGCGGGCGTTCCATCTCTACTCCCTGATCTCTGACGAAAGAATCCTCCAAGACCTCCGGGAGAGGCTGGGCGGGCTTCAGGAGGAGATAGCCGCATTTTTGGAAGGATGATACGAACAGAACATCCGCATTAACAAGGTTTCTGCGCCGAGGACAAGCTGCCGGCACGGAGGCCTTTTTTTCTATAATCATTCGTACTCTTGTAGGAACGGTCCGCCCTCTGGGATAATGGGGGTGTAACGAGAACCGGGAAACAGACGGAACTTATTTTAGCGATGAAAAAGAGAGGGGAACCGCATAATGGTTTTATTTGCGGAAGCAACCATTGCCGGGCTGCAGCATGCCATGGAAAAGGGAGAATGCACGTCGTTCCAACTGGTCCGGTATTATATGGAACGGATCGCGGCGTTCGATCAGCAGGGGCCCGGCATTAATTCAGTCCTGGAGCTGAATCCGGACGCTCTGCATCTGGCGGAGGCGGCAGATGCAGAGAGGCGGATCGGACAAGTACGCGGACCGCTCCACGGCATTCCCGTCCTGCTCAAGGACAACATTCAGACGGCGGATAACATGCATACAAGCGCGGGTTCCCTTGCGCTCAAGGATCATTACGCCGGGGAAGACGCCTTCCTTGTCAAAAAGCTGAGAGAAGCCGGGGCGATTATCCTCGGCAAAGCGAACATGACGGAGTGGGCCAATTTCATGGCTGATGATATGGTTTCCGGCTACAGCTCCCGCGGAGGCCAGGTGCTGAACCCGTACGGGGCGGACCTGTTCGCCGGCGGATCGAGCACGGGAAGCGGCGCCTCCGTCGCCATCGACGTCACGACGGTTGCCGTCGGAACCGAGACGTCGGGCTCCATTCTCAGCCCGGCGATCCACAACTCCGTCGTCGGCATCAAGCCGACGCTGGGGCGCATTTCGCGAAGCGGCATCATTCCGCTCGCGCACAGCCAAGACACCGCCGGACCGATGGCCCGGACGGTGGCGGACGCCGCCGCGCTGCTTAGCGTGCTCTGCGGGTACGACCCGCAGGATGCGGCGACAGGCAGCGCGGCAGGCTTGGAAGAGCCGGACTTTACCGTCCATCTGGACAAGGACGGCTTGAAAGGCGCGCGGATCGGCGTTCCGCGCAGCGAGCACCTGGACCCGCTCACCGATGAGGAGCGGGAGCTTTTCGAAGGCCTGCTGGAAGAAATCCGGGAGGCGGGCGCGGTTATCGTCGATCCGGTGGAGATTCCTTCGCTGGAAGAGCTGTCCGGTCACCATTCGAAGGTGTTCTACTACGAGTTTAAGGCGGGTATCAATGCGTATCTGAGCAGGCTTCCTGACGGACTGCCGGTGCATACGCTAGCGGAGCTGATCGCCTTTAACGAGGCCCATGCGGACGAAGCGCTGAAGTACGGGCAGCAGGTGCTGATCCGGTCGGAAGCCACTTCGGGCAAGCTGACCGAACCCGAATATCTGCTTCACCGGCTGGCCGACCTTCGCTTGTCCCGGACGGAGGGGATCGACTTCGCGATGCGGGAGCATCAGCTCGATGCGCTGCTGTTCCCCAACACGGCGGGCGACGAGATCGCGGCGAAGGCCGGTTATCCGTCGATCGCGGTGCCGGGCGGGTACTTGCGGAGCGGGATGCCTTTCGGCGTGATGTTCACGGGTGGAGCCTTCGCGGAAACCGTGCTCATCAAGCTGGCTTACGCCTTCGAGCAGCTTCGCCCGCGCAGGAAGCCGCCGGTGCTGGGTTAGCGTCAGCGGAGGGAACGACGCCGGCAGAGGCGCTGGGCAGAGGCGATTGGCAGGGACACGACACAGAGACACCGAGCAGAGACGCCACGCCGTGACACCGAGCAGAGACGCCACGCCGTGACACCGAGCAGAGACACCACGCAGGGACAGCATGAAGATGCACCACGCATAGGCGCTGGGCAGAGACACGGCGCAGAGAAGATATGCAGAGACACCGCGCAGAAACATTGTCCGGGACTTCAAGCTTCTGTCCATTCTGCAAACAAATCAGGCCCTTGCCTCAGGCTGCAAACAAAACCCCCGCGGGTTAATCCGCGGGGGTTTCTTGTTTTCCGGCCAGCACGTCTTCGAGATAAGTCTTGTTGGCCAAAGCCTGGCGGTCACCGGGGCGGTACTCCAGCACCGTCTCGTTGTACCGGTGCGCCAGCTCGTGTTCGCCTAGACGGTCATAGCAGACGCACAGCTGCAGATGCGGGAGCCAGGTCGAGCAGGCGACATGGGTCAGCGCCCACGAATCCGTATGCTTACCCGCCTGTAAAGCGGCCTCATACCAGTACGCGGCGGTGCGGTACTCCTTTTTCCGTAAAAAGACGTAGCCCAGCCGGCAGCAAAATTCAGCGCGGGGGCTTGCGTAGAGGAACGAGCGGAATACGCTGTCCAGCTCCCGTTTCTCGTCCCCGAGCGCGTGAAAACAGTCCGCCAGCCTGCCGCATGCGGAGATGTTGTCCTCGATCCAGCCGTTCCCGGTTCCGAGAAACTCCTCGTAATAATGGATGGCCCGGTTGTACATCCGGTGGTCTTTCAATTCGTTGGCGAAATAAAACAAGTCCCTCGGGGAGAAGGTTTCTCCCTGGGCCAGCCGGTTTTCGTAAATGCGCAAATTGCGGCCGCTGTCGTGGTGCAGAGCCCGGTGGGTGACGGCGATATCCGTCGTCCGGACATTTCCGTGGACTTCCAGATATTCATGCACGGGCCCGTGCCAGAGAAAGCCGCAGCTTCTCTTGACGAGGCGGTTGCGCCGGATACTGGCGGATACTTGGCCGAATTCGTCAAAAGCGAGGTTGTAAACCATATTAACCGCGTCCACGGAAGGTTCCAGGGTTTTCTTGAGCGAGGCGAGCTTGATGCGGTCGGGCTCCTCGAATACGTCGTCCGCGTCCAGCCAGAGAATGTACTCTTTTTCGGCCAGACTGAACGAATAATTGCGGGCGGCGGCAAAATCGTCGATCCACCGGAAATGATGGACGCGGTCCGTAAACTCCCGCACGATGGAGACCGTCCGGTCCGTGGACCCCGTATCCACGATGACGATCTCGTCCACGAGATCCGCTACGGACGCAAGACAGCGCCCGATATGATCTTCTTCGTTCTTCACGATCATGCAAAGGCTGATGGTAGGCACGACAATCCCTCCCGAAGGTTGCTTGTAGCATCCTATTCAGCTTGCGGAAGGGTGTGACGGGCTGTCCGCCTGCCGGGCCATGCGCTGCCGTCAAAGCGGAGAGAACCCGGGATGCGAATTAAGCCCGCGGATGCGGATTGAGCCGTGACAGGCTGCGGACGGGACTTGAACCTAGGGCCTTCGGGCCAGGAGCGTGACGGACTGCCGGCCGGTACTAAACAATCCAACGAAAAATCGTGGATTGCGGCCAAGGTCGGTCGTCGTGCAGTTAAAAGACTGGACGAAACGGACCGGCAGCCTGACTCAGCCGCAATCGCGTGGCGACCCGCCAAAGGGCTTGCCTTGCAGGCGTGTGTCTGCATGCCTCAATAGAATGCGCCGCATGGGCGTCGTCCGGCGGAGAAGTTTACCGGGACGGAACATCGGCGCCTTTTTCCCCGAGTACCTGCTCCACTTTGGTGATATGCTGCTCCATACGCGCCGAGGCCTCCTGGGGCTGCCGGGAACGGATGGCGTCGAAAATGGCCTGATGCTCGCGCAGCAGACGCTCCGCCGATGAACGCTCGGCGTAAAACCAGAGCGCCCGCGTGTCTTTCATGCTGTCGTGCAGCTTCTGCGAAAGCGACGCCATCAGATCGGCCAGCACGGGATTGTGCGTGGCGGCGGCGATCTGTTCATGGAAGCGGACATCCGCCTGCTCGCTCAGCGCTTCGTCGCCGAGATGCTCCTCCATGCTGCGGAGGGTCTCCGCGAGCGCGGCGAGATCATCCTCCGTCCGGCTGAGGGCGGCAAGAGAGGCGCAGCCGGTCTCCAGCACCCGCCGGACCTCGAGGATGTGCCGCAGCGATTCGGCACGGCCGACCCATTCCGGGCGCAGCAGGCCCGGGTGCGGGGGCTCGGAAGGAAGCGCCTTGACGAAGGTGCCGCCGCCCTGCCGGATATCGAGCAGGCCCATGGCCTTCAGGACGCTCAGCGCTTCGCGGATCGTGGAACGGCCCACGCCGTACTGCGCGGCAAGGTCCACGACGGAAGAGAGGCGGTCGCCGACGGCGAGCCGTCCTTCCTCCAGCTGCTTCCGGAGATCGTTTAACACCCATTCATGACTTTTAAGCGGCCGTCCGTTCGTATTTACATCCATTGTTAAGCCCCCGTGTTAAAAATTTTATTTTCCGGCTTCCGGTTGATTTATTTTAGTGTATACTTAATTGTAAAGAAAGTCATCAGATGACCTGATCTATTATCAAAATTTAGTTCAATGCTTAAATGATTTTATCAAAGAGCAATCGAATGGAAATGAAGACGGTTTCAGGGGCGGACCGATTTTATAAAAGGGGTGCTGAATTTGCTGAACGAACAAGTCAGACAAAAATTGATCGCCATTGCGGGCGAGGAAGGGTTTAAAGACGATCCGCAGTCGCTCGTGACCCATTCCTACGACGGGACGCCGATGCTCCAGTCGCTGCCCGACGGCGTAATTTATCCGGCAGATACCGCGCAGGTGTCGGCCATTATGAAGGTGCTGAGCGAACACCGGGTACCGCTTATCAGCCGCGGATCGGGTACGAATTTGTGCGGGGGAACCGTGCCTGTGCAGGGCGGGGTCGTGATGGTGATGCACCGGATGAACCGCATTCTGGAGGTCGATCTGGAAAATTTGACGGCGGTCGTGCAGCCGGGCTTGAATACGAAACAGTTTATTACCCATGTGGAGTCTTTGGGGCTTTTTTACCCGCCGGACCCGAGTTCCATGTCGATCTCCACGATCGGCGGCAATATTGCGGAGTGCTCCGGAGGTTTGCGCGGGCTGAAATACGGGACGACGAAGGATTACGTTATCGGCCTGGAGGCCGTGCTTCCGAACGGGGAAATTATCCGCACCGGCGGCAAGCTGATGAAAGACGTGGCGGGGTATGACCTTACGAAGCTGCTTGTCGGATCGGAAGGAACGCTGGCTGTTATAACGGAGGCGACCTTGAAGCTCATTCCGCCGCCGAAGGCGAAAAAGACGATGCTGGCGATGTACAAAGATTTGTACGGCGCGGCTCGCACCGTTTCGAAAATTATCGAGAACCGGATCATCCCGGCCACGCTTGAATTTCTCGATAACCCGACGATCCGGGTGGTCGATGATTTCGCCAAGCTGGGGCTGCCTCTCGATATGGAAGCGATTCTGCTGATCGAGCAGGATGGCGACCCCGCCACGGTGGAGCGGGATATCGCGATGATCGAGAACATCTGCCGCGGCGAAAACGCGGACCGCATCGCCGTGGCGGCGGACGAAGAGGAAGCGCTGAAGCTGCTGACGGCAAGGCGCAGTGCGTTTACCGCGCTTGCAAGGCTACGTCCGACGACGATATTGGAGGATGCGACCGTTCCCCGCTCCAAAATCGCCGATATGGTGATGGAGATTAACCGGATCGCCAAGAAGCATGACGTTACCATCTGCACGTTCGGCCATGCGGGCGACGGAAACCTTCACCCGACGGCAACGACGGACGCCCGCGATCCGGAGGAGGTTCACCGGGTCGAGGCCGCTTTCGAGGAAATTTTCGAAGCGGCGATCCGGCTCGGGGGTACGATTACCGGGGAACACGGAGTCGGCCTCGTCAAAGCCCCTTTCCTGGAGTGGAAAGTAGGCGCGGCGGGCATTGAGGTCATGAAAGGGATCAAGCAGGCTTTCGATCCGCTTAATCTGCTCAATCCCGGCAAAGTTTTCGCCAAAGAATCACGCAAAAGGGTGGTGATCGACCGTGGCTGAGAAAGCAGCATGCACCACGAGCAATCCGCTGGCACAGAAGCTGAAGCTCCGCCTGGACGAGGACCAGTTGACGAACTGTATGCGCTGCGGCTTCTGCCTGCCGGCCTGCCCGACGTTCCGCGAAACGGGCATCGAGGCGGAGTCGCCGCGCGGCCGCATCGCGCTCATGAAGGCGGTCGCGGACGGGATTATGGCGCCGGACGCCGCATTCGAGGAGCAGATGAACCACTGCCTCGGCTGCCGGGCCTGCGAGCCGGCTTGCCCCGCCGACGTGAAGTACGGGCAGCTTATCGAGCAGGCGCGCGATGCGATCGAGGATCACACGGACAGTCACCGAGGCTGGGTTAAGCTTGCCCGCCGGACGGCGTTTAAGGCGGTCTTCCCGAAGCAGAACCGGATGAAGCTGCTGGGCGGCGCGCTTGGATTTTATCAGCGTTCGGGGCTGCAGAAAATCACGCGGGCCAGCGGCATCATGAAGCTTTTCCCTGACCATATGAGGGAAATGGAACAGATTTTGCCGGAGTCGTCCTCGCGGGGCGTAATCGAGCGGATCGGGAGCCGCCATCCGGCTGTCGGGGCGAAGGTGGCGACTGTGGGACTTTTCCGCGGCTGCCTGATGGACGTTATGTTCACGGAAACGAATGTCCATACGGTCGAGCTGCTCACCCAAGCGGGCTTCGAAGTGGTCATCCCCGACACGCAGAACTGCTGCGGTGCGCTTCACGCGCACAGCGGGGAGGCGGACGGGGCACGCTCGCTGGCCCGCGGCAATATCCGCGCGTTCCGGGAAGCCGGCGTGGATTATATCGTCTCCAACGCGGGCGGCTGCGGAGCCATCCTGACGGAGTACGACCATCTGCTGCATGAGGACGCGCAGTGGAAGGACGACGCGGCGTGGTTTGCCGCCCGCGTCAAGGACGTCAGCGACCTGCTCGTCAATTTCGGCCGGGTGCCGAAATTCGCCGAGCGGGGCCGGGCTCTCACGGCAGGCGGTCCGGGTGCCGCCGTTGCGCGTGCCCGCGCCGCCGGAGCGAGCGCGGCACAGGCGGCGGCCCCTGCGGCACAGGCGGAAGCCTCTGCAACGGCAGCGGCCGCCGGTAGCACGGCAGCCGCTCCCGCGGACATCGGCGCCGAGCTTGCGGCGATCGATGACGCGTCCGCGCAGGCGTCTGCCGCGTGCGCCGACGCCGCCTCGGCCCCCGCGCCTTCCGTGCGCATCACGTACCAAGATTCCTGCCATCTGCGCAATGTGATGCGCTCCTCCGACGCTCCGCGTAAGCTTATGCGGCAGGTGGCGGGCGTCGAGTACGTGGAGATGTTCGAGGCCGACCGCTGCTGCGGTTCGGCGGGCATCTATAATCTGACCCAGCCGGAAATGGCCAATCAGATATTGGATCACAAAATGGTCCACGCCAACGCCACGGAAGCCAGATATCTGCTGACGAGCAATCCCGGCTGTCTGCTTCAAATGAAGCTGGGCAACGAGCGGCACGGGGACGGCAGCATGAAGGTCATGCATGTCGTCGACTTTCTCCATGAGCGGCTGCTCGGGGACAGATAAGGCCGTTTGCAATTTGAAACCCTTCGCTTAACGGAAGGGTTTTTCTTTTATTTCCGCAGCGATTCGTTACCGGCTATCTTTACCGAAATGCCGTCGGTACGCTTACTTATTAATGACGTGAATGATACAATGAACCCAACATCATGAATTACTGAGGGGAGAAATAAGGTTGGCATACACCCGCGGGAGCTGCCGACTTAGGCTGCTGCTTCAAAGGGCCGGGATGAAACAGGCTGAATTGGCACGGAGGACGGGCTATTCGAGGCATCAAATCTCCAACTGGGTCAACGATCGGGAGAAGATGTCTTTCGATGCGTGCGCCACAGTCGCGTTCACTCTTGACTGCCATATGGAGGAGCTTTATGAATTCCATGAAGGATGAGCCTATGTCGGCTCTCCTCCGGTTATTTTGTATAGAAATAACTATACAAATCTTGTGTGAGCTTGATTGTCGTCTTCGAGGTCCCCTCTTTCGAAAAAACTGATTTATGATTGACAGGAAAATTGAAAACGCTTTATTTCAAACGGCATACGGAATTTTTTTGAATATAAATATAAAGCATTAAAGTTAATATTTAATTAATTTTACATATACAGTATAATGATGAAGAAATTTTCTTTGTATTTACAGTAGGAAAGGAGAGTGTAGCTTTCGAATTTTTACAGATTTCAGAAAGGTTTCTTAACTGCTTAAGATATTTAATTACATTGCTGCTTATTTGCTTATTGGCGGGGTGTTCAACGTACGATAGTGCGGTCAGTTCAGATCCCCCTTCACCTAAGTCCCATTATCCAATAAAAGTGTCGGATGCTTGCGGTTTAGAGATTAATCTCGCCAAAAAGCCGGATCGGATTGTTATTCAGAGTCAATGGGAAAAGGAATTCATCGAGGAGATTGGAGGGACTGGTGAGTATACCCTGTTTGAAGGTAAAGGCATAGGAGGGGCTGATCATGAAACAGAGAGAAGAATAGCAACCGAACTTAAACCAGATCTTGTAATTATAATGTCCCAGGCATACCTATTAGAGGGGGACTGTAAAAATGCCCGATATCTGCTTAGCCTAGGCATCCATACTTATGTTTCCGATCAATCGACAATTAAGAAAATTGCCGACGAAATGATTACTATCGGAAATATATTAAATCATCAGTCAGAAGCATCCAGGGCATCCGAGCAGTTACGGTCTACGGTTGAGTTAGTTGAGAAGGCAGTAGCTCCATTACAAAGAAAAACAGTTTATTGGGAAAATAATATCTTTATAGAATTTGGAGAAATTAAGCAATATTATGCACTAGGACCAATAACTCTTGAAGATGAAATGCTTAAGCTAGCGGGTGGAAATAATATTACTCATAACGATTCAATGATGAATCCTTATAATATTTCTATTAAGCTGGATGATATAATTATGGCAAATCCTAGCCATATCTTAATATCAGGGCATTTAGAGAAACAAATTGACGGTCTGTACAAAAAAATACAAGAACGGCCCGAATGGAATAATTTAAATGCAGTAAAACAAAAACAAGTGTTGGAATTACCGATTTTATTCGGTTCAGTGAGTTCGCTAAGAAATGATCTTATCATGTTAGTTGAGTTTTTACATCCCGAACTAAAAGGAAACGCCAGTCTGTATTCGAAGCAGGAAGGATGATGAGTATGTTAAAACACATTAAGTATCCAATTATAGTCCTGTTAGTTGCATGTACAACTTATATATCTGCATCTGCTTTAGCTAATAATGGCCCGTATGTCAAGCCCATCGAATATTATCAGGAGCACTTGAGAAGTAATGTTGGCCTTTATATACAAAAGGGTCAAATGACACAAAATATAATTGTTTAGCCTACGTGCTTGGAGTGACAACCACTACGATATGGCCTTGGGGAGTTAATGACCCGAGTGCTTCCGAAATGACTAATGTTTTAAACCAATTCGGATATAGCAGTACGAATAACGGTTCGCCTAGTAATCTGCCTAAGTTAATTGTATATGGAACTCTAAATAATGTTGGTCATATCGCTAAGGTAACGAGTAGCACATCCACTGTATCAAAATGGGGCCCGTTGGAGATCATAGACACCTATTCTTTAAGTCCTTATAATAGTTCGCCTGGTTATGGTCCGGCAGTTCAATATTATTACTAAGGAGAGGTCTGATGAGAAAGATTGGATTGTTAAGTGCAGTATTAGGGTTGTTGATGGGAATATTCACTTTTTTAATTTTTAATCAACCTAGCACAGCGTCAATATCATCAAAAGTATATATTAATCTCGATGAGATGAATAAAGAAATCAGCAGACTTCTTCAGGAAGATCCGGAGCTAGGCCTGAGCTCAAATCCTTATTCTTATATAAAAAACAACAAAGAATACGCTCGCATTGTCCAGTTAGGATATTCAGCACTACCGATTATTGAGGAACGTATAACGGAAGGTAATAAATTTGGGCTCGATAAATATATTCTGGCTATAGCAGCTGAAGAAATCGCTAAAGTTAATTTAAAGAAAGGGGAATATAGATGGTCGGATGCCGAAGAGTTTGTACGCTCGTGGAAACTTCATTTGCAATCAGTTCCCGGTAAAGTGCAACAAATTTTAAATGCTAATGAATCTTCAGAGTGGAAGAATAATAAGCTTGTCGAGCTAGGGGCACCTGCAATTCCCTATATATTGGAGGTTATAGATAGTGGAGGTAATGAACTAGTGCCAGCTTTGCAAAAAGTGACATTATCTAGCCAAAATGATTCTCGTACAGGACAATCCATGAATTTAACAGCTGAGCAATGGAAAGATCTTCATAAAGAAGATAATCAAATTATAAAGTCTCTTATTAAGAAAGCTGCAGATGAGAAGGAGATCAATAAATATTTTAGAATAAAATAATGATGAAAGCAGGACTGCGTGATTAACCAGAAATCTAATATCGTGCTGCCTTATATTCTTCCATTTAGTGGTTAACAACAGACCTCTGACATAAAGACACTGGATTCGCGTCTTTGATGGACGTGGCCTTATAAGCGCGCACGCTGATTGAAAAGAACCTTTCCTTGAAGGAAGGGTTCTTTTTTGATGGAATTGACCAGGTATAGGATGTATCGGAGCTGGAATACTTTTATCAAAAAAGGCCCTCTTCAAAGGACGCTTTCTGTACCTTTGGAAGAACTGTCGCACTTAGCTTGATAATTCGTCTAACAAAAAAATCAGAAAGCAAAACCCAATTTATGGTTGACAAGGAAATTGAAAGCGCTTATAGTTTTAGTTAGGATCAAAACGCAGCAGCTGCCGAATTACTCTGAAAAACGCAATTTCGTTCACGATTTTGTTGGGTCAGGTAAGGACAGCTGTTTTTTTTACGGCCAAAAGTTAAAACGCTTTAACTTTATGTACCGGACTGTGGAGTGTGGTCTGGCCGTTGCGTTCCGGGAGGTGATGGCCCGCGCGAAAGGGCGGGGATTTTGCTGGTCTCATTCATACGCAGTGCCAATCAGAGAGGAGAATGAACGATGAAGAAAACATTACTGGGATTCACCGCATCCGCTTGTTTGTTATGCAGCCTGGTGGCCGCTCCGGTTATGGCGGGCGCTCAAGGTGTACCGGCCGCATCCGCTTCGGAAGATACCCTGGTACAAAGTCAGGCTGTTAACGCAGTCGCGGCAGCCGCTCTAAAACCGTTCCCTCAGCATGTCTCGTATACGTCCGGCACGATCAAACCGAACAATTATACCCAAGCCCAGCTCGATCAGCAGGTCAAAACGAAATATGACGAATGGAAATCGAGATACCTCGTCAAGCATCCGAAGATTTCAAACCAGTATTACGTATTTTATAATAAAGAAAAAATCGTAACGAAACCGAAGGACGTCGTGTCCTGCTCGGAAGGCCACGGATACGGCATGCTGATCACCGCTTATATGGCGGGTCACGATGCCGACGCCCAGACATATTTCGACGGGCTTTACCGCTTCTATAAGGCCCACCCGAGCTCGATTGATCCGGCTCTGATGGCGTGGCAGCAGGCGAAGGATTCGTCCGGCAATATCGTGGACACTTCGGGGGCCGATGCGGCTACGGACGGCGATATGGATATCGCGTATGCGCTGCTTCTTGCCGACAAGCAGTGGGGCAGCTCGGGAACGGTCAACTACAAGAGCGAAGCCGTGAAAATCATCAACGCCATTATGAAGCGTGAAGTGCACGCGAAATATTTCCATCTGAAGATAGGCGATTGGGCCTCCGACAGCGATCCCGAATTCGGTCCGGGCACACGCGCGTCCGATTTTATGCTGAATCATCTCAAGGCGTTCAAGGCCGCCACGGGCAATGCGAACTGGGATAAAGTGACGGACACGACTTACAACGTGATCAATACGGTGTTCAAAAATAACTCCCCGAATACGGGGCTGCTTCCGGACTTCATCGTGCGCAAATCGGACGGCACTTACGCGCCGGCACCGGAAGGTTATCTGGAAGAAGCGACCGATAACGACTACAGCTGGAACTCCTGCCGGACGCCTTGGCGGATCGCGACGGATTACCTCATAAGCGGGGATACCCGGGCGCTGAGCCAGCTCCGCAAAATGAACAGCTGGATCCAGTCCGCAACCGGAGGCAACCCGGCCAAGATCGCTTCGGGGTATGAACTGAACGGCAAGGTGATGGAAACGGGTCACGCGATCGCGTTCACCGCGCCTTTTGCCGTCAGCGCGATGGTGGATTCGTCCAACCAGACGTGGCTGAACAAGGTGTGGAGCGACATCGTGAACTCGCCGACCTCCGACAGCTACTATTACGACAACAGCATCCGCGTGCTCAGCATGATTATGGTGTCCGGCAACTGGTGGACGCCGTAATCGATCCAAGTAAGATGCCCATCCCGGGCATCTTTTTTTTGTTCGTTTTTTTCGGAAGAGAAGTATAACCGACGAAAAAGAAACTTTTTTTGAAGAAATAGAGTCTATAAAGGTGTGGAAATATATGGATAGATCAGGGGGCCGTGTATGATCCGAAACATCCTTCTAGTTATTTTCGTGCTTGTCTGCTTGCCGGGATGTATAGAGAGTCCGGAAAGTTCAAAAAGTCGGGAACAGTCAAAAAGCACTTTTACCGGATATGTGGCGAAAAAGGACACGAAGGCGAATCGGGCGCTGCTTGTGAGCAATTCCGAAAGCAGCTTAATGGGTAACGAAAAAATTTATGATGCGGATTGGATATCGGGAATTGCGGATCAAGTTAAGGTGGGGGAAAAAGTTACGGTTGAGATTACAGGGATGATCATGACGTCCTATCCGGGACAAACAAGCGGAACCTTCCTCTCTAAAGAGAAACCGGAGAAGCCTGAAGGCGCGGTTTTGGAGCCTGAGGAGGTGCTGCGAAGGGCCTTTCATCAGGAAGAGATCCGTATCCCGACTGTGAAGAAACTCTCTCTAGACAACGAAAAGAACGTTTGGAATGTAACACTCTATGACAATAGCCTCCATAAGGATATTGAGGTTGTTATCGAAGATCGGGAATAGTTTGGGAGGAAGTTCGTATGCTTTGGGATTTTGACGCTTCGACTGCAGTGCTGGCTCTCCTTGTGCTGATCGTTTTACTCGTTCGGCTGAAAACCAAGCATAACCGGAGCCTTTTATATTTGGTTCTTTATGTTATTTTCTATATTTACGTCGTCAACGTAATCCGCTACACCCTTTTTCCGGTGCCCTTGTTTGTTCGAGAGGATAACCTGTTCCGGCTTTCTTATGACCTTAATCCGACCGGCTTCATCCGCTGGGACGACGCCCAAATTTACAACAATATTTTGCTTTCCGTTCCGTTCGGGTTCGGGCTGCCTTTTCTCCGGAAGGTGAGTTTAAAACGGATGCTTCTGGCTGGAGTCATGTTCGGCGTGGCAATCGAGGGCGCCCAGTTGGTTCTTTCCCTGCTTATCCGTGCCGGATACCGGACTGTAGATGTGAACGATGTGCTGCTGAATTTTATCGGCGTTCTGCTCGGGTACGGATGTTACCGTTTGTTTGCGGCTATAGTCCGCCGGATCAGTTCCGGTAAGAAGAGGGGGCTCGCGTCTTTGCTGGACGCTGCCGTTTAATCTTTAGGAAAATTTTAGCTAATAAGGCTCAAAACGTATTGGAAACGTATCTAAATAATCTCGACAAAATTGTATTTTACGGTACAATTGTAATTAGATGTAATAAACTGATCTGGAGGCGAATATGAAAAAGATACTTTTATTAGCTTCATCTGCTGCTTTACTGTTCACAGGAGCTTTGGAAACTACCGCATTAGCAACAAATGCTTCTTCAGAAAGTCACAGTGGATTTGTAAAACCACAGTTTGATCCTAGTAACCCCTATTCAAATTTTTGGTGGGGTTTTCCTTTGGCTGGCAGCCAACATACGATTACCTCGGATTACGGCAACAGGCCAGGCGAGTTTCATAAGGGAATTGATTTAAGAGCTAAATTCATTAATGTTTACGCTGCACAAAATGGAACCATATTGGGAGCGGGTAACTGGGGTAGCAATGGTGGATTGTATATAATCTTACAAACTGATAATACTGATCCTGATTCAGGTAAAAAAATTATTGCAAGATATCTTCATTTAAGCGAACAAAATGTTAAAAGTGGGAGAGTAACCAAAGATCAAATAATAGGAGTATCGGGGAATTCTGGCGGGGTAGACCCACATCTTCACTTTGATGTAAATAATGCTGGTAAATATACTGGTTTAACTCAAGCAGATATGATTGATCCAAAGATTTTTTATCCCTACCCTCGCATTACTTTTACCTATCTCAATGGCTTATTCTCCGCAGAAAATGTAGGAACATATGAAGTCGATGAAAATGATGAAGAATTATTCTTTGATAATGCATTGATAGACTTTGTTGGAAGAGACAAATTTGAAAATTGGAAGAAAACAATTGAGGAAGATGAAGTAAAAGTTTCTAATTTCAAAGAATACTTTGAAATTTCAAACGAAAAGGAACGAGAACTTAAATTAAATTATTATGGAATTTAGTACTCTGACACCAGAAAGCAATGGTTTTCTGGTGTTGCTGTTATGTTTATTACTCATCTAGGTTAACAGAAAGGGTTGAAATGTAATGAAACAACATAAGTTTATGGTTCCATTACTAATCATGACCTTAGTCATTTTTACAGGCTGTGAACTAAAAAAACAGGAGGATAAGCCGCAAGCTCAAAATTCTACATCCGATGATAAGGCACAGACTAAAATAGAACTGGCAAATCGCCAACTTGAAATAGCTAAAAAATTAGCCCCGGTTGAGCGAATAGGATCTTTATCCACTGCAACCGAGTTTTTGACTGACTTTTATCCCCAACTCTTTTGGCAAAAGGATGAAGAGGCACTATTTGAAACTTACGCCAGCATCACCTGGCATACTTCAGAAGAGAGCAAAAAGGCCTTTAAAACAAAAATAGAGAAGCAACCCGATTTTAAATTACTGAAGAATTTATATAAAGAAAAAGTACTGCCATTGAGTGAAAACGATCCTTATCCGACATTTAGGAATATAAAAATGGACATTACTTATCAACACGGGGAGAAACAGAGTGAGGGTTCTTATCGTATAAATACAGTGTATGAACTCTATAAAGACAAACAAACGGCTCAAATTCCCGTCACCTTATTAATTCCCGAAAATAATGAGTTTTTCAGTGAACTTTTTGCCAATGCGGATGAGAGAGAGCAAGTTGATTACGGGATTCCAAGTGAAAAATTGGATCAAATACAAAAAGAAATCATGCAATTATTAGTTGGCAATCGGGCAAGGTTGCTAACAACGGAAGAGAATAAGATATTGTTAGAATCGATAAAGTAATGCTAATTAAGGAGTAGCCCCTTGTAGAAGGGGCTGCTCGTTTGTTCTAGACGAGTCTGGATTATATCTGAATGCCAAAGCGACCACGGTACAGATACT
Organism: Paenibacillus sp. GbtcB18; assembly: GCF_019091125.1. Taxonomy (NCBI): domain Bacteria; kingdom Bacillati; phylum Bacillota; class Bacilli; order Caryophanales; family Paenibacillaceae; genus Paenibacillus; species Paenibacillus sp. GbtcB18. The sequence continues at coordinate 153,803 of NZ_JAGXJX010000011.1, forward strand.
TATTTCTGCCTATCTCATAAATTTTTTCAATACCTTCCCCGGTTAGATCATCCGCACTCGTATCAACGAACTCAATAGAGAATTATACGCGGAAACAAACATTAAAAGCCTAGATAAAACGATTACCCCTAGCATGCGTTTATTAAAAACAGCTTTTTTAAATTCTAGTTTAAACATATAGGATCACCTTCATAATGTGCTTATTGCAATCCCCACTGCGGACTAACAATTTGGCAACGAAATCTCCTTTAATTGTATTTACAGATCCAAGTAATATTCAAACTATAGAAATGGTGTATTTAAAATAATCTGATAATCTTCTCATTTTTCTCGGGATTTGGAGTTTAAGTCAATTACCTCTCCGGACAAATCCTCATATCCTGTCCAAAACGCCCCGGAATAGGGTAAAATCAGAGAGACAACCGGTTAGCCGGAAGAACGGGGGACCTGATTTTGAAAGTAGAAATGGATCTTTACAACGATTGGATTGAAACGGTAAAGGAAATATTCCGAGGTTCGGGAGCGCCTTTGCCGCAGGATTGGAGCGCCGAAGAGATCGGCCGCGAGTATTACCTCCAGACTTCGCCGTCCGAAGAGGAAGCGGAGGAGCGCCGGAAGGCAAACGAACAGAGGCTGACGGATATGCAGCGGACGCTGATGGACAATATGGAGACGGTGGTTGTACCCGATATCCGCGAGAAAACGGGCTATGGCGGCAGTCACTTCCGCTTCCGCTGGATTTATTCGCAAGGGGAGCATATCGTGGAAGAATGCTCGCAGTACCGCATCCCGCTGGGGCCTTCGCCGGAATGAGAAGTAGTTTCTTAAAATGCCCTTACATATGCAAGGGTATTTTTGGGTTGGATCATTGTTTATACCCAATGAATAAAAAGGTGAGGGAACTAATCGAGAAAAAATTGAGCTAAGTGGCACAAAAAAACGGCTTTTTAAAACATTTAGGTGACTGTTGGCCTATACACCTAGTCACGATACGATACGGAGTAAAGGGCAATACATCAGTTAAATAGAGATAAGTAACACGATCGCTTGCTGGATAAGGATTAAGAGTAGAAAACGAAGAACAAACGTTACGACAAACATTAACGAGATATCACCTCATATTCCCATTAAATTAGTCGTTGCATGTGTTTTTGTTCTCTTTTTCCATAACTATATAGATGGTAAATTTGTATCATCCTTGTTTTTCGTACTCTTTAATACGGCGTGTGCATACCCTTAGCTTTCCTAAGAGGATAACGGGAAGAGGAAATTAAAAAGAAAAGGGCACGCATTCCGCGTCCCCCCTCTTTTGAACTAATTATTAAGGTCGTAAACTACACCATTTCCAGAGATAAGTTGCTGATAAACTTCTGAGCCAATCCAAAAGAAATAATCACCAGAGCCATCGCCTGACCAAACACCTGAACCCCACGTTCAAAAATCAGACCTTTTTTGTACAAGGTGATTTGGTAGTTGCCATCTGAACCAGATGAACGTGTTGCGTATGAATCAATTTCGAGTTTTACACCGCTGCTATAAAATTTCTTTGAATCAATACCAGTTCCAGATACACCACTGAATGTGAATTCATAAATTTGTGTGTGGTCTGGATCACCAGCAGGAACGAGCTCATTTGCGGAACTTTTAGGAATAAACTGTTTAGCAGGGAGAGCATTTCCATTGAGAATGTCCGCTTGTGCATTAGCTCTGTGTTCTGGTTTAGCAGGGTTGTCGCTTGGTGTCAGGTGATCTGCGGCCATTACTGGAATAGCTGATACACTGAGTAAAGAAAGAGATAAATTTCTGTGGCACTGTTTTTGAAATTTCCACTCATCTATTTTTTATGGTATATTTATCCATGTATAAGTACGCTCTGAGTGGAGGGGATAATTTTTGAAAAAAATAGAATTTATAGTAATTATCTCGGCAGTTATTTTTCTTGCTGTTTTATTGACAGCATTTAAGTCTCCAATTACTAAAAGTTCTAGCATCAAAGAGGAAGCGAAAATCACTTTGCAAAAATACGTTGAAGCCATGAACAAAAAGGATATTGATACTGTCACTCAGTTATTAGATGACCAAGACTATACGGATAAAAAATTGCAAAAAGAGTTCTATCAACGTGAAATTCAAAATATTAAGTCTCTGGATGTTTCTATACGAGAGGTTCAGCAAGAATCAAATGAAAAAGTGAAAATTAAAACCACAGTTAAATTAGTTGAGAATACAAGTGGTGAGACCGTACAAGACCACACTTTTACAATGATCCAAACTAAGGATGGTTGGAAAGTTCTACGTCTTCCGGGAAGCCAAGATGAAAATAATCAAAAGTGAACCGATCCTTTATGGTCGGTTTGTTTTTTTGGAAAGTTTGATGTTAAGAAGGATAAACATTGGAAAATCAACTTGACACCTCTTTCAAAGAGGTGTATATTTATCTTAAATTAAAGATATTCAAATTTGAGATATAAACGAAACGGTGGTGAACCGCATGCAAGAGCAGGACAGCACCTTAGTGAATGAAGACATCGACTTATCGCTGAAATTGTTTGTCGTCCTTTCGAAAGCCCAGAAGGTCATTATGGACCGCTCGGTCAAGGATATGAAAAGACACGGCTTGTCTCCTTCGGAGTTCGCCATACTGGAGCTTTTGTACCATAAAGGAAAGTTTCCCCTTCAACAGATCGGAGACAAGATTCTCGTGACCAGCGGAAGCATCACCTATAATATCGACAAACTGGAGAAGAAAGAGCTTCTGAGACGCATCTCGTGTCCGAGTGACCGCCGGGTGACTTATGCGGAGATTACGGATCGGGGTACGGAGCTGTTTAACGATATATTTCCCGAACATGCCGAGGTTGTGAGGGCGAGCATGAGCGGATTGACGGCCGAAGAGAAGAAGCTGGCGATCGAGATGATAAAAAAGCTGGGTAGGGCGGCTCAGAAGCAGAGCTGAAAATTTTTTTAACACATATCTTAAAATTAAGATAACTAAATTTAAGATTTCGTGTGGAGTTCATTCGGATGAAGGGAGCGGTTCTCATGATCAAAGTACATGGAGCGCTGGCGCGCATTACGAGAAATTTTGGCTGGCTGTATACGAGCCACAGCTTTTCATTCGGCGGATATTTCGATCCGGGCAATACGGAGTTCGGGCCGCTGAGGGTGTTCAACGATGACCGAGTGCAGCCGCTAAAAGGTTTCGATTTCCATAAGCACGAGGAAATGGAGATTGTGACGGTTGTGCTCCGGGGAGAGCTTCAGCACGAAGACACGCTGGGCAACAAAACGGTGACTCGTGCGGGAGAAGTCCAGCGGATGACCGCGGGGACCGGCATCGAGCATTCCGAGACGAATCCTTCGACTTCGGAAGAAGTGGAGCTGCTTCAGCTCTGGTTTACCCCGGATGAAGAAGGGCTGACCCCTTCCTACGAGCAGGCGGCCTACGACCTGGACAGCCGCAAAAACGAGTGGGTGCCCGTCGTAACGGGACGGCCGCGGGAAACCGGCGCCGAAGACGGCGATGACGGAATGAAGCCGGCCCGCATCCATCAGGATCTGACGCTCTACCTGGCCGAGCTTGAGCCGGGACAAGCGCTTGCGTTCAGTCAGAAGCCGGGAAGACGGATGTACGTCTTCGTCATCGAAGGCTCCGCCACGGCGGACGGCGCTTACAAGCTCTCCCGCAGGGACGCGGCGCGCATTACGGAGCAGGAGCTGCTCGAACTGCATACGGAGACGGGAGCCCGTCTCATGCTGATCGATCTGCCGTAAGCGTAAGCGGCTTTTTGTCCGGCATGTTCCCGTAACAAGTCCGCACGACCGAAACACATTTCCCGCAAGCTTCGCGCTTGACGGTTGATATAGACGCAAACCCCTACCACTGCCGAAATAGGAGAGATGATCATGAAAGATTTCGAAACGGTATTAAAAGAACGCAGGTCCGCCACCAAATTCGTGCAAGGTGTCGAGCTGCCGGATCAGGAACTGGATGCGATTTTCAGCCTGGTCAAATATGCGCCGTCGGCTTTTAATTTGCAGCACGCGCATTACGTGGTCGTGAAAGATCCCGCGGTGAAGGAGCGGATATATGAGGCCGCTAACAAGCAGTACAAGGTAAAAATGGCCTCGGCCGCGATTCTGGTGCTCGGTCATACGGACGCCCATTACGATGCCGGCAAGATCAACGAAGGGCTGCTGAATCTGGGCGTAATCAACAAGCAGGAGTATGATCAGACGATCGAAGCGGTCACGGCGTTTTACGAGGACAGAGGCGAAGCGTTCAAACGCGACGAAGCGATCCGCAACGCAAGCTTGTCGGCGATGACCTTCATGCTGGCCGCCAAAGACAGAGGGTGGGACACCTGCCCGATGATCGGTTTCGATTCGGATGCCATGCGCGAAGCGCTGAACATCCCGGACCGGTATGTGCCGGCCCTGCTCATTACGATAGGTAAGGAAGACGTATCCGGCCAAAGGCCGCGCGGTTACCGCAAGCCGGTCGGCGAGTTCGTAAGCAGGGACTCTTTCTGAAGGGCTCCCGACTAATTTTCTCCTATTAAGCCAACCTATAATAAAACCGAAGAGGTGCTAAACCATGACGAAAAAAACTGCAGGCATTCATCATATTACCGCTTTTGTGAAAGACGCGCAGGCGAACGTTGATTTTTACGCCGGTGTGCTCGGTCTGAGACTCGTGAAAAAAACGATCAACTTCGACGCGCCGGAAGTGTATCACCTGTATTTCGGCAATGAATCGGGAAGCCCGGGCACGGCCATCACGTTCTTCCCTTGGGCGACGTCGCGCAAAGGCCGTATCGGCGGCGGGCAGGTCGGCATTATCACCTTTGCGGTTCCGCAGGGAGCGCTGCCTTTCTGGAAAGAGCGGCTGCGGAAACTGGATGTTTCGTACCGTGAGACGGAGCGTTTCTCGGAAACGTACATCCAGTTCCAGGATATCGACGGCTTGGAGCTTGAGCTGGTGGAACGCGCGGAAGGCGCGGACAGCAAATGGTCGTTCGGCGGCGTGCCCGCGGACAAAGCGATCAAGGGCTTCGGGGGCGCGGTGCTCTACAGCGTGAACCCGGAAAGCACGATGCATACCGTTGAGCATGTTATGGGGCTGACAAGAACCTCCGAGGAGAACGGATTGGTCCGTTTCGTATCGGAAGGCGACATCGGCAATGTGGTGGATATCAAAAAAGACGAAGTGCCTCACGGCTCGGGCGGATCGGGTACGGTCCATCATATCGCTTGGAGGGCCAAAGACTTCGAAGACCACGAGGACTGGAGAGATCATGTCCAGACGAACGGATTCGAGCCGACGCCGGTTATCGACCGTCAGTATTTTAACGCGATTTACTTCCGCGAGGCGGGCGGAATCTTGTTCGAAATCGCTACGGATCCTCCGGGCTTCACGCGTGACGAGCCGTTCGAAGCGCTTGGCGAAGAGCTTGTGCTGCCGGAGTGGTACGAACCTCACCGGGCGACGATCCAGAAAGGACTTCCTCCTATCGAAGTCCGTGTATTGGAGGCGGATAAACAATGACGATGAAGCATGTATACCGTGAGGGAAGCAATCCGGCCGCGCCTGTTCTGGTTCTTTTTCACGGGACGGGAGGAACCGAGCACGATTTGCTTCCGCTGGCCGAGCGTATCTCGCCGGAATCCTCGGTGCTGAGCGTTCGGGGCAATGTGCTCGAAAACGGGATGCCGCGCTTTTTCCGCAGACTGGCGGAGGGCATATTCGACGAGGAAGATCTCGTATTCCGCACGGAGGAGCTGGGCGGGTTTCTGAACGAGGCGGCGGAAAAGTACGGGTTCGACCGCGGTAATCTCGTTGCCGTCGGCTACTCAAACGGAGCGAACATTGCGGGAAGCCTGCTTTTCCACTATAAGCAGGCGTTGAAAGGGGCGATCCTTCATCATCCGATGGTGCCCCGTAGAGGTATTGAGCTGCCTGATTCCGCGGGTCTCCCCGTCTTTATCGGCGCCGGCAAGAACGATCCGCTCTGCACGCCGGAGGAGACGGAGGAGCTTAAGAGCCTGCTGGAAGCGGCGGGCGCCGAAGTGGACCTTCACTGGGAGAACTACGGGCACCAGCTGACGGGTTCGGAAGTTGACGCCGCGGCCCGCTGGTTTGCGGAGCGTTTTAAGGGCTGAGGCTGAGGCTGCGTGCGAAGCACGGAATCAGAGCCGCGGCGTAACCCTGCAGGACAGGAAGCGCCGCCTGATGGAGCTGCCTCGCCGGCGTCACAATCCCCCGTTCCGCGGAAGCGGAGACGGGAAGGGGAAAGGGGAGAGACATATGATTGAGATTGACCCGGAAAGCCAGAGCGAACGCGAAACGTATAAGCTGCTGATCGGGAGTATCATTCCCCGGCCTGTCGCGTTCGTGACGACGCTGTCCAAAGAAGGTGTCGTCAATGCGGCGCCGTTCAGTTACTTCAACATTGTGACGGCGAACCCGCCGTTGATTTCCGTCTCCGTCCAGCGGAAGAACGGAGAGCCGAAGGATACGGCTCGCAACGCACGGGACCTGGGCGCGTTCGTCGTTCACATCAGCGACGAGTCGTACATCGACGCGATCAACGCCACGGCGGCAGGCCTGCCGCCGGATGAGAGCGAGATCGAGCTTGCGGGACTGACGCTCGTCGAGAGCGGCAAAATCGCCGTGCCCGGCGTAGCGGAAGCGAAGATCCGCATGGAATGCGTGCTGGAGCGGTCGATCCCGCTCGGCGGCATCGAATCCGCGCCGGCGTGCGATCTGCTGATCGGCCGCGTGGTCCGCTTCCACATCGCCGACGAGCTGTACAGCGGAGGGCGCATCGATCCGATCGCGCTCCGTCCGGTCAGCCGGCTCGCCGGCAGCAGCTACAGCAAGCTTGGCGAGATTTTCTCGCTGGAGCGGCCGGAGTGAGCGGAGGCGGCAGATTGGGCGGCGATAGCTAGCGGTGACTGCCTGGCTTTCGCTCAACCGGAGAAAAGGTTATCGAAAAAGTAAAGAGCTGCGCTCTTTTCCGGGAATACCGGAAAGATCCGCAGCTTTTGTTTTGCGCGGGATTTACTTCGGGGTGAAAGGTCGTTTTCATGGATTCACCGAGCAACTCATGAAAATAGTTGTCACGTTGTTTGTAGTTTTTTTGCGAATGAAGCTATATTTTTACCTTTGACTAACATGTAAATTATTGGTAAAATTTAACGGTGATAACTGCGAAAAATTACTACGATTTTAAAAAAAGGGTGGTGATGCTGTGAAAACCCGCACCCAGAGAATAATTCTGACTGTCCCTTTTGTCCTTGCAGTCATTACGATTGCAACAAGACTTGACCTTTATTATGATTCAGACATGACTTATCAATTTATTGCTACACTCTTGGTTGCTTATCCGGCTGGGTATTGGGCGGCTGGAGGAACGGAAGAGAATTAGATCAGCGCTCCATACATCAGGTACTAAATAAAAGCCCCGTCCAATAGGATGGGGCTTATTTGTTTAAAAAAAGATACTCGTGTCTACAACATGCCGCACTCCGCCAGGAGCAGCAGATATTTGGTGTATACTTCGTTCTCCAGGCTGCATTCACCGGATTTTATCCCCAGAAACATGCTGAGGTGAGTAACCAGCTTTCGGCTCTCGCCATGGATGGTGAAAGATTTCAAGTTTCCGTTGTCGTCGCCTTCGATAGAAACAAAAAGGAGAGAACCCTGCTGAATGCTTCTTTGAACCTGCGCTCTTTTTTTATTTTCATCGGGGTGCATGGGAATTGTTTCATACAAAGTCTGAAACTCCCGGTGATGAGACTTCTCTTCTTCGTCTGTCAATCCCGACAGGACATCTGGGTCGTCGATTTTGTACAGATCCAGGATTCGATCGGGCTCGCCCGGCAAGCTCATAAAGCTTGCTTCACGTTCCTCCCGGCTAACCCGAACGGCTCTGTAAGTTTCTTTAAGAAAACGCTCCACGGCTTCCAGGGAATAGGAAAGAGGTAACCGGCGCTCTCTGAAAAGGCGGTCTAGTTCCTTAATCTTATTCATCTCTGATCTCGTAGAGGGGAGATGTTACGCAACCTGTAGTGTAAAAGGATCATGCTCTGGCTCCTTTCGCGAACGTTGGTTGATGAACTTCATCATTAACAGCGTATGTTTATTGAGGCGGATAATCAAGTTCAACTCGCCTCCGGCGATTTCACCGGAACGATTCCGTACTCGTCGTGTATTTTCGTCGGGTCCGTCCCGGGCTATAATGGGGGATAACGACTAGCGGATGCTTGAGGCGTTTGCGGCAGGGAGTGTTACATAGTGGGTACGAGGCTGATTCTGAACGGCATTTCAAAAAAAAGGCACGACCGCCCCTCCGATTACTTGTTCCGGGACATCTCGGCTGAGGTTGGGGAGGGTGAGCGCGTTGCGGTGATCGGGACGTCGGGGCAGGGGAAAACGACGCTGCTCCGCATACTGGCTCGTCTCGACCGGCCGGATGAAGGGGAACTCAGGCTATATGGCAAAAGCGCAGACGGTTGGAAACCGCAGGAGTGGCGCAAAAAAATCTGCTACGTCGCCCAGCAGCCGGTTATGCTGCCGGGCAGCGTGGAAGAAAATTTGCAGACGGTGAGCAGGCTGCACGGAACTCCGTTCGACCGCGGGCTCGCAGAACGGTATATGGCCGCGCTAGGTCTGGACGGTCTGGACTGGTCGAAGCAGGGCGGAGATTTGTCCGGCGGGGAAAAGCAGCGGACGGCTCTCGTCCGGGCCATGCTCCTTCAGCCGGACGTGATGCTGCTCGACGAAGTGACGGCGTCGCTCGATCCCGGCAGCAAGAGGGCGGCCGAGCGTCTGCTCGTCGATTGGTCGCAAAGCGGCGGCGCGTCGCTTGTCTGGATTACGCATGATCTGGAGCAGGCGGCTCAAACGAGCGATTCCGTATGGTTTATGGACGAAGGGCGGCTGATGGAATCGGCGCTGACCGCGGAATTTTTCCGGGAGCCTTCGACCGAGCAGGCGCGCCGTTTTATCTCGCGTCCGGACCGGGAAAGGGAGGAGTACTGATGTCCAATCTTGCGCTGGCCAGCACGCTGGTGTTCGTAGCCGTGACGATTTTGCTGTCCATGAGACAGAAGCTGGGACTGGAGAAAGAAATTATCGTCGGCACGATACGTTCCGCCGTACAGCTCCTGTTTGTCGGGTATGTGCTGCATATGGTGTTCGATGCCAAGCACCCGTTGTTTATGGTCTTGATCGTGGCGGCTATGATCGCGGTCGCCACCTGGAACGTGGGCAAACGGGCTAAGGAGATTCCCGGCATCAAGGCCCGAATCGCCCTCGCTCTGGCTTGCACCGAGGCCGTGACGATGGCGCTGCTGCTCGGGTTCGGCATCATCGAAGCGATTCCGCAGTTCATTATCCCGATCAGCGGGATTACCATCGGAAGTTCGATGATCGTGGCGGGTCTTTTTCTGAATGCGATGAAAAGGGAAATGGAGGCGGCCCGCGGAGAGATCGAAGCTCTGCTTGCTTTGGGCGCCACGGCGAAGCAGGCGATTCACGCGTCGATCAAGCGGTCGGTCCGCTCCGGCATGATTCCGACACTCGACGGCATGAAGACGACGGGACTCGTTCAGCTTCCGGGCATGATGACCGGCATGATCGCGGCGGGAGCCGATCCGGTGGAGGCGGTGCGCTATCAGATTCTGATTATGTTCGTGCTGTCCTCGGCCGCGGCGCTGACCGCCATGCTGCTCGGTTTGCTGAGCGCGCCTCTGTGGTTTACGGAGGACGGGCGGCTGAGGGTGCAGGACGCGAAAAAGCTGTAGAGGGAGGCGGTCCGTTCTTCCTGGTTCGGCGGCAGTGAAGCCTCACAACGGCACCAGTCGCATAAGACCAGGACCGCATTTACCCGATGCCGCCGTTATTTTGCCGATAGTACCGGGCATGATAAACTAGAACTCATACATAACGGTTGAAAAGAAAGGAAGACGAGGATGACCAGATTTGCAGTCGTAGGAACGAATTGGATTACGGAAGAGCTCATTCATGCCGGCAAGGAGTCGAAAGACTTCCGGCTCACCGGGGTTTATTCCCGCACGGCGGAGCGGGCGCGGCAATTTGCGGACAAATTCGATATCCCGCACATATATACGGACCTGGAAGCCATGGCTCAGAGCGACGAATTCGACGCGGTGTATATCGCCAGCCCCAATTCTTTTCATGCCGAGCAGGCCATTGCGCTGATGAAGGGCGGCAAGCACGTGCTGTGCGAGAAGCCTATCGCTTCCAATACGCGGGAACTCCGCGCGATGATCGAGGCGGCGAAGGAAAACAAAGTGCTGCTGATGGAAGCTTTGAAATCCACGCTGCTTCCGAACTTCAAGGCCATCCGGGACAATCTTCACAAAATCGGTCCGGTACGCCGGTATTTCGGCAGCTACTGCCAGTATTCTTCGCGCTATGACGCGTACAAGCAGGGCACCGTCCTGAACGCGTTCAACCCCGTTTTTTCCAACGGGTCCATGATGGATCTCGGGGTATACTGCGTGCATCCGGCCGTTCAGCTGTTCGGCAAACCGGACGCCGTAAAGGCGGGCGGCATGCTGCTGGAATCGGGCGTGGACGGAGAGGGCAGCGTGCTGCTCAAGTACGGGGAGATGGACGCCGTTATTATGCATTCGAAAATTACGCATTCCTATCAGTCCTCGGAGATTCAGGGCGAGAACGGCACGATGGTGATCGACAAGATCAGCCAGCCGGAACAAGTCGAAATCCGCTACAGGGACGGCTCCGTGGAGGATCTTACGCAGCCTCAGATCGCGCGGAACATGTATTACGAGGTTCAGGAATTTATCGACCTGATCCGGGAAGGCAAGACGGAATCCGCCGTCAATTCCCACGAGGTTTCGCTGACCGCGATGGAAATTATGGACGAAGCCCGCAGGCAAATCGGGCTTGTATTCCCCACGGACAAGCAAACATCCGTGTGACAGAGCAGTTGTCTCAAGGATAGGTAATAAACCGGAGTAACCACGGTCGCCGCGACCGTGGTTATTTACTGTGGATTTGGAATTCACCCGTCAGGATGACAAGACGGGCTTTGCGGCCCAATTTGAGCCGGTCACCTGCTCCAGGGCCTTCTTCTCAATCTCCTTCCGGTCATCGTCCGGCAGACATTTTTCTCCTTGAGTTCCTGCAGGCGTTCCCCGAAAGCAAAGTCAAAATAGTGCACATTTTGGTCAGAATCCGAATCGGTCCCGTTCGTCCGGTCATCGTATAGTGAAGGTACCATCAAGGTAGAGAGGTGCTTGAGTATGAAACAGGACAGCTCGAATGTGAGCAGGGCAGCCGCGTCGGCTCCCAAGAAGCCGTTTTGGAACCACCGGAGGAAAGAGGCTACGATAGGCTGGCTGTTTCTGTCCCCGGAGCTGATCGGCATTGTGCTGCTGTATTTATTCCCGGTCTTATTTTCCCTTTATATGAGCTTGTGCGACTGGAACCTGCTGGGCGGGATGTCTTCCGTCAAATTCGTCGGTCTGCAAAACTATGTAGAAATGTTCCAAGACGATAAGGTTCTTGCCGCGATCAAAAACAACTTGATCTACACCGTCCTTACGGTACCGGTCGGCATGGCGCTGTCCCTGGTGCTTGCGGTGCTGATTCACACGAAAGTGTATGCGCAGAGCTATTTTAAAGTGGCGTTTTTTATTCCGTACATTTCGTCGATCATCGCGGTCGGCGCGGTCTGGAGCGCTTTGTACCACCCTTCGCTGGGGCCGATTAACGGCTTTCTGAAAAGCATGGGGATCGACAATCCGCCGATGTGGCTGGCAGATCCGAAATATGCCCTGCTGTCCATCGCGATTATCGCCATCTGGGCGGGACTGGGCTATCAGATCATTATTTATATGGCGGGCCTGTCGGGAATTCCGGACGATATGTACGAAGCCGCCAGCATTGACGGCGCGAGCTCTCTGCAGAAGTTTTACAAAATCACGATGCCGATGCTCGGCCCGACGAATACGTTCTTGTTTATCACGCTGCTGATGGGTTCGTTCAAGGTGTTCGATCTGATCGCCTTCCTGACGAGCGGCGGTCCCAATAACGCCTCCACGGTGCTGGTGTACCGGATTTACGAAGAAGGCTTCCGCAATTTCCGGATGGGCTACGCTTCTTCGATTTCGTGGCTGCTATTCGCCATTGTCGGCCTTATCACTCTGATTTCCTGGCAGATTCAGAAACGCCAGGTTCACTACGGATAGGAGGAAGCACCTATGAGTCTGCGCAAATTCGACTTCTGGAAATTGTTTAACACCGTGATTATCGGCCTGTTCTCCCTGTGCTTTCTGATTCCGCTCCTGTGGATGACCTCGGCTGCCATGAAATACGAGAAGGACGTCATGGTCTTCCCGATCGAGTGGATTCCGAAGGCATGGAACGCGGTTGGGAACTTCAAAGCCGTCTGGGCCGGCAATGTCCCGTTTCACCTGTTTTATTTTAACTCGATCAAACTGTCCGTAATCGTTACGGCTCTGACGCTGATCATCTCCTCGATGGCCGCGTTCTCGTTCACGAAGCTGAACTTCCGCGGACGCAACATCGCGTTTACGCTGCTTCTGACGTTTATGATCGTGCCGGAGCAGGCGACGCTGATTCCGCGCTTCCTGCTGATCCGCTGGCTCGGTCTGTATGATACGCATCTGGCGCTGATCCTGATGATGATGTTCTCGATCTATTTCACATTCTTGCTGCGACAGTTTATGATGAGCATACACAGCGACTTCATCGAAGCCGCCAAAATCGACGGCGCGGGTTACTTCCGCATTTACTGGCAGATTATGCTGCCGCTCTGTAAGCCGATTCTCGCCACGGTCGCGATCATCAAATTCATCTGGACATGGAACGACTACCAGATGCCGCTTATTTTCCTGCTGGACAAAGACCTTTATCCGATCACGCTCGGTATTCAGCTCTTCAAGGACGACTATGCGGACAACTTCGCGGTGCTTATGATGGCTTCTTTATCTGCCATTATCCCGCTGCTGGTTATTTTTATCGCCCTGCAAAAACAAGTGATCAAGGGCATCGCCCTCGGCGGTGTGAAAGGGTAATGCCAGGACACGCAAAATCGTGCACAGAGTCAAAATTGTTCACAAAAGTAGTCAAATTGTTGCACAACGTTTGTCCCGCACGGGGGCTATAATACCGATTGTAAAGGAAAACACATACAGGTTGAGGGGGAACAACACAATGAAAAAGGCGACGGCATGGGTACTCGTCTGCGTCATGTTGGCCATTACGGTTCTCAGCGGCTGCGGCAAGTCCGAAGAGGGTTCCGCAGGCAAAGACAGCTCCGGCAAACAGGTCACCATCAAGTATTACAACTGGGATAACGAAACCCAGGCGCAATCGACCAAGAAATATATCGACCAATTCCAGGAAAAATATCCGAACATCAAAGTTCAGCATATTTCTCTGGTACCGGGGAACTCGCTGGAGTCTCTTAAAAAGCTCGACGTCCTGCTGACATCCGGTGAGAAAGTCGATGTCGTCATGTTCCCGAGCATCAGCGAACTGGATACGCGTGTAGCCAACAAGGTGCTGGCTCCGCTGGATGAGTTTTACGCCAAAGACAACGTTAAACCCGAAGAAGAATACTTCGTCAATCCGAAGTTTGAAGGCAAATATTACGGCATTCAAAACAACATCACGACTAACTTCGTGCTTCTGAATAAAGACGCTCTGGACGAAGCGGGTCTGCCGGTTCCGAAACTGGGCTGGACGTGGGACGAGTTCCGCGAATACGCCAAGAAGCTGAACAAAGGCGAAGGCACGGAAAAACGCTACGGCGCCTACTTCCACAACTGGCCGATGTACGCTAACCCGGACGCGCAAATTTACATGCAGCATCCGTTCCTGACGGAAGAAGGCAAAACGAACTTCGACAGCCCGACCTACACGTACTTCTTCAATCTCCGCCGCGCGATGGAGAAGGAAGACAAGACGGCCAAGCCTTACGCGGACGTAATCGGCGCGAAGCTGAACTACCGCGCGGAATTCTTTAACCAGAAAGCGGCTATGCTGCTGTCCGGTTCCTGGATGATCAGCGAAATCGGGGATACTCAAAAATTCCCGCACACGTTCAAAACGGCCATCGCGCCGGTGCCGGTTCAAAAGAAAGGCGATCCGACCGATATGTTCATGGGAGGCAACTACATGTCCGTAGGTGCAAGCTCCGAGCATAAACAGGAAGCTTACCAATTCATGCGCTTCATGTCCACGAACCTGACAGACGCACGCGCCGAGCTTCCGGGCTGGAAGAAAGGCGATGCCAAGCCGCTTGTGGAACGCCTGATCGGCCAGAACAAGAACCTGTACGATGTGGATTCCCTGAATTACACGCTATTCGATGCAGGCATTAAGGCCCTGCCGCCATCCAAGAACAGCATCTCTTACGCGGCTGCTTTGGACAAAATCCTGACCGACGGATTCAGCATGTTCATTCTGGACAACAAGAAAGTGGAAGATGTTCAGAAATGGATGGTAGACGAAGCGAACAAGGTCATCGAGAAGAATAAAAAGTAATTGAAGGACGATTCTGCGGCAAAGGCCTCCTGAACTGGGGGTTTTTGCCGTAGCTCGTTTTCGGCCATTCTTGGTATAGTGAGAAAACAACCGGTTCGAAAGCGTTTGCGAAGGTCCGGACAGAGGAGGAACGTCATGCTTCAGAGCTCGTTTTACCGCAAAATTCAATTCTCGTTCCTGATCTTCATCCTGCTGCCGATCGTGACCGTGTCCTCGCTTGCCTACATCACGATCAAACGGACCACCATGGATAAAATGGAAGCGGCGAACCAGTCGATTTTGCAGCTCATGACCAAGGATATCGAGAAGCTGCTGGACGACATCTCATTCGCTTCGCATTTCTACGTGCAAAACGAGGAGATCCGGGACAATCTCCGCGAAATTCAAGGCATGACCGGTATTCATACCTTTGACGATTTCAACAAGTACACCAAAATCCGCAACAGCTACGATCAGGTGTCGATTAACGCCCTGAACAAGTATGTGCGGCTGTTCCTGGTTAACGATACGGGCTTTATCGTGCCATATATGGACGTGGGGAGCGGGCAGACGCTGCCGCAGATGGAGAACGACTGGAAGACGGTCAAGCCGCGGATTGTGCTGGACAACCCGACCAGTATCCAATGGCTCGGAACGGTCGCGGGATCGGGTCCGGACAAGGACACGTACTATTACTTGTCGCGGGTCATCCGGGACACGGATACCGGAGGCCTGCTCGGAACGCTGATGATCGGCATTTCCAGCACGTACTTCGATCCGTACTTTTCGTCGTCGACTTCCGGCCAGTTTACGCTTTTCGAGAAAAACGGGCAGCGCATCGCGGGCAATGCCTCCATCGCTTTTACGGAGCCGGAGCTCCCGCAGAAACAGGGAGAGCGGAATATCCGCAGCGAGGCGATTATCGCCCAAGGCAACTGGAAGCTGGTGTACGAGACGCCGGAGAAAACGGCAACGGGACAAATTACGAAAACATTCTTTGTCAGCGGCATGGCTCTAGCGGTGTTTATCATCATGTTCCTGATGCTGTCCTTCTTCCTGGCGCGCAGCCTCCACCGCCCGATCCGCAAGCTTCAGCGGATTGCCCACCAGTTCGGGGAAGGGAACCGCAGCATCCGCTTCCCGGATAAAGGCAGGGACGAAATCAGCGATCTCGGCCGCTCCTTTAACTCGATGCTCGACGAGATCAACGGGCTTATCGCCGGCATCGAAACCGAGCAGGAGCAGAAGCGCGTGCTGGAGCTGCAGGCCTTGTTTGCCCAGATCCGGCCGCATTTTCTTCTCAATACGCTGAATTCGATCAAATGCAGTCTGTACGTGTCGGAGGATAAACTGCACGGGCGGATGATCGATTCGCTGAGCAGTCTGCTCCGCGCTTATATGCGAGTGAACGAGCCGTCCACGCTGCGCAGCGAGAGCGCGCTCTTGAAGCATTACCTGGAGATCATGAACATGAGAAACGATCTCGCGCTTGAGCTTTCCGTCCGAATTCCGGCCGAACTTGAGAGGCAGCCGATGCCGATGCTGCTGCTCCAGCCGATCGTCGAGAATGCGGTGGTGCACGGTTTCGTCGACAAGGAGGAGGGCGGTCTCCTTGAGCTCACGGCAGAGCGCGCGGAAGACCGGGTCGTGATCCGCATCTCCGACAACGGCAGAGGGATGACGGACGGGCAGCTCCGCGAGCTGCAGGCCGTGCTGAACCAAGACCCGGACCAGCAGTCCTCGTACCGCCGTGTCGGCCTGCTTAACGTGCTGCAGCGTATGCGGCTGACCTACGGCATGTCGGCGGAGATGGGAATGGAGCACAGTGAAAACGGGGGCGTGACAGTGCGGCTGTCATTCCCGATTCAACCTATGGAGGGGGAGAGCCATGTATAACGTCATGCTGATCGACGACGATGTGCCGATGCTGAAATATTTGCACAAGCTGATTGACTGGGAAGCGTGCGGTCTTCACGTAGCCGGGGAAACTTACTCCAGCGTGCGTGCGCTGCAGATGTTCAAGGAGCTGCTGCCCGACATTGTCGTGACCGATATCGGCCTTCCGCAGATGAACGGGCTGGAGCTTGCCGCCCAGTTCTCGAGCATCAAGCCGGGAGTCCGGATTATTTTTCTGACCTGCCACGAAGATTTTCATTATGCCAAACAAGCGCTGCTGCTGAACGCCGACGATTATCTCATCAAGGACGAGCTGACGGAAGATCAGCTTCTCCGAAGCCTGAAGCAGTCTGTGGGACGGATTCAGCAGTCCGTCGTCAGTCTGGAGCAGGTGTCCTACCGGGAGGACGTGAACCGCAACCGGGATCTGCTGAAGGAATCCCTGTTTCAGCGGCTGATCAAGGGAACGGAGGCGGACGGCCTGCTCGGATACGCCGAGCGTCTCGGAGTGGAATGGAAGCATCCGGCTTATGCGCTGCTGCTGGGGCACTTGTCTCTCACCGGGCTTCCCGAAAAATACGCGAGCCGGGACATGCCGCTTCTGCGCTACGGCGTGTACAACATCGCGTGCGAGGTGGCCCAGACGTATGAAGGCGTCACGGTTTTCAACACGGGCGATTTTCTCGTCATTCTGCTCAATTACCGGCCCGGGCTGACGTTTAACGAAAAGCAGTATCTGCACGATTACACGGCCGATCTGCGGGACAAGTGCGAACGGTTTCTGCATGTGGGCCTGCGGTTTTTGTCCAGCCCCGCGAGGCTTGAGCTGTCTTCGGCCGGCCCGACTTTCCGGAGCATGGCGAAGAACCGGTACCGTTTCTATTACGCGGACTCGGGGTATGCGGCGCCGAAGTTCGACGACGGGTCGGAGGTGTACTATTTGCCCGCGGAAGGGCTGTTCGGGCAGGAGCTGGAAGACATCGGGGCGGCCGCGGCCCATCGGGACCATGCGCTGCTGGAGGAGGCGATCGAGCGCATCCGCCGGACGGCGTGCGGCAAGCTGGCCGATCCCGAGGAGCTGAACCGGTTGTGCGTCCGGAAGGTCCGTCAGCTGTTTATTCAGCAGGCCCGGCCGGGCGCGGACACGGAAGAAGACGAATGGATTCCGTATTTGCAGACGGCTATGCACGTCGATGATGCGCTCGCCGTCTTCGGCTGGATGATTCAGCGGCTTATGATCGGAACCGATACGGGAGCCGCCCCGGCCGTGAAAGAACCGAAGCTGCAGGTGATCGACGATTACATCTACCGGCACCTGGGAGAGAATGTGAGCTCGATCGACGTGGCGGAGCACCTGTTCATGAATCCGAGCTATTTCTCCCGGTACTTCAAACGCCTGACGGGGGAGAGCTTCACCGATTACGCGCACCGGTACAAGGTGAAGATCGCCTGCAAAGCGCTTCAGATGTCGGAAGACCCGGTGGAACTGATCGCCGCCAAGCTCGGTTATTCGGACCGGACATATTTTTCCAAAGTGTTTAAAAAGTACACCGGCCGCACGCCGCGAGAGTATCGGGAGAGATAACCCGGTGCTCTTTTTTTTAGGTAAAAAAAGGCCGGCCGCCGGCTTGTGTGAGACACGCGGACATGCTGAGGAACAGGCGGCGGCGCCTTGACGGGGCTGGGGGCATAGCCTCGAATTTCCGTGTGCGGGAGGCTTCGTCAGCGGGACCCCAGGTCAAAATAGTGCACATCCCTGCCAAAATCACACCTGTGTCGGAGGGGCGGCTCCCGTTACAATGGACGCATCACACTCAGCTTGTTAAAGGACAGGTTTTCAGACAGGAAAGGGGAATGGCCATGTGGAAAGCGGCAATTGAAGATGCGGTGCTCAAAACGCGCCGGAATATCGAGAAGTTCGGCGACAAGTTCCCGCACGTGAGCGACGGCGGCAGGTACGAACTCCGGGATAACGACGAATGGACATGCGGATTCTGGCCGGGCATGCTCTGGCTCTGTTACGAATATACAAAGGACGAAGTGTTTCTGGAAGCGGCGCGGAGCACCGTGAGAGGCATGAAAAAACGGATGGAAGAGAACAAGGTGCTCGCCCATCACGATATCGGATTTCTGTACTCGCTTTCCTCCAAAGCGGAATGGATCGTACTCGGGGACGAGGACGCCAAACATTTGACGCTGGAGGCGGCCGACAAACTGCTCGAACGCTGGAACGACAAGGGGCAGTTTATTCAAGCTTGGGGACCGATGGGTGACGAAACGGAAGGCGGCCGCATCATTATTGATTGCCTGCTTAACCTGCCGCTGCTTTATTGGGCTTACGAGCATACAGGGGACGAAAAATACCGCAAAACCGCCGTTATTCAGGCGGATAAAAGCAGACGGTTCCTCGTGCGCGGGGACGACAGCTCTTACCATACGTTCTTTTTCGAGCCGGTCACGGGGGAGCCGATCGGAGGCGCGACTCATCAGGGCTTTACGAACGGTTCCACATGGAGCCGCGGCCAGGCTTGGGGTGTGTACGGTTTTGCCCTGTCGTACCGCTATACCGGCAATGCGGCGTATCTGGAAACGTCCAAGCGGATGGCACGCTACTTCGCTTCCCAACTGCCGGAGGATTCCGTGGCGTATTGGGATTTCTATGCGGAAGTAACGCCGGAGACGCCGCGGGACAGCTCGGCTTCGGCCATCGTTGCCGCGGGATTGCATGAGCTGATCGGACTCCTGGAGCCAAATGACCCGGACCGGGCCGAGTTCGCGGATCTGCTGGAACGTTCGCTTGCTTCTCTCGTGAAAAACTATTCGACGGCCGGCGAACCCGAAGCGGAAGGGCTGCTTAATCACGGGTCCTATCATGTACGTGGAAATCTCGGCCTCGATGACTATATGGTGTGGGGCGACTACTACTATCTGGAAGCCTTGATGCGCGTAGAGCGGAACATTCCGGGCTATTGGTATGACCGCAAGGAGCGGACCTTAGGATGAAGAGCGGCCGGATCGGTGAAGGATTGGATGCCGGACAGCCGGATCTTGCCGCTGCTGCCTCCGCGCTCTTGGAGCCGGGCGGAGAGAGACGGAACGAAGCTTATGATACGCTGAAAAGGCATTACGTAACACGCACCTCTCCGGTGCTGTTTATCCGCGAGGAAGAACGGGAGCGGCTTGTGAATCATGTCCGTAATCATTACGGGGAAGACATGCGGGAAGTGTTGGCCTCGGCCGAACGCGTTGCCGCCAAGACGTTCCTCTTCCGCGGGGAATGGGACATGGAACCGACCTGCGTTCCGGTCACCTTCGCGGAGGACATCGACTGGCAGCATGTGCCTGCAGGCGATGTGGAGTGGGTTTACATGCTGAACCGGCATGCGTACTGGGTCGATCTGGGACAGGCGTACCTGGTCACGGGCGAAGACAAGTACGCGGAAGCGTTCTGCATGCAGCTGGACGATTGGCTGCGCCGCAATCCCGTGCCCGCCGGTCCGGCGGAAGCGTCCGCCACTTTGGCGTGGCGGACGATCGAGGCGGGGCTCCGCTGCATCAACTGGATCCGGGCGTACGAGTGCTTCCGGGATTATCCCGGATTCACGGCCGAGCTGGTTGCCCGGATGCTGAAATCGCTGCATGAGCACGGCGAGTACATTGCCGGAGCTTTCGATCCCTGGAGACGCCTCAGCAACTGGGGCGTGCTTGAAAACGCGGGCCTCTTCGCGCTCGGCGTATTCATGCCCGAGTTCCGGAATGCGGCGTTCTGGCTGGAAGTAAGCGCCGACCGGCTGCGGCAGACGGCCGCCCTCCAGATCGGCCGGGACGGCATGCACTGGGAACAGTCTCCGCTCTACCATAACGAAGTTTTCTTCCAATATATGCACGTGCTGCATCTCGCCGAAAATAACGGCATCGCCTTGTATCCCGAGTGGATCTCGGCCGTGAGGCGAATGGCAAAGGCGAATTTGTATTCCGTGAAGCCGAGCGGCAGGCAGCTGATGAAAGGCGACAGCGACGACAACGATATGCGCGATGCCCTGACCGCTGGCGCGATCCAGTTCGGGGATGCGGAGCTGAAATACGCCGGCCATGCCCGCGTGGATCTGGCGAATCTGTGGCTCTACGGCCTGCATAAGGCGGAAGCTTATGAGCGCTTGACGCCGGTACGGCCGGAAACGGTCTCCCGCGCGTTCGAGGAAGCCGGGCAGTATGTCATGCGCTCGGACTGGGAGCCGGACGCCCGGTTCGCCAGCATGAACTGCGGGCCGATGGGCGGCGGTCACGGCCATGCGGATATGCTGCATGTGGATCTTTGCGCATACGGCAAGGATTTGTTGATGGACCCCGGACGCTACACGTATTACGGCGGGGATGAGTTCCGCCGGTATTTCAAGCTGGGAGCCGCCCACAACACGACTCTTGTGGACGGCAAAGAATTTACGGAGTACCTGGGCACATGGGACTACGGCCGTATTGCCGCTCCGCTGGGAACCCGGTGGACATCGGGACCTGCGGCCGACTATGCGGAAGGCAGCCATGACGGCTATCTTCATCTGGCCGATCCCGTCATTCCCAAGCGCCGCCTGATCTTCATCAAGCCGGACTACTGGGTGCTGGCTGACAGCTTCCGCTGTAGGGACGCGCACCGTTTCGAGCAGCGGTTCCACTTCGCGCCCGGCCAGGTGCGTATCGAGGAACGGGGAGTTTGCTTTACGACGGAGGACGGAACGGCGGGCCTGCACGTGCTGCCGGTTACGCGGACGCCTCTTCTGACGGAAACGGAGCCGGGGACCGGTGGAAGCAGCGGAGGTGTTCCGGCGCCGGCGGGTGCAGGCGGGAACGGCGAATTCCCGCACACGAGCACTGCCTCGGGCGCATCGCCGCATCCCGAGACGAATGGGGCCGGCCCGGCCTCCCTCTCCGTGCCCACTCCCGGCGAGGGAGCGGTACCTGCGGACATCGGCGCAGCCGTACGCGGCCCGCTGCACGTCCGGACGGAGGACGCCTACGTGTCCTACCGGTATAACGAGATGACGCCGGCTCCGGCCGTAACCTTCTCGTGCGGCTCGACGGGTCCGGCTTCCATGATGCAGGTGCTTTACCCGGTCCGTCCCGGAAAGACGGAGGTTCCGGTCGTAGAGCAGGCGGACGTCTTCACCTACAACGGAGCCAAAGTGCCCGACTCCGCCGCAGAAGCCTGCCGCTTGACTTGGACGAGCTCGGGGGAGCAGCATATTGTGGTGGTTTGCCACCAGAAGCCATCGACGAGCATTATGTCTTACGTCGTGGAAGGCGTTCAAATTTTCGGCGAAGTCGTGCTTATTAAAAAAACGCCGGAAGGCATCGAAACAATCAATGTAAGATAGCGTAAATAATAAGGTGGAATTTTCTACATTTGGTAAGATTTGAAAGCTTCGTTCGAATGGCCTGACGGCGTCAGACTGAAGCTGGTGGGCGAGCCCTATCCGCATCAACTTATGAGATTCTAATACTCTCAAGTACCCAAATAAGTACCCAAAAACGTCGTCCCTTCTAATCTATTTTAATTAGAAAGGATGACGTTTTTTTATAAAATTAACCGTTTGAAAACGACTGACTTAGCATTAAACTTGCGAAATGAATAACCCCATAACCCGCTCCCTTTTGAAGGGAGTTTTTCGCTTTTCCCCGGGCAGGAGTGAATTAAGGATTTTGTAAGAACCGAGTAAGAAATAAGTGAGTTTTAGCAACTAGAATAAATTTATCTTAAGCGTAACAAGAGAATGAATGGTTAAAAAGTAAGTCCCTTGAGTGTCAAAAAATGAATAAACAAGGATTTCGGGAGGTTTTTATGAAAAAGAAAATGATTATGGTATTGGGTGCTTCCGCTATAATACTGACTAATTTAGTAGGATGTACTCATGCAGATTTGAAAACAGAAGTTTCTGTTACGGCTGCCAACCCTACAAATCAAATAGCGGAATGGTTAGAAGCGAATGCAAAGCCTTTAATATCAACGGATCCGGCTGCATCTTTCGATGATTTAAAACCGCTTAACGATATGGTAGGCTCGGCTTCCATTGTAGGTTTAGGCGAAGCTACGCATGGGCCTCATGAAGTTTTTACAATGAAACAGCGGATTGTTAATTATTTAGTATCTGAAAAGGGTTATACCAACTTAGT
>NZ_JAGXJX010000110.1:0-558 GCF_019091125.1 Paenibacillus sp. GbtcB18
TCTATTACAATGCAAGCTGTTCAAGAATTAGATTGGAAAATAGATAATTTGCAGTTTGATATTGGAATTCTAAAGCAAGAGCTTGAATCAGAAAAGAATGAGAAAGCTTATCTTGCTAAACGGGTAGAAGAACTTGAAAAACAACAACTTGAGAGCATTGAACAAGAAAAACGAATTGAAAAATTAGAGTTTTTATATTACCAGTTAACTTCTAAGTAAGCGTGCAGCAGCAGGCTTTTTTTATTTTGGCCAAAATTTGGAAGGAGGTGAGAACTTGGGAAGAATTCACGAACTCATCAAGTCATTAAATATAATTGACGTCATAACAAGTACTCAATTTAAAGTAGGGAGCGCTATAAGTGGCGGATTAGGGACAATTATTAATTTGTTATATGGGAAAGCGAATTTAATTTGGATTATGATTTTCTCATGGATTATCGTACTTGATTGGATTACCGGTAGTAAGGCATCTAAATTAGATGGAACATACAGCAGTGAATATGGAATTGAGGGCACCACGAGAACCGAGGTGCTTTTATCGTTGCCTGCTCTTGCACT
>NZ_JAGXJX010000111.1:0-548 GCF_019091125.1 Paenibacillus sp. GbtcB18
GGAATAGCGCCCCCCTTATTTTGCATTTAATTCTTTTATAACTATATTTAAACAGCGGGAAAGACGTACGTGTGCATCTGGAATGAGGTTGGGGTATTGTTTATAAAATTCAAATGCGCCTCTACACCATTCGTAGGCTTTTAGTAGGCTAGCTCTATAATCATTAAAATCTTGTAAGAACCCATATTTTTTTGAGGTTAAAATGAGCTGTGAAAAATCTTCAGACCCTTCAAGTAATTTATGGTGTACTTGCTGTCCGGCATGAAAACGAAATGAACTTAATGGCTCGGTAATATAAACTGCATCACCTTTTGAAAGTAAACTTATCCAAGAAGCCATATCTACACTGCAAGAATAACTCCTTTCATTTAATGTGCCAAATGGTTCTGTTAATAGTTGCTTTCGAAAGAGTACAGTCGTAGGTTCACCGATAATATTCTGTCCAGATAAAAGCATACGATTCCCAAAATCTACCCCACTTAGTAAAGTATTCTCGTTATGCAATCTATTTATAGCGGGATGGTTTTCAATTAAATCTCCATTCTCAT
>NZ_JAGXJX010000112.1:0-542 GCF_019091125.1 Paenibacillus sp. GbtcB18
TTCTAAATATACACCAGTTGGTGCTTGGTACGTCTTTTCACCAGTTCTCGTAAAGGTAATCGCTGCACCATTTGCAGTATACAAAAGTAAATTATCTTCTGCATCTCGCCAAATAGATTCTTCTACACTACTAGACCAGCCATTACCAAAAATACCATTTCGGCCACCTTGGCTACTATAAGATCTCGTTAAGGAAGCATCTGGACCACGACCAGATAAAGTCATATCCTTTTCTTCCATTAAGAAGTTCCCGTTAAAAGCATTCACTTGCCCATTTAAAACTGGGATAGATGCCCAATAATCAAACATTCCACCGAATCCGAAATCTTCAGAGAACATAGGTACAAACGGCTGTGAAACGCTACTTTCAGCGTGTCCAACCTTACTATAGGCTGTTACACGGAACCAATATTTTTTAAAGCCACCATATTGACCACCCGAATTTCGATAGACTGGTGATGGATCCAACGATAGTTCTACACCTTTTTTATCATGATGCAGTAAAAATTGACCTTTCGCAATTTCATCTTTTGTTGGCCATA
>NZ_JAGXJX010000113.1:0-540 GCF_019091125.1 Paenibacillus sp. GbtcB18
CCTTCGCTTAAATCCAGAGTATCAAGCAGTATTTTTAACAAAGAATAAATTTACATGGGAGGAATGACATGAAAGATAATAGGCCGAAAACATTTTATTTATTCAATTTGGAATTTTTTTGTTATATTTACTTGAAACCGTACTTTTTAATGTACTATCCGAAGGAAGTTCAAGCGTGTGAAAGGCGATAGTCTAGCGGTAGGTGAGAGATAATGCAAAATATCCCACATCAAATCGTGTACGATTTCTATGCCAATTACGTGTCTATTTTGACTAAATATGAAAAAGAAATCACGCAGAAAGAAATAGAACGTGTAGTTGGATTAGGGATGAATTGTATGTGAGTGGCGAAGAGGAGAAAGCTAATGTAGTTCACATTCAATGAGATTATATGTTTATATTTTTGAATTTAGGTGTATATCTTTTAATAATATATACCATGTTCTTTTATTCAAATAATTCTTTGAAACTTGAAGTGTACAAACGTGATCGATACCCCATTCTAATGTCGTGATTTCATTTTCTGCTCCTGTTGGAGAG
>NZ_JAGXJX010000114.1:0-530 GCF_019091125.1 Paenibacillus sp. GbtcB18
GGACTTGTTGAAAACCCGGAGCAATTTATTAAACCTGCACAAAATCAGTCTTTTTCATATTATTGTTACCTCCCTGTATAGAAATAGGTTTTTCTAAAAGGGGTTTTTCTGTTTATACGTCAATAAAAAACGTATTTCTTTCTTATTATATGTTACACCTCACACCTGTTAGCTATCTTTTATTTTTGGATCTTCAATTGTAAGAAAATAATGACTCCTTCCATTCTAGCAATATGGATTGTTTCTACTGTTTGCAGTCTTTTACTTTGTTACTATTTTAAATATAAAAATTCAAATAAAATTAATTGGTAGTTCCTTATTATGAATCGTTACTTATTTATTATCTTCCAGGTATTGTCCTCGTTTATCATTTTACCACTTAAATATACAGTCTTTTATTATATAAAAAAGAGTCAACAAAATAAACATACATAGAACTTAAAGAAGATGTTCTGTTCCCCA
The DNA here is from genome assembly GCF_019091125.1 of Paenibacillus sp. GbtcB18. Classification (NCBI taxonomy): domain Bacteria; kingdom Bacillati; phylum Bacillota; class Bacilli; order Caryophanales; family Paenibacillaceae; genus Paenibacillus; species Paenibacillus sp. GbtcB18. The sequence goes on from NZ_JAGXJX010000114.1 coordinate 463, forward strand.
TCATTCCCCATACAATTAATCTTCTTTAAGAATTCTACTCTTTGTTACAATATTTCCTTTTTTAACTT
>NZ_JAGXJX010000115.1:0-527 GCF_019091125.1 Paenibacillus sp. GbtcB18
GTCCGTTACGAGTACGACGGTACAGAGAAATAAGAAGGTCTGTTTCAAGAAGTATACGAGAAATATCTACGTGTTAAAGTAACAGTCACAAGAAAGAAGAAAGCGAAAGCAAAGGCAAGCTAATTGATTGAAAGGAGGTGATACACATGCAACGATACGTGTCTTATGCGACTCGTTTAGTAAAAGCAAAAGACGTCAAAGCTGTCTGTTGCGAAAGTAAAAAACACTTCAAGAATGGATCAGAAGAACAAGCGATAAGCACCATGTTAAAGCTAACAGAAAGGAGTGGACGTGTTGGCCATTAATGAAATTTTCGTAGAAGGCTTCCAGTCACATACAAATAGTCATTTCAATTTAGGAACTGGATTGAATGTAATTACAGGACCATCAGATAGTGGTAAAACCTCTATCATACGAGCTGTTCGCTGGGTAGCATTTAATGAACCTCAAGGCGAGGCTTTCGTGAACGAATCTGTCGGACATGTTACGGTAGCAATCCATTTAGATAATGGAATTATTATTTCAAA
>NZ_JAGXJX010000116.1:0-518 GCF_019091125.1 Paenibacillus sp. GbtcB18
CCCAGTCCCCCTAAGCCCCCCGTAATCCAATACACCCCGCGCTCTTTCCACGGCATGTGTCCTTCTTTCCCGGTTTCCTGCACTTCTTCCCAGTCCATCACCCATCGTTTCCCGTCCCTGTACCTTATCCGATCATCCATCGGGCATCCGGCGTTCTCTTCCAATTTCTTGACCATACTCGGTCCCTCTTCCTCGCCGTTCATTCCGATCAGCTGCCCGATGAATCCCGGATGTTCGAGCTGCGCCGTTTTTAACAAACCTGACAGCGCTTCAAACAGTTGCAGGCGTTCGCTTGGCACCACGACCTGGACCAATACCCGCTCTTTATGCCGTTCCTTAAATAACCGCTGAACCTCTTCAAATACCCGCACCGCGCTGTCGTCAAATCGCTCCCCGATCGGATCATGCGATTCCTCCAGCCGCACACACCGGACCTTCATTTCTTTTCGCAGGTCACTTTCCAGCCTGCCGTCTCCTTCACAGAGTACAATCACATGCTCCGCATAGGCCGCTCCTTC
>NZ_JAGXJX010000117.1:0-515 GCF_019091125.1 Paenibacillus sp. GbtcB18
TTCCTCCTGCTGCCCATATCTCGCTCGGTGCGCTACCCTACGACTGTACAAGGGTGGCAAGTCCAGACATAAAATCTGGTAGCTGCAATACTAACCAGACTCAACCTGCACTGAACACAAAGCTAGCAACAATAAGTATCCATTCTTTTTGTTTTAAGTATTTAAATATTTTCAACATATTTACATTTCTCCTCATTTTTCGATAATATGCCAATGATATTGTGAAAAATAATTCTAAACAGAATTACCTTTTTAAATCCCTCACTTTTTTTGTGGATATCATTTAATTTTCCACCCTTTTATAGAGCCCTTTTTTTAGTAATGAAATTTCTAAAGTATAGTTTTCCACCGACTCATCGAATGGTATTTCCTTCGCAAAATTTTAAATAAGATTGTGAAAAGTCACCGCCGTGATAATCTTCATAACATGAAATATTTCTCGTTCTTCTGTAATATTTAATTTTTCTTTATTTATTAAGACCATGATTTCGGACAATCTATTTTTATGATTATCC
>NZ_JAGXJX010000118.1:0-514 GCF_019091125.1 Paenibacillus sp. GbtcB18
GCGGTATGTCAATAAGGCGTATAAATTTATTCTGCGAATCTATAATGGATATCTATAGCCCCATCTTGCGCCACTTCTATTCTTTTGATTAATTTTTTAAATACACTATTTAAGTCTTTCGACTCTTCTAACAAGGCGAATGCGTCCCTTACTTCTTGTTTCTCTTTCATTTGAGTTTCGATATTGTTTGCTTTCTGTATCTCCAGTTCTTTTAATTCTATTTCTTTTTCCAGTTTTTTGTTACGAACAGTAAAAGTATCTTTATCAATTCTTTCGCCTTCTAAATATAAGTCTAATAAACGCTCTTTCTTAACTTTCAAATCTTTAATATCTTTGTTAAGTTTTTTCAATTTAACATGTAGTCGATTTTCATCCGAATAAAACTCTTTTTCTAAAACACTTTCTTTTTCTTTCAATTTATCCAGCACTAATGCTCTTAAATCCTTATAGTGTATCGGCACATGTTTTACACATTCTCGACGTGCTGTAGTTCTGCTCCAATTACAAATCATAT
>NZ_JAGXJX010000119.1:0-514 GCF_019091125.1 Paenibacillus sp. GbtcB18
ACTGTATGTGCTGGACCGCCTCGAGTGAATACCTGTTCCACGGCATCATTCAGGGGTTTAGCTGTAATTTCGTTCCCTTTAAAGTCTTGTGTATATGACCCTTCAGAACCTGCAAAAGCGAATAATCCACCTGTAGTACGTGGCTGTGTTGGAGAACCTGCATTTCTACGGCCATAAATTAAAGAGTTATTCGCTTCACGAATCATTTCTTTTAGACGTAGGTCTACTTGGTAGTTCAATTCGTTAGACACACCATGTGTATTTACTTGTTGCTGTGTACGAGAAATAGACGCGTATCGTGAGAAAATTTGAGAAAAGTTATGCGCTACTAAGCGGTCATTGATCTCATTTTTACGGAAAGCATCCTCACCTTCTGGTCGCGGTCTTGCGATGACCTACAGTTCACCACCTGCTGTAATTGCTTCAGCTGTTGAACTATCGTAACCACGTTGAACGGTATTTTTATCTGCATTTTCATCCCCCCTTACTACCCGAAGCACTTCTAACCCATTTG
>NZ_JAGXJX010000012.1:0-118330 GCF_019091125.1 Paenibacillus sp. GbtcB18
CGTGTTTCATTGTTGCCGGCAAGAAGTAACTTTACCAGCATCCGAAGTCTTTTGCAACAACCATTTTGTGGAAGCAGGTCATTCGATGCGTTTAGGCAGCTTTTCATATCCCGATTACAGCTACGACTCTGTTTGCTACCATCGTATGCGCAATCCTTGATTAATCAAAAAAAGGCTTCCTTAACACCACCTAAATGGCATAAGAAAGCCTTGAACAACCTGAAGCTTATTTAAAGATAATGCTGTAAGGAGATACTTCCGCAGCTTTCTGTTTATAGTTTACTCCGTCTATCACATATTTAGCGAATTTAGATTGTAGCGACGTATTGATGTCTATCTTAAGGTAGATTCTACCCTGATAGATTTGAACGGAAGAATTAAATGATTGTCCCTCTATTCCGGTGACCTTTGCGTTAGACAAATCCAGATCGGATTGCGAAACCGGAATTCCGGGGGTACCGTCATCAAGCCCCTCATTCAGATCAACCAGTATGGAATCAAAGTTTGGATAGGGATTGGAGAGAGAATATTCGTTTTTCCCCGTTGTTTTAAATGCATCGTACACGTCGGATGTAACAGAGTTATAGGGCTGCAGGCTGCTTACCGATAGATTTAAAGGCATCTGGATGGTTTGCTCTGCACTCATTCTGGAACAGCCGACCTCATTACACGCTTCAACACTGAACGTATATGTTTCCCCTGCTTTCAATGATTCTATCAAAAGTTGGGTGCCTGCATGATTGGCAACGCGTATAGTTCTGTTTTGATAAATGTTGAATGTTAAGCCCCAACCGACCGAATCGGAAGGTGTCCATGAAAGTAAAATTTTGTCCGTAAAATTGATTGGAGTTATTTTTACATGGGTAACAGGAGCTGGGCTTGTGAAAATATTCATGCCCCCTGCCATAAAGGTTTGACCGGGTGCTATGCTGAACTGGGCAGTGTTTGCGGTCGAGTAACCTGGTTTAGTCGCCGAAAGAGTATAGCTGACATTAGGAGTAACATTAGTAAACTTGAAATACCCGCGGCTGTTCGTTTTCGTTGTTACGCCAGTGCCGTTTAGAGAAACTTCTGCGTCTTCCGCGGGTTTGGTCGTACCTTCAAAAACATATCCTTCGATTTCGCCTGGTACATTGACGCCGGGTACCGGTATTTTTTGACCACTGCCCGGTATTGTGCACCATTCGGCGGAGCATTCATTCGCTGTGCTTCCTGTAAAGGTAATACCCGTTGGAGCGTTCTTATACGTAAGATTGTAAGTGCTGCCGGCTTTTTGTGAATCTACATTAAGGAGGACCATGTTTGGATACTGAGGGTACTGGGTTGTTTTAAGAACTTGCAGCCCATTGTTAAATTGGTACCAGGAAGCTTCCTGGGCCGCAACGGCCGCATCGAATTCCACAACCAGCAGATCCGGCTTCAGACCAGTAACTGATTTTACTGCTGCGTTAAGCTGTTTTACCGTCATTTTGAAGCTCTTGGTCGCCGTAAAAGCTTTGTTAAAGAGTGTCGCGGTAAGTGTAATCTCTTTATCGCCTGCACCGGAAGCCGGTCTTGTTAAATAAGAACTCCACGGAGATAACACATTCGTATCACTGGATGACCATGTAATTAAGGTGTTTTTTCCATTGTTATCAGGTAACGTTGGACGTTCTGTAACATGATCCGCCGAATCGCCCGGCACATACCCGATTGTTAAAGCAGTCAAAGCTTCGTTAAGCTCATAAACGGTATCACGATTGAAATAAAAAGATTGGATACTGGTGAAATCTTGATCCTGAGCCCCATATTGTTTGGCAATCTGGATCGTTCTGTCCGCTTCTAATACTTTGGCCAAAATCTCAGAAAAATCTCCCGACGCGGCTAAATAATCTTTCAAAGCCTTATTTGCGTTCTCAATTGCCTTTTCTTTGACTTCGCTTTCTACGGCAGGATCAAACTTAAATGAGCCACCGCCGTTCAGCTTGATTTTAGCAAGTGATTCGGAATTACCAGTTAAAGATACGGATTGGTCCGAACTTATTTCGGATAAAGTTGCCGCAGGGGCAATCCCGACAGTTGTATCGGCAGCTGCAACGGTTAACTTCGTAAGCATGGTAGGCTGGTTGTTACCGGCCGTAGGAGACTCAATGGAGAGAGTCATACCTGGAGACACTACTGCTGCTTCACTGTCGACTCTTCCTTTAAAAATGACCTTTTTGCCGGAAGCATCCAGCTTAATTTTACCGAATCCGCCTTGCGGAGAAGAACCCTCTATTACTGCTTGAGTTGTCACTTCGGTATACGTTATTTGGGTTCCGTCGCCGGTTTCCACTCTCACGGGAAGCCCGTTGTTATTCACTGCGTTTATTTTCAAATTCTTCACGGTAACATTCCGCAGCTTAATGGAATTTGCGCTCCCCGAACGCACTTCCATCTGTTCTGCATCAATATGGTTCAAGCTTATTTCGCCCGCGGGACCCGGATCCAGAATTAACGTTTGGACGCTGGTTTTACCGTTTGCCGGGCCGTATGTACCGGATGCCTGGACTGTAATAGTCGTTTGCGGCTTCCCGCTGGCAAGCAGTTGTTCGACTGTCGGATTTATGCCGCCGGGAGCTCCGCCCCCTCCGAAACCGCCACCACCACCGCCGAACACGGGGGAAGTGCCTTCAACGGACTTGCCGCTAGGCTTGCCTTTGTACGTTAAAACATATTTCGTACCGGAACTTTGCGTCGTTGTCGTGAGCACAACAATAGTTTTGCTGCCAGACTTGAAATCCGCCGCTGTAACGAGAAGGTCATGATCGAACTTGAAATCTTCCTTGTTCAGCTCCGCCAATGCGGTAGAGAATATAACTTCCATTGTTGTGCTGCTTTGCGAAACCAAGGACTGGATCTGCTGCTCCGGTTGAGTCACTTCGGGCTTGGAAGCCAGAATTTCTTCGGCTTTGCTTAAATAGGCTTTATGATTTGTTTTGAATTCATACGCCAGACGGGCTACAGCCTGACGGTCCGAACTGCTTTTCGGCTTGAAGAGCAGCCCTCCCTCACCGTTATCGATCCCGTTGACAAACCCGATCTCATAAGCCAAAGATACGGACGGCTTGGCCCAGTCGGATGCCAGGTTCAAATCTGTCAGTTTGGTAGTCGGACTTTTTACGGAAGCTCTCTCCGCAAGCCCGAATGCCCGCACAAAAAAGACAACCAGTTCTTCACGCGTTACTTTGGCATCCGGCGAAAAAGTACTGGCCGTCGTCCCCTGTGTAATGCCGGACGCTACAAGCGAGCCGACATAGCCGCTATACCAGCTCGAAGCGTCTACATCATGGAAAGAGGCCGACTTGGCCGGTTCTTCCTTCAATCCCAGAGCCAGTACAAGAATTTTTGCGAATTCGGCGCGCGTTATGGGATTTTCAGGTTTAAACGTTCCGTCCGGGTATCCCGATAGGATCCCTTCCGAGACTAGGCCCGCTATTTCTTTTTGGGCGTAAGAACGATCCAGATCTGTTAAAGTTCCTGTGGATGCCGCCTGAACAAAGTTCGGTAACAGCATACCCAGAGCCAGAACACTTAATGAAAACAAATTCATAAAACGGCGTAATCTTGCAAGCTTCATTTTGCAGGTTCTCCTCCGTCAGTCTAATAGGTTTGTTGTACACGCCGATTCTTGTTGTCCATAGTTCTTTGGGGCTATGCGCATATAACGTCCTTATTATACTAGGTATATAGTATGAAAAATAGATGGGGAAGAAAATTTTGGAAGTCTAGCGTTATTCTCAAACAAGAGTCTGATTAAGGGACTAGTTTTATATAGAAAGAACAAGAAAAAAAATCCGACTAAATGTAAACAAAAAAACCGAGAGCGTGAGCCATTCACTCACACTTTCGGTTTTTTTGCTCTTCTTTTATTTAACGCTGTTTGGGAGCGGCGCATTAGGTGCCACCAATTTTTGCTCGCGCATTTCTTCCCAGAACGCTGCCGGGATCACGGTGTTCAATGCGGCTTTGTCCTCTGCAATTCGCTCAGGACGAGTAGCACCGGGAACAACAGCGGCAACGGCCGGGTTCGCCAGTGAAAATTGTAAAGCAGCAGCCTTGATGCTGATTTGATGACGATCTGCAATATTTTTGATTTTCTCCACTTTAGCCATAATTTCCGGCGATGCTTTTTGATATTCGAAGTGGGTACCTCCTGCAAGAACACCTGAGCTATATGGACCGCCGGCGACAATGTCCATGTTATGTTTTACCGCTGCAGGCATCACGCGTTGTAACGCACGTTCATGGTCTAATAATGAATAACGTCCAGCTAGCAAGGATACATCCGGCTTCGCTTCTTCCAAGTCCAGCATCAGTTCAATTGGCTCAACCCGGTTCACTCCGAGTCCCCAACCTTTAATGACTCCTTCGTCACGTAAACGTGTGAGCACACGGAATGCCCCCGTTCGTGCCGATTCAAATTTTGAAAGCCACTCATCTCCATAAAAGTCCTGCGCTATATCATGAATATATACAAAGTCCAAGCGATCTGTTTTTAACCGTTTCAAACTCTGTTCGATAGAGCGAAGGGTTGCATCCGCGCTATAGTCAGGGATGATTTTATTCTTACGGCCGAATTCGAAAAGACCCCCTTTTTCACCTAAATCACGAGCAGCCGGGTCCTCTAGTTCATCCGAAATGAGTCGACCTACTTTCGTACTTAAAACGTAATCATCACGATTTCTTTTCGATAATGCTTCCCCAAGACGAATCTCTGCTAAGCCGGCTCCATAAAATGGGGCTGTGTCAAAGTACCGAACGCCACTTTCCCAAGCGGCATCTACGGTTGCCATGGCTTCTTCTTCCGGGATGTTACGGTACATGTTACCTAGCGGTGCAGTACCGAAACCTAGTTTTCCTTTTAGTATATGTCTCATGTGAATAAACCCTCCTAAAGTTTGTTTTAAATCTATTTTGCAAATTGATTAGTCAGCATGAGTCGGACCTGTTTACTTATTAAATCCTTGTTGCAATGCCTCTAAGCCATCTTTATAGATGCCATGGAACAGATCAATAGCCTCTTGGTCACTAACTCCTACAGGCGTGAAACTGCCGGACCACTCAACCAACGATGATTTACCGTCAGCATCTTCTTTAACGTGGATTGTCGACAAATAATCAGTAACCGGAAACGGTGCTTTCATAATGGAATACGTGTAGTAGCGCTCCTTATCATTGAATACTTCCAAGCGCTCTACAATCGCATCACCGTCTGGGTTAGCCAAATGACGGACACGTCCGCCTTCAGTTACTTTGCTGCTAGGTATATACGGTAACCAATCTGGAAGCGAGTCAAAGCCTCCGATTAATTGCCATACTTGATCCGGTGAAGCCGGAATTTTAATAGATGTCGTAGTTTGTGCCATGTTCATACTCTCCTTTTTATTTAACGTTGATTGGCAGCGGCGCATGAGGTGCCACCAGCTTTTGTTCGCGCATTTCTTCCCAGAATGCTTCCGGGATCACGGTGTTCAATGCAGCATTGTCTTCTGTTACTCGCTCAGGTCGACTGGCACCGGGAATGACAGCCGCAACTGCCGGATTAGCCAGTGAAAATTGCAAGGCAGCCGCCTTGGTGCTGATTTGATGACGATCTGCAATATTTTTGATTTTCTCTACTTTAGCCATAATTTCCGGTGACGCTTTTTGATATTCGAAATGGGTGCCTCCAGCAAGAACACCTGAGCTATACGGACCACCAATGACAATGTCCATGTTATGTTTTACTGCTGCAGGCATTACACGTTGAAGTGCACGCTCATGGTCTAATAAGGTGTACCGTCCAGCTAGCAAGGATACATCCGGCTTGGCTTCTTCCAAGTCCAGCATGAGTTCAATCGGCTCTACCCGGTTTACTCCGAGTCCCCACGCCTTAATGACTCCTTCTTCACGTAAACGTGAGAGTGCACGGAATGCCCCGGTTCGTGCCGTTTCAAATTGCGAAAGCCACTCGTCGCCATAAAAGTCCTGCGCTACATCATGAATATAAACCATGTCCAGACGATCTGTTTTTAACCGTTTCAAACTATCCTCGATAGAGCGAAGGGTCGCATCCGCGCTGTAGTCATTGATGATTTTATTTTTACGGCCAAATTCAAAAAGCCCCGTTTTTTCTCCGAAATCACGTGCAGAGGGATCTTCTAGTTCATCCGAAATGATTCGGCCTACTTTCGTGCTTATGACGTAATCATTACGATTTTTAGTCGACAATGCTTCACCAAGCCGAATCTCCGCCAAGCCAGCTCCATAGGATGGGGCTGTGTCAAAGTAACGAATGCCGCTCTCCCAAGCGGCCTCTACCGTTGCTGCAGCTTCTTCTTCTGAGATCGTACGGTACATATTCCCTAACGGTGCAGTACCGAAACCTAGTTTTCCTTGCCGTATATGTTTCAATAGGATTCCCTCCTAAAATTTGTTGTAGATCTATTTTGAATATTGATTTGACAGCATGAATGGATATAGAAATCAACGACTGATCAAATCAACAAATGTTTTCACCGTCTGACAAAATTGATTATGATGCATCCATACAGATAAAAAAAGTACGCACTTTAGAGTAATATGGGAACTAAAAAGTACCCGCTCAAGAGCGTAGACAATCCGCAACATGATTCCTTAAAGAAAACAACACCTATAAAAACCGCAACTCGTGCGGCTTTTATAGGTGTTGTTCTTGTCGTTTCTATTAAAAATCAAAATTGTCAGGGTCTGGGCCTACACGGTGATTTTCATTCAATCCATCAATGAGCTTCATATCTTCTGCGGTCAGTTCAAAGTCAAAAATAGCCGCATTTTCTACAATACGATGCTCTTTGGTTGATTTTGGAATCGTAATAATACCGTTCTGAACGTCCCAGCGCAAAATCACTTGGGCTACGGATTTTTTATATTTCGCAGCAATGGCAGTCAAAACTTCATTGTTTAATAGTTCGCCTTGCATTAACGGAGACCAAGCTTCCAATTGGATGCCCTGTTTTTCACAAAATGCTTGAAGTTCTTTTTGAGTTAACCGCGGATGACATTCCACCTGGTTGATTACCGGTTTAATTTCTGCGTCCTTCAACAAGTTCTCAAGATGGTGAATTTGGAAATTACTTACACCAATCGCTTTTACCCGTCCTTCTTTATAGAGGGTTTCTAATGCACGCCATGCTTCTTTATATTTACCTTCAACAGGCCAATGAATGAGATAAAGATCCAGATACTCCAACCCGAGTTTTTTTAGGCTCGTCTCATAAGCCGCGATTGTCGATTCATATCCTAGATCGGCATTCCATACTTTTGAAGTGACAAATACCTCTTCTCTTGAGATACCTGCCTCTTGTAGTCCTTCACGGATGCCTTGGCCTACTCCTTCTTCATTACCGTAAATCGCTGCTGTATCGATACTCCGGTAACCATGCTTGATGGCTGCTTTAACGGCATTTACGAGCTCCGGACCCTCTTCTACTTTAAATACTCCAAGGCCGAATCCCGGCATTTTTACACCATTGTGTAGAGTCACTGTATCCTGCAAATTCTTTATCATTAAATATTCCTCCTAAACCGAGTTGTCTACCCGAAAATTTTGTCTAACCGTGTCGGCAAAAACTATTATGGTATAGGTCAAATGAAAATAAAAGTACGTACTTTTATGTGCTATAGGTACTTAAAAGTTCCCTTACATTTACAATCCGGCTTCCACTGAAAAACGCATAAGTGATGATTTTCACATGTAATCGGTTGTTTAAATGAAAGATGCTTCATATATGTCCTGCATCTTTTTTAGGTTTACGACACCTCTCCTATTAGTAGGCACTTTTAAGTACCTATATACCTTAAAAGTACGTACTTATCAGATCGACTTAACAGTCTTATACTAGCATTCATGACTGAAGGAGAGTTCAGCGGTAACTCCATTGGAGGGAAGCTTGCCAATAAAAATCCAATTCGTGTGCTATTCTGGATGTTTGTTGTCCAAGCGGCTGTACTAATCCTTTTGTCATTCCTTGCACCATTTTAAGTGACCGGTGTCATTGAGGTTGTCTTAATGGGTCTGCTTGCCTTCATGAACGTGCCCGGTTTGCAGTTATATATTGTTCAACTTGCCGAAAAATATGTACCTTCAGCTGTAGACGTTGCTTCTGCGCTTAATATTGCAGCTTTCATCATCGGTATTGCACCAAACTGGAAAAAATAACGGAAGGAGAATTCACATGTTTGAGCATCATCAAACTTACCAAAGAACCTTTAAAGAAGGTGAATTAACGCTCGGTCTTCATATTCCATTAGAAAACTATCGGATGGAAACGCCGACGATGGCCCGCCAAATTGAGTTAGCACAAGTTGCTGAGACCTACGGCTTTACAACCCTATGGCTCAGAGATGTGATACTGGAGGATCCCAATTTCGGGGACCCTGCTGTCGGTCAAATTTATGATAGTTTGATTTATGGAACCCATTTGCTTAGCCAGACGAAACAAATCGCTCTTGGAACATCTGCGCTGGTACTCCCTCTTCGTCATCCACTTAGGCTGGCGAAAGAAGTTGCCACCATCGAAGCGCTTTTTCCCGAAAGGCTGATCATGGGGATTTCTTCAGGAGACAGGCGGGCTGATTTCAAAGGACTTGGAGTCGACCATCCGAGTCGAGGCATTCAGTTCCGAGAAGCGTTATCTTATCTTGAAAAGGCACTTTATGAGTCTTTTCCTTCTATTAACTCGTGTTACGGGGATATCGAACAAGCGACTCTCGTACCGAAACTAAACCGCAGAATCCCTACAATGATTACGGGATTTGCCCAGCAAAATATGGATTGGATTGGCATGAACGGTGACGGGTGGATGTATTACCCACAGGCACCAGGCAGACAGGTAGAAGCTATCCGTGCATGGCGAGAATCAGCTGCCCGCCAAAATCATTCCGCATTTCGGCCTTTCAGTATGCCTATGCATCTTGATTTGGCGGAGGACCCTGATGAACATGCCACCCCGATTCGGCTTGGTTTCCGTGTCGGACGCCATAAATTGATTGAACTTCTTAATTTATATAGAAGCATTGGAGTGAATCATCTCTTTTTTGCTTTATTTGACAGCCTTCGACCAGCTGATGAGGTCATTCATGAACTGGGAGAATACGTATTGCCGCATTTCCCGCCCCATGAAATCCGTGTCTGAAAAGGAGGAATTCAAAATGATTAAATATAATATTCCCGTAGAAGCTACTTTAGAGGTAATCGGCGGAAAGTGGAAGGTTGTTATTTTGTGTTATTTGACTAAAGGAACAAGACGAACCGGGCAGCTAAAGCGCTTGATGCCTGGGATCACACAAAAAATGCTCACACAACAATTAAGGGAACTCGAGAATGACGGTATCATTCGCAGAGTCATTTATAACCAAGTTCCACCTAGAGTCGAATACTCGCTAACGGAGTATGGACAGACCCTATCGGAAACTTTAGACGCATTGTGCAAATGGGGAGAGACTCACATTGATAATAATTATCCATGCAGGGATGATGTATTACTAAATACAGAAGAACTAGAAAGAAAATTCACTGACAAGAAAATTTCTGAAGTCGTTCCAGCCGCTTCTTTGACTAATAGAGAAAAAATTTCATCCTAACGCAGTTTATTGGGTTAAGTAAACGGAATGATAGCCATGAGTATCGAATTTTTTGATCAAAAATTGGAGATAACAAAACAGGAAGAGGAACGTTGCAAGACTTCCTTTCAAAAAGTCGAGTCTATGAATACGATTACGGTTAATTATTCCTAATAAAATTTTTGGAGGAATACGCGTGCAACTTCATTTACAAGGAAAAACAGCACTTGTTACGGGATCTACAGCAGGAATCGGAAAAGCGATCGCCACATCATTAGCGGCGGAAGGCGCCACCGTGCTTATTAATGGACGCAGTGAGGAAAAAGTAACGAACACGATCAAGGAAATTCGTGACCGGCATGCCGGCGCTAAACTTGAAGCCGCAGTTGCGGATCTGGGTACAGAGCAAGGATGTCAGCAGGTGATTGAGAAATTCGCCGACGTTGACATTTTGATTAACAACCTCGGTATATTCGAGGCTGCCGAATATTTCGATATTCCCGATGAAGATTGGTTTAGATTTTTCGAGGTCAACATTATGAGTGGTGTCAGGCTCTCCCGTCACTATCTAAACCGAATGATTGAGAAAAAAGAAGGTCGAGTCATCTTTATTGCCAGCGAGGCAGCCGTCATGCCTTCACAGGAAATGGCTCATTATAGTGCAACCAAGACTATGCAGCTCTCGATTTCCCGAAGCTTAGCAGAACTGACCAAAGGAACGAACGTCACGGTCAATACCGTTATGCCGGGTTCCACTTTAACCGAAGGAGTGGAGTCTTGGTTAGATACTCTCTATCCTAATGAAAAGATGACAGCAGAAGAAGCTGAGAAACGATTTATGAGAGAGAATCGGCCGACATCGATCATCCAAAGGCTTATTCGGCCGGAAGAAATAGCCAATCTTGTAACTTTCTTAAGCAGCCCTCTTTCCTCGGCCATTAACGGATCCGCTTACCGGATTGACGGGGGACTTGTACGCAGCGTGTTTTAGGATTCGCTTTTAAAAAATGGATTGAGGAAATTCCTCAATCCATTTTTGTTTTTGCTCAGATTGGAGTGAAGCATGCTAACACCATTCAATATCACTTTTCTAACCAAATGGCTTTTTCCATCGTCTCATACACGTTTAATTTATAATTGATATAATCGAAAGCTTGACTCAGTTCCGACTGCCGTTTGTGAAGTTCAAGTTTGTGCGGCTCCAGAATCCGCTTCCTCTCACGAATGGTGGAATTACCTTGTTAGACAAGTCAATCGTGACAAACGAACTACGGCTCCTGCTTGAGCAGCGCGGCTTAATCCATATGCGCTCCGGGTTGATCGGCTTTAGCTGCGGCCCCCTCCAATTTCATACCAAGGCTCGCAAAGGCGGCAATCAGAATAATCGCTGCGGACAGGCCATAGACGGGAACAAGCGTAATCGATTTCATGAGCGGACCCGCCAGAGCGGACCCGGTGAGCGTCCCGGCCATGAGTAGTGGCGTGATCGTACCGTTCACACGCCCGATGTAGGCTTCCTCAACCAGTTTCATCATAATAGCTCCGAGCACGATTTGCATGAACGCCGTCATGACGCCGACCATGAAGCGCATGGAAGCCGTTAAATACACCCAGACGGATAGAGCCTCGACGATGATGGAGAACGACAGGAACGCGATGCCTGCGAAGATGACGACACGCGGATTTATCTTCGGACCGAGGATCGCTGCCGCCGCACCTCCAACCAGCATTCCGGCGCCGGACAGTGCATAGAACCATTGGACGCTTTCCTTGTCGAGCTGAAGACGTTCGGTCACGATATAGATGTCCAACGGCTGGATCAAGCCAGACCCAAGTCCGATACAGGCAAACGTAAGCGCAATAACAATTAAATTCCGATGGCTGCGGATATAGCGGAACCCCTCCTTCACATCCTCAAGAATCGGCACGGCCCCCCGTTCGGGCGAGCGCGGCGAGGGAGGAAGGAAGAACTGGACGGCTGCCGCCGTAAGGAACAACCCGATCATCACCGCCAGCGAGTAGGTCAGGCCGAGCGACGAATAGATGAGCGTCCCTACGACCGGTCCTACAATAATGAACAGGGACATGATCCCCTGAGAAATGCCGATTGCCGGCGCCAGCAGCTCCTCGGGCACATGCCGCTTGAACATGACAGCCGAGGATGGCTGTGAGAACTGGCTGACGATGGCCGACACGACCGTCGCGGCGAATACGGCCTGCCAAGAACCCCCGAGCACGAACAATAGAATGGCTCCGATCGACAGCGCGCTGAGCAGATCGCCGGCGATCATCGTCCGCTTCGGATTCCACCGGTCGGCGAAAGCGCCGCCGATGAAAGAGAACAGAAATATCGGCGCGTATTCCATCACGTTCAGCAGGGAAACGGCGACGGGATCGCTCTCGGTCTGCTCCATCACGTAGAACAGCAGCGAGATATTTCGGATCCAGATCGCCAACTGCTGCAGAAGGTCAGCGAACGCCACGATCCGGAATACCCGGTTAGCGAACAAAGCTTTCATAACCTATCCCCTTAAGGACGGTACTAAACCGACCGTCCGGTCTAATTTCTAGGTAAAAAAAATTAGTTCTTCTCTATCCCTTGAAGCAAGACGTCGATCGCAGTCCGGTATAAGCCGACAATCCTATCGGTTTCATAATTGTAATACGAAACACTCAGGCCTCCAAATAGCCCGAATAGGATAAAAGTTAGATCTTCAAGCGGTATCGGACGAAACTCGCCGCTTTGCATTCCTTCCTCCAACAGCTGTTGAAAGATCGGGTAGTGCATTCGTGTCAGCGCCAACAGCTTATCCCTAATCTCGTGATCCCCGCTTTCGCTTCCCGAAAACTCTTCCGCAGCCCGCAGCAGCGGATTCCGAAAATCCTCGGCGTAATGCTCGGCAAGCCGATACAACTTCTCACGCGCCGTACCGAGCGGTTTCTCCATGTCGCGCCACTTGCCGATCCACTCGAGCATGGACAGCTCAAGGATGTACAAAAAAAGCACTTCCTTGTTCTTAAAGTGATGATAAATGCTCCCTTTACTCGATCCCGATAACTGCCGAATCTCGTCCATCGTGGTCGCCGCATAGCCCTTCAGCTCGAACAACTCCTTCGCCTTGGCCGCAATGTTGCGCTTTGTCTGTTCACCATGGTCCGTAGATTTAGTCATACCCGTCACCCCCTCTCTCAAACCGACCGTCCGGTCTAATCAAAATATAAGGGATTTCTTTTCGCTTGTCAATTAACCTATGTTCTGGAGAATACGACCCATTTTAACCTCAAAAAAAGATGAGGATGTAAACTTCTCATCTTCTTTAGATTTATACAAAAAATGTATAGCGACTGTTTTATCACTAAAATCGAAACGGTTTTATCAACTCTAATGGTACATTTCTCCCTGTTTCCGCATGCTCTAACTTTAGACCTGTACATTCGGAAGTTCGTCAGTTCGCTTCTGTGCGAGCATTCTCACCCTATCCAGTTTTTCAGCCGCGCGACATATCCGTTGGCATACCTTAAAAAAAATTTAGCTCCAGCCTTGGTTCTGTCGAATCTACCTGTACTTCACCCCCCATGACCTGTTAGTCATGACGCGCGCAGGAACTCAACCTCTAAAAATACTCTGTAGATGGATTATCGTACAGTGAATTTAACCTTATGCCTATGGATGACCGCTCCTAGCAGTATTGTCATAGATGTGAGATGTTCAGCAATAGGGGAGCAGCCGGAGCGGATTCCGAGGATTGAGCGTCTCCTCCAAACTCCAGCACCGCTACGATCCGCTCCAGCGGCCGAATCCCAAACGGTTTGCACCATTCCCGGTCATAAATCCATTCCGGAACCGTGCGCCGCACGTGCCAAGGCTTGGATTTGGCTAACAATTGAAAATTTTGGATCAAACAGCATACCGCCGCGTAATCCTCCTCCTGCTTGTGGGGATCCGTTTCTTCCTTCGCAACGATCAGGAGAGATGCCGACGACGCATCCCCATACGAAACTCGGACCTTGTCGGCCGCTTCGCAGCCCGTCACATAGATAAAGCGCCACGGTTCCCTTAGTCCATCGTTCGGCGCCCAGACGGCGTCATTCAGCATTTCGAGAATGCTTTGCGCGGGAATTCGGACGTTATCCAACTGCGGCCCACCTGGCTCCCCGCCTCCACCGATTGTGGTCCATTTCTGCTTCGCCGGCGTTCTTCTCCGGGATCTCGGCGCTTTATCGAAATATCCGACATGCAAGATCCCTGCAAGCCTTTCACCTTCCCGCAAACCGATTTCCGCAAGAAACGACTCGCTTTGAAGCATTGGGTCCGTGTCCCACAGCATGCCCAACCCGCGCTCCCAGCCCAGCAGTTGAAAATTTTGCATGATACTGCAAACTGCTGCGTAATTTTCGTCGCTCTGCCGCCGATTGGCGGCGGATTCTGCAATGAAGATCAGGTGAGCGGGAATATCCGTTATTCGTTTTATGAGAAAATCGATCATTTTGACAGGAATGAGTTTCCCGAGTTTGCTTTCCTTCATCTTAGCTATCATGCTCTCAACCAGCCTTTGACGCGACTCCGGCGTGCCAGCGTAAATACAACGCCAGCGCGGTGTACCCTCGGCCTCGTACAGGCTTGCCGCTCCGTTCAGCAAGTTTACGAGCAGTTCCGGCGCTACCGGTGTTGCGTTGAATCTCCTGATGGTTCTACGTTCTCTAATCGTTTGGGAAAAATCCAACATAATCCCTCCTTGCAAATATAGTTTACTAGTGAACAAAAATAATAAAAAATTTAGCTTATATTTCGCCAACATACCGGGTCATGCCTTGAAAAAACTTCAAAATCGTCTGATGCTCACTATCGGAGTAACTGTCCAAATTCAGCTGATGAAGCTGCACCAACTCTTTGATTCTTTAAGTTCCAGCTCAGCCGCTATTCTTGCAAATGGAACAAATGAAGCAATTGATTATAAATTAACGCCTTGATACTTTCAGGATATCCATATGCACACTCCATATTGTTTACAATGAAACTAAAATATCACAGTTTGCAGGATTCAGCAAGTGCCGCGCATTCCAGCACAGAGATTTAAAAAGCATTATATTATCCTTAGACATGTAAAAACTCCCCTCACAGTGGCAGGTTATATTCTTTCACCTGTTTACCGTAAGGGGAGCAGATCATGGTTGGCTGCTTGCATTTCTTTATGGACTGTTGTGTGGCGTCATAATTAGTGAGAAAATAGCTGCGGAAAACGTTGATTTATCAAGGGCCATTTTCAGAGTTAGTGAGAACGACATTCCCCTGAACGGTGCTGTATTAGCCTGATTTTCACAATTGCTGAGAATATCCGCCAAAAACAAAATGTATATTTATTCACGAGATGTATAATCATAAATACTCCCTTTTAAGCACTCTTCCGTTTAAAACAAACAAAAAAATGCGTACCATTGGAAAACCAACGGTACGCATTTTATTACAAATCCATATTAGATCCGGCCAGGAAAAAAGCTGTTATAAGATCCCATTGATTAAATTAGAAGTTAGAGAAAATCTATAATTCTTTAAACCCTCGAACTAATTTTGAGTCCAAATCCAAAGAGGACGATTACAACAATACTCTCAACCAACCGGTATTGCATCGAAGAATTGTGCGATCTCCATATTACTAGAATTACAACAACTATTGCTAGGACTAGCAATAGAACTGAATCTCTACACAATCGGCCCTTCCCTGTAACCCAACTTTGTCTGTAGCCGAAGTTATTACTTTTACGCAAACGATAGTATCTCAGTCTGCTCATATATAATCCTTCTAGTAGAAATAGCATCTGTGATTTCTGCATGTAATCTTTTGAAACTCTAGCTAATTTAGATATCCATTCAACGAGCTTACAACTTCATTTATTAAACCTTTGGCGGTTGTATCGGGGGAATTACGAGGTCCTGATATAAATCATTATGGACATAAATTCCAACTTTTATACATCAGTTAGCTAACCTTTTTCTATGCCAATAATGTTTGTTGCGTTACCTTTAGACGCCTGCTGTTTTTTAGCAAAAGTTTCTTTCCGCTTTCACTAGATCCTGTTATATATAACCGGGATAGCAGCATTTTCATATCCGGAATAAAAACTTTTTTAACCCTAACCGGGTTTTTCATAATAAAAAGCAGGGGGAACCCCTGCTTTTCCGCTAAATATTGAACGCTTTGAAGACCCCTTTTAATGGGAATCGTATCTCGTCAAACGACTTCAAAACCTATCTCGGCTTTTCACTCTATGCTTTATCTATATTTATCCTTATCGGCTTCCGTAATCTCCCTTAGCACTCGACAAGGATTTCCAACAGCGACTACACCCGAGGGAATATTCTTAGTGACAACACTTCCCCCACCAATAACTGTATTGTCGCCTATAGTTACCCCAGGCATAACGGAAACATTCCCCCCGATCCATACATTGTTTCCGACTTTAATCGGATAGGCATATTCCAGCCCCCTATTACGCTGTTTCACATCCAATGGATGACCTGCAGTATAAAACCCACAGTTAGGTGCAATGAACACATTATCTCCAAAGGCAACCTTTCCTCCATCTAAAATCACCAGATTATGATTAGAGTAAAAATTTTCGCCTATTTCAATGTTATACCCATAATCACAATAAAAAGATGGTTCGATCAAAAAAACTTTCCCCTGTTTTACCAAATAATTTTTTTATTATACTTTTTCTTTCTTCCGCTCTTGAGGGGGGAAGTTGGTTATACTGAAAACATATTTCCTTAGCGTACTCTCGTTCTTTAATAAGCGACTCATTGCTGTTCGCATCATAAATCAACCCAAGCTCCATTTTTTCTTTCTCAGTTAAATTCCTCATTACAGTTTAGACCATCCACTTTTTTATATATTTTTAATCAAAAATAAGCTTAATTCCAAACTCACCAGACTGAACTCCCCTTCCGTTTAAAATTTATCACCTAACATTTTCTGCAAACGCTAATGATGGAAGGGGATAAAGGAAAGAACGGACTTCTATCCCAGTCTGAATATTGGTTTTCAATGCTAAAACCATAGCTAGTTAGCAAAGATTAAGAGTATCAATATCAGTAAAACGACATGCAATTCGAGAAGTAGTTTTCTTATATCCCCAATCACGGAAAGTGACCCAATGCATGATATGATTTCTTGCATCGTAAGATTGTGTTCCAGATACCTTGACGTTAATTCCATCCTTATTGATAAATTTTTCCTAAATTGTTTTCTCTTGACATGATAAATCAGTTCCCATGGGTAACGTGTTTCAAATGCAAATATCCCGTTTTGAAAAAAAACCAGCATGTTCGCCAGGCTCTGAACGCTTCCGGTTAAGGATTGTCATAATCCGCCATTTTGGCGGCTTTCTTCATGCTCTCGTAACTGATCGCGCCTAAGTGCCGCTCTCGTATATTGCCAAAAGGATCTACGATATACGTGGTCGGGTACGCAGTTACACCATACTCTTTCAAGATGTCGCCGCTCTTGTCCAAAACGATAGGAAAACTTAGTCCTTCGTTATCCACGAACTTTTCCACGATATCGGTACTTCTCTCCTGGCTCGTCGCGTTGACGGATAGAACAACGACGTCCTGGTCCGATTGGTCGCGATAAAGCTTTTCCATGTGGGGCATCTCAGCTTGGCAGACACGGCACCACGTAGCCCAGAAATTCATAACGACGGTTTTGCCACGGAAATCGGATAGTCGAACGGGGTTACCTTCTAAGTCCTTCAATTCGAAATCGGGGGCGAACTGACCCACGCGAATGCTTTTGCTGCCCATCGAGTTGAGTGTCGTAAATACGACCATCACAGCGATAACTGCGATTCCGAGCGACCGGAGTGCGATTTTAGGAGACGGGCTAAGTAGGAAAACCAGTAGTGTGGCCGCCACCATGAGTCCCGCGTAATGGACAGCGCCGACTGTATCGTCAAGCAGGACGATTCCGAAGAAAGCAGCCGTCGCCATTCCCGCCCCCCAGGTCATTGCAACCGTTAACGCCTCTAGGTTACCAGTCCGGCGATAATTTCGCACAAATAAATAAGTTAGTGCAGCTAAGGATCCGAGCCAAACGCCTCTCAACCCTCCGCTAAAGAAGACTAAGGAAAGTGGATGCCTGATGACGCCTATGGGGTCGAACAGAAACAAGCTTGCCTTCCAGACAATCAACCATATGAAGACCGCATTCCAAGCCTCCGATACGCGCCGCTCCTTCTGCGGGCGGCCCCGCTCCCGGAAACGAACAGTCAGAACGCCGACGATGCCCGCAATCAAATAAATCAACAACTCGATATTCAGCACAAACGTACCGACCTGCAAATTCGGCAGCGTTATCCCCCCCTTCGTGTACCTACTTTTGTGATCCGTGTCAATGATCAACTGAAAGAATGATTCTAATTTTCGTTATCATATGAATAACTATACAATTCTATCACTTAAACAACTGTTTGAGAAAAAAAGAACGAGATCATTCTCAATCTTGTTCATCGTTATAGGTGCTACAATCATATTCGTCTCCCCTTAAGGTCACAGGTTGTTGTTGCGTAACGTCAACACCAACAACTTTACGGCCAGGGTGCAGTTTTTGGATGATGTCGTTTGCTATTCTGTCATTTATAATTTCCCATCAATAATCCATCCATTTTAGAATTTAATAACTTGGTTTTCTATTTCATTTCAGACTCCCCATACTCACCGACCTCCTGTGTTCAAAAGATTACCAAAAATAATCATGATTGGTGGTGTTGATTGCCTGAGACGTTGATAGCGTGCAGATTCACCTCTGTAAAGTCGGAAAATGGATACTTTTTTACATTGATACTCTATAGAAGTGTTATTTATTTTGGATGCTGTTGCGTTACGCAGTGAATCATGCCTCCGTACGCATACAATTTCCTCACATTTATTCCGACTATTCTTCTACCAGGAAATAGCCCTTCCATGATTTGAAGCCCTAAACTGTCATGTTCATCACCATATACCGGAACTAATACAACTTCGTTTCCTATATAAAAATTTAAATACGAACCTTTAGAGCCAACTTCTTTCACGATATTTCTTGTAACGGGTACTGGAATGAGTTGAAATGGCTTCCCATCCGTATTTCTTGCTTGTCGTAATTCCTGATAGTGCTTTTCATAAGCCTTCAGAAGATGCGCTTCACTTTCTCCAAAAGGGTCATACTCATAAAGGATGGTATTTTCATTAACGAAGCGGGCCGCCCCATCGATATGGAAATCTGTTACTTCATCATGGTTATCCTCTCCACGGAGACCAGTTATCCAGATAAAGTTTGTTACTCCTAAATACTTGGTTAATTCACTTTCGATTTCTTCTTGATGAAGCGTAGGATTTCGATTCCCATTCATGATGGAGGATTTTGCTGCTAACAATGTACCGTTTCCATTTACTTCGATTCCCCCGCCTTCCAGACAAACACTAGTCTCAATTAGTGGGATGCTACCGTTCTCGCTGATTTTGCTGGGAATCTTAGCGTCTTTTTCAAAAGGATATTTATTTCCCCAACCATTGAAATTCCAATTTGTTAAACATAGATTACCTTTATCATCTTTCACAAAAATCGGACCATGATCTCTTATCCAAACGTCATCGGTTTCTTGAACTAAAAAATCAATTTTATCCATATTCACATGTTCTTCATTCAACTTCGCTTGCACATGTTTTCTTTCCCTTTCATTACACACAACAATATGCACATTTTCTTCATAGTGAAGCTCCTTTGCCATCGTTACCCAAATGTCATCGAGTTTAGCTCTGTAATTTTCGTCTTTGTTGGATCCATCATGGGGCCATTGGAGCCAGGTTCCCTCATGTTTTTCCCATTCTGCTGGCATAAAAAAAGCAATTTTTTCTCTGCTTCCCACTAAGTTTCTTCTCTCCTCTCCCGAATTATAAAACTCATTCTAATCCTTAACACTGTGTCAAAGTCAAGGACAAATCAACAACGCTTTCCGCACCTTTTGCCGTACTAGTGCCATCTAACTCTTGTGTTACTTCAAAAGTGATTGAAGCCCTAGTCTAGCACTTTTTTCGTTTCCGTAAATCGTTTGATCATCGGTTCTGTTCCTATTACGACACTAACAACTGCCAACCTTCCATACAGCTCCATGGCTATTTTAGCACCGTTGACCATTTTACCTTTGGCCTTGCCAGGGTGAACGTTCTTCCCTTTTCTTCAAATCAACCCATCTCGTACTTTACAGATACCTTATGTCTATTTTTTATGTAATTGTTTATGAATTGAGGAATTCATTACTCTGTACTACAGCTGGGGATGAACGTTTTATAAAAAATGTAGCCGAGAATCCCAGAAGCAAGCAGCACGCTATGATTGAAAAAGTAAGGACATAATTTCCTGTACCTAACAACAATAATGCTAAAATTGGCCCTATTGTAGCGCATAGGCCTTCAAAGTCTGGTCAGATAATACTTATCCTTTATCCAAAATAAAATCATTTAACGTGCCAACAGCATTGTTCAATATCTGCAAAGGCTGCCCTTTCAGATAATGATTGAAGAAATCAAGCGTAAACTCGTTGACGAGCCGATGTGTATCGCGAGCGTTCACCCCCTGCATCCACTCTATAATTGGAGTGATCAAAAAGAAATCAGAGAAGCTCATATGAGACGTGTTGGGCAGCTTCAGCCAGTAATTCCCAACAGCCTTTACTGGCACAAGCCGAGCATGCAACTCTTGTTCTTGCAGCTCTTGATTGTATTGTTCAACTTTGACATGGGTCATGTCCAAGTTGGGTTGCTGATCGTTACTTGCGGCGCTGGATCCCGCCAATTCGTCCTCCTCGTCCGCACTGATCATCAGGAACGGCTTGTTTATGCCTGCCGCCGGGATGCGGCGTTCACCGTATAAGGATCCATCCATATTGATGCCAGCCCGAACCCGCGGATCACTTAGCAGCATCTGAACCGTAGTCGCCCCGCCGAACGAGTGTCCGAACATGCCAAGCCGCTTCATGTCCATTCGTCCCGTAAATCGCTGATCCGGGTCGGCGGCAGCAAGTTGTTCAAGTTGATCCAGCACAAACCGCACATCGTTCACCCAAACCTCATTCGTCCTGTCCATTTTTTCCAGTGGCTCTATCTCCGATTCTGGATTTTTCACCGAATCGAACAACGCAACTCGGCCATCCGGAAATATTGAAGCCATACTGTCGTAAGTATGATTGATTCCCGCCACAATGTAGCCATGGCTCACCAACTGCTCGACCTGGAACATGTTCTGGCCCTCGAATCCACGGAACCCGTGTGAAAAAATAATTACCGGATAAGCAGCTTCCGCGTCGGACAGCGCTGCATGTTCAATCGCATGCGTACGGGCTTGTCCAAGGCTTGTCAAAAACAACTGTGGCAGACCAGACTCCTGCTGAAATGCCTCGGTATATACTTTGGAATCGGACACATACGGCGCCCGGGTTCCCTTAGTGTTCTTGCTGGCCGGATACCAGATCCGCACGTTTAGTTCCCGCTTGGCCCCGGCTGCCGCCAAAGTGCACGTTTCTTCGCGGGTGTTGTCAATCCAGTGATAAGCGACCGTGCCAATCCCATATGGGCCTGCCGGTTCATCAAGTGCAAACACTGGGAACAGCAAAGGCGCAGCAGCGGTGACCATCCCGTAGAAAAAGACGGATAACAACGCTGCAATTCTGCGTACGCCGCCGCGCCTTTTAACGCCACCTTGAACGGCTCGGGCACACCTCCGATGATCCGGCATCAGCGCCAATAAAGGAGCCAGAGACAATGCATAAGCAGGGATTAAGGGCCAGCGCCATCCCTCAACCCATCCCTGTACAACGAGAAGAACTACCGAGACGGCCAGTCCTCCCCACAATAACTGTCGCGATTTTTGTTGCCCGACAACCAGCCATAGCAACATAACCACATTAAACGTCACCAGTACAACTTCCATGATTCTCACTTGATGATCACCTCCTCAAATAAGTCCTGAGAACAGTACAGATTATTTCATTGTTATTATAAATTCAGAGCCCGGCGCGCCGGCAAATACGATCGTTCCGTTCTTGGGCAAAGTCACTTTGTTGTTGCCGCTGACGATGGTATGGTTGACGCATATTCCTTCCTCATCATATACCACGAAAACACCATTCGTTGGCAGCTTGACCGTCATCGTTTTGCCTGCTGCAGCTGCCGGGATAGTATACCATTTAGCGGCCCTGTTCGCTGGCACCGTGGCCTTGGACTTATTTCCTGCATAGATGGGTTTCACGTTCGCCTCGCTTACAAATGAGTGCCCGTTTACATTCAAATATTCGATGCCGTCTTCCGTGTAGAACTGGGCTTCCGTCGTATCCCGGCCTGATATTCCCGGGATTTGGATCTGACTCGTCGCCGTGTTCGGACCTGTGATCTTTCTATCCTCCCAATAACCTGGCAGACCGTCGGCGAGGCTAATTTCGATTGCCGGATACTCAAAGAAATACATATCAGAGCTGAATTTCTGGTTCACGAGATAGAACTTAGTACCTTCCCGTTTTGCCCAAGCTTCGGCGGTCTCCTTCGACAGCACGTTGTCTTCGAGCTTCTCGGCCGCATACTCTGACGTTGCTAGCTGCCCCAATCCCGGCAACGTCTCATAGGTTCGCTTCCACAAATACGTGCGTCCGTTTTTCTCGGTGACGAAGCTGATCTTGGAGGTTCCGTTCTCGTTGATAAAGCTTCCATCCGAATTATATGTATACTTCGTGTCCGGATCGTTTGGAATGGACAGTTCTCCGTCCTTGGTGATCTCAATTCGGAACTGCGTTCCACTGCTGACGTAATAGCCCGCTCGCTTCAATACATCTTGGCTTATCTTGGCCTTAACCGGTTTGTCGAATGATTTATCCGGCTTGATGTTCTTAATTTCGCCCTTTTCTTTGAGCGCTAGCAGCAGCAATTCGCTTGCCAGCAGTTGATTCATGCTACTGCTACCGTCGGATGATAACACGGCAGCCGCCATCTTTTTCTCAGGAAGCACGACGAGAGAAGCAGAATACTCAGAAATGTCCCCGCCCTTGGCTAAGCCCTTTATTCCGTAATCATTGAACGGGTATAGCTTCACACTGTCCCAGCCGAGACCGTAATTGTTGCTGTCGTCCACATCCTCCGGCCAGATGCCTTTCTTGTATTCCTCTTGTTCCATTGCCCGTACCGACTTGTCGGAAAGGATACTCTTTGCCTGTCCCGTAAATATTTGCGAGAATCGTACCATGTCTTCTGCCGTGGAATTAATCCCCCCTTCGGCGATCACATTGACAAAAACATTCGGAAGCCGCCCCCGGTAATCCCTGACATAGTACCCGGCAAACTTGCTGCCTTTCAATTCATCCTGCGGTGTCTTAGTATGATTCATCTGCAATGGTTCTGTGAAATATTGAGAGAGAAATGAGGTAAAGCTCATGCCGCTCACTCTTTCAACGAGAATCTCGGCAAGCGTAAAGCCGCTGTTGCAATACACTGAGAATGCTCCAGGGTCCGCCTTCAAAGTCTGGTCGGACAATGTTTGCAGTAAGGAATCATGGGCGTAGGTGTCGTTATCCTCGAACAAAGAATCGCTCGTAGATCCCGTACCTCGCAGACCAGAGGAGTGGTTCAACAGCATACGCGGCGTTATGCGCTTATACCGTTCGTCTTTCATCTTGAAATCGGTTATATACTGAACGACGGGAATATCCAGATCGATTTTCCCTTGGTCTACTAATTTCATGACCGCCGCGGCCCCAAATACTTTGCTGACCGATCCGATACCGTACAATGTATCCTTGGTCAGTGGCTTATCATTGTTGCCAGTCTGGCCAGACACAGTGATTTTTCCATTGTTAATCAGCGCATACTGAACGCTATTCGTCTTAGTGGATTTGATAAGCAACGCAGCCTTTTCGGCAGCGGTTTTCCCCAAGTCTTGGCTATCCTCGACCGCAGGGGTGACGCTGGAAGCCATTGCTCCAGCTGGTGCAATCATAGTTAACGCAAGTGTAGCGGATAGCACCCAAGAATGATTTTTTTTCATGTAAAATACCTCCGTAATAGGTTTATCTTCGCCTTGAAGATAAGTGATGAAAAATCCTTTTTTGTTTTTCCTACCTTCTTTTCGGAAGGCTTAAAAACAACGTCAACAATGCGAGTACGCTCGCAAAAATAAGTAACTTTCCCTTTTTCTTTTGGCTATCTCCTTTTCTTTTTCAAAAGCTAAACTTCATAGTTAAAACAGTTGGGTACAAAAACAAAAAAAAACTAACCGTTCGGTCAAATAATATTCTACTAAAAACTAACCGAACGGTCAATATTTTGTGTTATGCTATAATAACCGAAGAAATGTGACAAGCATTTTAGGAGGAAAGTAAATGATAGATGGTAGAGAAAAAAAGGGGAACAAAACGAAAGAAGCTTTATTAAACGCTACAATCACTTTAATAGCAGAAAATGGGTTAGAAGCATTAAGTGCCAACAGCATAGCAAAGAAAGCAAATGTTAGTAAAGCAAGCGTGTTTCATCACTTTGGTTCCATGGAGACGATTCAACAAGAAGCTTTTATTTTTGCTGATGAGCTAATGAGTGAAGCGCTGGAACAAATTTATCAGGAAGCAAAGGAAACGGATTCTTTTGCGGATATTATGCTCAAATATTTTCTCTTCTTTATTGAAGAAAAAAACAAGGATTACTTAAATTTAATTAATGTTCAAATTCAATTTCTAGTGAAGTCTTCATATGATACGGAGTTTGACGAGCTTATCTATGGTAAAGACAGCGAAAAAACACCGTTTGATTTCTTTGAGATTTTAGTGGGTGATTTTTATGGGGATACGTTAAACGCGAATGACTTGGAGTTAGTAAATGATTTAATCATTACTTCTATAAATGGATTCGCAACATTTTTAATCTCTAAGGCAGACACAGAATGGCTTGTTTCGTTATGGAAAGGAAATATTAAAATGATTGAAATCTATATCCAATCATTAATCGAATCAAATTCATAATCCATGTCCATTTCGGCTAACGATATAAGTCGAGATTTCCGCTTGATCCAGACTTGTTTCATCATTTTGGGTTACGAAAGGATTTAAGTCAACTTCAACGAAAAGCCACTTTCTTTCCCGCGGCTTCGTCTTCTTATTTAATCCGAATACTGGCCCAACTACAGCTGCTTGTCCTGCATTCAATGCTCACGCCGAGATTCGCCCAGCCACGCTTGGACGACGAGAAAATAGGATTTGCGGCATCTGAGCCTGTCGGCGCTAATGCCGCAAATCCTCCGGCCCATTCTTACCCGGAACAACAATTATTGGGCGACAATAATTGTTAAGTTGCTAAAACACGCGCCTTTGCCTGCGTTGAACTCGCCTCCGGTGCCCGCTGTGTTCCGATTATCGGCCTGACTGCTACTTCAGCCGCTAAGCCGCCGCCTCTTCTTCTCCCTCCGGACAAGGACATCAAAAATGATTTGACCTAATTCCAACAGTTCCCTGGAAATCGGTTTTGTTTATCGACTGGCTTCCCATCTTTGAACAAAATCGTTGTCGGTAGGGACATCACGCCGTAGAATGATGCGGTTTCCGCGTTTTCATCCACGTTTATTTTTACAATCTATACATCGTCCCGCTGAGTCGCATCAAAATCTTCGAGTACGGAGGCGAACACATTCGGCAAGGCGAGCATCAGGTTGCCCAGAAGTTGACCAGCGTTAGCCCCTCGCTGCGCAAATCGTTATTAAATGTATTGTCTGTCGAATGACAAATCATGGAGATCATCTTCCTTTCGTCCGAAACAGTTCAAACAGATGCAGCAGGACTGTTCGCCAAATTGCCTTGAGTCTTTGTCTTAAAAAACTCCAGCGTAGCACCTCCCAGTTGGATTATCCACGCCTTTCAAACGGGAAACGATACATGTTCTTTTGTCTTGGACAAGAACATGTATCGTTAAAACAAAAAAAGCCGCGACGATGCGACTCGTAGTTTTCGGACCTTATACCAGAAGCATTAGAACCAACAAGACAAATATTATTCTTTCTCACTTGTGCTAA
This sequence comes from Paenibacillus sp. GbtcB18, assembly GCF_019091125.1. Classification (NCBI taxonomy): domain Bacteria; kingdom Bacillati; phylum Bacillota; class Bacilli; order Caryophanales; family Paenibacillaceae; genus Paenibacillus; species Paenibacillus sp. GbtcB18. The sequence goes on from NZ_JAGXJX010000012.1 coordinate 25,680, forward strand.
AACAATAGCCAAATCAGGGCTATATTTCATCCATTTCTCCAAAATCAAAAATCGTTTCATTCACCAGTCTATGAAAATATTGATCCATCTGCGATAAGCTCACCCGATTCGGATTTTTATGCAGCCAGGCACTTAAAGCAACCATCACGGACACATGAAATTCTGCTAACAAGTCATGCGGGATGTCGATTGTATTGGAATGTTCGATGAACTTTAATGCATCTTTCTTTAATAACCGCATGGAGTAAGTCGTCATGCAATCAAAGAAAAGTTCGTCACCATGTTGCGCACGAATTAACTCATAGGAATCGGAGTCTTCAAAAAAATCGTTGGACCAAAAAAAGGGCCTTAAAATCCTTTTGTCTAAGGGAATTTCCCAATATTGATCCATCAATTGACTCAGCCCATACTCCAGCAATCTGAATTTGTCCTCGAAATGCTTATAGAACGTGGAACGATGAACCATTGCTTTTTCGCAAATTTGATCAACAGTAATTTTGGAAAACCCCCTCTTTTCTGCTGTCATTAGATCAAAAAGTGCTTTCCATAACAATTGCATGGAGCGACGTTTTCTTAAATCCATCCCGTTGCCCTCTCTTTTCATTCCTATTCTCAGACATTTATTTGAATCTGTCTCCTAACTGTACAAAGTAGGTGTATTGCATATATTTTGCAGCTTGCATGATCACTATAATGAAAATTGACTTCATTATTTGACCTATATTTGTACGAAAGGAAGGCACAAACATGGATTTGGATTTACAGAAAGTGAAACGCATGCCAATTATGATCGCCCTCATGATGGGAGCATTTGTGGCAACATTAAACGAAACGCTGCTGGGCAATGCCTTGCCTGTGCTAATGAAGGAATTCCAGGTAGGCGCCACCACAATACAGTGGCTGACTGCGGCTTATCTGCTCGTTGTCGGCACACTCATTCCCGTAACGGCTCTTATTCAGCAGTGGTTTACGACAAGACAGCTTTTTTCCCTTGCCATGATTACCTTTTTAATCGGTACGATCCTCGCTGCAACAGCACCTAATTTTGTGTTGCTATTAGTTGGAAGGGTGATTCAAGCCGTTGGGACGGGGATCATCATCCCGCTGCTGATGAATACGTTGTTAATGATCTATCCTCCGGAAAAACGAGGTTCGGTTATGGGGGTGCTCTACTTAATCTTTACATTTGCCCCCGCTATCGGACCTACACTTTCAGGCATTATTATTGATGTCATGGATTGGCGTTGGCTGTTCTATACGATTGTTCCCTTTACGATCATTTCCATTATCATCGGGTATATTTATCTTGTAAATGTCACGAAGATCACAAAGCCCAAAGTTGATGTGCTGTCCATTATCTTATCGACATTAGGTTTTGGCGGCGTTGTGTATGGATTTAGCTCTACAGGGAATGCTGGCTGGTCAGATCCGCAAGTTTATTGGCCCATTATCGTTGGCGGCCTGGCCTTGATTTTATTCACGGTTCGGCAACTGCGCATTTCAAACCCGATTTTGGAATTGCGCACCTTCCGATTTTCGTTGTTCTCTCTCTCGATTATACTATTGATTATTGTGATGATGGCGATGTTTGCAACACTCACTTTATTGCCTATGTTTTTACAAAGCGTGTTGCTGGTGACCGCATTTCAATCCGGACTCATGATGTTGCCAGGTAGTGTAGTTAATGGTCTGATGTCTCCTGTTACGGGAAAACTTTTCGATCGATTTGGCGCTAGAGTCATGATTATACCGGGTTTATTGATCGTCTGTCTGGCGATGTATCTCTTTACGGGATTTACGCTAGAGTCGACGAATCTGCAAATTATCTTAACGCACTGTCTCCTTATGTTAGGTGTGGCGCTCGTTCTGGTTCCCCTCCAAACCTATGGGCTGAATCAAATTACGCCAGAATATTATGCGCATGGATCCGCAATTTTCAGTACGTTGCAGCAAGTTGCCGGGGCGATTGGCTCAGCATTGTTCATCGCGACCATGTCTGCGCGGTCTCGTAGTCATTTGGCGCAGTCATTGAGCCCTAATGATGTAACCGAACAATTAACGGCATCTGTTGCGGGCTATAGTGACACGTTCATGCTCGGCTTCGTTATTGCGATCATTGCCGTGGCAGTAGCTCTCTTTCTAAGAAAAAGCGCAAAAGCAAAACAAGCGGGTTAACCGCTTTCGGGAGTAGTAAGGACACGTGAGATCGGTATTCCCAATCTCACGTCCTTAATCTGTTCAAAGCTTTTAGGATTTCACCATATAATGTAGCTGAACCATTTGTCCGTAACGTTTGGTCTTGGCCAAGGAAAGCTTCATTTCCGGATTTTCTTTTTTGAAGAGCGGAATCCCTTTCCCTAAAATAGTGGGAACCATTGTGATGATAAACTCGTCGACGAGTTTGCTTTTCAATAATACGTCGAGAATCTCGGCTCCGCCGACGATCCAGATTTTAGAACCTTCCTGTTCTTTCAGATTCTCGATGAACTCCGACACATCTCCGGTGACGAAGGTCACATGCGGACTTGGTTCTTTTTCGGAACGTGAGAACACATAGCACCTCTTATCTGGATAGGGAAATTGATCAGCTAATTCAAAGGTATGCTCGTATGTTTTATTCCCCATTAATACTGTGTCAATCGTCTCATAAAATTCGCTATAGCCGTTGTCCCCTTCTCCTTCTGCTTCGTAGAGCCAATCAATCTCTCCATTCTCTCGCGCAATATACCCGTCCAAGGTTGCTGCAATGTATAATACGACCGGACGCTTCATTTTCTGTATCCCCTTTCTAATGTTTAATTTGTTGCTGTCTCATCATAATAGCCTTAAAATATGTCATCCTGTGTCATATATGCCCTGAAAATACTAAACATTGCGTAGCTTTAATATCCTCTCAAAACTAAAATATTATATGGATAATATTATGATTCCAAAGGAAACGTTTAAATATACCGAGTCTGCCTCGGATAATGGAAGAAGATCCGTCGGTCTTCGCAATGATGGCAGAAGTATGGTTGTCATTCAAGCCAGTGGATCAATATATACTAATCACCGAAGTGGAGTGCTCACATAAATTTTTGAAGTCCATGTTTCATTTGATTGGAATCGAAGATTTTGAAACCATTCGAAAAGAGTATAAAGAAGCTGAGGAGCAAGCTTTAAAATTAGACGCTAAATAGAAAAATATGAAGGCAACCGATCTGTATCATCGACTGCTTGCTTGACGATATAATCTTCAAGCATTTAAGAGACGAAGCCTTTCACCCCTTTCCTGTAGAGAACCTATCTACCTCACTTGATGAAGATTAGAGATGTGAAACCTCGCTATATTTAAATTTGATATTTCCATGCATTTAAAAATAAGAAAAAAGCTGATTACGACAACTCCTTCACGTCATTACTTATCAATAAGGTTATTTTATTCATGCATTTCATGCTGTCTCTAACTGTCTCAAAAATAAAAAATGCAACGCTATTAACGGCATCGCATCGCACTTTTTAGAAATTCGGTTTGGCTGGACATCGCGTTTTCTACGCTTATACCTATAGAGTTTTGCGGATTTATTTGATATAATAAAATGAAACTTAGTTTCATCTAATGAAACTTATCGATAGGAGAGGGATATACAAATGCCAATTAACTTTCATGATGAACAAAACAGACAGACGTATGCAACAAGAAACGCTGATGAATCTTGGATATCTTTAATAAAAGATACAGTAGATGTATCGAACAAGTTGATTGCAGATATTGGTTGTGGAGGGGGTATTTATACACAGGCTCTTATTAAGATGGGGGCATCTCATGTAGTTGGTGTAGATTTTTCTGAAGAGATGTTAAAAGGGGCGGCTCACAACTGCAATAACATTCAAAACGTTACATTTCTAAGGGGAGACGCTTACCAATCAAACCTACCTGCAAATGAGATTGACATTGTATTAGAAAGAGCATTAATTCACCATCTGAACGACTTAGATGCTTGTTTCAAAGAAGCATATCGCATCATTAAAGAGGGTGGCGTTCTCATCGTTCAAGATAGAACCCCTAAAGATTGTTTATTACCCGGGGATGAAAATCACATTAGAGGTTATTTTTTTGAAAGGTTTCCTCAGTTAATTGATAAAGAAATATCTCGCAGGTATGATTCAGGTCAAGTACAGCAAGCATTGGAATCGAATGGATTTCGATTAGCTAAAACTGTTTCACTTTGGGAAACAAGACGTGTTTATTATGGATTAGAAGAATTAAATAAAGACTTGCTGTTAAGGACTGGGCGTTCCATTCTTCATGAATTGACGGATGTGGAACTTCAAGAATTGATATCTTTCATTGAAGGAAAACTCAGCGATAGTCAACCACCAATAATTGAGAAGGATTCATGGACAGTATGGTTCGTTATAAAACATTAATCTCCTGTGACTTTCCTTCATAAAATGATTTGTGCAAAAAAAGGGGGCTAGTCGCCCCTCCTTACTGTTTACGCCAATGCATCTCCGATTTAATTGTCATTCACCACACTGGGCCTCAGAAACGACGATCTTGTAGTTATTCAGGCCCTTTTGCGACACTTATCACATCCATAAAATGTTTTTCATATACCGGTATATCAATTTGAATCATGAACTTACAGGACTTATACTAAATCGCATTATAACCACCTATACTCGCATGTGGTTTAGGCTTCATGGCCACCAGTCATAAGAACAACTACATCGCTTGTCCGTCGATAAGTTAAATATGACATTTATTGCAACAAAATCGAATCCCAACCTGCTTTTTACTTTGCCCATTCGACTTCACTTGGGAGACTGGATCTGCTTCCTTGGGGTTGGATCCGGACAGCTCATCTCAATAGTTCACCATTCTCGCCCACGATTGGTTTTCCAGTCATAGGGCAAAATATCTTTCAATAAAACAAACGTGTCGTTTTCTACCTCGACAACAGCCTCTAAATTTTCTTTTGACAGTTGACTAATGAGCTCACGGCATCGGCCGCATGGTGGTACGGCATTCCCTTCCGAATCGGCGGCTACAAAGGCGTTTACTCGATATTCACCATGTTTCAGCATTTCCGCCACCGCTGCATGTTCCGCGCAAAATCCCATGGAACACGCGGTATCTATACTAATGCCTGTATAGATATTGCCGTCTGCCGTTTCGATGGCCGCCCCCACGCTTCCATATGCTACATAATCATTTAGTTCTTTTGGTGAAGCTGCTGCAGCCGCTACTTTTTTCAATTCCTTACTATTCATATGTGTCCTCCTGTGTAATAACTGAGATTTCCCGTCCCCATTATCGTATCGATCCGCGCAAGATCGGCATTTAAAATCGAGAGTGCCAGCATGGTTCCAATTCTCTGCTCGATACCCGGTCGATTATTTCGTTGGCACTTTTTTTGCCAATCTCCTCCACATATAACTCCATTCTTTCTCATTGAATAACCAATGCCATACCAGACTATTCTCATGTGACCGGACACTATATCCCAATTGCTCGTACAGTTTTCGGGCGCGCTGGTTATTGCCGGAGACATAGAGACTTAAGCGATCCACTCCCGGTTCTTGTTGCGCAATCTGTTCCGCCCAAAGCAACAGCATCTTGCCGACTCCCTGGCCGCGATAATCGGGGTGAACCGCCACGTCAGCAATATAACATTCGTCCGCCTGCGGCTTATAATCGAATAGCGATAACCCCATCCGCATTTTGAACAAGTTCCATTTCCCGAAGCGGCGAAAATTTTGCCAGGAAGGCGGCGCTTGCCGCGGTATTGACGCGCTGCCACCGTTTTGGGCCGGCCATTTGATCGCGATGGTGCCGATGACCCTCCCCTCTTGCAAAGCGAGCATCCGTCGATTTCCAGGCATATCGGGAATGTGCTCAAGCCATCGTTCGAAAAAAAGAGCCAGCTCGTCGCCGTCCATACTTGTAAGGTGCCGGAATTTTCCGTGCAATAAGTACGCCAGCAATTGGCCGACCTGTCGGTGATAAATCGGTTGCATCGGTTCAAGCATGATCGGTTCAGTCATTTTCATTCCCTCCTATCTCTATCGGTTGTTGCTGGGGAATTCAAATCCCAGTATAAAGTCTCACACGATGTGAAACTCAAGAGGAAAGATCAACCGAACCCATCATTGGAAGAAACGTCGTACGCTACTCGGCACCGATCGCTACGCTCACTTCCGTCACGAACGCTTGCTCATCGGATATCACCCATCCGTCTGTATAATAAGTTTCTATAAAAGGGCCCCGAATCGGGTACCCGCCTGCGGTTGCCCAATCGTACAAAGCACGATAAGCGTAGCTGATGCTGTCGTAGCTTCCACGGTGCAGGGTGCTAATACAAGGTGATTCTCTGAAAAATTGGATTCGGGGATCATCCGTTCCCTCCTTCCACTCAATGGGCTGGCCGATTTCCGCATCATATAGCTCCGCATCCGCTTCCTGAACCGTATGAAAAATCGTAAAATGTTGACCGCAGAGCACCGGGTTCATTTGCTTGACGGACTGCCGAAGATGATCCATCAATAGCTCTAGACCGTCTTCACTCACCGTTTTTCGAAGGCATAATGCATGAAAAGATGGCCTTGTCCCCCGAAAAACTGGATATGTATGTACCCGTTTTATCGTCTTTTCAGGCTCGACGGCGCGCTTCATTTCTTTAATCGCATCTGCATATCCCAGAGCGATTTTCTGTAATTCGGCGATCTTCTGTTGAAAAAGGGCTTTGACCGCTTCTTCATCCGATTCAAGCACTCGTTTGATGTCCTCAGTGGAAAATTGATATTTGTGCAGCTTTTTGATCGTGTTTAGGATCTGAATATCCTCAGCGGAGTAGTATCGATACCTGTTCGCCTCATCCTTTCTAGGCGTCAACAACCCTTTTTCGTCGTAGTATCTCAACATCCGTTCTGATATTTTGTTGATTTTAGAGAATTCGCCAATTTTATATTCCAATCCGCTGCCTCCCCTTCCAATCATTCATGAGACTTCCACATGCATTCGGTGATCTCCATCCCGCTAAAAGTAGACGTGAACGAAGAATTCTCCGGGCTGCATGCATACATACCCAGTTGAATTTCCCCGCCCCCCTCAAATAAATGAAAAATACGCATTTGATTATATTCTACTCCGTCATATGAGTTCTCGATGCAGAAATCATGATTGCGACGGCTGATTCTGTAAAACATAATTTTAATACTAGCGTCAATATCTGTGGTCGCCCAATCGGAAAACCCGTTGTTCGTCACTACACTGCCTAATCGTTGATATTGTTCATTTTCGTATTCAATGGAAGCCTTGAACCAATTGTCGCTGTTTTGGTAGATCGCTACACCACATTGATCAAACCGATTTTTAGTATCAAACTCTGTTCGAACAACAAATGAAAAGTACGGTTCATGAATCTTGAATAACAGAGCCGGTGCGTTATCGTTTCTAAAACCGTAGTACGTACGCTGCCAGAAGTCCGTTCCAGGCTCTGTTTGAATTACAACTTCATTTTCTCGAATCGAATAATTCGTGGGCTCATTTAACCAAAATAATTGACTTGGATCGTATTTCATGAACTGTCCCTCCTGCTTATACAATAGTTTAAATACGGTGGAACACTTTATACATGCTTTACTTGTATCTCAAAGTATTCATTTTGCAGAAGACCCATATGCCTATCATTCAATGAAAATACTTTAACGGAAACTCGATGAAGATTCATTTGTAAAACGTAATCCCAGCAGTAATTTCAACCCCTCTAAAACATATCCTTTACCCTAATATTCCTCTAGCCCAATGTCAATAATACAGTCAGCAAAATGCATATATAATAAAAAGATTGTCGTTTTATATAATGGATTATGCCGGATCTATGTATAGTTTCAACCGTTTATATTAAAACAATGAGGCAATCAGTCATAAAAAAACCACATTCTTAAGAAAAAGAATGTGGTTAAGTTAGCAATTTGGTGGGTGTTATGATTTCAGCAGCAGGGCCCGCTACAAAGTTTTTTGCACCGTGTACTCCCGTTTTTAACTGGTATGTTAAGTGAAGCCCGCATACGAGGCTAGACACGGCATACAATAAAATCCGCGGAAAAAGAACCGCATCACCGAAACGGCTAGATCGGTCAGCCGTTCTCCTGTTCTCCCTTCAATATCGCAAGCGCCTGTTCTGCCGCTGCATCTTTATGCACAATCGACATTAACGCAGCCGTCATGCCTGCAGGGTTCGGATGCTGAATTACATTGCGTCCGTAAACGATACCTGAAGCGCCCTGCTTCATTAGCTCATACGTACGATTCATGATCTCTTCATCGCTTGCGCGGCCGCCGCCTCTTACGAGTACGGGAACGCCAGAAGCCACCTCAATCACCCGATGATATTCGGATACTTCGTCGCAAGGATCCGACTTGATGATATCTGCACCAAGCTCGACGCCCTGCCGGACAAGCGCCATAATTTTACGGATGTCCCCGTCCACCATATAGCCGCCGCTCACTTCATTTGGCAGCATGACCAGCGGTTCCACCATGAGCGGCATGCCGTATTGTTCGCATTCCGTTTTCAGCCGGGAGATGTTCGCGACGCATTGATGATGAAGCTCAGGCTGACCCGGAAGCAGCAGCAGATTGACGCATACGGCAACCGCATCCAATCGCACGGCATGCCAGATCGCCTGATCGACCAACTCGCTGAACAAGTGCCGCGGCAGTTCCTTACCGTAAATATTGGCCGCATCCGTCCTCAGAACTAGACCAGGCTTCGCCTTCCCCGGGATTTGCTGATATTGGCGGGCTTGTCCGACGCCCAGTTGCACGCAATCCGGATTCGCCTGAATCACGGTATCGATCGCGTGCTTCATATTTTCAATCCCGGACAAAAAGGAAAATTCGTTAAAAAATCCGTGATCGATCGCGACATCGAAGCATTTTCCATCCTGAGCAAACATTCGATTCAATCTTGCTGTGACCGACATATCCTTCACTCCTTCGGATTATTCGTTTGTAACTGTTTATAGTGATAATTACAACTATATTTATTGCCTATAAAATGATTATTTGCTCATGCGTATAGATCCCAGCGCGCGATACGAAGACCTCCGAATCGCCGCGGTCAGCCCTTGACCGCCCCCGCCGACAATCCTTTTACGAAGAAACGCTGGAAGCTCAAGAACAAGACCAGAATGGGCAGCAGTGTGATGGTTATTCCCCCGAACAGCAGACTCAAGTCCGCCATTCCGCGTCCGGCGAAAAACTTGTACAAGCTGATGCTGATGGTGGGGTAATCCTTAGCATTGACAATCACCAGCGGCAGCTGCAGGTCGTTCCACACGTAGATGAATTGCAAAATAAACAGCGATGCCGTCACCGGTTGAACGAGCGGAAAGATAACGCGGAAGAACGTGCGCGCCGGTGAACTGCCGTCGATATAAGCCGACTCTTCCAGATCGAACGGCAGGCTGCGCATGAAGCCGCTGAACATGAAGATGCAGAAAGGCGATAATACAGCAACATAGACCAGCGTGATACCCATCATGGTATTTTGCAAGGAAAGGCTTTTCAAGAGAAATACGATCGGAATGAGCACCGATTGCACCGGGATCAGAATGGCAGCCGCGTACACCCAATACAGCGTGTTAAATATCGGGTGTCGGATACGGGCCACGGCGTAAGCGGCCATCGCGGACAGGCTGATGGCAAAAATCAACGCTATGCCGGCGATCGAAAACGTAACGCCATACGCTTTGAGCGTGTTCATCTTCTCGAAAGCTCTTACGATATTGTCGAATCCGACGGAAAAATCGGGCAACGCCAGGGGCGCGGTGACTATTTGCTTATGGCTCTTGAACGCATTGATCATGATCAGGTACAAGGGAATCGATATGATCACAGCGAGTAAGCAGGCGAACAGCTCGAAGGCGGTTTTTTTCGCCATTTTCACCTATGACACCCCCTGTTCGTATTTCCGAGTCATCGCGAGGAAAAATAGCGTCACGACGAGTGCGACAAGCGTGAGGATGAACGACGACGCCAAGCCGTACGACAATTCGCTTGAAGCGAACGCATAGCGGTAGATCCGGATGGCCAGCGTCTCGCTTGAATTTGCCGGACCGCCGCCCGTCAGTGCAAACGGCAAGTCGAAGATGCGTATACCGTTGGCTAGGCCTATCAGCACATTCACGGTAATGCCTGGTGCGATCATGCGCAAGGTGATCGAGAAGAATGCTCTAACCTTAGAGGCGCCGTCGATGCTGGCCGCTTCCTTAAGTTCGGCGGGAACGCCCTGCAAGGCGGCCAGATAAATGATCATGACCGGCCCGATTCCTTGCCACACGGTAATGAAAATGAGGGAGTACACGACATAGTCGGGAGAATCGATCCAAGGAATATTGACCTTGGCATCGCTTAGCTTCGTCAGGAGCATATTCAGCAGCCCACTGTTCGCATCGAATATATACCGCCAAACAAACGAAGCGACGACAATCGGGATGATGCTCGGAATGTAGAACAAGGCGCGCAAAATGTTTTTGGTCTTTAGTGCCTGATCCAGCATCATCGCCAGTAGCAACCCGACGGCGTTGGCCAGTAGAGCGGTGGAAATCCCGATCACGAGCGTTCGGGTCAGCGATTCGGTGAACACCTTGTCCTGGAAAATATCCCAGTAATTTTGGAGGCCGATGAACCGGTAGGCCCCGACCCCCTTCCAATCTGTAAAGCTGTAATAGAAGGACTGGACAATCGGGACTAACAAAAAGATCGCGATGACGGCGGTGATCGGGATGACGAACGCAACACCTGTGACAAACATTTTTCTCTGCATAGGGTAACCCTCAATTCATTCGAATTCATTGCTGACCCATAGTCGCATTTGTGAATAGGTCCTTACCTGTTATTTCGCTTTCGTCTTGTTATATTCGGAAATAAACTTGTCGATCACTTTGTCGAGTTCGCCTTTGAACGTATATTCTTGCGCCGCATTGCCGAGTGCAACCCAGGTCGCGCCCGGGATTGGGCCCGTATTGGCGAACGAGATCACCCGATCCGTCTCCAGCCATTTCTGTGCGTCGCTATACGCTTTGTCGGGCTTGCCCACTCCAGACTGAGCCGAGAGGGAACCTTCAGCCTCCGAGATTTTTCCGTAAATCTCCTTGCTGAATAGCCAATTCAAGAACGCTTTCGCTTCCTCAATGTGTTGACCCTTGGCATTGATGGCGAACCCGTCTCCCGGGACGAACACGTAAGCGTTCTCCGCGTCAGGCGTGTAGGGCAGGTTGATAAAACCGAAATCAAGATTCGGCGCTAGCTCGTGCAGGGTTCGCGCTTCCCATGTGCCGCCCAGCAGCATAGCGGCATCTTCATTGGCGAACGATTGCTGAGCAGTCGCGTATTCATTCGTGAAGCTGCCCGTGCGCACAAAGTCGTTCAGTTCTTTGAAGCGTTGGAATCCTTCTGCCAGGATGGCGCGGTTCTCCGGTAGGCTCCAATTGATGCTGTTGGACAGATAGGCTTGCTTGAACGCGTCGTTTTTAACCGCGTGCGTGCCGAACGTCCAATGGAACACATTGCCGACCCCGGTCTCCCATTTGGACGAATATACAAGAAGGTCCTTGCCTTTTTCCTTCAATTTCTTACCGGCATCCAGCAGTTGATCCCATGTTTGGGGCGGTTCGTTATACCCGACCTCGGCCAGCATCGCTTTGTTGTAGGTCAATCCGAGCACGCCGAGGCCGAGGGTGAAGATCGCCTGCTTGTCTCCCAAGGACGTCGCTTTACGGATGGAATCGGAGAAGTTCCGGCTTGCCTCCAGCTGGCTCAGATCGTAAATATATCCTTGCTTCATGGCCATGGCGGTTGTGTCGTGGCCGATATTCAGTTGATAGATATCCGGCAATTCGGCGGTGGAGATACGTGTGCGTAACGTATCGAAGAGACTGCTGTCAGGAAGGGTTTCCGCTTTGATTTTAATATTGGGATGATTTTTCTCGAACTCTTTAATCAACTCAAAGTGGATGTTGCCGAACACCGATTCCGCGAACAGCATGGACACTTCCACTTGATCGTTCCCGCGGCTTGCCGCGCTTTCGTCTTTGCCTCCTCCCGAACAAGCGGCCAACACATTGGCGAGCACAACGAGGGCAACTCCGACGCGCGTCATCTTCTTCAACCTCATGGTCACATTCCTCCTGGTTGTTATTGTATCCGCTTACAATTTAATGATTTGATCTGCATACGAGCTGCTTTTTCGGAAATCAGGCATATCCATCACTCGGCCGCCATTCATGACAGACAGCTCGGACAGCAGCGCCACCGCCGTCCATTCGCAAGCGTCGTACACATCAATGGCAGGCTTCTGCAAGCCCTTGATCGCGTTCACGAAGTCCTCCACGATGAAGAAATCGCCGCCCCAATGCCCCGCATTTCTCTGCTCCTCGGTAGCGTTCTTGTACCGTTCCGGCATATAGTCGTTGAAGTCGCTCAGCGGTCTCCACGTGCGCTGTTCGGGTTCTCCGCCCATGGAATCTAACCAAATACGGTGCCCATCCCCCAGGAAGCTCGGCCCTTCAACGCAGCCCTTCGTTCCCTGTAGCGACTGGGAGGCGTTCAGCGGCCGGTTCGAAATGCAATCCGTGCGCAGCTTGATTAGTTTGCCGCTCTCCATCTGACAGAGCGTAATGGAGGTATCTTCTTGGCGAAAACGGGGATCGGTGTGCCATCCGGAGCCGAAGCACGACACCGAGCGAATCCGATCGCCTTCCATCCACTTCATGATGGGGCCAAGACTGTGGGTCGGGTAGAAATTTCCTCGCTTTCCGAGCTGCCAATATTTGCGCCAAGTCGGGGCGTTGCGTTCTCCAGATCCGGCGCGATTGAATTGAAAAGCTAATCGGCGCACGTCGTGCACATATTCGCCTTCTCCGTAATAGATGTCCCCCAGCAGCCCCTGTTTCACCAAATTGTTGATTAACTGGTTTTGAGGAATATAACAGTAGTTTTCGGCGAACATGTACACTTTATCTGATGCTTCGACTGTCTCCTTCAACCACCATAATTCATCCATCGTAACGCCCGCTGTCACTTCGCATAACACATGCTTACCCGCGTGCAAGGCGGCGATCGCCTGTGGGACATGAAGGTGCATGGGCGTGGAAATGACGACGGCATCGATGTCCGAATCCAGCATATCCTCGTAAATTCGATATGTGCGGGGAATGCCGTGTTCGCGCGCCGCTTCCTGAACATATTCTCCGTCCAAATCGCAAAGCGCTGTGATTTCGGTATCGGGAAGGCTCCGAAAGCCTTGAAGAGTGCTCAGTCCCCTTGCCCCGACAATTCCAACTTTAATGGTCATATCTCTCCCCCATTTCCTGCATCTTTAACGTAATTTTGTTGCCCTATGACGATCGTGCGCCACCCCATCGCCTCTCCGAACCTCTCCAGCACGTTCATCGCGTCGCCGTAGACGATGACGCCGTGATGAGTGCCGCCTAACCGGCTGTAGTCGGCGAGAAAGCGTTCGATGGGGACGGGCGGGCGGAACCAGCCGCGAATCGCGTCCGTCATCCGGTCTTCACCGTCAGGCTCGCACATCTCGATTGGCGCCAGGATGAACGTATACGTCCCATGTCGTCCCGGCGCCAGGTTCACGTAAACCGCCTCCCCGGCGCGGAAACGACCGTAGGCAGCGACGGGCGTGTCGGCGTCGGCAAACGGGAAATCTTTTTCCTTCAACACAGTTCTGCCCGCCGCTACGCGCACATTCATCTCGCCCATGTGGCTCAAGAAGATGCGATTTTGCTTCCAATCGGGACAGAACATCTCCGAGAACGAGCTGTCCGGGTAAACGGACAAGAGCGCGCCCGTCAACGCAGCCGTCAGCACGTCGCCTTCTCCCGCATAACCGACGCCGCGCGCCATCGCTTTGCTCGCTTCTAGGAAAGGCATGCCGGACAGGCTGGATCCCCGGCCGACGTCCAAGAAGTTAACGGTGAAAGCCGAGAGCCCGTTACGCTCGATCCAGCGCCTCACCGTCAGATCTGTACGGATCGATTGTCGCAGCGTATCGCGATCGACCATATTCGCATCAAACCTTTGCGCGTCCTCCGCGACTTCCCGTTCGATCCACTCGTCGGGAATCGGGTCGTCTTCGGATGGGTCGGTGTCCAGGAGATCCCACGCGACCGTCTCGATACCGATCGACGAACGCAATTCGTCCGCCGGCACCTGGAAATCGCCCATGCCGGGGAACGGACGGCCGATCTCGCCGACGCGGGCGCCGCGCAGCCGCTCGGCCAACCGGGCGGCTTTTACGCCATCGACGACCCGGTCGAGCACGTCAGATTCCGCCCAGTGTCCCACTTCAATCTGAAAGCGCTTCCCATTTCGGATGAGCAAGTTACACATATCCTGTACGCCATGTATGCCGTGGTTGTACATGATCTCGTCCGGGTGCTGCGCCGTGCCGAAATCGTACGTCGGCGTCGTGTCCAGCACGATCAGCGGCAGCCCGGTAGCGGCCAGCGCATCGGCGGACTCCAGTGAAGGGGAGTACGCCAAATGCAGCGTCACGATGGCGTCCGTTTCCTCCCGTTCGAATGTTTGCACCGCCGCCGCAAATTCCGGCTTGACGGCACATATGGGAGTGCGTACGACCTCAAGCCCCCGGTTTTCGAAGGCGGCGACAATCGTGCGATAGAACGCGTCCACCCGCTCCCGTATTTCCGGCCAATAGTCGTCATACAGCTTCACGTACAGCGGCAACAACCCGATCTTCAGCTTCTTCATCGGCGAGGCACCTCGATTCCATCGATCATCGTCCTGGCGTTGTTGTGGAAAATATCCTCGATGTCGGACTGCTTCAAGCTTTCCGCCTCCGCTGCAGCGCGGAAAGCTTCGATCTCTTCGTAGAGGAAGAAAGAGATCGCATCCGCCTCGGCCCCGGTCACTTCCCGCAAATGCGAATCGCCGGACACGTCGCCGTACAGGCCGGCGGGCACCAGGTTCACATAACGGCCGTTCTCGCAAATCCGTCTCGTCCGCATGCGCAAGATCGGCAGATCACTGCCGAAAACGATGCGCTTCGGCCCCACGGCCCGAATCAATTGCCTGAACACGCAAGCATTCGTATTCGCGCTGAAGTCGAATACCATATTTTTCGTCTCCGCGAGAATGTCGAAGGCGTCGCCTACGTCTTCCGGGCAATACGCGCGCCCCACATGGGCGATGATCAGCTTCAGCGACGGATAGCGATGCTCGATCTCCAGCATTTGCGCCAGATTGACAGGGTCCTTCAGCCGGCCGTCGCGGGGAATGTGTAGCATGACGATCCAGCCGTGTCGGTTAAGCACTTCCAGCTGATGGGGCGGCAGAAAATCGTAAATGCGGATCTCCTTCTCCGGAATATAGGGAGCGGAGAAGTTCAGATATACCTTGCATCCCAGGAAGCCGCCCCGCTTGATGCCATCTTCGAATTCGGAAGCGCTCTGCTCCGGCCTGGCGACCATCAGCGACGGCAACCGGTGCCGTTCAGCGCATTGCCGGACATACTCGTTCCCCGCCTCGATGTCGTAGTCCATGCTGACTTGGGAGAAAATGAGCGGCGTCACGTCCTTACCGGGGAACATGAGCCGGTAGGTCTCGAACAGATCCTCGATCGGATTGTCCTTGGCGACGAGAGAAGGCCATGTAACCGCTCTCATAGGCGCTCCAGAAGAGGCCAGCCGGATTCGGTCCGGCCATACGTGCGTGTGAATGTCGATGATCCGGTCTGGGAGAAAAGCTTGCAACTGCCGCTCGTAGAACTGCCGATCGACTTCTTTTACTTCGAACAAAGCTTTCATCATTTGCCACCTCCGCAATACATCATGTGTATGATTCCTGAAACTTGCCGTATCTTTCGCGATATACCGCTCTCGCCGACCGGTCGGGCACACGGACCATCTCGGGAAAAGCCAGTTGCCGCAAAGCGTCCCGCTCGTCCGCATATTGTCCCACACCGATGGCAGCCACGATGGCTGCGCCGGCGGCTCCTGCGCAGGAGCCATTGGCCGTACGAACCTCCATGCCGAGCACGTCGGCCACGATCTGCGGCCACGGGTGCGTCTCGGAAGGACCGCCCACGAGTGCGGCCGACGTGAAGCGCATACCGGCAGCCTCCAGCCGGTCCAGCTCCCGCTTCAATAGATAAGCGGTGCCTTCCATCAGCGCTCTGGCGATATCCGCCTTGGCGTGCCCTTCCAGGTTAGCGAACCCGTCTTGCCGGCTCGGATCGAGGATGAGCCCTCCCGCGCCATGTTGAGTGGAAGCGGCCAGCCGATTGAACTCGTTGTACCGATCCGGGGCGTCGGATAAGTAACGGCAGATGTAGCGATCGATTGAAGTTGCGATTGCTGACAGTGAGAACATGCCGCCCCAGGCTCCTGCGGGATGAAGATAAGGATCGGTCAACAGCCGCAGCTCAACGGAGCGCCGCCGGTCGTTCACCGGACAGAAGCCAACCCAGGATGTACCGCAGGATAGAAGCAATTGACCTTCGTCGACCACTCCGGCACCTCTGGCCGAGCAAGGATGATCGAACGTGCCGAGAACGACAGACGTGCCGCGCGCCAGCCCCGTATCTAGGGCGGCTTCGGCCCCGATTTGCCCAATCACCGTTCCCGTGGGACAGATGGGCGGGAGCTTGCGCTCCGGTACGCCGAGGGCATTCAGGGTTGGCAGGTGCCACTTTCCGGTCTGTTGATCCTGCAAATACATGGTGGTGGCGGTCGAGGGATCGATGGCCCAATTGCCTGTCAATTTGAAAAGAATATAGTCCGTGCTCATGCAGATGACGTCCGCTTCGTCCAGCAGCT
This sequence comes from Paenibacillus sp. GbtcB18, assembly GCF_019091125.1. Taxonomy (NCBI): domain Bacteria; kingdom Bacillati; phylum Bacillota; class Bacilli; order Caryophanales; family Paenibacillaceae; genus Paenibacillus; species Paenibacillus sp. GbtcB18. Next base: position 42,525 of record NZ_JAGXJX010000012.1, read on the forward strand.
CCGGCGCATGGCATTTTAGCCAAGACAGATGGGCAAGTGGAAACGCATTCAACAATGGCCAGCCGACGCGCTCGTGCACCTCGCCGGCGTCCAGCTTCCCGAACACCGTCTCGATCTCATCTCGAACGCGTGAATCCATCCAACTGATCGCCGGCAGAAGCGGCTCGCCCCGCCCGTTCACCAGCACCGTGTTCCCGCTGGCCGAAGCGATGCTAAGCCCCGCGATGGTGCCGCCGGGAGGCAGGGCGAGTGTCAGCCGGCGGATGACGTCCGCCGTCGACCGATACAACCGATCCGCGTCGAACTCCACTCGATCGCTCACGGTAGGTAAGTAAGCCACTTTGTGCGTCTCTCGGGACAGAATTGTCCCTGCGGCGGACATCAACACGCCTTTGACGGCGGACGTTCCTATGTCAAGACCGATGAAGCCAATTTGCTCGCGGTTCAGTCCTCCCTGCATCGCGTTCATCCTCCCTCTTCATGTGTTCCGCTCGCTGTAGAAACATCAGCAATACCCCCTGGTATTTTAGACGAGCCGGACTTCGACGCCCTTTTCCTTGATGGCTTCGATTTCACCCTTATTAGCGTTATGGTTGGAGATCAGGCAATCGATTTTGTCGATGGCCTCGATGCGTGCGAAGTTGGCACGGCCGATCTTCGTGTAATCGGCAACCAGAATACTTTTGTCCACGAGCGCAATCATTCTCCGGTACAGCTCCGCTTCCAGGTGGTGGTAGGTCGTCACCCCGAATTCGGAGCTGACGCCGTCCGATGACAATATAAGCTTGTCTGCCTTGTACCGATTTAACTGGGTAATGGCGTCGTCGCCAGTAATGAACTGGTACTCCAGATTGATATTTCCACCCAGCATGATGACAACATTAAGGTTGCGATGGAATCTGGCTTCGTGGACCACGGGCAACGAATTCGTAATGATGATCAGGTTCTTGTGATTTTTCAGCTCCTGCATCACATTTAGCGGAGTCGTGCCGGAACCGATGATGACCGTGTCACCATCCGAGATCATACCGGCCGCTTCGGCGGCGATTTTTCTTTTCTCTTCACCGTTCGTCGCCGATCGGTCATGAAACGTCATATTGTAGTAGTTTTTGTATGTGCTGATTGCTCCGCCATGAACGCGCTGCAACGCTCCCTGCTCTTCCAGAACATCGAGGTCACCTCGGATCGTCACATCGGAAATGCCGAACAGCTTGCTTAAGTCAGCGACTTTCACTTTACCCTCGCTTTGCAGCAGTTCCAGAATCCGCTTTCTTCTTTCGTCGATGTCGATCTCTCTTGTATCGTGCTCGGTCATAAACATTCCTCCAGTATCAGACGATAGGATGGACCGATTCGCCGGTACGGCCGCGCTACTCCGCGCGGATCGCCTGCAGCGCCTCGTCCATGCTGCCTAATACGTAGTCTATCATTTCCCTTGTGGCGATTGTAGGGGGTTTCGTAAGCGCCGCGGGCGGACAACTCGCTTTGTACGTTTGGGCGCTGATGTCGATGCACGATTCGTTCAAATTCTTCGTGAACTGCGTGACGGTCTGCGCTTCACGGAAGAAGATCGTCGACAAGTGTCCCAGCCCTTCCGTCCGGTCGATGAAGTCCGGATAGCGGGACGCCAGCTCCCGCAGCTTGTCTTCATAATATTGACCCATGCCGCGTATGTGGCTGCCGTTCGCTTCCGTGAACTTCATCGTAATCAGATAAGCCAGCGCTGCCAATTCTTCCTGGCCGTTGGTGACCAGTGCGCCAAATTGGTTAAGAGTATCCATCGCTGCCGTCGTGATAATGCGGGAAGCCGGATATTGGCCGCCTGGGAAGCCTTTGCCGATCACGACGAAGTCTGGATTCAGCCCGTATTCCCGAAAAAGGAACATCGGCGGATACCACATGCACGATTGAATTTCATCACACATGATCGGGGTATCGTGCTCGTGGCACAGAGCATAGACTTGCTGTAAATACCGCGGATCGAGCTTGATGCCCCCGTAATTCATCAGAATGATTTCGTGCAGAAATCCCGCCACCTTGTAGGGAGGCTTATTGTACTGTTCAAATTTCGTACGGAAATCATCCCAGTCGTTGATTCGCACCGGACAAACTTTCAAGATCCCCGCCTGTTCCAGCTTCTCGCCCAGCCCGGGCCACATATCGCGCATGATTTGGGCAAAAATCGTCGTTCCATGGTAGTTCGCCTTGCCCCCGCCGTCATGGTCCGCCATCACGAAAAATACCGGTGTGCGATCCCCGTACTTCGGCTGCCGGAAGGTTTCATCCAATGGATAAAACCGGGCCAGCATCATCTTAATGCCCGCTTCACAAGCTAACGTTCCAGTCTCGAGATTGATGACCCGGTTGAGCACATGCGGTTCCTGGGAAGCGAGGGCGGTATCCAGCGCATCCGTCTCCTCCGGGCGAAGCCCATTGATCGTCCGTATGAGCTCCCGTTCAAGCAGGCGGGTAATGTAGCCTCGTGTGTTGTTATGGGTCGCATTCGTAATACCGAGTGCTCTGGCATTGTCGATCAGCCGGTAACCGGGAAAATTGTGGCCGAGCGGAGTATGGTAGTGCTCGCTCTTGGCCGCCAGGTACAGCCTGCCGTCTTCACCCAGGCGTAGATAACCCAGGCCGCCAATTGGACTCGCTTTCGTATTGGTTGCGTTTCTGAACGCATTCGTAGGTGCCCCGTCAATCGGCGATTCCATCGCCTGGACGAATGGCTTCCCAACCTGCGCCAACAATCGATTCACATGGCTGATGTATTCCTCCGGCAAAAATTCGACCTCGTCATTCGCCAACCGCTCGGCCTCTTCGAGGCTGAGCCCCGACAATGAAGTTGCTCCAGCGATAACGGCGTTCATATAGGATACGCCTAACAATTGGATAAGAGACAGCTTCACGGAGTTCAATCAAATCCACCTCGCCTTCTGGGATGATAACTTGTTTTATACTTTCGTTTATATTTTATTTATGTTTCGATAATCTGTCAATATTATTATTTTTCAATTTCGTTTTCATTCCCTTTTGTTGGAAGGCGCAGATTCTACTATAAAAAAGTGAAGCCCTCCTTATTTGGAAGCTCCACTTTATCCTTGTTGCCTTTAGTTTTAAGGTCATCTCGTTCATAATTTTCGCTTTAAGTTCGCCTTGCCCTCGCCGCCATGTTCCCATCGCATGGGGTGAAAACCCGCCAATCTAGCGAATCTTGTCAGTGTTACTATTATAAATTATGACACTATAATATACTGATTCCTTTTTTAGTAGATTTGGCGACTAAAGGGTACAGGTTAAGATCTGTTTAAAGAAATTGACGTCCATCATGATGTTATTTTCTTCAGAAAAGAAACAATATCCCCCACACTCGACAAGTTATCCATCGTTAGATCTTCATCACCAAAGCTCATTTCAAACGTCTCCTCCAACTGAACGATCAGCGCGACAGCGGTGACCGAATCAAGTATGCCATGCTGTCCGAGCAAGGTTGTTTCCGTCGACACCTCTTTGCTTCCCAATAAAGTTTGCACGATTTGGGCAACCTTGTGCTCCAATTGCCAGCGATCCATTTTTTCGATCATTTAATGACACTCCTTTTCCATTTCCAAATGGATCCAATCCGGCCCCGAATAAGTATAGGGAAACGGCAGCTCATAGATCGATTCCTGCACCCCCTGCAAACGGCGTCTAAAACCCAATAGTTGCAGCAATAGTAAGGCAGGCCGATTCCGTTTCTGCGGCCGATAACGACACACTGCTTCGGTCAACCATGACCTATCCAGATGAATCCGAGACAAAACAGCTCCCAAAAAAGCAGTACCGATACCTCGCCCCTCTATACGGCAGGAAATACAAAAAAGCTCGATTTCTGCAGCCGAATCATGAACATGCACCATCGCCATCGCGACGATCCCATGATCGCCAAAACGGTCCTTCATCTGTCCGACATAGATGTGCTTCCCTTTAGAAACCAAATAAGACTGAATGAAAGACGTCGTTGGAGCCTGAACAAGATTATTGAATTGGGTCGTACGCGATGCCAGTTCGACCATACGCAATAAATCCCCGCTTCGTGCGTCTCGTACGGATAACCTCATATCGCATGAATTCAGAAATTCCTCTCTCGTACCACTAAACCGCTGTTCGGCTGTGTTCCGCACCCATCTCGACATCATTTGTTGACGGCGTTTGGAGGTTTCCTCCGAGATGGCAAACTGAAATTCGGGAAGTTCAGGCAGTTCCGCGGCGGCATCGGCTTCGTACACATAAACTTCAGGTAGGTACGTACTCACTTCATACCGTTCATACGGATTATCGTCAATAAATGCAAGCGAATCGGTGCCGATGTTCATCTCTTGGGCGATTTTTCGAACGCTGTCCGTTTTTGACCCCCATCCGAATTGCGGGTATAGGAACAAGTGATCGATCCCAAGCTCCGCCAGCTTTTGTGATGCCCGATCCGGATCGTTTCGACTGGCGATACTCTGCAAAATCCCACGATGATCAAGCGTACGCAAAACCTCCCTGACGCCCGGACGCAGCGTAACTTTCCCGTCTTCAGACAATGTTCCCTGCCATAATGTATCATCAAGATCCCATATCAAGCATTTAATCATGTTCCTTCTCCCCTGCTGCACCGCATTCGCTATATTCCATCGTCAGATGAGTCGGCATAAAGCCATATTTTTTATACAGGGTTCGCATCGGCAGATTATGAACATGGACATGTCCCACGATTCTTTGGACTCCTTTTTGCTTTGTAAATGAAATCCCCGCTTCAAATAGGTTGTCTACGCCTGCAGTACCGCGAAAAGGTTCGCTGATGTAAAAACTCCTGAACTGCATATAAGTCTCCTGTGTAACAGAATTCACCCTGGATGCCATCCACATCCATCCCGCGGCGCAGCCGTCGATGTCCAACACCAGCATTCCGGACCGTTCGCGAATCATAGCCTTTTCAAGCTTATTCAAGTGAAAAGTCAAGTCCGTGATGGCTTCGTCTCCAAAAGAGATCTCGGAAATCTCCCGCTCCCATTTCGCTATTTCAGCCAAATCACGCGCTTCAACCTGCCGTATGATCATCCTTGTCATTCCTTTCTTGAGATACTTGTTTTTTGGCCACCATATCGAATGTGTCATGGCCGCAGCCTGTACATCCTTCATTCTTAAGTTGTTCGATGGTTGCAAACTCTCCATGGATGCCGACATACACTTCTCTTGAGCACTGCTTGCAGCGGTAAGTACGCAGAGTTTGTTTCACTTCACCTGTGTACAAGGCGTCCGTGAAAGTCTCCGGGTATTCGGGTTTCGTCTGATCCGTTCTCCGCAGAATAAACATTTGGCTACGGTTGGCGATCATTTCTGCGCCTTCGTAGGCGTTGAATTGCGGGAAATTAGCACTGACCGTCAGCCCCATGCGGACAAATTCCCGCTGCATGGCAAGCATAAAGGCAGGCGATTTATGGGCAAAAGAGAGAAATATCGGCAATCCCTTCTCCCTTTTCAATGCTTGTATACCGCGCGATACGAACAGTCCCATTCCCTGAAGCGTATATGGAGGATCCGTAAAGAAACAATCAAACTGCCCGTGCAGGTTTTCCGGTAGTGGCTCCCTCAAATCAAGTTGGTGGCACCCAATCGGTAATCCCCGCTCCTTCGCAATCGTTTCAATATATCTTAAGAATCTTTCGTCAATATCCAGAACATCCACATGCGTAACGGTGTGCCCGCCATCTGGAAACAACCGCTGTAGCAGCAGACCAATAGACACACTTACCAAATCATCATCACCGACGCATAAAATCTTCTTTCCGATCAACGCATGCTGCTTCAAACAAAGAATAGCCCGGCGTAAGCTCGTTTCCGGCGTGCATTTGGACTGATCGATCTGAACATCTACAGACGGCCGCAGTGCAAAAAGTTCCTCCAATATAACCAAGATATCTTTAAGACTCTCAATCCATGTTGTCTCATCAAGCAGATCGTAATAAAGGGAATGATCCAAACCGCCGTATCCCCATTCCCGCTCAATCCATGCGCGTCCGTCCGCAGAACAACGGACACCACGATCCTGCAATAGCGCCCCCGCTTTAATCAATTCCCGTTTAATTGCCGCAGCGACAGGGGTCGGAAGCAGCGTTTTGCGTGCCAACTCTTTCGTTGAAATCCCCGGGTTCAAGTAACATTCGAGTAACAACTGCTCGATCACCTGCTTCCCTTCTTGCAGTCGGGTATTCTGACTTGCTTGTTCAATATACGTCTTCACACAAACCCTCCTAAAAAATGTAATTTTTTCGTTTTGAAAACACAAAAAGGGCAGGAATGAACATACGTCATCCCTGCCCTTTTTGGACACTGCCTAAATAAACACCGCGAAAAGCAAAAAAAATCCGAGCTGAAAACAGCACGGATTGTGGGTGCGTAAAAATAGGCAGCACTAAGGCCTAGATTAATATCCGTTGTTCTTAACTAATTCCGAAGCTTCAAAATACCCATAACGAAACAAACCATGCTTTTTCAGCAATTGGTCTTTGGGACTGTTGAAAACTTCAAATATGGAATTTGATTAGTTAAGAACTACCGCCGACATCAACATCTCTCCTTAGTAATAATTAAATAACAATACCATACAGGATCAGTTATAGTCAAGTTGACCGGAGTGGGTTGATCGGGTGGACTTTAACTTCAATATTGGCAAGAAAAATCGACCTTCATTTGACCTAAAAAGGGCAATTGAAGGTCGATTTGTTTTAATTATTATACCAAGCTAAATGAGATCAATGACATCACGCATATCATCATATATTCCCCTCTCCCCTTTGGTTTTTAATACCATAAGAAGGGGGGCACGGATGCAAATAATGATCTTAGTTGTGCTCCGTAGCAGGCTACTTCGACAATTGAATTCTTCAGCTAAAATTAAGTATAATGCTTACTCCCATCAAGCCCCTTCTTCTCCCCGCCAGCTTCACCTATCCATGTGGAGCCCAACAACAATACAGCGCCGAATAGCTGCTGTAATGTTATTCTCTCTCCTACGACCAGAGCTGAAATCAATAACGAGGTTAAGGGATCGATATAACTCAATACAGCGATGCTTTGGCCTTTTAGTCCTTTCATTCCTGCAAAGAAAAAATAAAATCCAATCCCACCATGAAGGATACCAAGCACAAGCATCAATATAACCGCGTCACCGGTGATCTTTAAGAAATTGAGGCCATCTGTAAACAGCACAAATGGAAGCAGCATCGTTACCGACAAGCCAAGCTGCAGAAGCGTAATTGCGAGCCCGTCCAGGTCCCGAATAAACTTGTTGGCTAGTGTCAAAACGGCATAGAAACCGGCCGCGACGAGTCCGTAGCCGATACCGAGTAGATGATATCCGGTTGTTCCCATCCTGCTGTTTTGCAAAATGAAGAACAAGCCAAGCAAAGCAATCCCGACACATACCGTCTTTTTGATCGACAGCTTTTCTTTCAAAACGAAGGGAGAGAACATAATAACCAGAACAGGAGCAAAATAATAACTCAACGCCGCATTGGCAATCGTTGTTTCCTTGTACGCCTGAAACAGAAAGATCCAGTTGCCACTCAACGCGGCGCTTGCAATAAACAAAGCCGCGGCATTCTTTTTCACCTTCCGCCACGATACCCTTTGCTTCGTCCACACAAAGATGACAAGCAGAAACAAGCCACCGATCAAGCTCAAGAACAATGCAATTTCTTTGGAAGACAAGTCGATATATTTGGCAAACACGCCAACTGCGCCGAAGATGATCATCGACAGTACAAAAGATAGTTTTTCCCTCACAGTATGTTCCCGCTTTCTACTAATATGATGGTGAGACCAATGAGATAGTCTGCCATTGCATACAGTAGAATCTATGAAAGGACCCGTATATTTCATGTAGTTACCTTGACAGTAGATTCTACTGTTTTGGTACTACCGGTGGTGCAATAAAATTATACATCTAGATCGCCTCCTTTCAATGGACTCATACATTCATTTCGACAGCACACAAGCCAAGCGCTGTATAGTTTCCGAAATAGGATGATTAAGCTCCCGATCGAACAAAGCCATTCACAACATATCAAAAAGTCGACCCATTTAGGCCGATTTTTAAGTCTTACAGCGGCTTTAAGTATGTTGTCATTTCAGCGAATTTTCCAGTGCCATTGAAGCGCTTCTTTTTCGACTTTTTTAACAAAATCGTCTTTACCGTCGCCGTAGCTTTCAACGTCGGTTGGATGTTTGTCGGCTAATTTGCTTTTTAAATCTCCGTATTCCTTACATATTTTCGGATTTTGACGAAGGTAATCTCTGAACGACAAGTGTCTTTCGATTTCTTGAATATGATCATACTGGAATGCATGAATTTGATGAGTTCGATCATCCCCACCCTTACGGAAGTATCTTCTTCCCTTTATTCCTAATTCACCCATGACTTCATAGCCAAGGTTCTCAAATTGGGCTGAGAAAGCATCCAATCCTCCGATATCGTTAACTACGAGCAAGATGTCAATAATCGGTTTTGCTTTCAAATGGGGTACAGAAGTACTCCCAATATGAAAACTGTTCACTAGTTCATCTTGAAGAATTTCCTTAATTGCCTGTTCTTCTTTTAGATACTCGCTTTTCCAATTTGGATCATATTCAATTACTATGATATTCATTTTGTAACTTCCTTCATGACAAATCTTTCACCATTTCATATCGCTTGAGTATCTCGTTTGTCTACATTATTAACAGTAAATTGTTGAATCCTAAGACGCTGTACACTTTAATAATTTTTTCATAAAGGATGTTCTTTAAGAATGGGAAAAGCATGACGATAGATTTGTGTAACAAGCCGTCTCCCTCTGAATAGAGAAACGACTCCTTTACCGGTATTATAAGTTAATTTTTCGCCTTATTATACACAAAAAACACTAACATCGGTTTGCAACAGAGGCGGCTAGGTATGCTCACTTGGCAAGAAGAATTGCATGATCATATATTTTGAATCCATTTTTAATATAAAATTTCTCCGATGGGTATCCCCTTGTAGTAGTTAACACGATAGTTTGTATACCCTGTTTTTTAATGTCAGATTCGATAAGCTCTAGAAACTTGCTGCCTACTCCTTGTCCTTGGAATTTTTCGCTTACACAAAATTGATCAATGAAATATTCCATCCCTTTTAGACATGGCCTTTTTGCGCCTAGGCTCAATCCAACAAGTTCATTTCCTATTTTTAGAACGTAACCAATAAAATAATTGTTTTTCATGGATTGCTCAAAAAAATCTACAACTTGTTTTCTTGACTCATAGACATCATTCCAAGGTTCTCTTGAGAAAGTGTCCGTGAATAAATCAACACAATCATCAAGCATGTCATATTTCAACGATTGTAGATCATGCTTTACTCTCATATATATCTCCCCATCCAATAGAACGTTTCTTTAAATCATCCTCACAAAGCTTCCGATCAGCAGCTTCTTCGGCTGCACGTCCCAGTAACGCTGCAAATACTCCTGCGTATATCCGGAATACCCTGCTTCATGCGGCAGGAAATATGCACCGGATGGTAGTGCAGCTACTCCGCAAGGCACTCATGGCACGCATAGGGATTATCCTCTAACCCACATTCAAGTTTGTTGCGGCAAATTTATTTCTTTACACATGAAGCAATAAATGAATAACGCATTGGGCAACAGCTGTAATGTCTTGTAAAGGATACGCGAGCCTCCTTGATACTTTATATTTGCTTATTTTGAGCGGAGCTCTCAGTCTATGGAGTCGGGAGAAATGACATTCCACTTTCCAAACAGCGTCAAACCCGCCGCTTTAGCCAGCGACGTAGATGCATAGTTATCGAACTGACATCGATACTGAGGCTCGTAACCCTGATCATAGGCATACTTGCAAATGGAAAGCACCACTTTACGGGCATGACCCTTTCCTCTAAATGGCGTCAGCGTTAGGACGCCGAGATCCGCAATTTGCGAATTACCCTCCCAGGGATACATGCTAGCGGCACAAACCAGGCGGTTTTGCTCAAAGGAACCAAACACGGCCCAGTGATCCAATTCTACAAATGCGTCATCCAAGTCTTGTTCCGAAGCGGAGGACTCGAACTCAGAGAAAACCGCATCATCTTGCTTTGTTAATCGGCGCAAGTCACCTTCCAGATATTCCTGCAGCAATACGTTCTTATCGGCTTCTGAGAAATAAAAAAGATAATCTGCACCATGCATTGCGACTCCCGCTTCATTCAATTTCCAACGAAATATCTCTTCGGACAGGTCTTCATGTTGATTAAGGCCTACCTTATCGGCCATCGCGGGCGTCAGGACCGCCATAACCCGACCGTCGATGGTTTCCAGCACCATGACCCGACTGTCTTCCTCTAGGTCTGGGTTGATGGCGACAGTAAAGGCTTCATCGCTATAGAGGACGTCTCCATTCAAAAATTGCGCCCGCCAAAAGTCAGTTATCATTTGTGAAAATAAAGGCATACTTCTTTCTTGGCTTTTCATTAAGTTCACTTCCTTATTCTGCATTATTGTAGCAGAGTATAACTCTGCTACAATAATGCATGGTTAAACCAGAAGTTGCACGTAATAACCGGTTCACTTATCGGGCCGTTTTTCGGTTTGCATCTCAACGTCGGTCCACATTCTACTTTTAGCTCGTCTCTGTCTAGAAAAGAGGTTTGATCAGCGGATAATTTAAGTGAATTCCATCCTAATGATTCATAGAGGGAAACCAATTGCGAAAAATCTTTAGGGGGTTCATTTGTAAAATATATAGTATTCACGCTTGTACCTCCGGTAAATAGATTGGTCCAGGTGATCTTGCAATACAGATCGATCGCTATCCGACCAACGGGACGATTTTGGGAAACACCCGCAAGGCAGTACGATAAAAGACATCCTCGTGATAGGATTCGTGAATCAGTTCCCGCACGAATTGCAAATAAGGTTCTACCGGGGCGAGCGGCCAGTCGGTGCCGAACAGCATTTTTTCGTTTTGGCCGCAGTAAGCCAGCGCTTGGCGCAAATGGGCGAATACGAGCGGCGAATCTTTCAGCCGCGCGCATTCGGCGGCATGGCCGACGATCAGACCGGATAGATCGGCGAATACGTTGCGGTTTTTATATACGACTTCCGCTCCGTCGAGCACCCATGGGTCGCCCAAATGGGCCATCATGAAATTGACTTCGCGATGATCGACGGCCACTTCGTCTACCGTCAACGGGTGCGCATATTTCAACAAGCCGCGTTCCGAGTACGTATCGCCTGTATGGAATACGACCGGCACTTTATATTGTTTCGCCAACTCATATACCGGCTGATAGACGCTGTCATAGGCGTAGAACGGATAATAGCCGAGGTAAATTTTGATCCCGACCGCCTCCGGCCGCTGCAAAGCCCGTTCCAGCTCGTCCAGTCCGGCGTTGTCCAGTTTGAAGGGATTAACTCCGGGACAGTAGACGACTTGCTTCGGAAAAGCTGCTGTTATCATATCGAGCCCCATCGGGGTCGAGGCTTCCCGATCCGGGAAGCCTCCAGGGGCGGATTCCGTCAATCCCATTCCTATGCCCAGCACGACGCCTTGCGCGGCGTATTCGCTGAGCAAGCCTTCAACGGAATAATCGACGAATGAACGAGTTGATGCCGTATCTTTAAATGAAGCAATATGGGACAAATGCATATGCGCATCGATCACTTTCATTCGGTCTGCGCTCCTTCCATGTCATTGGATTCAAGTATACGAGGAAAGGAAATCCGGCGTAAAGCTTCCAGTCCTTCAGTAGGAAGCAGCGCCTCCGAAAAGACGAAAAAAACGGGCGCCGAGCGGAACTCGTTTCCATGTGGCAAGCGAACATTCCGCGAGAACGACAGACAGCAAATGCCCTTGTTGGTATAGAGCGAAGGGCGGTTGGCCGTTTCATCGGTCACAATTTGCATCACCCCGGCGCGGTCGTCAAAGCCGAAACCGTAGTCTTTCGTTTCGCGCACGTTGAGTTCGTCTTTGCCAATGGCATAACGCAGCATTTTGCCGTTAGGTGCGAAAGTTCGCAGCCAGCCGCCGCCCGCCTCGCGAGACTCGCCGGGCTTGTCAGGCGCTGCAGATTCGCCATTCCCGCTGAACGATCCTGATCCGTCAAAGCGAAGGAACATCTCGCTAAGTGCCGATTTTTCCAAATAAGCTCCTGTGTTTTGCCGGATATCGGTCATATAGACGAGTACCGGCGTTCCAGGGAGCAGCAGGTAATAACTGTCCACGATCGTTCCTTTGTAGGTGTCGTGTTGTTGAATGGACTGGCGGATTCGGATACCGGACCAGACGTTGCCTTTGTCATCAGTAACGCGGACGAAGCTGGCGGAATGTTCTTCCTTGCGAACAGACGCCGGGCTCATATTGTCAAAATGATTGGATAAACCGCCGATCCATGGATTCCACCAGGACTTGATCCCGTATTCCGGAAATCCGGAGGCGAGCCATTCCTGGCCTTGCACCGCAAGCGACCGGAGAGCGGGATAATGATCCGGCGCGGCGGAGATCCGAATCATCCCGTTGTCGGCTTCATATACCGGGTATTTTGCTTCCGTGTATATGGTAAAGCGGACGGGAGCGGACGATACCGGGAACAAGGCGCTTAAGTACGTCTCTTGCTGCGGGCCAAGCCGTGCATCCAGCTGTATGACGCTGCAAGGAGACGACGGGGACGGCAATGTAAAAGAGGCTTCCACTGCTTCTTCATCCGCAGACAACACCCTTTGGACTGACGGTCGGGTTTCACCTGCATAAGATATGGACAACTCGCCTTCCCATACGTTCTGTTTGACATCATGCAGAGCAACCGTCACTTCCTGCACATACGACGGCACGAACGGGTTTCCCTCATTGGCCGTCAACTCCATATGGCGGACCGGCAGCGGGGGCGTTTCCAGCCCGGCCAATTTCAAGGCAAACGCCCGAAATTCGTTCCAATCATTATCAAAACCGCCTATGGACATGAAAATCGTTTCCGAAGCTTTCGTTTCTCCAGGTTCCAACGATCCGACGATACTTTCCAGCTCCAAAAACCATTCTCCGAAACGCATTCGGTGGCTGTCGGACCAACAGATGCCGTGCGCGGTTTGGCCGTTGCGGGCAAAGAGCCACGGTTCGCTGAACTTGGCGCCGTCCCAGTATTCGTGGTCGTTCCCGTGGGAATCTGTCATTTCGACGATGCGGCCTTCGTAAGGCAATACCAGCCGATACAAGTCCGAAGCGATACGTTGGGAGATCCAGATCTCGCGGGCGACTGGCGCCCCGGAGCTGTTTTCCAGCTCATGCCACAGTTTCACCGTTCCGTCGGCGTAGAGCAGGGTGCAGAGATGCAGCAGAAGTTGGGGAAAAGCGTCCGACCGGTACGATTGTCGGAATCCGATCGCGCCGCGCTCTTCGCAGATTTCAATCCGCAACGGCTTCTTGCGTGCAAATTCACTCGAATACGGTTTTCCAATGGACGGCGGCAACAGCAGAATTTCTTCGTCTTTCCGGCTCAGGGTCCGAAGCGACATCTCGTTATGCTCCTTGTCGCAATGGAGACTGTACCCGCCGTTCCAGGCCATCCAGCCGCTGTCCATTTCTCCTGCAACCATCGCGCCAGGCCCGCCGAAAGCTCCGCCGACGGTAGAGGTAAACAGCACCTCGGGCCCATTGTCCGGAACGGCCCGAATTTGCGGCCGAGCATGGTAGAAGCCGTAATCCAGCAAGCGGTAAGGAACGGCCAGCGAGACCCGCTCTTTTGATTGCAGCCTCGTTTCGAAGGTTTGCTGTTCGAGAGCAAGCCAGGCGGTACCAGGCAGGGTGAAGGAAAACACGGCCGGCTGCGCAAAATGATTTTGCATATCCAGATATAATGTATAATTGCCGTCCGCCCTATGTCTGACTGCGGGAATGCTCATTTTGATGCTGGCCGGAAATTTCGGTACGATGCCGACCTTCAACAGCGCTTCAGAACCATTAATATGAACCCGGGTCTGTACAGCCGGGCAAGTGCGCCATTCGCTCTGCGGCTCCTCGATCGCACCGACGAAAAAACTCGCCGAGATCTGACGTTCACCTTCCACCAGCAGTTCGTCCTGCCAATCAAAAACGATGTTGCGGTCCGATTCGCCCTGGAGCTCGAGTTTGAGCGGAGCACCTGATTTGTTGACAATGCGGTATTCGATTTTATAATCATTGCCAAATACTGTTTCGGCTTGCCCAGCCGTGGCGGATAGCAAAAAATCTTCCGTCTCGATGTGGCAGATGCCGCGGCTTCTGCGTTCAATATCGACGCGTAGCGACCGACCGTTGTCCTTGGCCCAAGCGTATGTGTACGTCTCGAAGCCATTCTCCTTCTGACCGTCCGGTTTGATTTCTATCGTCCGCATCAGGTCGGCATACCAGTCGAATTCTCGGAAATAGGGAGCGATCGCTTCACAGGCAGCCACCTGGGGGATAAAATTCATAAAATGCACCACATCTTCGCGGTCTTCCCAGAAGAACCCACACCTCTTGTACAGGGGCACGGCCTTCATATTCGCTTCCCACGTATACAGGTCGACGCGCGGCCAGCCTAGGCGGATCGTTTCTTCGATCGCCTGCAGCACGAGCCGTTTGCCAAGCTTATGGCCGTGAAAATCCGGTCGAACGTTCAACAGCTGAATATACAGCGCGCCGGTATCCTCGCGATATTCGCCCAGACTGCAGTATCCGACGACCTGATCATTGCAGGTGGCAAGAAACACCGCGATGGCATCCGAGTTTTCCTCGCTTTGGCGGACTTGTTCGGCTGAACGGACGTAAGACCCTCCTCCCCATTCGTCGTTGCTTCGGTTCCACATTTCAGCTACACTTTCCGCATAGTCGGGTTGATACGGCACAATATCTACAATTGTCATGTTTTCACCTCGTTTAGAATAAAAAAACAGAAGATAAGCTCAACGCGAGGCAATGGTCCCAGCTACTCTCATTCATCGTTTCTTCAGAATGATCTATGTAATCTTCCGTCGGATATTTTAATATCCTTGGCTGACAATCCCCCATTCAGCCAAACCCTTTCCCGAAAATGTCATGATCGTAGTTTCGTCATAAAACTTGGAAATCCATCAACATGAAAGTCCTTAGGAACAATAATGAAATCAATCATGTTGATGCCTTGGTTCGTATGGCTTTCGCTTTATGGGTAGCCATCTTGATCCAAATGTGCTCGATCCCTTTTTTATTTTTCCCCATACATATAAACATGGGGCTATTGTAACCAATTGCCTTCAAGTTCACTTTTTTCATCTGGCATCTATGTATCTATCCATTTCACTGCCTCCTTGCAGCCCCATTCGGGGCTTTCAAACTAAAAAAATCTTAAGGGGTTTATTACCGCATTATAAAGCCTCACACGGTGTGAACCTCAAATCTTTGAAGGTAGCAGTAGAAAACCTTGGACCTAGAATATAAAACAGCTCGCATTTTGAAAAAAGAATCAAAACACAAGCTGTATCGAGTAATTCTTTTACATTTAAACAAACCGTTCTTCCGACAAGTCATGGTTAACCGTTACCGCCGTTTTGTAACCATCAGAAGCAGCATAAATCAGTTGTGAAGGCCAAACATTAGCCGCATCTCCGGCTGCGTACAGGCCAGAAATCGTGCTTCTGCCCATTGCATCGGTCGCAATCCCACCACGTTCCGTCACCGCATATCCAAGCTGTTTAGAGAAATCAGCCTTGGGTTGCCAATTCGGAATGACGAATCCTGCGCTTCGCTTGATCCGGCGCCCATCTGCCAGAACAATTTGTTCGAGCAGGCCGTTCCGCCCTTCAAACGCAACAACAGGGGTTTCGATGACCTGAATATGTTTGGTTTCCAGCATATTGCGTTCTTCCGCCGTCAGCAGCGGCTTGCCATTCGTACATACAACCAGATCCTGACTCCAGTTGTAGAGCAACTTGGCCATATGGAGAAGAACAGGCTCTTCCGAAAGCAGAAAAATCGGTCGATCCCTCCATTCCCAACCGTCACAATACGGACAGTTAAACAAGCTTTTTCCATAAAAATTGTGCAAGCCGTCGATTTCGGGGAATTTTTCCTTTAGTCCCGTTGCTATAATCAGTTTTCTCGCCCGTACCCGCTCACCCGTCTTCAGGATGATTTCGAACCCATCTAGCTGTCTGCATATATCAACGACATCTGCTTGCCGATGATCGACTGACGGATAGGCCAATACCTCTTCATAGGCTATGCGTCTAAATTCTGCCGGCTCGATGCCGTCGCGGGTCAGAAATCCGTGGGAGGCGTGCGTCACGGCATTACGGGGTTGATTGTTGTCAATTATCGTTACACTTCTTCTGGCTCTTCCAAGAACCAGTGCGGCACTTAACCCTCCCGGCCCTCCGCCGACAATTACGCAATCTTTCATAAAAAATGTACTCCTTCCTTTCATAACTATTTTCTATCCAAATTGCCGTTGCTACATAGTCCATAGTATGGTCAGGGACGAGCATCCCTATAATTGTCTCAAATCAAATGGAATCCTTTCTTCTGCCAAAAGGGCTTTATGAGTCGAAGCCCCTTTGGCAGCAAAAGAAATCATTTTAACTTGGCATCACTCTTCATTAATCGATGCTATCAATAAAAAGATGCGACCCATCCTGCCAAAACTTCTTTTGGCATCATGCCAATTTTTTTATCGATGGGCTTTCCGTCCTTGAACAAAATCGTTGTCGGAAGAGACATTACACCGTATCTGGAAGAGATCTCCGCGTTCTCATCCACATTAATTTTTAGTATTCTTACACCGTCTTGGAGGGTCGCGTCATAATCTTCGAGCACGGAGCCGAACATACGGCAAGGCGAGCACCAAGGTGCCCAGAAGTTGACCAGCGTAATCCCTTCGCTATGCAAATCTTGTTTGAATGTGTTATCTGTCGAGTGACAAATCATGGAGTTCATCTTCCCTTCTGGTAATTAGAATTAAATAAATACTTTAGAGATATTTTATATCTACAATAGGCAGCAATAAAATAATGTTTATTTCATAACACACCTCCCATCGCTTCAACAATCAAGATAATAAAGATATCTTATATCGTTATTGTTGAAAATAATTAAGGACATCATGCATCCATAATAGCGACTTATTTCTTGTGCGTCAAGCTTAACGTCGCAAATACTTTAACGGATGCTCAGTTTTTTCATCGGTCGAAACGAAATGTTCGTCAGGATAAAATTGAGGGAAGGTTAGATGAAGGAACGTTGCTACTCTAATAACAATTCTCCTGATGCACCGGCCCAAGGTTGAAAATACAGCCAGAAATTGCTTACAGGATAAGCGTACAAACCACCGCTGATGGTTATTTGCGGCTACTTGACTTCAAAATGAAAGAAGCACAGATTTTGATCTGTGCTCCCAAAAGTATCATTTATCGATAGTCTATGAGTCAGACTTCACACACTTTATTTGGATTTTGCGTCATTGTTTATTTATTCGTGCACACTCAGTTCGATAGGAAAGCAGGTAGCGGCGTAGATGCTCTTTACAATACGCAATATGGCTGTTGTCGTGCGTAAGCTTACTCGCCATAATGGCGCCCTCCAGTGTGGATAGTATTAACGAAGACAACGAAACGACTTCAGTATCCGAACGGAGCTCCCCAGTTTGAATCCCATCCTGAATAAACTCCTGAATGGTGGATAGAAATTGCTTCATAACCTGGAGGGCTTGCTCGCGTAGTACTGGATGGGTATCGTCACTTTCAATCGCTGTATTCAATAGCGGACAGCCTCCAATAACAGGTGGATCATTCACAGCATCCTTGTATACGTCAAATATCACCAACGCCTTCTCAATCGCAGTATCGGTACTTTCTATCGCCGCAGAAAATCGTTCTGACAATATAGCCGTCGCATAATCAAAAGCTTCAGCAGCTAACTGATCCTTACCAGTAAAGTGACGGTATATTCCACCTTTTTTTAAACCAGTTACCTGCATGATGTCCTTAATGCTAGAACCTGCATAACCTCTAACATTAAATAGCTCAGCAGACTTTTGAATAATGATCATTCGTGTTTGCTCGCCTTTTCTCATGATAACCTCCATCGAGTAGTCGCTGTTTTAAAATTGTAACATATGCCTGTTGAGAAAGGAGTTTTTATACCTTATTGTGAAAGAGACCGATCGTGCTCTTTTGTAACAAAAAAATAAGAGAGGTGAATCATGAAACAATTTGGGAAAAGCCTTTATATCATTCTTAGCATCTTCTCAATCGGCTGGGCCTTTCATATGCTGGCCGGCTATTTTATTGTTGATCCAGGGGCAGTGAAACATCTTAAGCTTAAAGAACTCGACGAAAATTTCAATGAGACAATATGGCTTGTATTCCTGCGCCTTCATATTATTAACGCTTGTATTAGTTTAATAACAGGTCCCCTCGGTTTATCTGTAAAAATATTGCGAAAAAAACCCGCGCTGCACCGGTTGAATGGGAAAGTTTATGTTCTGAGCATATTATTCAGCTCCGTTGTAACGCTATATTTAGCGAAGGATGCAACCGGAGGGACATTTAGCACGATTGGCTTTCTCCTATTGAACGGATTGTGGATCTTTACTACTTTGTATGCTTGGTGGACTATTCGTTTGAAACAGATCATTAAGCATCGGATCTGGATGATGCGAAGTTATGCTCTGACACTGGCTAATACATCGCTTCATTTCATTCAGCTTGCATTATTAAAGCTATTTGATGTGGATTATGTATCGTCTTATACAATTGCCGTGTGGACATCTTGGATCATCAATATAGTGATTGTAGAGCTAATAATGAAGCTGAAGCGAATGCCGTCCGTTTTAAATTAAAATTAGCTGTTAAGGCTGATTAACCTATTTGAGTAGCAGTTAAATTACCAAATTCATTACCACGCTCAAACATGCGTTTAAAAAACGCAACTTGCTTTTAACAAAAATGAGTATTTTACATATCACCAAAAAGAAGCCAGTGGCTCTCTTTTTAGAAAGATGAAGGAGCTCAATATGAAGCATACACAAGCTGATGAATTGAATAACGCTAATCGTGATGAATCTAGCTACAGTCGAAGAGATGTATTGAAAATGGTGACTTTGGCGGGAACAGGAATTGTAGTCGGAAGCAGCGGGATGGCTTCTTTATTCACTATCAACAACAGACTAAAAGCTATTTCTGGTCCCAAAGACTCTCCATCAAAAAAAGTGAATAATGATGCAATCCCTTTTTATGGAGAAAGGCAAGCGGGTATCGGAACCCCTCAGCAAATGTATATGTGTTTTGCCGCTTTTGACATCATTTTCGATAATGTCGATAAGCTAAAACAATTACTCAAAATATGGACCGATAAGAGTGCTGACATGACCGCGGGCAGGGCACTTAGAGAAACGAATGGTCAGCAGCAGGTAAATAGCTCCGAGGAAAGTACCATTGATTCGTCAGCGAAGCTTACTATTACGTTTGGATTTGGATCGACTCTATTCACAAGAAACGGGATTGACAGATTTGGATTGGGTTCACAATGTCCAGACGAGCTAAGAGTTGTCCCATCTATGCCCGGAGAAACAATAAATTCACAAATATCGGGCGGTGATATTTGTATTCAGGTTTGTTCGAGTGATCCGACTGTGGCTTTTCATGTGATTCGCAATTTAGCTGCTGCAGCCATTGAGATGGCCGTTATTCGTTGGGTTCAAACTGGATTTATTGATGATTCCGATGGTCATACACCAAGAAACCTGTTTGGGTTTAAAGACGGAACGGCCAATATTGAGCTGGAAAGTGAACAAGGCAAAGAGAACTATGTTTGGGTTGACTCGTCGAAAGGTCCTGCATGGATGACCAACGGAACTTATTTGGTAGCGCGTAAAATTCGGATGGATATGGAAAAATGGGAGCAAACGTTCGATATAAAGCAGGAAGCTATATTCGGTCGATCGAAAAACAGCGGGGCCCCCTTTGGGATGCATGATGAATTTGAT
This sequence comes from Paenibacillus sp. GbtcB18, assembly GCF_019091125.1. NCBI lineage: Bacteria > Bacillati > Bacillota > Bacilli > Caryophanales > Paenibacillaceae > Paenibacillus > Paenibacillus sp. GbtcB18. The sequence continues at coordinate 62,545 of NZ_JAGXJX010000012.1, forward strand.
GCCGTTTCGATGCGCCAAATCCCGTCTAACTCCCATGTCTGGCTTGCACGTAGCGCTGGGACTAAAATTTTGCGAAGATCATACTCTTACTTTGAAGGCATTGATCCAGTGACTGGAAATCTGGACGCTGGTCTTTTCTTTATTAGCTTCCAGAAAAGTGTTCGTAAACAGTTAGTTCCGATGTTATCCTTACTCGCGAAATCTGATGCGCTTAATCCCTTTATTTCAACTTTATCAAGTTCGGTTTTTGCCTGCCCGCCTGGTTCAAGTAAAGGAGGATTTATCGGCGAACAACTTTTTAAGGGGAACTAAACCTGAAATTCGAATCTAAATCTCCTTATAAAAGGATCTTCAATTACGGCAAACGATCAATTGTTTGCCGTGCAGTGAGATTTCACAAGATTATGTAGCTGTTGGAAGAATCGCCCCAAATATATGTTCATATTACTCTCTGTTCTTTATGAGTTATCGTTTTTTCTTAGGCTATGTTAAATTACCGTTGTAAGTCCTGCCTTCAAACGTTCAAAGACTTCACGAATCCCCCTTTACAACGGACTTGCAGACCACACATTTGGGTACGATTCATAGAATGCATGATTGAGGGCTATTCGCTTAGGAAATGTGCTGAGCAGATGCATGGAGAGGTAGCACACGTGACCTTGTTTTATTGGCGGCATAAGCTTCTTTTCGCTCTGAAACAGATTCCAACCGAAGCTTTCCAAGGCAACGTCGAAATGGACGAAACATATTTCTTGTTCTCCGAATAGGGCAAAAGAAATATCTCCGAACGCAAGTCTCGTAAAACGTGGCGGAAAAGCCAAATATCGTGGCATCAGCAACGACCAAGTTTGTGTATTAGTCGCCCGTAAACGTCAGAAGATGACTTACTCTAGCATTTTTGGGCGAGGGCGTATTCGGATGACCAAGTTGGATGAAGCTATTGGCAGTCATTTATCTGATTCAAACGTGCTTTGTACCAATTCGTGGAGGGCATTCAGTTCTTATGCGAATACGAAGGGCTTGGCTCATTAGCGTTTCAAATCTGACGGGAAACAGCGTGTTAAAGACGTGTACCATATCCAAAACGTCAACAGTTACCACATCCGTCAAAAAAATAACCTTTTTCTATGCCAATAATGTTTGTTCGCGCGTTGTCCCATTCCCCCCATCCCCTGTCGGATGACAAGAACATATATGCGCCACTGCGTTTTTCTCTTTACAGAAAGGCTATGTTAAACCTTAATGTTGATAATTGATGATTACGAACAAATGTTCTATAATGAAGATAACAATTCGGTTCGGAGATGATTTGTCTATGGATTTAAGGGAGCTAAAAAAGCTTGCTGATACATTGGACGATAGAGGAAAGCAGGAGCTTATCCTCTTTTTGCAGTCCCGAACTACGGGTGTGTCGTCACCCGTTCGTGCAATTGATGAAATTCAAGAGCAGAAACACAAAGATGGGCTTGTTTGTCCGCATTGCAAAACCCATTCTGTCGTTCGTTTTGGGAAGTACATCGTAAAAACACGTGCTGGCGAGGTTAAACGTCAGCGTTACCGCTGCAAGTCCTGCCACCAAACCTTTAATGACCTTACAAATACCCCTCTTGGGCGAACCAGAAGACCTCACGTGTGGGTACGTTTTATTGAATGCATGATTGAGGGTTATTCGCTAAGGAAATGTGCTGAGGAGTTGCTTGGTGAAGTCACCCATGTCACCTTGTTTTACTGGCGACATAAGATTCTTGCTGCCTTGAAACAGATGCCAACCGAAGCATTCCAAGGTATCGTCGAAATGGACGAGACCTACTTTCTGTATTCGGAGAAAGGAAAGCGTAACATTGCTGAGCGGAAACCTCGTAAACGAGGCGGAAAAGCCAAATATCGTGGCATCAGCAAGGACCAAGTATGTGTCCTCGTCGCCCGTGACCGTCAGAAGACGACCTACTCTGGCGTTCTTGGGCGTGGTCGCATTCGAAAAACGAAATTGTTCTTAGGTTGTTTCCCTGACTTTCATTGAATTTACGTCTAAAAAAATCTTTAACCTGCATTCTATTGAACAATAGTACATTTAAACCAATTCCTGCACCAACACCACATGGTAGAAGTTCTTCATTTAAAATCATCTGAACAAGTCTTCCTGAAGAACAATGTTTATGAGCCTGTCCGATGTTAACCACTTTTTGAAAATTTATAATTAAGCTTTCCTCTGTAACTTGATTGGTAACCCTACTTCTAAGATTGTCAATAAATACATCAACTGATTGTTTTTTTATATATTTTGCGTTAGAAAAATCATACTCTTTATATGAATATTCAAGATATCCATATTTCACGATGTCATCTATCCCAAACCCTACATCCAAATAACTTTGAGCTTCTAAGTAGCTAAGGATTTGCTGATTCTCTGCATCTTGTTTAGACTTATACTCTTCTAGACTCTTTTTAATTGTAATTATGTTAATACCTAGTGCTTTTTTTGAAATTTGACCTTCAATTTCATGATTTACTATTAATCGAATTAGTTTTTCTTTACTCACATTTAAATATCGCGCAGCTCGAATTCCAGATATGACCAATTCCTCGTGCATATTTATAATTCTTATCAGATTTGAACAAGAGTAGGAATTAAAATTATCTAAAAGATAATTTATAAATCCTTTACGCAAAAGTACTAAACTGTCGTACCTTGCATCGAATAAGTCGCTGTAAAAATTCCCGAAATCCCCCATGATATTATTGAATTTTTTATTTGAAGTAGACACCTTCACTTCCTCTAAAAATTTATAAAAGTTATTTGGCCAATCAGAAAATACTTTAATAGCCTCTCTTTGTAAAGTTGAAAATTCTTCTAAGTTGTAATTAACACCAGAAAAATGAGAGATATTTTTGCATTCACACATAAATTTCGATACTAACAAAATACTATTATTTAACGAAACAAAATCCATCTCATTTATTACTACACTAAATTGTTCATTATACTTAGTATTCAATAGATGATTCGTACTAATTCCACAAATAGTGAAGATTCTCATTGACAAATACAAGCTTTCCTCATTTGCTGCTGCTAAATTGGAATTCTTATACTCATGACCGCAACTACAACGAAATATATCAGAATTCCACCATGTCATTGATTTCGAGCATTTTTGGCATTTATCAATAAGCATACATGAATGTATAGGACAGGAGGTTAAGTTAATTAAGCTCCATATTTTTCTGATATAATTCTTTTCTTGCAAGCAAAGTGAACATACTTTTAATTTTCTAGTGCAAATCGAATTCATATTAACATTAGCATTGAAGTATCTATAATAAATTTTCGATTCATCAAACGAGACTATGAAAAGCTGTTGAAGCAATTCTCCTTCAAAACCCAAAATGCTTTCCAATAAGTTTAAATCTTTTTCGGATATTACAGTAGTATCAAGAAAAAAACTATGCATTCTTGAATCTTCGTAAACACTCAATAATTTATAAATATATTTTGGGTTAATTCGGTTGCTTTGCGCGGATCTTATAAGATAACTGCTTATGCTCTCATCTAATTTTGGGCTCGGGCGACTGAGAAGTTTAAACATATAAACCACTTCACCTTTATGTTCAAATTATACTAAAATAGCAAAAGTGTTAATTATATTTAATTAGCACTTTTGCTAATTACCTATTTTCCCAAATAATCAGCTATATATACTTCTTATTGTAAAGGTGAAGTCCACGAGTTCGTTGATTTATTGGAGATATTGTCCGGTCGATGAAGACAAAAAAATAAAGCCTCAAATGAGGCCGCTATAATTAGCGTTGCAGTTCTTCTACTTTATACCACCCTGCTAAATCTCTAGAATTATTCAAGAGTTTTATCGAGTTCTCTGATAACTGGTGGCAATCTAGCTTTTATGATCTTGCAAAGGCTAGGCTTCACATACCGTCGAAAAGCCAGCCTTTATGCACCTTAGTTTTATATTGAAAACTAAAATAATTTAACAAACAATATTCCAATAACAGTTAATACTAAAGCGGCAATTCTTCTACTATCAATTTTCCTTTTTTGTAAATTAAATAATCCAAACTGATCGATTATTATTGCCATAATCATTTGTCCCAATAGAAAAATCATGGTAGTTAGAACCGATCCAAGTTCAGGTAATAAGACAATGTTACCTGTTACAATAAATATGCCGAATATACCCGCCATATATACCCAAACAGGAATACGTTTTTTTTGAATGTCATACAAAGGAATCTCTAAGCGACGTCTAGTAATCAATATCAAAATAAGCAAAATAATCGCGCCAACAAAAAATGAAATAAAAGTAGCTCCTAAAAGAGAGTCCGTTGCAACGCGTAGTTTTCCATTAATAGCGGTTTGCAATGGAGGTAAAAACCCAGCTAAAACACCCATAATTATCCATGCAGCTTTACTATCCTTTTTCTTATTTTCTGACGCTGCAATTAAATCTCTTTTCTTTTTAGGTTGAACCAATGAAATAGCTAAAATCATAATGATAGTTCCTATTATTCTAGTAGTACTAATAGGATTAGCTGTTACACCAAACCACTCAAAGTGATCGATTAAAATTCCTATAATCATTTGCCCAGTTACAGTTATTATTGTTGTAACTGATGCACCTAGTTTTGAAAAAAGAATGACATTAGATACATGAAAGCCAATACCAGCAATTGCTCCACCGATAAAAACATACAACGGATATGAAAAATCAATCCCAATACTGATCCCTTTAGGATCTACTATTAAATTAATAATGAGAAGTATCACCGATCCCAAAGAAAATGCGATAAACGAAGCTGTGAAAGGTGTTTTTGAATAAGAGCTTAAACGAGCGCTTATAGATGCCTGAATTGGAAACAACATTCCTATAGTTATCCCCATAAGTAAGTAAAAAATAATTTGCATAAGTTCTCCTCTATTGTTTTAAAATTGATAAAAAAATTAGCCCAATAAAATTTGATATTTTGCTATACGAAATAGAATAACAATTGCTCTTACAGGTACCCAGCACACGGTTTTTACCTGAGACGTTAGGACCCTTCTTATTTTGAGACAATGGTTCTTGCTAATTCTGGATAATCGACAGCTTTCTAAATCTTTCATATGCACGTAATCTATTATTTCATTACGGCATAACCAAGCTGTTTAGAGAAGTCAGTCTTGGGTCCTCATTTTGGAATGACGAATCCCTGCGTTCCACTGATTTGGCGGCCATTTGCTAGAACAATTTGTTTGAGCAGGCTTTTCTGTCCTTCAAATGTATCAACAGCTGTATCGGTGATCTAAAAATGTTTGGCTTCCATCATCCTCCTCCTAAATCACGACTTTTATTTACTGGAAATAGATATTAAAGATTTCCTATATCTATAATAAAAATAAAACATTCCATACATAGGAATCATTCGCGTTTGCCGCAAAAAACGACCCGTCCTATACTCACGTTTGATTTCGAACCAGATCTACCAATTTAATTATTTTGAGATGCGACCCCATTTCCTCTTCAGCTTCCTTCATTACAGCTTGAATTAGACATTCCTCGCCATGGACAAAATCACATACGAATAAAGATGCGCTGCCCTCGATAGCTTGGATAATATCCAAAAAAGTAATGTCGTTTTTTTTACAGGATAATTGGTAGCCTCCGTTAACCCCGGATACTGATTGTATCATCCCTGCTTTCACGAGCCTTGATAAAACTTTGGAAAGATAGGTTGGTGAAACCCTTTGAGATTCCGCCAATTGCTGTACGCCAATCGATTTATCCGAAGAAGCTTCAATGAGTGCTAGCATGGTATGAAGAGCATAGTTCGTCGCTTTTGTAAATTTCACTACCTCACCTTATTCCAAAACTTATTGCATCTATAATAAAAGTTTCAACGAATTGGAGATGGACGGGAATCGCGTACCGTTCAGGGGAAATCGAAGGTGAGGCAACAGAGAGAACGCCTATATCCGTGATTGAATCATGACAATCTCTACAAAAAATACCAAATCAAATAAAAAGAGAACAATAAATGCGACAACAGGGGTCTCGATGACCTGAATATGTTTAGATTCCAGCATTTTTCGTTCTTCCGCCGACAACAGTGGCTTGCCATTGTGCATACTATTAAATCCTGGCTCCAATTGTAGAGCGGTTTGGCCATATGGAGAATGACTGGTTTTTCCGCAAGTAGAAAAATCCACCAATCCCACCATTACCAGCCGTCGCAGTATGGGCAGTTGAGCAAGCTTTTTCCGTAAAAATCGTGCAAACCGTCAATCTCGGGAAATACTTCTTTCAGACCGGTTGCCACAATCAGTTTTTTCACTCGCACCCGCTCTCCCGTCTTCATGACGATTTCGAACCCACCGGCCTGTCTGATTATATCGGCCACCTCTGCTGGCCGAAACTCGACCGACGGATCCTTCAATATCTCATCATATGCTAGCGCCTGAACTCTGTCGGCTCGGTGCCATCACGGGTCAGAAATCTGTGAGAAGCGTGCGTCACCGCATTGCGAGGACGGTTGTCGTCAATCACCATCACATTTCTTCGGGCTCTTCCGAGTACCAGGGCTACGCTTAATTCCGCCGGTCCTCCGCCAACAATTACAAAATCATTCATCGGATATACCTTCTTTCATGCTTATTTGTTAGGCTCTGTTTTCGGTAATTGTTGATTTTCGACCAAAAGAAAATCCCCCCCTGAAGAGGTGGGTTTATCGTTTTCGTAGTTGGACAATTTTCATTTCATGGTTTGTATTATCTCGCCTTAATGACAAGCCTGCTCAAGTGTCTGGAGCACGGATAATAACTCCTGCTTTAGTTCTGGATCTGTTATAATACCTTCTTTATTTAGTTTCAAAGTGATGTGCGGTATTATCAATGTTCCTCTTTCTACAAACTCAGCATTCATCATTTTAAGTGTAAGCAGAAGTGAAGCATTAGCTTTATCCCCTCCCATTGGAGATGGTGAGGCACTGATTACAGCTGTAGGTTTATTTATGAACTCGCCTGAAGATACGAGCCAATCCAAGGCGTTTTTTAACACACCAGGCACTCCATTCCCATATTCCGGTGTACATATAAGCACACCATGTGCCTCCTTAATATGTGTCCTTAATTCTCTAACCGGAACAGGTTCTTCGACAGCATTGATGTCTTGATTAAAATGCGGCAGGTCGCCCAACCCGCCAAAGATGGTAAATTTAACGTTCTCTTTTGCTAATCCGATGATGGTATTCATTAGTGCTTTATTCGTAGAGTTTTGACGAAGACTTCCCGAAATAGCCAAGATTTTAATTTCTTTATCCATTTGCCATCATCCCATTTCTTTCGTGAATTGATTATTCGCTAAGGAATCGTTGGTGTCTTCGGTAAAGGAGTTAAAACCACTTAGTACCACTTCACAATATTTAATTATTGCCTAATTTCAACATAAGAAGAATTGCTGTGGTAACTGTTGACGTTTAGGATATGGTACACGCCTTTAATACGTTGTTTTCCGTCAGATTTGAAACGGTAATGAGCCAAGCACTTCGTATTCGTATAAGAACTGAATGCCCTGCACGAATCGGTACAGAGCACGTTTGAATCAGATAAATTTTTTTCTCGGTCAAGTTGACCAACGGATCGGGAAACAGCGTTCAAAGTACCGTCATGAGGGCTGGTGCCGTGAACGCCGCTCCGATGCCTTGCAAGAAGCACATAGGCCCCCCTCCCGCGGCTGGTGTTGGACCATTAGCCCTTGACCTAGCAGTGAGAGAAGGGTTTTCCATTAGTAGTTACCAGTTCCATAATCCGGCTTTAAACATTGGCCGAAACCCATTTCTCCAAAGCTTCTTTAGGCATAAACCCGATTTTTTTGTCGACGGGTTTCCCATCCTTGAACAGGATTGTTGTCGGAAGGGACATCACGCCGAAGATGGATGCGGTTTCCACGTTTTCATCCGCATCTAACTTTAAAATTCTCACGTCATCCTGCCGAGTCACGTCATAATTTTCGAGTATGGAAGCGAAACTGCGGCAAGGCGAGCACCAAGTTGCCCAGAAGTTGACCAGCGTAACCCCCTCGCTGCGCAAATCGTGTTTAAATGTACTGTTTGTTGAATTACAAATCATAGGAATCATCTTCCTTTCTGTATTTTTCGCCCAATTTTGAAATCCGTCCATCTTATACTTTATAGATATTTTATATCCGTTATTTGACGCAAAAAAGGATTTATTGCAGTTCGTTCCTCTTAACAACTTTCCAATTGATCCAAAAACCGTTCACAATCTAGAGCAGCCATACATCCGCTGCCTGCTGCTGTTATGGCCTGACGATAATGGCGATCTTGTACATCGCCGCAAGCGAACACACCTTCAACATTCGTTCGTGACGATCCTGGCTGTACAACTAGATAGCCCTTTTCATCGGTTTCCAGTTGTCCCTGTAGAAAGCCCGTGTTCGGATGATGACCGATAGCAACGAAAATACCGTCCGCCTCTATAGTCCTTTCATCATTAGTTTGTTGATCCTTAACCTTAAGCCCCACTACACGGTTGTCATGAGATACGACTTCGACTGGGGCAAGCCCAAGTCCCCACGTAATCTTGCTGTTCGCATGAGCACGGTCTTGCATAATTTTGGAGGCTCGTAGCTCCGTGCGCCGATGCACAACATGTACCTCACTGGCAAATCGGGTCAGGAAGTGTGCCTCCTCCATGGCTGAATCTCCTCCGCCCACCACAATAAGCTTCTTGCCGCGAAAGAAAAATCCGTCACAAGTTGCGCATGTACTGACTCCACGGCCTATGTTTGCCTTTTCGTGCGGAATGCCAAGTAATTTTGCAGAAGCTCCTGTAGAAATGATTAAGGATTCCGTCATGAGGTCTTTTTGACCTTCCACCTTCAGTGTAAATGGCCGCTTCGATAAATCTACTTGGCTGACCCATCCCCTGTGGAAAACTGCACCGAAGCGCTCGGCTTGCTTACGCATGTTATCCATCAATTCGGGCCCCATAATGCCTTGAGGGAAGCCCGGAAAATTTTCAACCTCGGTCGTCGTTGTTAATTGTCCGCCTGGCTCCGGACCTTCTATAACAAGCGGATCCATATTGGCACGGGCTAGATAGATCGCCGCTGTCAATCCTGCCGGTCCTGTTCCGATGACAATAGCTTTGTAGGTATCCTTCATCACTTATCTCCTTTATCGTGTCAACCCGAGTTTGAAGTGCTTATCGATCTCTGGCGATGAATTGCTTCAATCTCTCTACGGACATGACGCCAATTTCTTTATCGACTGCTTCGCCATCTTTAAAAATTATTGTAGCCGGGATGCTCATAATGCCAAAGAAAGCAGCGGATTGGACATTATCGTCCAAATTGGCTTTGAGAATCTTGGCTTCTTTGTTCGCTTCGGCGTCATAAGCTTCAAGAATAGGCGAAAATATCAGGCAATCTGAACACCAAGATGCCCAAAAATTGACGATGGTTAATCCTTCGCTTTGCAGTTCGTTTTTTAACGTAGCGTCTGTAACATTATAGATTGCCATTCTTAATTTCCTCCCTAGTGAAGCTTTCAATAGCGTGGATAATATCCAAATAAGTAATATCATCTAATTTGCGAGCCAAACGATAGTCTCCGTTGGCCCCAGATGCTGATTCTATCATCCGCAATAATACCCCTATTTTTGTTAATCTGTAAAAAGACTCCCTCGCTTGTAGAACGCAAGGAAGTCCTTTGTAGATCTTCGTCTACTCGCCTGATCTACAAATGTCCGTATTACAAATGGTTTTCAACAAATTGTTTCAATTGCGTTTGGGACATGGGGCCTACTTTCTTGTCAACAGGCTGACCATTTTTAAACAAGATTGTCGTGGGAATGCTCATGATTCCAAACTCGCTTGCCGTTTCTGGACATTCATCCACATTCACCTTGAGTATTTTCGCAGCATTGATTCCCTCAGCATCATATGCCTCAATAATTGGCGCGAACATACGACAAGGACCGCACCATGTCGCCCAGAAATTCACAAGGGTCAGTCCCTCGTTTTGCAGATCGTTCTTAAAAGACGCATCCGTTGCATGATAAATCGCCATTAAAATCCTTCTCCTTTTTCTTTAAATTTCAGTCAACTATCTAATGGGAGGATGTACGAAGGAGACGAAAATACCCCTTCCTCCATAACCTCATTCGTTCTAAACCGAGTCCAATCCGTGCTCTTTCACGTACTGACGAATGACATCTGCCTCAGAGTTCAATGATGCTTTCCCTTTTACCTCGATCTGAACGCCTCCTTTTATTAACATATTTCCAACAAAACAATTTTGGTCTGCAGTGACAATTGCTTCCTTAGCAGATTGAACCTGTTCTTCTGTTGCATCTGCAGTCAAAACGACTTGTGGAAAATGAACGATTCTCATTCCTTCTTCTGATTTGGTTGCCTCCGAATCCATAATCAATCCGGCAACAGGTAATTGATGAGTTTCGAGTGTAGAAGTAAGCGTTGAGGTATAACAGGCTACCGCAGCAGAAACAAGTATTTCCATTGGGTTTGCGCCTTCCCCGCTGCCGCCGAATAATTCGGGAATAGCAATTTGGGTTTGAAGATGGTCAGCTTTGATCCTTCCGTTACCTTTGATATTCCCATACCAAACCGTATTGACGTTCGTTTTCAAGCCAGCCACTTGATTTCACTCCTTTTTAAATATCTTATTACATAGTTCACTGGTTAACCTGGTATTTATGATAGTTTGCTTTTTTAAATTTGTCAACATCGTATTTCACTAAATCCATATCTTCGTAAACAACAAAAAACAGAAAAAAATATTCGTTGCACCTGAAATTCTGCCAATCTAAAGCTCCGCCACTTGATTTTTCACCTCCGTAATATTAAGCTAGAAGTTATCCAGAACACTAGTAAAGTAAGAAAGTCGGTGTGTCGTTGTGGTACATTCCAGCTTGTTGTTTAAGATTGATTCCCGTTCTTCTCTGCCAATCAATGTGCAGATTAAAGAACAGATCAAATGGTTAATCGGCAAAGAGTATCTGAAACCAGGGGACTCCTTACCTTCGACCAATAAGTTAGCGGATCAGCTTTCCATTAATAGAAATACAATTCAGTGGACCTACTCGCAACTGAAAGACGAGGGTCTTCTAACGATTCAAAAAGGACGCGGAACTCGGGTTGCCGATAAAGACAAAATCGAAACGTTCAAAAGGCAAAATCCCCATTTTACGTTTGTGGAACAAACCATTAAGCAGGTTTACGAGATGGGTTACGATGCGGAGAACGTCCTGTTGTCTGGACTTGCATATGTACAGCTATTTGGCCAACCTCTTGAGAAGAAACTGAACTATCTCTTTATCGAATGCAAGACACAATCGTGCGTTTTTTATCTCGATGAAATCAAACGGATGGCTGCCCCAAACGTTCATACAATCGATATGTCCTCGCCAGAAGATATCTTAAAAGAAGCTATTCGCAATGCGGATGTGATTGTGACCAGAGCGGATCTGGCGGAGAACGTGAAAATGCTGACAGACATCGAACAAAAAACAGTCATCTCCGTCGGTTCCACAAAAGATGTCTCACTATTGCTTAACATGTTGAGACCTTAAAGATGGCTTTGTGTTCGTAATTCTGTCTATCTGCTTCTGCCCAGTCAGCGTCACTGCATTGGGGGCAGCCGCTCTGTTATGGGACAATGATCTTAGCACCCGATATGTATCAACAACAATAAATTCTTCGGGTTCAGATTTTTCAGTTTTGGGATTTACTCCTCTTGCAGCTTTTTTAGAAACTTTTCTTTCAGGAAGGGCAGTGCCCCCCCTTTTTTTCTCCGATGCTAACGTGCAAGGGTGTAGCGCAATCAACCGGCTATCTCTCCAGAATTTCAATGAAACAGGGAGCAGCGTCGCGGATGCAGCTCGTTGTCATGCGTGCTCAACCTTGAAATCATTAGTGATATAGAACTAAATTAAAGCAGATATCAGATTCCGGGATTAAAGCAATTCTACTCACAAAAATCACTCCTAAAATATGTAAATATTTCCCTTTATTAGATTTCCTCGTCGCGTCCCTCAAAAGATTTCAACCACTCACCCGTTCTTTAATTTGAAACCATCAAGGTCCTGCATCATTATTGTAATCAATGGTTACTTTGATCATTGGATTTGTTCTCCTGTACTAAAATCAGTTTATTAAATGGATAAAAGGCTTCGGGTACCCATCCATCGGGGTTTTTCCTTTTAAAAGGGGTGAGTTATGAGTCCTGCTACGTTAACGAGCTTGTTTTATTTGGTCGGTTTAGCTCTAATTTTCCTTTTTTGTATTTTTGTAAAAGTGAAAATCAGGATTCGGGTAGTCGTAAGTTTCTCCATAATTGTGGTCACGTTCCTTAACAGCTCATCGGATAAAAGTATTGTTCAGGATATTACAAACGCTACAAAGCCTCCTGAGATAATCATTAAAGAAAGCAATCCGGAGCAAATAAATATTGGGACCGCAAATTGGAATCGGGTTGAGATTAACGGCAAGGAATACAAGATTAAAGATATTTGTTATACCGGGCCATTGAATTGGACTCCATTTCAAAAGTGGACGATATTGGAAGTTCGTTAACATATAGAAAGATGGTGGGGAATTTTTGTACACCCAAATTAATCATTTGTTAAAAAGATCATGGCCGAAGTCGCCATGATCTTTTACATTTAGCGGTCGTATATTCGTTGTTCGCTGAAAGCAAAGCGTTCTATAATAAAAAGGCAAGTTACCCTCTTTTATCTTCATGATAGGAAATGGCTGTTGAAGATTGCACAATGATTGTTCCCGAATCTTCACGCTTACCCGCTTTTCATGATCCCTCCATTTTACGACAAAAAAGGTACAGCCTCTTCAACTTTCTTGAAGAACTGTACCTTTTTCTAAGCAATAGACTTTTTTCGGTTCAATTAGGGAAGGCAAATAGGTCTAGGTCAAAAATGATGTATAACAATGTATAATTATACAACATATCATCCTTTATCAAAGTATTATAGTAATAATTTACTTCTTCTATGTCAAATAAAAGCGAGTTAATTTTAAACGGTGTTGAACATCCACGAGGAATTATTTTATTTTCTAGTATCGATTTGATAAGTAACCCGCCTGATCGATAATTGTATTTTACCCGATGCATTAATTGTGAATATGGGACAAAACTCTTTTCTTTATTACCAATTACACTGACTTTGCCCTTTATGCTATTTAGTGTTTCAATAAGAGAGTTCATCTCAAAGTAGCGTTGCTCTTTTTTCTTCTGATACGCAATTAATTTATATTTTACTAGACCCTCAAAAAAAAACCTCATTAGACTTAGCATTTCTCTAAGTCTTTTTTTCATAAATTCAGGGGGATTTATAGCATCTTTAAAAGCTGATTTTGTAAACACAGACTCCGTGTACAAGTTTGAAATGCGCATTCAGATATTTATTTCATATTAAAAGCTAGACTCCTGTTAGTGTACGCTTTCGAGAAACTTCTCACAATCAATAGCAGCCATTCCCCCACTACCAGCTGCAGTAATAGCCTGTCGATATCTGGAGTCCTGAACATCTCCGCAAGCAAACACACCTGGGATATTAGTTTCGGTCGTACCCGGAACAACTTCAATATATCCGGTATGGTCAGTCCTAATTTGTCCATTCAAAAAGGAAGTATTCGGCGTATGTCCAGTGGCTATAAAAATACCATCCGTTTTTATGATTTCTTCCGCCCCGGTATCCACATTTCTGACTCGCAGACCAGTTACTCCCCGATCACCAGCTATAACTTCAGTAGGTTCATTTCTAAGCGCCCAGCTAATTTTCTTGTTTTGCTGTGCCTTGCTCTGCATAATTTTCGAAGCTCGCAACTCAGCGCGCCGATGAACAACAGTTACTTTAGAAGCAAACTTTGTAAGGAAATTTGCTTCCTCCATAGCCGAATCTCCACCACCTACAACAAGAACTTCTTTATTACGGAAAAAGAATCCATCACACGTTGCACAAGTGCTTACCCCACGACCGATGTAATCCTTCTCCCCCGGTACACCGCCAAGCAAGTTTGCGGAAGCTCCGGTTGATAATATAAGTGATTCCGTTTCTAATCTTCCGACTCCATCAACCGTTAACATAAAGGGGCGCTTAGACAAATCTGTCTCTGTAACCCAGCCTCTAATAAATTTAGCTCCAAAGCGTTCCGCTTGCTTTCTCATGTTATCCATTAGATCAGGTCCCATTATTCCATCAATAAACCCCGGAAAGTTCTCAACTTCCGTTGTTAATGTCAATTGACCTCCTGGTTGGCCTTCAATTACCAAGGGATTTAAATTTGCTCTTGCTAAGTATATCGCCGCGGTTAGCCCAGCCGGTCCTGTTCCAATTATGATGGATTTATACATCTTCCTACCTCCTTATATCAATTGCTTTGGGGCAAGAGAAGGAAGCCCCAAAGAGGTCCACCTTCTTACCTTACCGCTCATTTCTTCATCATTTACCCTTATCGCTTCAATTGCAGCAAGATGACGATGCTGTCTCAGAAGTAGTTGAGCAGCAACTTTCACCTGCACCTGCTTGAACCGGTCTGGCATTAACACTGCATACACCTGTTTCTGGCAGTTCGAGCTCAACCTTGGCAGCTGCCTCAAAATCACCAGTGAGATAAGCAACTACAGATCTAACCTGTTCGTATCCAGTAGCCATTAAGAAGGATGGTGCACGTCCGTAACTCTTCATTCCTACAATGTAGAAGTCTTTCTCATGATGCTGAAGTTCTTTCGCACCATGCGGCCTAACTGTCCCGCAGCTGTGAATATTGGGATCAATAAGTGGTGCAAGCGTCTCAACACTCTCGGTAGCCGAATCTATACTTAGCCTAATTTCGCGTAGGAAAGAAAAATCAGGACGGCTTCCGGTATTCACAATAATTTGGTCAATTCCCTCAATCTCTAGATTTTCTCCAGCTACCGTTCCAACGATTTGAAGTTGTTCTCCTATTTTCGATAGCTTTTCAATTTTTAATGGTGTGACTACTTTGATCTGTCCCGAATTAACTAATCGATGTATCCGGCTACCCAATTCTCCTCGGGCTTCCAATTGATCGTTTTCTTCTCCCCCGTAAGCTTCATCTACTTTTCTTTTTCTCATAATCCACAACAATTCAGTCTTTGAATTGGATTCTTTAAGCTTAACCAGATCTAGTAAAGTATTTATCGCAGAATGGCCACTCCCGACGACGGCAACTCGCTTGCCTTCATATCTGGATTTATTTTCTTCAGTAAACTCCGGTATGCCATAAACAATATGTTTTTGGAGAGAACGTTCTTCTTTAGTCCAAACACCACTTGCATACAAAGGATTTGGATTGCTCCAAGTCCCGGATGAATCAATAACCGCTCTTGCCAAAATACGTTTTGTACTACCTTCCGATTCAATATAGAGAACAAATGGAGACTGTTCACGATCAGTGGACTTCATTTTATCGATATTTTCTCTACTAACGGCTATAACCTGGGAATCCAGCATAATGTGAGGCTTTATTTTAGGCAGTTCGGCCAGGGGCTTCAAATACTGTTCTACAAGTTCTTTACCAAGTGAAAATACATCAGATGACGGAGCATTCCAGCCATGTTTAAGCAGCAAAGTTCGAGCTGTTTTATCAATGTTGTATTGCCAAGGCGAGAATAAGCGTACATGCCCCCATTTCCGGATACTGTGAGCGATTTGAGAGCCGGCTTCAATAAGAATAAACTTTTGTTTGCGGTTAACTAAGTGAGCTGCCGCGGCTAAACCAATTGGTCCAGCTCCAATAATTGCTACTGGGAGTTCAGCGTTTGCTATCTCGGCCTCGTGTTTAGTCGTTTCAGCAGGCTCAACCGAGCAATCCTTTGGACCACAGCATTGCTTAGCAACAACTTTCAGTTCGATGTTCTTCATTTTCACGTCCTCCTTAAATTTATAAATCAATTTTTTTTGATATGTTAGCTAAAAAAATTTTATTTAGAATTGGGATAAAAGATACAGCACAATTGCTCCGATAGTAGACCCTTAATTTCCACTTCATTTAACTCATAATAGTTCCACTTACCAATACGCTCCATCGTAATCAAATTTACATCTAGCAATAATTTTAAGTGATAAGACAGTTTGGATTGAGGTAGACCCAGAAGTTCAGTTAAATCACATACACAAACCTTACCTCTTTGGTTTAATTCAAAGATGATTTTCAGTCGATTTTTGTCAGATAAAGCTTTGAATTTCTCTTCATACACAGATAAGGTTTCATTATCTATAGTGGGACACGTCATGTTTTCACCTACTCCGTTATCACATCAAATTTTCTTGATGGGTTAATATTATCAGTTCATTTAGAATTCGTCAACCATCAACTTTTTTTGATTTGTTTTCCCCGCTCACAAGCTTTAGCAGCTTATTTCTTTAAATACGTCCTTTTTTTCTCGAAGGCCATTTAATGCCTTATGTAAGTGATCCCACGATAATTCTGATATTGTTTCCAATTCATTTAAATCAGGCATTCTTTTATGAAGAATTGAAAAATCGAACAAAATGCGGAGGACTATACGTTCGTGATCAGACAGCACCGTTATTCCACCTCGTTGTAGTTTTTGCTTCCTTAGCGAATTCTAATACCTATATTATATAGGATCATATGTTCGTGCACAAAGCAAAAAAATGGGACCGCCACAATAATGCTCTCCCAATAAATTTCAAGAATTATAAAGTTCCTTAAGAGCATTTCTCATTTGAAGTTTAATATCCACTTCGGGACGTATCGTCCCTTTCACTTTTTGAAGTACTTCATTCACAATTGATAATCGAACAATAAGAAAGAGTTTGGTTTGAAAAAAGATTGGTCATTTTTAGGGTCAAGTTATACAACAACAGCCATCCGTAGTTTATGAAGTTACCTTTATGCAATAGCTTTTTTAAATCGATTTTGCCATCGTTATATTCGTAATTTCATAGCCCAACTTTTCATATAATCCCCGTTGTGGAACATTGCCTGGAAATGACTTATCAAGCATGCATAAAATGATCAGATATACTAGACGAATTGAATTCGAGGATGCTTTATTCCTGCTCGTTTTTATCGGCATCTGTTTCATCGTCGCGCTGGCATTGAAAAAACGCTTAGCAACTACACGAAACGGGTGGCTGAGAAGGCGGAGAAGACAAAACTGATTTCATAGCAGCCGAAAGGGCAAGCCGCAGGCGGCTTGCCCTTATTTGTCATGCAGGTCGTATAGATTATGTAGGCCATGCAGGTCGTGCTGATCATGCAAGTGTGCAGGTCTTGCGCTTCATACAGGTCATGCACAGCCGTACAGGTCTCTCTCATCCCTGTTTGGAATGGGCTAAACCCTCAAAGCATCATTAGGACGATTGGCCTGCTGACTGACTTGCCGATTGGCCTTGTTTGGTTCGCGTACTGGCAACCAAGCTCAGCAAAACGAGTGCAAGATTGAACACCATAGCTATCGTAATTCCGGTCTCCAGCGACATGCCCCCCGTTTGGCTCAGCGCGACGATGGCGCCGCCGATTCCAATCGCCACGCCAGGCGTAAATGAGTCGGCAAATTGCAAGCTTCCGGAAACCTTCCCCGCTTCACCCTCCTTGGCAAGAGAGAATGCAACTGTACCGCTTACGGTATGGGCCAAGCCGATCCCGATGCCCGCAATGATTTCCCCAAGTACCGCCAACACGATATTTACCGCTGGAACCCAAACCATGAATGCGATACCGACGATCATCAGCACTATACCGGCAATGATCCGTTTCTGCCGGCCGCGCCCTTGATCCGCCGCATCCCAGCGAGCCTGCGAAATAGCGATGATGCACCAGCTAAGCGCCGCACTGGCCACTATGAGCCCGGCTCTGTCAGCGGCCATTCCTTTCGTATCCGTCATGGCAAGCACGAGAAAATTCTGGGTGAAGACATAACTGGCGAAAAATAATCCGCGGGAAGCGATCAGAGACGGCAAGCCAGATCGAAAGGTCAGCGTGCCTGCCGGCAGCAGCTTGCGAAGCGGCTGCGCCATAAGACCCAAGCCGACAAGCAGAAGCACGACTCCCAGCAGTTTTGGAAGCATGCCGAGACCGGTCAAGAAAAGCCCGGTGCCGATGGCGAGCAGCATTGACAGCCCGATGACTCCAGTTTCACCCTTCCCTTGAAGGCTAGGCATTTTCAATTTGCGGAAGACAGGCAGGCTGAGAAGCACCGCCAGAAGCAGGAAGGGGAGAACCCCCCAGAAAACGAACCGCCATGACCATTGCTGGGCAATAACGCCAGCCACGTAAGGACCGAGCATTGAAGGCAAAACATAGGCTGTACCCAGAGCGCCCAAAATTTTGGCGCGCAGCTCATCCGGGTAACTTAAAGAGATAGCTGTGTAGATGCAAGTGTACATGGCGCCTGCGCCAAATCCTTGCAAGGCGCGCGAGCCGATCAAGACATACATATCGTTTGCAACAGCCGCCACGATTAAACCGACTGCAAATAATAGAATGGCGATCGTAAAAGGAAACGCGGGGCCTTTCTTGTCAATTTGGCGGCCGACCACCATAGTGCCGATAATTTGTGCGAGCAAATAAGCGCTGAAGATCCAGCCGAAGAGATGAAGTCCTTGCAGATCACCGGCAATGACTGGAGCAACCGTCGTTACGGCCAGCCCTTCAAATCCGATCGTCATCGAAGCCAGAATGATGCCGATCGATAACGCTAGATAACGCGGTCCAAAAATGCTTTGCCCAGAAGACAAGCTGATCACCTTCTATCATTTTTTATGTACATGCAGTATCCGGATACTTTATAAAGAAAGATCTTTACAAATAAGATATACTGCCTCTTTGACTTTGTCAATATTATTCTTTAGAATATATACATAACTGTTTTTGCAACAATCAGAACCAAAGTTGAAGGTGAATGAGATGAGAATAAAGAAATCGCATGCAAGCGAAGGAGCTGAAAAAACAAGAAGAGCCATTGTAAATCTGCTTAAGCAGAATGACTCAATGGATGCTCTTCACTTGGCGAACCAGCTTGGGGTAACCGCAATGGCAGTGCGGCAGCATCTATATAATTTGCAAGAGGAACGGCTGGTCACATTTACGGAAGAATCAAGAACGATGGGACGGCCCGCAAAGATGTGGACGCTTACGCCCGAGGCAAATCGGCTGTTTCCGGACGGGTACGCCGAGCTTACAATCAGTTTGATCGATTCGATGAAAGAAGCGTTCGGAGATGAAGGCTTGGAGAAGCTGCTGGAGATTCGCAAACGCAATCAAGTCCAGGATTATCAGAGTAAAGCGCCTGCGAGCCTCCCGCTGAAGGAACAATTGCAGGCTTTCGCAGATTCGCGGACAGGTGAGGGGTATATGGCGGAGGTCATAGAGAACTCTGATGGAACCTATTGCTATGTGGAGAAGCATTGCCCGATTTGCGAGGCTGCGAAAACATGCAGCAACCTTTGCAAGAATGAATTGGAAATGTTCGAACAAGTCATCGGCGACGGTGTCGAGATCGAAAGGGGCGAGCATATTTTAAAAGGCGACAAACGCTGTGTGTACTGGATTAAACCGGAAGATAACTCGAAATGAATTTACAAATTGACGACTTAGCATAGCAAAGCCAGGGTCCGGGAGCCCTGGCGTTTTGGCTTGTTTATTTACTCGGATAGTTTCGCCGCTTTATTTTTCTGCTACTACTTTAGGAACGAGCTCATATATTGTACCCGTTTCCAGCGCCTCAATCAGCTTCAGCAGCCAACGGTAGTAGTCCATGGCCCTGAACGATCTTCGCTTCATCGCCTTCTAGAATAGCCAGTATCGGCGGCTTCTCGGCATTTTCTGTTTTAAGCGCCCTGATCTCATTGAGCGGCTTAGTCATCGCATGCATATTTCCCTCGACCGCTTTGCGCCATTTAAATGTAAATGTTTACTCACATCGGTTTCGCCATACCTACGCATGCCAGTTATTAGATAATAGTGCTTCCTTGGATTTTATCCAGGGGATGCTTGGACACGAAAAAACATCCACCACTCAAATATATGCCCAGATACAAGGTGTGCGGCGCAGGGAATTGTATCGCCAGTATTTCTAGGAATTACGAATAAGATGTAGGGTTGGCATTTGGTGACAGCTTCGCTGGTACTACCCTAATAGTAAAAAAGCACAGGAACGTCGAATAAGAAGAATATGCTGGTTGCCTCTTGCCTGTTTACTGTATATGAAACGAACACCGATCTTCCCAGAACAACTTTTCCCTTCTAAACTGCCTGGGACGGAAGTGAAAAAACACCCTTCTTATGTTGAAATTAGGTAATAATTAAATATTGTGAAGTGGTACTAAGTGGTTTAATTCCTTTACCGAAGACACTAACGATTCCTTAGCGAATAATCAAATCACAGAAGAAATGGGATGATGTTAAATGGATAAAGAAATTAAAATCTTGGCTATTTCGGGAAGTCTTCGTCAAAACTCTACGAATAAAGCACTAATGAATACCATCATCGGATTAGCTAAGGAGAACGTTAAATTTACCATCTATGGCGGGCTGGGCGACCTGCCGCATTTTAATCAAGACATCGATGCTGTCGAAGAACCTGTTCCGGTCAGAGAATTAAGGACACATATTAAGGAGGCAGATGGTGTGCTTATATGTACACCGGAATATGGGAATGGAGTGCCTGGTGTGTTAAAAAACGCCTTGGATTGGCTCGTATCTTCAGGCGAGTTCATAAATAAACCTACAGCGGTAATCAGTGCCTCACCATCTCCAATGGGCGGTGATAAAGCAAGGTTTGGTTCCAAGTGGAACCCCATCTCCATAGATGCGATACATGATGTTGTGGGTTTCAAATAGCCGCTTCAACGGATCCGCTATGGTGCGGCCCGCATGTATTTCGACAAAGGGAAGTGGGTTCATCTCAAGGATAAAGTTAACTATTTTATGGGCCAGTGATTCAGCTTCAGATGATCGAGGATGATACTTCTGTTTTGGGTACGGAGTTACGATATCTTCATATCCAATAATCTGCTGGCGATGAAAAGACAAAAAATAGATATCTTTTTTAGGGAATTCTCTTGCATCCATATATGCGATAACCGCGTTAATCCAGCGACTCTACTTCCCTTGATAGTAAAGATAAGCGGGTTTAGCTTCAGCAGGCCGTGAAGAAGATTCCGTGATTAAAGCAATTCTACTCACAAAAATAACTCCTAATGTCTATTTATGCGTTTAGGTATCGATACTCCAAACGAACAGTGCTCTCACATTTTCCATCATTGCTAAGCCACTGGTGTTTATGAGAAATTGCAAAGTAATCATCCGTATACTCCACCATGTGGTGTGGAGTAAGCCAAGTCCAGCGAAGACGATTACTTGTGGAACGATCCAGCTCGATTAATCCGAAAGCATTCGATTTCACAGAATGCACTTTAAGGATCTCCGGATCGAGGCAACTTTGGCTAATGAGAAGACGCGAACTATCCGGATGGACACGTTCGCAGCTGGAAGAAAGAATGTGAAGCAGTTCCGTACCAATGTGTGCTTTCAAATACTTGAATAGTTGCATCTTATTTTTTTGGCTTTTGCAAATGAACCATCTCTATCCCTCCTGATTTTTGGTACAAAAAATGGAGAGCGCAAAAAAGGCATACGGGTGTTGTATACCTCTATGGTCTCCATGTTCGTACCGATATTACAAACGCTACAAAGCCTCCTGAGATAATCATTAAAGAAAGCAATCCGGAGCAAATAAATATTGGGACCCCAAATTGGAATCGGGTTGAGATTAACGGCAAGGAATACAAGATTAAAGATATTTGTTATACCGGGCCATTGAATTGGACTCCATTTCAAAAGTGGGCGATATTGGAAGTTCGTTAACATATAGAAAGATGGTGGGAATTTTTGTACACCCAAATTAATCATTTTGTAAAAGATCATGGCCGAAGTCGCCATGATCTTTTACATTTAGCGGTCGTATATTCGTTGTTCGCTGAAAGCAAAGCGTTCTATAATAAAAAGGCAAGTTGCCCTCTTTTATCTTGATGATAGGAAATGGCTGTTGAAGATTGCACAATGATTGTTCCCGAATCTTCGCGCTTACCCGCTTTTCATGATACCTCCATTTTACGACAAAAAAGGTACAGCCTCTTCAACTTTCTTGAAGAACTGTACCTTTTTCTAAGCAATAGACTTTTTTCGGTTCAATTAGGGAAGGTAAATAGGTCTAGGCCAAAAATGATGTATAACAATGTATAATTATACATTTATCATTAAATACGAAAATTCCTTCTCATTTACTTGAAAAAAATTCTCAGTATTTATGACGCCACACACCTTGTGTAGCGTCATAATTAGTGAGAAAATAGCTGCGGAAAACCTTGATTTATCAAGGGCCATTTTCAGAGTTAGTGAGAACGACATTCCCCTGAACGGTGCTGTATTAGCCTGATTTTCACAATTGATGAGAATATCCGCCAAAGACAAAATGTATATTTATTCACGAGATGTATGATCATAAATACACCATTCTAAGTACCTCTTTCCGTTTAAACAAACAAAAAAATGCTTACCATTGAAATCCAACGGTAAGCATATTTATTAAAAATCGACATTAGATCCAGCCAGAAAAAAGCTTTTATAAGATCCCATTGATTAAATTAGAAGTTAGAGAAAATCTATAATTCTTTAAACCCTCGAACTACTTTGAGTCCAAATCCAAAGAGGACGATTACAACAATACTCTCAACCAACCGGTAATGCATCGAAGAATTGTGCGATCTCCATATTACTAGAATTACAACAACTATTGCTAGAACTAGCAATAGAACTGAATCTCTACCCAATCGCCCCTTCCCTGTGACCCAACTTTGTCTGTAGCCGAAGTTATTACTTTTACGCAAACGATAGTATCTCAGTCTACTCATATATAATCCTTCTAGTAGAACATGTAATCTTTTGAAACTCTAGCTAATTTAGATATCCATTCAACGAGCTTACAACTTCATTTATCAAACCTTTGGCGGTTGTATCGGGGGAATTACGAGGTCCTGATATAAATCATTATGGACATAAATTCCATCTTTTATACATCAGTTCAGTCCATGCGAGCCATCTTTCGCTGCCAACATTGGACCTGTTGGAATTTATTCGTCAAATCATTATTTTACGTAATTTTTCATTTATATGCCGCTTGATATCAGCAGACCGGCGATCTGATCTGTATGTATTATTTGTTGTCTATGTATTTGAGCCTAACATAATCTGTCGGATGAGAAGAAAATATATCGTTTGCCGTATGCGTATGCGCCGCTGTTTTCTCATTCTGTTAATATCGCATCGTGAGATTATTTAAATCTACTTTCAACGTAACTGTGTTTCCCGTCACGTCTAAATATTAGATATCCCACTTTTCTACAAATTAAGCATAGTAATTGAGAAAGATCCTCAATTACTTGAAACAATATATGTTCTTGTCCCAATACGGTAAACGATATAAGTTCTTGTCACAAGTCAGTGACAAGAACTTATATCGTTAAAATAAAAAAAGCCGTTACTTCGCGACTTTTAAGCATATATGTTCTTGTCATCCGACAATTTCATAAACCAGCAACGTATAGTTGACAAGAACATATATCGTTAGAGGACAAGAACACTTACATCTATTGTGGACTCCTTCCAAAAAGAGTAAGAAGCGCGGGAGTAATGCCCCGTCGCTTTTAATATTTCGCCTCACCCGTTATACGTTTTTTTAAATAACAACTAAATCTTAATCATCGCAATTACTGCATTTAGCGCCTCTTAACGTATGAAGCGGGAATAAACATCCACAACCGGAACAATAGTCATAAAGTGAGAAGTGGCTATCACAAACACCCTCACCACTATTAGTCTGATAAACTGCGCTGTTACTACAATGTATACATACCTCGTGATAACCACTGTATCCATCATCATAGTCATCATCGTCGTCACACTCAACATGACAATCAACAACGCTGAAACCACCAACATCTATTTCGACACTTGAATCATCATATTCAATGCCTTCAATTCCTTCATCCCCATTCTCCTCTGTGGATACAACTAAGAAAGTAATGGAGAATGACCCTTGAATCGTACAAACGCCTGAACTAGAACTATAGTGAACGCTTTCTCTACCATATGAGTTTGAACTAATCGATATGTCCACGTTTTTTTCAAAAACGCCTTGAATGAAAACTTTATTCTCTACCATCTCAACAGATTCAATCTCTAAAACCTTATGCTGACCCTCATATGAATTTACATCAACATCAGACAGTGGATCATCAACGTATTCCTGTAAATCACCACTATGGATTAAGTGTGTTGTCAAATCCATTTCCGAATCTAATATCTCGAGCCAATTACAATCCTCAAACACTTCGTCTGCGTAATCAATTGCATTCATTTCAATAAATACTAAAGTGTTATCAACTTTATTAATGCGCGAGTTATATGCAATAAAATTATTTAAAGTAACCATCATAAAGTCTTTTTCAGTAATTTCTTTAAACTCTTTAATTAACTCCCGTCTTGATTCAACAGGAACTTCATCTTTCCCTTCTAGCTCCCACCAGTCACCTTTCACATCCCTTGTAATAAATATGACATCTCGCCCCGTACTTTTAGCGTGTAACAATACTTGTTTCCATAATATTAAATCTCCAAACTTTTTCCGTCTAGTCGGATCATCCCTGTCTTTTACAGAATCCTCAAAGCCAGGGGGTAAAAGATGCTCGTAGCGAAGTTTTCCCTCTGCATATATGTTTAGAAGTTCAGCTTGAGTGAAAACAGCGCCCACTTTACCCTCACTAGCTAGTTGTTCGATATAACCTTTCGTCTCATCTTTCCTAAGAGACTCTTTGTCTTTGTCAATTTCAGGCTTTATATCTTTTTCGTATTGCTCATACACAGCCTTCATGTTAGCAATAATATCCGCCAGATCACTTTTGAGCTTTCCTACCAACGGATATTTAAACTCAAGGGCTTTGACGAAAATACCATCGGTAGTGTTTTTTGTGTTCTCAACCAAACTGTTTATATCTCTTCTGATGTTTATGTACTTACCAAATCCACTATCCCTTTCCTTATCGCAATGACGCAAAAACTCTTCGTAAATTTGGTGCGGAATAAAAGTTGAATCAGTTTTATCTTTCAGCGCTTTAAGTATTTGATCTCTTGCGTGGGGCGTAAATCGATATGGTTGCAAATAAACGTTCGTATCAAAGACAAAAATCGGATCGCTTTCAATAAACTTTTTGTAATTATCGAAACTGTCTTTCATTAGCTATTTTTCACTTCCTATGATTGATGTAGTAAAGAGCTGGAATCAAAGTCCAACTCTTGAAAGAAAATAAATTTTGTGCCTAGTAAATAAGTATTTAGTACGAGCCCAGTCGCCACCGATTCCACGACTCTATCCTACTATCCGGATCGATACAACAATCAATAACAACATTATCTTCGGTAAGATAGATACCAGGCTCTTCATTCGATTGGATGTACTTCTGAATCCAACGGCGGCTCTCCTGGATACCGATGCCGTTTGTGAGCAGCTTTCGTTCTTGTGCTCCGGGACTGACATTCTCTATGTTGTACTTACCAAGTCGCTTGTTTCCGGATATGACAAAGAATGGCTCGTTCGGTTGCGCCTTGCGATGACTAATGATTTGCTTCGGCATTCCTGATGCAGGTCTCGGAGACTCCAGATCGGCGATTACCTCACAGAACTGGTCGATAAGCCATTTCGTCGTTCCTTCAGCCTGAAGCCCGCGAAGGGCCTTCCCGACCTGTTTCCAAGTGATTTCGACTTCCTGTGCGTTTGGCAATTTTTCACGATGTGCCGCGGATTGTGCATTGTTCAACGCACCCGTAACCTTGAATTCGAACTGGAGCGTAAAGTTCTGCCCTAAAATCCAGGCATCAGGGATCGAGCCAGGGTTCGGGATTGTCTCCTCCTGTGTTTTCTTGCGCAAGAACGGGGCGACCCCGATAACATACTCAAACGGCTTAATTTCAGCTGGTGGATTCTCGGTGAAAAGCAGAAATCGAACATCTTTGAGTACCAGCTTCTTGGCTCCAGGAATCAGTTTCTCCAGAAACGGTTTAAGCAGGATCGCTTCGTTCATAGCAAGCAGATTCAATAGTACATTGGTGCAGTGATTTTCGCGCTGTCTGTAATGGGTGAAGAGATTCATGGTCATATCGCCTTCCATGGTGCTAATTCATCTCTAGAGTAAATTTATTTTTTCAGTGTAATAAAATAACCAATACCGCTATAAAGGGACATCATCTGATAATCCCCAGGCTGAAGATCCTTAGTATCGAATTCATAAATAGTATTTATTCCATCTTCAGGAACTAGAATGTGCAATCCATGTCCATCGCTTACTTCTTTGTCATATTGATCCTTAGTGAGGGGGACATTGTTTTTATAAACAAAGTAAACATCTGCTTCACGTGAGACCTTAAATTTTACTTTTGTTCCTACTTTTAGGGTTGTCTCTCCTTCTAAAAGATATAGCCTAATAGTGGAGGACATCTTTACTGAAGTGTATTCGGTATTTTTGTAGTTGCCATCAACTGTTTCAACAGCGCCGGGAAGCAGGCGGAAGTATACAGATTTCCCTAAATCCTTTGTTGCTTTCATGAGTATCCTATGATCTTTTACTTCAATTTTAACTAAATCATTATCCTTTAACGATTTAAAATTGGGTGTTTCAGAATCTATTGATAATTGTATAAAGTCGTAAATTTCATTACCCGGTATTAATTGCACTTTGCGATTAAATGAAAAGTGAAATGTTTCATTTTGATCTGAAGCGGATCCGCCGCTCATACCTAAGCCGTATAATTTTAAATCTACATCAGATCCGTCAAGTAAGGTTAATATAACCCAAAAGGACGCCGTGTTTTGCTCATCCAAAACAACTACTTTTTTCGATTCGGTGATATATCCATTTGTGTGAAACCCTTGAGTTGAAATTTCAGTACGAGTATAAGGTGAAATCTGAACTTTTTTTGCTATTCCGGTATTTACAGCTTCTTCTAACATGGTTCTATTCGTAGTGTCAATTGATGCTGGCGCTAGATAGGCAGTGCCTTTACGCGGACTATATACGTAAACTGATTCACCTACAGTCACGGCTTCATTTTCTAATGCTATAGAGAACCATTTCCCATTATCGAAAAGTGGTGGGAGGTTTCCATTATTATTTGTACCATCACCACTTCCAGGGCTACTTCCCCCGCCTGAATCAGGCGTGGAACTTCCTCCTCCACTATGGTCTGTATTAGAGCTGCCACTATCATTATTTTGAGAGCTTCCATTTGAAGGAACAGGATTAATTTTTTCTCCTGTAACCGGCATATCCGTTTGGCCAATTTTTATTGTTGTATCTGCAGGTACGCCATTGCCCAGCTCAACTTTTTCCGGAGCTTGTGCGAAAGAGACTCCTTTGGTATTCACCGTGACTTTGCCCACATTGCCTTCGCCAAGAACTGTAGCTGCTGCATTTAAAACTGCTTCCAGTATCTTAGCTTCATGACTTAGCTCTAGAGATATTCCCTCAGCTGTATTATCCGTAGTCAGGTTATTAATGGTTCCGGAAGGTACTTGTACGAAAATACTTTTTGCGTCGATATCAACAGAATTAAACGATCCATTAAGATGTACTCGAGATTTTTCAGGTAATTCTTTGGCAAGTGTGACGTGGTTGATATTTGCCCCCATTTTTGAAACGACATTTGAAGCGGATTGTATAGTTATTTCCTGGATTGTTGTTTTACCTTCAGCTACAAGACGAACGGTACCGGTTTTCTTGTTGACGATAACCGTGAGTAGGACACTGTCTTCCATATGTACGCTATTCTCTCCGCCACCATAGATTAAAGTGCGTCCCTTAACATTTACATTTTTGAGGAACACGTCGCCGTCCCCTACTTGCTTACTGATAATAAGATCGCCAGCGATCTCCATATTTTGAAGCGTCACGCCTGGCGAATTAATGACGACGCTGCCCTTTTTCTGCTCTCTTGTTTGCTCGTTGCCATAAGTGCCGGATTCTCCATACCACTGGCCATAATAACCAAACGAGCGGTCAAGGAGTTGCACGGCCTCTGCCCGAGTTAAAGCGTTTAGAGGACCAAATGAGCCGTCTTGGTAGCCATCTATGATGCGGGCATCTGCTGCCGCTCCAACATAGGCGCGGCTCCATTCAGGTAACTGCTCTTGGTCTGTAAAAGTAACAACGGAATTCTCTTTTAAATGCAGGATACGGGATAATGTAATGGCCGCTTCCTGCCTGGAAAGTAGAGCATCCGGTCTGAAGGTGCCATCTTCAAAGCCACTCACGTAGCCGGCAGCAATACCTTTTTGAATATCGGAGGCGTACCACTCTTCCGGTTTAACGTCTATAAAGGAATTTCGGGCCTCTTTTTCATACTGAAAGATGCGGTTGATAAGTGCGCTCCATTCGGCCCTGCTTATCTGGCGGTTGGGTTCAAAAACTCCCCCTTCACCATTTACTACTCCGCGTTGATGCCAAGTTTGTACGACGTCTTTTGCCCAGTGTCCTTGTAAATCGGTGAAAGCTGCGGGAAGCATAGGTGAAGTGACGGTTGTGTTTTTTTCGTTGTCCGCTGCTGCTGCGACTTGGACAGGCTGTCCCCCCATCCCGGTGAGAAGCATAGCTGACAAACTTAAACTGATCCACTTGACTTTCATTTCATGTTCTCCTATTCATTCGCTCTATTATATGGAATTATTTAAGATATACAGTGGTTGAGGGACTGCTATTCTGAATTGAACCTACTGATGCGCCCATTGTTTTGTAGGTGAACTTAGAAATGGAAGAGAAATCGCTTTTAATTTCAAAAGAAAGTCTAGCCTTTTTTACAGCATTGGGTGCAAAAGCTCCAGAAATGAAATCTGAGTCAATATTTGCACATTTTGCTGTTTCTCCCGTATTTAGCACAATACTAGACATGGTTGGATAAAAATCTATTTCTTTGTTTGAGGTGTTTTTCACTTCCACTTCCATCACCAATGCCCTAATAGGAGTGTAATACTCGTACAATTGAAAATTTTCTTTCATGTACACTTTGTTGATTTTCATTTCCATAGGCCATGAGGTAAGTGATGCATTAGTCTGGTAGCTAAAGGTTGGTTCTGGATCTGCATTAGCTGCCGGTTCTTTTCCATTGCTAATGGATATTTTTCTAGTTGCATCGTCCCACTTAACTTCAGCGCCTAGCATTTCTGAAACCTCGCGTAGAGGTACATAGCTCACATCGTTAATGATTTGGATATCTGTTTTAGATTGTTTGCCATTCACGAACAATTTGATATCTGTTGCGGCAAATACACCAACTGAAAAAGCACAAATTGCTATCGCGCTGACACCAATAGTTGTTACCAATTTTCTTTTCATTTTTTCTAAACCCCTGTCTGAAATATATATTTAACAAGGAAAGAGTTCGATTTAGTTACAAAATATTCCTCCGGAAAACAACATTTTGAGAAAGTTTCATAAAAGTACAATAAATATTGATGACGTCCTGTATCTCCGTTGCGCCTCTTACCTCCTCAGCTCAAGGGTTGCGATGTACGACAATGTCGAAGATGGATTGTTTGTCCATGGGCGCATCCTTTTCCGTATCCGGGTTTTAATCCAGACCATTAGTTCCTTCAATTTGTTTCGGCCTATTTTATCGATCTTATCAAATTAAAGTTCATTAGTACTCTCTTTTGGTCACAGTTAGGGTTGCTTTCATAACAATGCATTGAGAATATTCTCAATTACGGGAAACAATATATGTTATTGTCCCAATACGGCAAACGATACAAGTTCTTGTCACTGACTTGTGACAAGAACTTGTATCGTTAAAATAAAAAAGGCCGCTGCTATGCGACTTTTAAGCATATAATGTTCTTGTCATCCGACATTGGACAACCTGACCGGCTTCTCTCAGGCGATTAAAGCCTCTTTTTCCGAGCACATCTAAACCCTACTCGACAGGCTATCGACCCAGCGAATCGACGCTGCTTTCGTTCTTCCAATCGATGTTCATTCCCTGGATGATGCTGAACAGACGATCTTGACGCCATGACTTCAAAAATCTGTAACTCACGTATACGAAATCGGATGTCGGACCGAAGGAAAAACACAATGGATTCATGTGGTATCCCACAGCGGTTGGACGTTGTTAGGTGCTCACCTCAAGTGCGAAAGTCAGGGAATGGATGATTTGGGTTTACTGCCCCTCTATACAGGGACTGTTGTTCATGACTGCTTGCCCGTCTATTTCAAAGAAGTTTATTCCTATGATCATGCGCTTTGTAATACGCATTTGTTCCGCGATTGCCGAGGCATCGCGGAACATAACGGCCAGTGGGCAACGCAAATGAAAGAACTGCTGTAAGAAAGCTGGCGGCTCGCCAAATCAGTTCGATAAAAAGGCACAAAACTTAAACCCCTCAAACAGCATCTTCCTGTAATTTCCTCACTAACCAATACTCTTCACGGCTTAAAATAAGAATTTATTGTATTTTATACTATTTTATAGTAATGTTAAAGTGAGGATTAAAGTATTATTAAGGGGGATTAATAATGGCTATCAACAACAACGAGACATTAAACCATAACAACACTTTAAATCAGTTTAGAGACTTCTTACCTTGGGTAGAGGAACTAAGAGGGATTGACGATGAGCTTTGGCTGAAACCAATCGCATCGGGCAAATGGGCGATTAGAGAAATTCTAACGCACATTATGAGTTGGGATAAAAATAGTTTAGAAGTAATGGTTCCAAATATGGTAGAAGGAGCAAGTCTGTTCTTCGTAGATATTCAAAAACATAACGATGATGCAGCAATATTTGCCCAGTCCTATACTTCCTTAAACTCACTTCTGGATGACTTAGTAAAGGCTCGATTACAGTTGTTAGAACTTTTAGAAGAAAAATATAATGAAAGTACAAAGTTTAAAATCGATAATGATGAATTTACCTTCCACAAATTTGTACATATATTTATTCATCATGACGAACATCATAAGGCACAAATCGTAGATTTCTTGGATGTCTATAAAAATAAATGATTATGATTTATGTAAACTATACGAATATCCCCAACCCAGTGAATTGCCTCTGGGTTGGAAGGATATAACATTGATTACCTATTTAGCACTCGAATCGAACCGGTAAATGTGACGAAGTCGACCATTTTTCCTTAGTCTCAGCCCAAATGGGCGAGACACTTATCATCTCTATCCGTAATGCCATCAGTTCAGGGAAAACCGTGGGCTGTCAAACGTTAATCAGGACTTCGCAAGCTTCACCCCAATGAATTCTAGTTGAGATTCCAGCGAAACCGGATCGCTAAAAAAATCCTTCTGTAAAACCTATCCATTCACTGAGTCCAATCACATATTTTTGCAGACCTTGCTTTGCGACAATCCTTCCTTCATCGATAAAATAATTGGAATTAAACAACGAAGTTATTAAGCTGCGCTTAGATAGACATTGAAACCCCCCGCAATTTATGCGGTTTTCAATGTCTATATGTTCTTTTCGTCAGACAGCGTACCCCATCACCCAAACAATCCCGTGAGTATTCGTATACGCAGTAGTCAGAGTTATCTACTCCAAGTGAATAATAATTTTCGATACCCATCTGCTGGATCAAGGTAGCACTGACCTACGCTGGAAATTATATAATTCCTGGCTTTCTCCGTTCATGGGACCTCTAATTCGACTTTATTTTGAATAACCTTGTTATATTCTGTAATTAGTTTGCTCACAGTAACGAATTGATACCCTTGTTGCGTTAAAAGCGGGAGTATTTTTTTTACTGCCTCCACGGTTTGTTCCCGATTCCCTCCACCATCATGAAGCAAAATAATGGATCCGCTTCTTACATTCGTCAAGATCCTGTTCGCCAGCACGTCAGCTCCTGGCAATTCCCAATCCTTTAAATACATGTCTCTTGACCATAAAACAAATCGGTAACCTAGATGTTCAACATATGGTACCGCTGCTTCTGGAAAACAACCGTATGGCGGCCTGAATAAAACGCTTGTGGACTGAGTAATCTCCTTTATCGCATGCTCGGTTTTCTGTATCTCTATCATTAACTCATCCAGCGTTAATGTTGTAAGATCGGGGTGAGTGAAGGTATGATTCCCTATTTCATGCCCTTCAGCTACAATGCGTTGAGCCATTTCAGGGAATTTAGAGACAAACTCACCATATACGAAGAAAGTAGCTTTTGCTCCATATTCTTTTAATAAATCCAGTATTGCTGGAGTATAGCTTTCGTATGGCCCATCGTCAAAAGTCAAGCTTACAGATAAACCATTGGCTGGAGGTAAAAAGATATCGCTGATAACTGTCTCATCAATTGTTGATTTAATTGTAGGATCATTACAAAGCTCTCGAAAATCAATTATATTTTCGCTCAAAGTTATTATCTCCTTATTATTCAATTCTTATAATTAAGGTGGAGTTCAGTAGCTGGCTTGTTTCTTCCAACTTTGTTCACGATAATGTCATCCTGCTTTACTTTCAAATAGATGGCATCTAGAAAGACGACCGTCTACACGCTTTGTAGCAACCGGTTATGCCATTCTTTAATCATTGAAACAATCTAGTTGGCCACGTTCGCGATCCTCCTAAGCTGCTAGCATCGTGCCTCCCGGCTAGACCATTTGTCGTGCGATGGCACCTCCCACACGCACCTGCATTCAAATTTTCGCTTTTGTGACCTTAGACAGAAGAATATGATTAATGAGCTTCGTTATCTGTTCGATATTGTGGTGTATAAAAAAATGGCTTCCGGTAAAAGGATAGACATGGAAGCTCATATCCGTATGATGACGCCAGGCTATTAACTCTTCTGACGTTATATCATCTTCTTTTCCGTTTAAAACGGAAATTTCACATTGAATTTTCTCTTTTTTCTTTCTGTAATGATACGTTTCCAGCATCTTGAAATCGCTTCTAAGAATGGGCGTAAACATTTGCAGCAATTCTTTATGTACGGCTATATTTTGCGGGGTTCCTCCTAATGCAATTACTTCTTTTATGAAATCGTCATCCGGCAGCAAATGTATCGGTTCTTCTCTTCGCGGCATATTCGGCGGCCGGTGTCCTGAGAAGAAGATATGGTCCGGCAACCGAAGATTTTCTTGTTTTATTTTATAATACAACTCGTAAGCTAGAATTGCTCCCATACTATGACCGAAAATCGCGTACTCCGTATTTCCAATCTTTTCTTTAAGCTGTTCAAAAATGTCTTCAACAGCTTCCTCTATGCTGTCGTAAAATTCTTCTTTGATTCTCTTTCCCCTCCCTTTAAGTGGAATTGGTTCTAATACCACCGAAGAGTCCAGAAATTTATTCCAATGACAGTAGATCGCTTCCGACCCACCAGCATAAGGCAAGCAAAATAAGATCACTTCATTTCCCCCTCTAGTCATCTATTTGATTGTTTACCTTTAAGGTCCTTATTTCCATATTGTTACATTGACATCAACTGTCCATCATTGCCTTGGCATAGGCAGAGTAGAAGCCCCTCCCCTTGCTTTGATGCATAAAAGCTGCGAAAACTGCAACAAAATAGGAAACCTCGCTGAACCCTTCCCGGTTAACTCCCCTATCCATTACACAGCTCTGGCTTGGGCAGTGCACAGCAAATCCAGATTGCCAAATTTGGCAGAGGATAGGTCACCGTCCAGACAAGACTTCAACCCGAAATAAACTTGGCATTAATGTAAGCTAACACGCCATTAAAAGTACTTAAATCGGAATTAACAAAGTCTTCATCTGAAGTTTGAATTTGAAAATGCTTCGATATATCGAATAAAATTTGAACATACGAAATAAAATCTATTCCTCATAGAGCATCTAGTGATTTCTCGTAATCTGACTTGGATACATTCACGTCGTTTTTTCTAAAGATATTTAGTAATGATTTCTTCCACTTCATTTGTCATCCTTAGCCCTCCTGCTCTACTGTGCTCATTTCCTTGCCTCTCAACTCCAACACACAGGACCACATATTCTCCTCAAGTTCTAATAAGTCGTTAGCTAATTGCTTTCCAGCCTTGATGTATTTTTTGCTTTGTAGTCTTATGTCCACGATTTGCGATTTCGCTAATAAACCCAGGTCATGCATGGCCTTGAATAACAGTTCGTTGACTGCTTGTCTGCTGCAGATTTATATTAACGAGTTGTTTATCCGCAATATTTCATTAACGCTATATTTTTGTAACTTGGTTCTATCGTTACGGCTATGCTATAAGCAACGTTCAGAGTTCATCCAAATTCATTATAGGGCTTCAATTTAAAGGAAAATTAAATTGGCCCGCTCAATCTCCATTCTATGAGTAAAATAATTCTTTTCGAAACATTAGTTATATCGTACACTTCGAGGATAATTATGGGATGAAGTACAAATAATTGTTTCTTTGGTATGTAAATAATGATATCATTTGTATGCGCTTAATCTATTTCAATACCCTTGGTTTCAAACTGGATCCCAATAATATAGATTTAGGAGGACTGGCAGTGGAGATATCGGTTATTGTACCGCTTTAAGAGACAAGAGATTCTGACGTTGGTTCTAGAGGCTTTAGCCAACCAGACATATTCGAATTTCTCCGTCTCACTCATTGATCAATAGAATTCCATGATATGGACACTGTTAATCATCAATTCGCATCAAGACTGAACCTCAATTATCTCAATATTCCGGCATATACGAACGTCTCAGCAAAGCGAAACTATGGGATTATTCACACACAGGCCGAAATCCTCATTTTCTTAGACTCAGATAGTTACCGGACCGGAATTTGTCGAGGAACATACCAAATTCCATAACAATGGATTTGATTGTGATCGGGTATATTTACGCTTTGGATTCATTCGAACGTAAAACTACGATTTTTTAAAGGCACAGGATTATTCTACCTTTATGGAGAACTTTTATGCCTTCAGTGACAGTATTCCAGACGAACGGGAAACTCACTACCATAACGCAAATGATGACATTATGACCTTGAATGCTCCCTGGAACGTATTCTGGACAGGCAACATCTCATTGTCCCGCAAGACGATCCAGAACGCCGGATGTCTAGACGAGGGCTTCCAAGGTTGGGGTGGTGAAGATACTGAATGGGGCTATTGGATTTATAAAAGCAATGCCAAAATTGCTCTTGGACGGAAGGCATGGGGTGTACATCATCCTCATGAAATCAATCTGTCTTCCAGATCCCAAACCGCAGACCACAATTTAAGAAACATTATTAAGAAGTTCCCCAATCTGGATTGCGAGCTTTATTGCAGATACTATGAAGTTTGGAAGTTCTATTACGATAAAATGACACACTTGAACGTTGAAGAACTTACAGAGCAAGAAGTAAAACAGATCAAGCAGTTCATTCGGGCAATGTATTATTCCAACGTGCTTGTTGTGCATGGAGAGACGTTCTCCGATCTTCCTCAGGTTTCAACTATAGTTGAAACGAATCGGCAATCTTACATACAGCTATGCAGCAAGGGCAAGAATACCTATCATTTAAGCGGATGTTACTTGCCATTCGACAATAACAGCTATGAATTAGCTGTCATCTTACCTGCCTGGAGATCGTTCGATTTCGACCACAAGAAGAATGTCGTCGAGGAAGCATTGCGATGTGCGCATATGACCAATCTAATCATAAGAGAAGACCCGTCCCCTTTTCTCCCTTACTTTGAGCAACTTAATCAGACGCATAGATGGAAGTGCGAGCAGTTGGAGAATAGCTCATGTAGCGTCATTCAGATTTCTCGCTGCTAATTCGTCAATCAGGCGGGATTAATTTGATGATAGCTCTTGAACAATGAGCCATCTTATTCATCCCTTGGCTGATTGACCAGCCCTTCTCTTATCTGGACCGTTTCTTCGATCATTTCCATTGTGTCTTGGTCTTGGGCTGCTTCCACATATTCACATTCAAATCTTTTAAGGTAACCCCCAATCGGTAAAATTGTTTGAAGTTTTGAATTGCATTTTTTTCCGCCATAGCAATGCTCCCTTTCGGTTAAAATTAGATAATAAGGACATGAGATTTAGGAAAAATGTGTAAACTATTATATGATAAATATAATTTGGTAGAAAATACATTTCGAACGAAGGAGCGAACGTATTGTTATTAAAAAGCCTAGATCAATTAAGAAACCTCTTTGCTCAACATGAAAATCCATTTTTAGCGCACAAAATGAAAAACTATATGCGGAACAAGTTTGAGTTTTTCGGTATCCAATCCCCATTAAGAAAGGAACTTACGCATAAATTCATAAAAGAAAATGGTTTCCCAAATGAAGATCAGGTTGTTGACACAATTACCACACTATGGGACATGAAAGAACGGGAGCTCCAAAATGCCGCCCTTCAAATCATGGACATGAGAAAACGAAAGTTCCATCCCGATGACATTCTATTAATCGAACAGATAACGATTGTGAAGCCTTGGTGGGACACAGTCGACCATATAGCTTCTAATCATGCAGGCCATTATTTCTCACTTTACCCGGAACAGCTTGCAATCGCTGACAGATGGATTCATTCCGATAATATTTGGCTGCAACGTAATGCGATCCTGTATCAATTGAAGTACAAGCATCATACAGACGCCGAGAGACTGTTCTACTATATTAACAACGTCTTGGAGTCGAATGAGTTCTTCATACAGAAAGCAATCGGATGGAGCCTCCGCCAATACAGCAAATATAACCCTGAAGTGGTTATCGGTTATGTGGAATCAACCAGACTGTCCAATCTAAGCAAACGGGAAGCGTTAAAAGTGCTAAACCGTAAAGTTTCTGCTAATAGTGATGGCTAGAGGATAAGAATGTTGCCCACTTAACAGGACAACATTCTTTCCCCTGTCCATTAATCGTTGAAAATGGAAAATTCCCACAATGAATAACCGAAAATCCCAGAACGTTTGAAGCAATTCACCCGCACAAACCTAGCCTGCTCTCTTCCACCTGTCCACTCATACTCTCCACTCTTGCCATTGGTTATCCGATCCAAAACCCTCCATTGCCTCCCATCTTCAGAGGCTTCTAGCTGGTATTCAAGCGCATGAGCTTCCTCCCACAGCAGGCGGACACGGTTAAACTCCTTCTGCATGCCCAAGTCCAAAGAAATCCACTCATGATCGGTATAATTGCTGCTCCATCTTGTATCCGGACATTGGTCAACGACATTTTGCTTTGCAAGACGATCAATTTCCTCGGAAGAGCAATTGACAGGTTTGAATGCGGACAAATTCCCCTTACGTCGGAGCGCTTCAGTCGTAACTCGCAAGGTTGATTCCTCGCTATGCATGCCATAATGGTTGCGGGCGATTATTTTGATCTCATAACTTTGTTCTGGCTGTACGTTCTCGATCATGTAAGAATTTACTGAACTGCTGCCTGTGTGTTCACCGTTTATAGATACGTGGTACTCTACCAGGTCATGCGCATTCTCTTCCCATCTCAACAAGATCGAGCTGTCAGTTGCGAAAAAGTGGATACCTTCCGCCTTCTGAAGACTTCTGTTCCGTATGCCATCCTTCTTCCCTGTTCTCAGCTCTAACTGAATACACTGGAGAAATTCAACTTCCAACTGCTTGACGGATTGGCATCTCTCCTTGATAGTGTCAAGGGAAATCTTCGATGGATTTATTTGAAGTTTTATAAAATAATTTTTGGTCGATTCGGCAATTCTGGATGATTGTTGGCATTTGTATAGGGCCGCCTCCGAATAACCGCTCTTCTGCATATAGATCGCCGTCAACAACCTGGACAGAGCAATGACCCCAAAGAAATGGATACAACGATTGATGGATTGATAGATATCCAACGTTCTTAAGTCTTCGATGAGTGTATCATAATGTATAAATTCGTCCTGAATGCTTACCATCCGCTTCTGAAACCATCGGTCAATTTTCTGTACCGTTTCTCCTTGCACTTCAAGTTGATTCCACTTGTACGTGGTTACAACTTTCTTGGCATCGATGACATCATCGAATGCGGCACTTAATATTTCTGTTGAATACACTCTCTCGAATGGATAATCGAATACGGTGAACATGTCATTGTCATGCGAAATCAAGGTCAAGGAATGAATTGCTTCGGGGTCGCTTTGGGTGATTTGCATATGAGGAATATATTTATTTCGGATCCAAATATAGACCTCGTTCCTTTGATTCAGCTGTTTAACAATATAAGGTTTAGCATCGCTAAAGTTAATGAAGCTGCGTTGCTGCTCATCCATGCCCAGATCTTCACTTAGCATTCGAAGGTCGAGCGACCAAGGGTACGTCCAGCCATTTTTCCCTTGCCTTACAATTTCGTCATATACCCGATAAGAATGCTCGTACACATTAAAGAACAGTAAGTATGACGGAAAAGCCCGGTCGAACCCGCGCAGCACCTGTGTTCTCCGGCAATCCATGAAGTTGTAGAACATAACGTTTGATAACAGATCCACTTCGCTTACCTCCAATCTTCTTTAAGCGACCTCAACTACTTGTTGTAAGAGGACATCTCCGCAAGCGAGTCATCCAGAGCCTTTTTCGATGATTTCGCTCCTGTTAACGCGTAGAGAACATTTTTCTGAAGGATGGTATGGAATTTGGTTTCTAGCGCAATAGGCGGATTATACCAGCGGACGATATCATCGAATTGGTCATATGGCGCTTGGAATTGCTCATTAGCTGCAATGTATTGTTCCATGCCTCCACCCTGTGCGACTGCGCTTTTGCTTGTCGTCATATATCCCGTACTCTGTGCGAATAAGACAGAGCCTTCAGCTGAGGTGGCGAATTTGATGAATTCCCATGCCGCTGCTTCCTTCTCAGGTGTGGATTTGGTAATATACAAGCTATTGCCACCTCCGGGAACTTTTCGCGGGTTCTTGCCGTCTGTTGGGAATGGCGCAGTGCCTACTTCGAATGTACTCGTATCCAGGATGGACTTGATCGATGCTGATGTGCTGATAAACATCCCCAGTTTACCGTATATGAACCGCCCGTAAGCCTCGCTTTCCGAGATATTAGGCATGCTCTTATCACTGTGGATCAGATCCACTAGGTATTGCAATGCACGTTCTCCTTCACTACTGTTAAAACGGAATTCCGTATCCGCAATTTTACCGCCAAACCCTTCAATCAGAGCCTGCATCATCCAGTTTCCTGAAATCGAATAATTATAATACACGCCTTGCATTTCTGCGTCTGCGAGTTTTTTGGCGTATTGTCTGACTTCATCGAAAGTAGTAGGAGGCTTCTCGGGATCAAGTCCCGCTTGTTTAAACAAGTCTTTGTTGTAATATATGATCGGGGTGCTAATCGCAAACGGCATTCCGTACAGCTTGCCGTCGTCTTCGCTCTTACCGAATTCCAGTAGATTAGCATTAAAATCGGACAAATCCATTTTCTTTGCTTCTACAAATTGCTGAACGGGAACAATATCCACATTGTTCTTAATATAACTTAAATAGCTGTGTCCGCCTTGGAAGATATCCGGCAACTCTGTTTTCATCAACTCTTCATTAATAATGCCTTCATAGTCTCCATAGACGAGCTTTGTCGTGACATATACTTTATCTTGCTTTCTATTAAATTCTCTTACCAGATTATTTAATGCTTCTCCATACTTACCGGCATGGACATGTGCCAGAACAAGCCTGGTCGGACCTGTTGTTGGCGGTACAATCGTTTCTGGGGCAGCCTGCTTGCTATCCGGGTTCGTTTTCGGTTCATTGTTCTGTGTGCAGCCGGTTAAGCTTGCAGCGACCAGCCCGATGGCTAGCACATTGCATATCATTTTCTTCATCCGTATTTCCCCTTTACATTGGATTCTTCTTGTTTCTTTGACTAAGGAAATAGAGAGCAGCAAGCAGCAGGATCAATATGATGCTGCCTCCAATGACAAGCTGGGTAGTATTAAAGAATGTTGGACCGGTATCATCCTCTTTTGCCATTTTTTCAGCAGTAGCGGCCAATGTTCCGCCAATAACCGGAAGCTCGATGAAAGAGGAGTGAACGCTATTGCGGAAGATGGAAAAATTCGCATCCTTGATAATGGGCGTTAAGGCATTATCGATATCCGAGCCTGTTATCGTCAGTCGAATGCGATGACCCTTCTCAAAAATGTAGGAAGTCGGAATCAGATCAAACGAAAGATTTACAATTTCACCCGGCTTGAGATTCTCGATATCTGCCTTATTCCCGCTATGGAACGGCAAACCAAGATTGTTGTAGATGGGTTTGGATTCTTTATGGTGCGAGGCTTTAATTGCCCCTTCCGTGACGTATTTAGACTCCCCATTAGGCGAAATGTCTTCCAGATAAGCGAACACTTGCGAATCTTCGTTAGAGGAAGATATCGAAAGTTTGACAACAGGATGTCCGGTTACTTCCACGTCCTCAGACAAGGCAGTTGTCGTATAGGTGAGTCCCTTGGCATCGTTGGTGCTCAAGTCAGGGTAATTGAACAAACCGCCTGCTGCGTGGTTCCAGCGCGATTCCGGCCCCGTGGTCGTTGTGTAATCAACGGTATATTTATCAACCGCATCCTTGCCTTTTGGAACTTTCATCGAAAGCAATCCGGAATTTACAGATTCTTTGGCGTTGGGATCGCCCTGCTCAAAATAAAAATTCACTACCTGCTGGTTGTTTAAGGGCCATACATCAGTCGAACGCCAACCACCTTTCTGCCCTTCAGAGCTCATCGTGTAATACTGAATAGGATCTTCTTTGGCAATGTTGTTCTCGATTCCCTTGAGGTAGTAATCGAACCAACGGATATGCTCAACAGACAAGTCGTCTTTCACACCGTGGGGCCAAGGTCCGATCATCAGCCGGCGGGGATTGGAGACGTTGGAATGCCAGAGAAACGCGTCTTTCGTCCAAATATCGTACCAGCCGGAAATCTGGTAGATGGCTACGCCGGACTCCTCAATTCCCTTTAGATAGCTGGACGGACTTCGAGTTGTAAATAACTGCTTGTTTGTAATTTCGTCGAACCCGTCACGTGTATCCAGAATGGACCAAATGCTGTAGGGATCCATATTTTTTTGGTGTTCTTGCTGTGCAGCTTTAAAAAGGGAGCCATCTTTATCTTCATCGACTTTGACCGCGTCTGATGTTTTATCTAGGAAGTTCACTTTTGCTCCCCAGTTTCTCATGAAACCGTTCTTGAAAATGCCGCCTGAATAAATAAACCCATACGCATCGAACATAGACATCTGCGGAATGATGGCTTTCAGATGCGGAGGCTTCTGGCCCGCTGCCAATAGTTGGGTAATGCCAAGGTAGGAGCGTCCATACATGCCAATATTACCATTCGACCATTCTTTGGCGGCGAGCCATTCCGTAATATCGTAGGCATCCATCGCCTCTTCCTCCGGAAATTCGCCATATCGTGATCCGAACGATGCCCCTGTTCCGCGTGCATCCACAGCGGCGACGACATAGCCATGCGATAAAGTGGTTCTGAGCCACGGCTCATAATCGAGCATAACATTCTGATCGTAAGCTCTATGATATCTGGCGTGCGTCCAAATGACAGGCAACTTCTCATTTGTAGCTACGCCATCATTCGCCGGTCTGAAGATATCCACCGCCAATTTGGTGCCATCCCGTACTTCTACATATTCTGAGCTCTTGACCCACCCGGAATAAGCCGCTTGAGAATACCCTTCATAACGATTCAATTCGGATACTTTGGTTGTTTCTGCGCGCAATGCACCGGATGGAAAAAAAGTTATCGCAATCATTACGGATATGAATAGTGCCGCTAACATTTTACTTTGTTTCATAAAAGTCAGTCTCCTTCAAAATATTCCTCGTCAATCATGAATGGAATTTCTCTTTCAGTTCCAACAACGTATCCAATCCTCTGATGATTAGCTCATCTTCAATTCCGAAATCGATTAGACAGGCAATTTCATTGACGCCAATCTGCTGAAGGTTCCGCACAAGCTCGGAACAGGAATCTACCGTCCCCAGTAATGCGGCTGTATTCCAATAGCGGGAATAAGCGATCTCCAGAAATTTTTCAAACACGAGCGGATTCTTTAATTGCTTTTCAAGTTCTGGATTGCTTATTTTTTTGGTTTCATACACCTGTTTAATCAGCGACATACTGGTTGACAGGTAGTCTTTGAAAGGCTGCTTTGCAACTCTCTTCACCTGTTCGATGTCCTTCCCCAGATAGGTATGAAGCATCACGCTTACTTTGCGCGAATCGGGGGAATACCCATTGTCGTGCAGCGCCTTTCGGTAAATGGCAAGCTTCCGGTTCAGTTCATGAATATCTTGTCCGATGAAATTAGTAAGCAAATTAGCCCCCATTTCACCGGCTCTTTGAATGGTGTCCACACTGCCATTGGTGCTGACCCACACGGACAGTTCTTCCTGAATCGGTCTCGGATACGTACGGATTTCCACCTGCTTGTCCGATCCGTTCGTGAAAACTTCCGATTCCCCTCTCCACAAGCGCCTGGCCTGCTCAATCTGATCGAACATGAATGTGGTGCGCTGGTCAAATCGTTCAGGGTGAAAAATAAAATCATCGCTGTGCCAGCCGGGAGCGAAGGACAACTCCACCCTCCCGGCTGACAGGTTATCGACCACTGACCAATCCTCAACAATCCTAGCTACATGATGCAGCGGAGAAACAATACTTCCTGAACGGATTTGAATCCGTTCAGTAATCATCGCAAGTCCTGCCGAAAGAACGGATGGATTCGGGAACAATCCGCCAAATTCATGAAAATGCCGCTCCGGCGTCCATATGGCCGAAAATCCGTTACGATCCCCGAATTGGGCCGAGTCCTTGAGCAATTTGTATTTATCCGCGGCGCTTTGCTTGTAGCTGGAAAAGAAGAATATACTAAAATCCATAGCAACCTCCAACTGTTACGATCATGTCATCGCGCATATGTACCCCACTGCTCTACTTTGATTGTGACTGAAAGCCGGGACAAGAGACCATACATCTTTTGCAGGACTTGTCTAATGTCTAGAGCATCGTACAAGTAGTGATTGTACTTGACACTCAACGTTAAACATTCGCCGGGGGCGGCATAGACACGCAGCGGAATATTCATATAGAGAATATTTTGCGTATCTTCTAGCTGAATGGCAGTACCCGGCGATGCATAATACTCTTCTTCCGCAGTGATGAAGACGAATGTCGCATCATAGATAGCCTGCTGGAGCCACTTCTTGGGCAGTTGCGCCCATTTGGCAATCTTTCTCGGATCAGCAAGGATATTTTCACTCAATTTGGCTTGCTCTGACTGGATACTTCTGAGCCATTCGCTAATTTCCATTTCTCGCTTAACTTGGACTCTGAATGGAACCGTATTGACAAATACCCCGACTATGTTGTCGATATCGTTGACAGGAACGGAGCGTCCCGAGTTCAAGACACCGACGATGACATCATCGCTTCGATTGTATAAGCTGAGCGTCAGCGCCCATACACCAAGAAGCAGCGTATTTAGCGTGATGCCATTTTTCTTGCAATAGAGTGTCAGGGCTGAAGTCTCCGCATTCGTTAAGGACAGCTCTTCATATCCCGCCTTATAATCAGCATTCAGGAAGTATTCCGCCCGCTTCGGGATATTGGGGAGCTGCCCATTGTCGTATCCTTCAAAATGCTGCCTCCAGCGTTCTTGGGAATCACGTTCATTGTTCTCACGCAACCAATTGATGTAAGTGGAAAATGGAACTGCCGGCTCCAATCCGTCAGGCTCGCCTTTCACAAACCCGGAATATAGCTCGAATACTTCACGTAGCAGGATCGACCAGCTCCACCCGTCGAATAGAGAGGTCGCGTAATTCCAAATAAAGCGGTGCTGGTTGTCCTGAACCCGGATCAGCGCAAACCGCATCAGCCCCGGCTTGTTGATATCCATGGGAGAATTGCACGCTGTATCCAAATAGCTTTGAAGCCTCTCCTCCAACTGACTCTCAGGTACTCCACTCCAATCCAGATCAGTCCACTCGCACTCCGCTTTTTTGTGCACCATCTGGACGGGTTCCTTTAGATTGCGCCAATGAAAGGAAGTTCTCAAGA
Source organism: Paenibacillus sp. GbtcB18 (assembly GCF_019091125.1). Lineage (NCBI taxonomy): Bacteria > Bacillati > Bacillota > Bacilli > Caryophanales > Paenibacillaceae > Paenibacillus > Paenibacillus sp. GbtcB18. The sequence continues at coordinate 106,722 of NZ_JAGXJX010000012.1, forward strand.
TCGCATGGCGCTGAATGACAGCTCTCCATGCGGACCTAAAGCAGGTCAGATCAAGTTGTCCGCGAAGGAGACATGTGAATATCTGCGTGTTATTGCCTGATTTGTGAGAGATTAAATTGTGAGATATCATCATCAGCTGCATGGGGGTCAATTCATAGATGTCCTCTACCTCCGTAACTGAACTTGTCAACTGATCGATTACGGTTTGGTTCAGCCATTTGGCTGAGAAGTCGGAAGGCGTATATCTGCGGTGGAATTGCCTCTTACAATGGGCGCTTATCTCGATCAGCGATTGTTTCCAGCCGGCAATAAATGCACGTAATTCAGCGGAACTGTATTGCTCTGAATCATATTGAATGGAGCCGATCAAACCGTTATTCTTTATCGAACAATTCAATTCAAACGCGTATATTTTACGCTGGTTCGGACTCATTGCAGGACCAACAGGCTCGTTGGCAAGGTCTGCAAATTGCGATGGCCCCGACGAGAACATCGAATCGAGGTTGCCTAAATAGTTAAAGCAAATGTGTGATGCAGGAAACGAGGATAAAGTCTCTTCGCTTGCTGATAAATATTTCAATAAGCCAAATGACATCCCGTTGTGCGGGACAGCTCTAAGTTGTTCCTTGACTGCAAGCAGTGCTTCTCCAATCATTCCTTCTTCTGGTAGAACCAGACATGCCGGATAAATGGAAGTAAACCAGCCTACCGTTCGTGTCAAATCGATTTCTTCGAACAGTTCCTCGCGTCCATGCCCTTCCAGATCAATCTGGATACGATGTTGTCCCCACTCTTTCTTGACCGTATGCAGAAATCCGGTCAGCAATAGCTCGTCCAGCTGCATCCGGTAAGCACGATGCCCATGTTCCATTAAAGATGCTGTCTCTTGCTCGCTCAAATGAAAATCAATCGTCTCCGTATGCCGGGTGACGGCCTTCAGACCCCTGCCCGAAGCCTGGAATCCAGTATCTGATGCAAGCGTCCGTTGATGGCGCCAATAAGCCAAAGCGCTGTTCAGATCTGCCCGATTCGCCCACTCAGGCAGAATGGCGGCCCATTGCTTATACGAAGCCGTTTTGAGCGGCAGCGCTTCGTCCGTCCAGAGCAGTGTTTGCAAATCCTCTATAAGGATTCGCCATGAAACACCATCAATGACGAGATGATGCGCAACGATCAGCAACCGGTGACTTTGCGGGGTTCCACAATCAAAATAAACGAACCGTATGACATTTCCGCCCTCAATATCCAATGAGCCCTGAATCGTTGCAGACAATTGTTGAATAACTGCCTGTTGCTGTGCCTCTTCCACGCTGGTTAGATCGACATAGGAAGCCGTTTCATACCTGGTTCCTGGTTCCATAAATGACTGCTTCCAGCTGTTATCGTGACAGGAAAATCCGGTTCTTAGTGCATCGTGATGCCTGATTAGCTGACCGACCGCTTCTTCAAATCTCAACTTGCTGACGGGCTTGTGTATATTCAGCAGAACAACCTGGTTGTAATGATGCTTCTCTTCCAGATCCAGTTGGAAGAATCGCGCTTGGATTGGCGTTAATCCCGCTTCACCTGTAACAACTCCTTGCTCGTTCATTCTGATTGCGGTCTCTTTAACCACCTGCGCCAGCTCAGCAATGGTCTGATGTTCCATCATTTGCTTGGTCGACATGTGAATGCCGTTTTTATTCGCTCTGGACACACATTGAATACTTAAAATCGAGTCTCCGCCAAGTTCGAAAAAGTTATCGTGTACGCTGATTTGCGAAATACCAAGAAGTTGCGACCATATCACTGCAAGCTTTGCTTCGGTCTCAGTCCTCGGGAGAACAAATGCGCCCTCTCGCTCATACTCCCCTTCTTGAGGAACAGGCAGTTGCTTGCGATCTAGCTTCCCGTTAGATAAATATTGGAATTCCTTCATGATAACGATTAACGAAGGCACCATATAATCTGGAACGACTGACTTCAAGTATTGTTTGAGCTCAGGTGGATGAATCGATCGTCCCTCCTGAGGAACAACGTAAGCGACCAGCCGTTTTCCGCTTCCCATGTCTTCTCTGACGGTTGCCACGTTTTCCCTAACGCCTGGGAATTGTGCAACCGCATGTTCAATTTCGCTCAGTTCAATCCTGAATCCGCGAAGCTTGACTTGGTAATCCATCCGGCCAATATATTCGACCGTGCCATCCGGCCAATACCGCGCAAGATCACCGGTCTTGTACAGCCGCTCACCCGGATCAGCCGAATATGGATTCGGGACGAATTGTGCAGCAGTCAAGTCTGGCCGGCCATAGTAGCCTCTTGCCAGACCGATGCCGCCAATATACAATTCTCCGGCAATCCCGGCAGGGAGCCGCTGCATTTTCGCATCCAATATGTAAATTTGTATATTGTCGATCGGTTTTCCGATCGGGGTCACTTTCTTCTCGTAATCCGGGCGGCATTCCCAGGCAGTGACGTCTATCGCAGCTTCCGTCGGACCATACAAATTGTGAAGATTTGCATTCATTTTGCTGAAATAACGCTGTTGCAGTTCGTAAGGGAGAGCCTCGCCACTGCAAAATACGTATCGGAGCGAATCACATGCCGCAAGCACGTCCTGTTCCAGAAATACATTTAGCATGGAAGGCACAAAATGTATCGTTGTAACCTTATGCTCCTTGATCAGTTCCACTAGGTAGGCGGGATCCTTGTGACCTTCCGGCTTAGCAATGATCAAACGCTGCCCCACCATCAAAGGCCAAAATAATTCCCACACGGAAACATCGAAGCTGAGTGGTGTCTTTTGCAGCACCCTGTCTTCCTCATCAAGACCATAGGTTTTATGCATCCACCATAAGCGATTCATAACCCCTTTGTGCGCATTCATGACTCCCTTCGGCTTCCCTGTGGAGCCGGAGGTGTAAATGACATACATAAGCTGGTTCTCTTCGAATGGTTCGTTCAAATTATGAATCTGCTCCATCGCAATGGCGTTCCGGTCGCGTTCAAAGTCAATCACCTTGCCATGGAAAGTTTGCATACGGCCAACCAGATGATGCTGTGCGATCACAATGGATATGCCCGCATTCTCGATCATATAGGACAACCGTTCATCCGGATTAAGGGCATCCAGCGGCACATAGGCCCCGCCGGCTTTAAGAATGGCGAGCAGACCGATCATCATTTCAAAGGAACGCTCAACCAGCAAGCCAACGGGTACCTCCATCCCCACCCCTTCCCGCTTCAGGAGGCGGGCAAGCTGGTTAGCTCTTTTGTTCAGTTCTCCGTAAGTCATTTCCACGTTCTCAAAAACAAGCGCAACCGCGTCAGGGTATTCTTCGGCGACCTGCTCGAACAAGTGATGAACACTTTGGCCTGTATCGACATCGGCAGATGTCTTGTTCCATTGCGTAAGCTCAAATTTGTCTCGGTCTGTCAGATACTCAAGCTCCCACACTCTGGCATCCGCTTGTTCTGTGATACTCGCAAGCAAGGAGAGATAATGTCCGGTGAATCTGGCAATTTTTTCTTCCTGGAATAAGTCCTTACTATACTCCAACCATCCTCGAATTTCTCCATCGTGCTCCGTTAAATCCAGCATGAGATCGAATTTGGACGTTCCGTTATGCACATGCTGAACATCAAATTCCAGACCATTCAGCTTGGCAGAAGGCGTCCGGGTGTTCTGAAGAATGAACATGACCTGGAACAAGGGATGATAGCTTATATTTCTTTCAATCCTCAGCTCATCCACCAGCTGCTCGAAAGGCAACCGTTGATTGGCATAGCTGTCCAGAACGTTTTCGCGAATTCGTATTAACAGGGCATCCACGGTTTCGTCCGGATTAATGACCGTTTTCAAGGCTACGGTATTAATGAAGCAACCGATTAAATCTTCGATTTCCGGCGTTTCCCGTCCAGCTACAGCTGTACCGACCACAATATCCGCTCTGTTCGTATAACGGTGAAGCAACACTTGAAGCGCTGTCAGTAGTAGCATGAATAAGGAAACGCCCTTGGCTTTGCGGAACGACTCCAGCTGCAGCGTCAACGAATTTGAAATCCTGACCGGGTAGACGTTCCCACGGTAACTCGACTTGGAAGGGCGTGGATAATCCCACGGCAGCTGCAGCACCGGAACCTCTTCCTCAAAAATTTGTTTCCAGTATTTACGCTGCTTTTCAAGCTGATGATCGTGCAATCCATCGGTTTGCCATTGCGCATAATCTTGATACTGTACTTTCAAGTCAGGCAGATCTGCTGTCCTATTCCCAGTTAAGCTGCTGTACAAAGACATAAGCTCCTTCAGGAATACTCCGCGCGACCAGCCATCGGATACGATATGGTGGAACAGGACCGACAACACATGCTCATCGTCGCCTACACGGATCAGAAGAGAATCAAAGAGCGGTCCTTTGTCCAGTTGAAAGGATATTCCTGCATGCCGAGCTGTAATCTCTTCCACGCTGGAGCCATCAGGCTGCTCCTGCAAATCCAGGACGGAAAGCTCTGCTGGCATATGCTCATGGATTTGTTGTACGGGTTTCTCGTCTTGAAGCGTATAGGACGTCCGCAGTACATCATGTCTGTTGACGATGCGGCAGAATGCTTCTTGCAGGCTGTTCACGTCCAGAGCACCCTTTAGTCTGATAACTAACGGGATGTTATAGCTAGGGTTGCCTGGCTCCAGCTGATCCAGGAACCACAGCCTACGTTGGGAGGATGATAAAGGAATAGAATCATTTCTATTACAACGCTGAATCAAAACTGGTTTGACATCCGTTTTGTTCTCTAATGCTTTTAGAAGCAACGCCCTCTTGGCAGGTGAAAGTAACTTCAGTTGTTTGTTCATTTCACTCGTTTCCATAACAGTTCCCTCCAATCGTTCGTACTATCTCAACGGTCTGCGGGTCAGAATTCAATTTGTTTGATTTGCAAGTAGATTTTCTGCTCCGTCTCCCGCAGTTCATCACATTGGAGTTCGAATCGTTCTTTGTTGATTGTTCCGGATATTTTCGTTTTATACGCCATAAACATTAATCCGCTAGCCAGCTTGTAGCTATTCTCCAGACATGCAGACAGATCCGGATTCTTATGCTCTATCCGTGCAAGATACTGCAAGAATGCATATCGGGAGCCACTAATAATGGCTAGCGCATGGGCCATATTGTCGGTTACCGACACCAAATCAGACGGCTCATCTTTTAACCGTTGAACCATCGCAGCGAACAATTGCAAGCTGTCCACATGCGAATGCAAATAAGTTTGCGAAGCGTCCTTCAGCCATTGAAGCAAGTCATTGGAAACCGTCTTGTCACCATAAGCTAACGTACATATATAATTCGGCGTCGTGCAATCGTCGTAAGCCGCTTTCACTATACGTTCCTCGTAATTCCGTTCAATGATGGCAATACCGACGTTATCTCTCGTATGATAGATAAGATCGCCCGAGCAGCTAATTTCATAACCGCTCAACATATAGGAATGATTGGTATGTTTGAGCAAGTAAGAATCCCGATGAGGAATATGGTATTCACTTGCCCGAATAAATACGGTAATACCGGAATCCAGATAAGACAGGATAGTTGATTTGGCCTCATCGTAGCGGCGAATAGGTTTAAATTGAGGCATAACATTCAGAACCCGCATATCCTCCAGGCTAATATTGTTGGTGTACTCATACCTCGTCTTTTGATTCTCAATCATTTCCATTAAAATACGATCCGTACTCTCCAATGATTTATAGTACAGATGCTCGACCGGATACCCCAGGCTCTCCAAATGAGATAACAGGTGAAATTGGGTACACTCCAAATAGTATTCATCAAAAATATTCATAGGAGCATAAGCCCGACAGCGCTGTCATGCCTGATCATCGCTACATCCCCCTCAAGCAATTTTAGCCTCGACATAATTCGTGATGCTTTGGATTGATTGAAAATGGTCCACAATATCGTCCGTACTGAATTCCATCTGAAACTCGGATTCGATCGCCACAATCAGCTTGACGCAATCCATCGAATCCATGCCAATTGCGAATAAATTCTCCTCAGGCTTCACATCATCAATCGGTTGTTCCAGCTCCACATTTTCCGCAATTATTTTCTTCAATATGCTTGAGATCGTATCTCTGTCCATTTTTTAAATCCTCCGCTCGTTAGAACTTGATTTACTTGAGATTTTAGGAACATGCATTATTGGCGATTTATCCCTGCATTTTATTTCTGAGACTCATAGGGCGCATATCGGTCCAGACGGATTCAATATATTGCAAGCATTCCTGTTTGTTGCCGCTTGGTCCGACCACTTTCCAGCCGAGTGGCACAACCTTGTCTGCAGGCCAGAGCGAGTATTGTTCCTCTTCGTTGACAACAACGGCAAAAATCGGTTCTTCCATATAGATCCCCTCTCAAAATGAATGAATGATTTGGTTAGGTTAGAAATTGTGCAATCTTCGCTTGCTCGTCCAGCACGGCATCGATGTCATTTCCGGTTGTCAGCGGATTCGAAATTACAGCTCTCAGGGCCACGATTGGCTCTTGTTGATTACTGAGCACGGTCGTACGTGAGACGAAAGTTTGACCTGCCCGCAGCTGCATGCTCTGCAGCTCCTCATTAAAGGCATTGATCATTTTGTTTTCCGCTTCCGTTAACGATTTATTCACTGCTTTTTCACGATAAGCAACTGGAATATACCGGTACAATATAATGTTGGTCTGCGGTTGAATAAGCAGCTCGAATTCTTTACGCGCCTGTATGGATTCCACCATATAATTCACGTTGTACATCCCGTAATCAATCAGCGATTCGTAACCTCGCTTGCCGATCATTTGCAGGGCAGCATGCAGCAGCAGCGTATTTCCCGGCCGGGAGCCTTCCAGGGAGCGTTTTCCAAGATCCAAGGAGCCTTTGCGGATGATATAGCGGGCGTCCTTCTCAATCGTTTTGGCTGCCGACTGATCTTTGAAGAGAACCATGCCAAGCCCCATCGGCAAATAAAACTGCTTATGTCCATCGATAGTGACGGAATCTGCCGAAGACAGCCCGATGAGCTTATCCCGGTAGCGTGAAGAGAACAACAAAGGTCCTCCCCACGCCGCATCCACGTGAAAATGGGTTTGAAATCTCCGGCACAGCGCCGAAATCTCCTGAAGTGGATCAATGCTGCCGGACTCCGTCGATCCTGCAATACCGATGACTGCGACAACGAGCTTCCGCTCCTGTTGGCAACGGAAGAGCGTTTCGTATAAAGCATTCAGATTAATCCGGTGCTGCTCATCAACCGGAACTTTAATCAAATTGTTCTCACCAAAGCCAAACAAGTCAACGGCCTTCTCGAACGAATAGTGCATTAATGAAGACCCTACGACAACAGCCTCCGTATAGCCGTAATGACGCATCGCAGCCTGCATGCCCGTTTTTCCGATCCCGGCAAAACCTTCGCATGGCCCCAACGCTTTGTTCCTCGCGCACCAGAGTGCGGTCAGATTGGCCACGGTCCCCCCCGAAACGGCGACGCCTAAGGTGCTCTCCGAGTTCTGAACATGCTTGTCATAGTAGGCTTCGGAATTCTCGAATACAAGCCGGTGCATCATGCCCAAGGCTTGTCTCTCATAGAAGGTCAATGTCGCAGAAGTCTCCACTTTCACGACATTCTGATGCAGCGCTACGACAAGCTTGCTGAGCGGTTTTACGAAATAGGGCAACGCTGATGTCATATGGCCGATAAATCTGGGTGAAGAGGTTTTGGAAGAGTACGGAATAACATGCTCCATCAAATGTTCCAGGAAATCATCGGCAGTGACGGGTCTTTCAGGCGTTAGACTATCAATATACTGTGAGGCTATAACAGAAGAATCTACCGTATGGGTTTGGGTCGTATGCTGAAACCTGTGAATCATCTCCTTAACAGCAGCTTCCATATGTTCCTCATCAGACCAATCCGGTGCAAACATACGATTTATTATCGGATCATAACCTGGAAGCGTATCCGAAACGTACTTCCCATATCCTCTGCTCATACTGACATCCTATTGTTATGAATTAGCTGGTTAATACGATCTGTATCGTTTATAATCTCTTCCGCCTCGCCCTCATCCAATTCAGCTATCATTTCGATTAATCGCTTCAGTTCCTCGTCATCTGCTTTGTTGAGGACATAACCATCGATAACTTCAGCAAGCTTCTCGATTGTAGGCTGTTCATACAGTTCACGGATTGGCAGATCCGCATTAAATTCGAACCGGATCCTCGTCATAAGACTAGTGGCCATCAATGAATTCCCGCCGAGGTCAAAAAACAGATCATCGACGCTGATTTGCTGCAGGTCGAAAAGGTCCTGCCATAACGCTAGCAGTCTGCGCTCCGTCGGTGTACTCGCTTCCCGGTGCACCTTGTTTCTGCTAACTTTGGCCTGTTGCGGGCTCGGCAAGGCTTTGCGCCACACTTTGCCGCTCGGTGTCAGAGGAAACTGATTTAACTCCACGATGAATGCAGGAACCATATACGGCGGCAACGATTGCTTCAGTACCTCCCGAACCGTCTCCGTATTTTTATCCGGCGCCCCTTCAGTGAAGCGGATATAAGCTGCTAATGCCTTCGCTTCTCCGCTTCCTGTCACATCTACAACAGCCTGTTCGATGCTCTCCAGTTGACTAATCGCCCACTCGATTTCTTGAAGCTCGATCCGCACCCCTCTAATTTTGACCTGATGATCAGCCCGGCCTAGGAACTGGATCGTTGCATCCGGCAAATATCGTGCAAGATCGCCCGTTCTGAACAGGCGGCTTCCCGGAACTTCTCCGAACGGATCAGGCAGGAAGCGCTCTGCCGTTAGATCGGGCCGGTAATAGTAGCCTAAAGCCAATCCAGCTCCGCCTACATAAATCTCGCCGACGGCACCAATAGCTACTGGTTGCATAAAGCTGTCGAGGATGTGAATCCGATTATTGGCAATCGGAATGCCAATAATGCCATGGCCATCGCCCTTCCTCGCTTCGTGATAGCAGACATCGGCGCCAACCTCGGAGGATCCGTATAAATTAATTAGGCGTCCTTCCGGGATGCACTGATAAAATTGCTCGACAACATTCGCAGTCAACAGCTCACCGCTGGATATGCACCACTTCAGAGACTCGATAGAAGCCCCCCGTTGTTTGAGACTCAGGAGAATGTTGCTCAGCAGTGAAGGCACCAGAACGAGACGGGTTACCCGGTTTTGTCTCAGAGCATCGATCATCTTCTCCGTATCTCGTACATACTCTTCATTTAAGATCATCACAGGGCATCCTTGAAGGAGCGGTCCGAATATTTCCCACACTGAATCTACAAAACTAAGCGGTGTTTTGTGGCAACACAACTCTTCTTGTTCAAAAGGATACTCGTCCCACATCCAGCGGAAGCGATTAAGCGTATTCGAATGTGTACCTGAGACACCCTTTGGATGCCCGGTTGAACCCGACGTATAGATCAGATAGGCGCTGCTCCGCGCGTCACGCCGTCGCTCCGGAATCCGTGCCGCTTCTTCGTTGCGCCTCTCGCCTGCCGCTTCTTCTACATCCAGCAACCGTCTGTATACGGACTCGACCTCCATCCACCGCTGCATATTCTCGCCACTTGTTAGGATCCATTCAGCACGCGAATCTTCCACAAGGAAGCGGATTCGTTCATCGGGAAACGCCGGATCAATCGGAACGTAGACACCCCCGGCTTTCCACACGCCAAGTATAGCGGCAACGGCATGGACGGATCTCGGCAAGTAGATGCCGATTACGGAATCCTGCCGCATGCCTTTGCTTATCAGTATATGCGCGATCCGGTCTGCCTGATCATTCAGTTCCTTGTATGTGATTCTCGTATCCTCGTTAATCAAGGCTGTACGATCCGGCGTTCGCAACATCTGGTTCTCGAATAGCTGGTGTAAGCAAGCCGACTCTCCCCAATCTTGCCGGGTATCCAGCCAATCAACCGGACAGCGGCTTGCCGCATTCCGAGATGGAATAGCATCCTCATAGCGGTTATCCGGCTCAGCGCACATCAATCTAGCCAATTCCACATAATAATCCGCATAAGTGATTATTTGCTCCCGAGTAAGTCTGGATGCATGGTAGTAGAACTCCAGTTGCAGGCCCGACACTTCGCTAGGATGCTGTGAAAATTGAACAAGCAGCGGAATATCAGTCTGCTCGAAAGCATTCATTTCAATCACACGCTGATAATTTTGAATATCACGGTAAACATGGAAATGATTATAATTGAACAACACCTCAAACAATTGAGAATAACCCGAAAGTTCACGAATTTCCGATTGAGGGAACCGCCGGTAGGCTAGCAATTCCTTCTCCCTGTCGAAAATATGACGAATGAGTTTATTCCAGCTTCCACCAGTCAGCTTAATCGGAAGAGGAACGGCGTTTAAAAACATGCCTAACGTTTGTTCTCCCCCTGCTTCTTCCAGACGGCCGTTGGTCAACATGCCAATACCCAGATGCGAATGACCGGATAAATACGCGATCGCCCGGACATGAAGCGCTAACAGCACAGTTTTCAAGGGTACTTGATTCTGCGTTGCCAATTGATGCAGGCTTCGGTAAAGATCCGCGGTGAACGAAATCCCGTACGTCTGGCATTGCTCCGCAACCGGCGCTGCCGGTTCTGTTGCTTGCGCATCCCGGGTATAATCCGGTAATCGCGTAACGGCATAGTCCTCCATTTCCTTACTCCAGAACAACCTGCATGACGGGTCATTCAGAATTAACCGTTCTGCCGACACATAGTCCCGGTACAACACACGCTGCCCGTTATGAGGAACGCTTGGCTGTAGCTGTTCATCTGCGTTCGTCAAAATCTGCATGTCGTACACGCGGAACAACTCGGTCAGCATGGAAGCGACGCTCCATCCGTCGAGAATCGCATGATGAAAGCTAAGCGTAAATTGAAAAGCCGCTGTCGATCGTTCGTGGATAAAGACGCGGTACAATGGAGCTTGTCCCCATTCGAATGATTGCCGTTTCTCCTCATCGCTCCATGCTTGCAAAGCTGCTTCCTGTTCTGCCGGATCGCTTGGCAGTTGCAGCTCGATTAAAGGCAAATCAATGTTTTTGCGAACCAATTGAAGGGGCTCAGAGAAATTCAGGTAATCCACCGTTGTTCTCAATATCGGATGATTGTGGATCACAATGCGCAGCGCTTCCCGGAATGCTTCTGCTTGATAGCGCCCCTGGATGTGAAAGCTGAACACATCATGGAACGTTGCTGAATCCGACGTCCATTTGCTGTGGAACAACATGCCTGCTTGCAAGCGGGACAACGGGTAAGCATCCTCGATCAGCTCCAGATCAATCCGTTCCATGTCACCAGGCTTCAAGCCGTCGAACGGAGCGGATGCAGGGGCTTCCTCGCTGCTCACTGATTCATGCACAGAAATCGCATGTTCAGTCAGTTCGGCAATACTCTGATATTCAAACAACTGCCTGGTGGTAATGGCATAGCCTCGTGCCTTTAACCTGGCTTTGACCTGAATACTCAGAATCGAGTCGCCGCCGAGGGCGAAGAAATTGTCGTGAATGCCGATCCGATCTAGCTTCAACACGTCCTGCCCTACCTCGGCAATCACCCGCTGCGCCTCATTC
>NZ_JAGXJX010000120.1:0-511 GCF_019091125.1 Paenibacillus sp. GbtcB18
TTTTCGGTTTCGCAATGCAGGCTCGCCGGGATGGTCTCATACCGTAGAGCCTGCACCAGGGAGATCAGGCTTACCAATCCGGAAGCCGCCAGTGTATGGCCAAAATTCGTCTTTGTTGAAGTCAGGGCACAGTATCTTTGTTTTTCGGTGCGGCCTTTGAAGGCTTCGTTCAACGCATTGATTTCAACCGGGTCTCCTAGTTTGGTTCCCGTTCCATGGGTAACAATATACTCGATTTCCTCCGGATTAACTTGATACTGCTCGTGTATGCCTTTGATCAGATTGCTTTGGGATACTCCGTTTGGCGCTGTAATCCCATTGGTCTTTCCATCGTAGTTCACCCCGCTGCCCTGAATTACAGCATAGATCCGATCCCCATCCGCCTCCGCTTTGGATAACCGCTTTAATACCACTACAGCAGCGGCCTCTCCTGGCACCATCCCGTTCGCACGCTCATCAAAGGTATAGCATTTACCGTCCTTCGACAGCATCCCTGCCTGACTTAAACCTA
>NZ_JAGXJX010000121.1:0-501 GCF_019091125.1 Paenibacillus sp. GbtcB18
ATTGCAGGGCTGACGAAGGTACTGCTGCAGCTCAAATACCGGCAGTTGGTGCCATCGCTGCATGCCAAGGCGTTGAATCCGAATATCGATTTCGAGAATAGTCCATTTGTAGTCCAGCAGGAACTCAAGGGATGGGAGAGGCCGGTTGTAGAAATCGACGGGCGGAGCCGGGAGTATCCGAGAGTTGCGGGAATCTCCTCCTTCGGAGCCGGGGGATCAAACGCTCATATCCTAGTAGCGGAATATATCCCCGAGGAAGCGAAAAGCCAGCAGCAACCGGTAAGTGACAGCCGTCCGGCGGTCATCGTCATCTCCGCTAAAAATGAAGAGCAGCTCAAGGAAAAGGCGAAGCAGCTGCTGGATGCCATCGAAGGACGGGGTTTCCGGGAAACGGATGTGTTCAATCTGGCCTATACGCTGCAGGTAGGACGCGAGGCGATGGAGGAACGGGCGGGTTTTCTTGCAGGAAGCCTGGAGGAAGTGAAGGAGAAGCTAAACAAG
>NZ_JAGXJX010000122.1:0-494 GCF_019091125.1 Paenibacillus sp. GbtcB18
TCCTGGAATTCCAAAACCGTTTAACATATTAAATCTCTTTTTTCAGCTTGGATTTACTGTGAAAATAACTATTTGAATGATTAACAATAACTCCACGCCATGTAGACCTCTAATACATTATAACGATTTTTCATTATATTCTAAATATATGAATTGAATTTTGTTTTTGAAAATCATTAAATAAATTAAGTCCCTACTGCTAATAACGATAATTATGTAAGGAAGCTGTCCATATGGATAGCTTCCTTTATTTTTTACTTAGCGTGTTTTTTCATCTCTTCTTATTAATCTAGGCAGTGTAATATTTATAACAATAATATGTAGTAGGTACTCTTAGGTTGATGGCGATGTGGTGGTGACCCTAATACGGTACAACTTTTTTATAAGTGGTTGTAAGGTTCTACGTTTTTGGCCATTCTGTACATCGATAACGTTGGTTTATTTATTTCACCTGTAATTTGATAGCCTCTCCTCTGATACAATTTAATGGCAAG
>NZ_JAGXJX010000123.1:0-489 GCF_019091125.1 Paenibacillus sp. GbtcB18
CTTAAAATAATTGACTGTCTTTCAAATAACTCTATTTTTCTTATTAGTATATACTTGAATACGACAGAACAACTTAATACAAGGCAGTATATTAAATTGTTCGTCCTCGCGAGTATTCGTTTGCCTTTAATTAAATTATAGTATATTATCCAATTTATTTCACCGAACGATTCCCACGCACGAACGCAATTGTTCTTTCGGTAATTCACAATCACTTCGCTTATAATTCAATTCTATCTCACAACAATAGAAGATGAAAAGCTGTAAATAAAATGCATAAGAACCTTCTTACATGTAAGAAGGCTTTCAACAATTACTATTACATAAAACAGGTTACTCTTTACGCTATTTAATACTTATAAAATGGGTACAAAGAAAAAGGATAACTACAACTATGTACTGAAAAATAACAACTGAGAATTAATACAATAAATAGCGTAAAGCGTACTAAATGAACACTTAACTACAAACAAAAGTTAAATTATTTAA
>NZ_JAGXJX010000124.1:0-489 GCF_019091125.1 Paenibacillus sp. GbtcB18
AAAGACAAAATCTTATAAAACAACTCATCAATCAAGATTTTAAATATCTATTCTCAAGTCATATAAAGAGTAAGTCAAGGATTCAATTATCTCATGTCATGAATTCCAACAGACATCTCAAATTATCAATATCACATGAAAAAGATATTTCAAAAAAGATATATTGATAAGTGATTCATTTGTATCATTTCATTCATTCGGAAGATTCTCCTCTTTGGTAAATAAATCTAGGAGAACAAAATGAATTAAGGGAGATATAACATGATTGAAGCTTTGAACATGATTCATATTTTAAATGTGTCTCATGTCATAAGTATGAATCAAGCATTTGTGTAATCTGAAATCATCCTCAAAGTCACATTCAATAAATTCATACATGACAAGCATAGATTTATTGAAAAGTCGATAAGATAGAGGATCGCATTTTATTTTTATAAATTTCTATTCATGTGATTTGCTTCTTATAAGCATGCCTTTACCTTTAATAAA
>NZ_JAGXJX010000125.1:0-487 GCF_019091125.1 Paenibacillus sp. GbtcB18
GACCAACGAATCATTTTGCTTATAAATTGAATGAAGTACAAGCATAAGTGAAAATTTAACCAGAGGTGATATACCCTCACTGGTTATAAATATTAATAGGGATTATTTGATTGGTTTAGCTTGTTTAAATGTGCCTTCTTAGATGAGTAAAGTATATACAAGGTGTGATGATATTAATATTAAAAATATAATGTATGGAATCATAGCTTTCTTATTATTACTTAAGTATTTACTATAAATTAATAACAAACAAGAAAGTAAAAAAATGATTTCTAATGTGGTGCGGAATTCAGTATAACTAGGAATAGTAACCAATATCGCTAGAATTATTAGTGACGAATTTCCTAGAATAGTTATTATTTGAATAAAATTTTTCTTTTTATCCTCGGTCATATACCATCCTCATTTCACCTTTAATTTTTAATCATTTCTTTATCTAGTATTATTACAATATGATTAATGAAAATTCCTATTGAATGTAAATATT
>NZ_JAGXJX010000126.1:0-487 GCF_019091125.1 Paenibacillus sp. GbtcB18
AACACATTACAAAAGTTCTTGATTTGGGTAGAAGGTGTAGTGTGGAAACTGATGAAAAAGAAAAGCAAAAAATAAAATTTGAATTGTTAAATCATAAAATATTTATTTGGATTAACTTAGATAGAAAAAATAAGTTTACAAAAGATTTAAGGATAAACTGTAATGAATATATTACCTGGTGGGCTTCTTTTTTAGAGTCATCGAATGATGAAGAAAAATCAAATTTCGAGAGAGCATCTTATAAAAATATGAAGTCAATATGGATTCTGATTGATAAATATATTGAAGAAGAAAATAAATTAATTGAAGAATTAATGTAGTCACATTCAATCGAGTGTGCTCTTTATTTTGTATTAGATGTTTATGCGATTGAACGTGGAAAGAACCGAACACATTAAATAATTAGCCAAGTAAAAAAGTGTACGCCTACGGAAAATATTCGTTCACTTTTTAATTTTTATAAATGTAGTTCTTAATTTCCGTCAGT
>NZ_JAGXJX010000127.1:0-486 GCF_019091125.1 Paenibacillus sp. GbtcB18
TAAGTTACCAGCTATGTCAGTAGCTCCTACGATTGATACTACAACTTCAGTGATTTCTTTATCGTCAGCTAGATTAATAAGTACAAAATCTTGACCTTCTTTAAATTTGTTATCTTCGTCAGTAAATACAGCAGCACCTTGCGTACCAGTTACATTACCAACTGTTTTAATTGGCTCAGAGAATAAAACTTTAGCAGTGTTTGCATTTACATATTCTACACCTTTAACTTCTGGGCGAGCTGTATCTGTATAAGTAAGAGTTTGTGAATGTCTAGCAGTTTTCACTTTAGCATCTGCTTTCGTTGCAACAGGTTCTACAACTAACACAGCATCTTTAGCACCGTTTAATTCAGCGAAAGTTACCACAACTGTTTTGTTGTCGCTAGAAACTTTAACGTCTGTAGCGGCTTTATTGTTTAAAATGAACAATTCTGGTTTAACTTCATCTTTGTTAAGTTCAGTACCGAATTTAACTTCTACTTGTTT
>NZ_JAGXJX010000128.1:0-474 GCF_019091125.1 Paenibacillus sp. GbtcB18
TTCCTCCGCATATGCAGTAAACCGCTCCTTCTCATGTATGGAACTGGCTTTTAACACACGACAGTCAGCGTGGGGGATTGCGGCTTGCATATTCCCCTTCTCACTTTCCAGTTCTTGACCTAACAGAACAATTCGCCGGTCATAATGGATATTCTCCTGCTCCGTAACGCTTTGCTTTCTCCAAACTGGCTGGAGCAATAACGTTTCTGAACTCTGCTGCAGGTCTTCCTTCTTAACTCCATCCTCCAGCTCCCTGGTAGAAATTCCTCTTATTTGCACACCGACATTTCCTTCCTCATCCAATAAGTCGATATCCAATTGCCGCATTTTGTCTTCTTCAGAGCTGCCCTCGCTATATCGAATGAAGGCCCATTTCATCGAAGCGGTTTCCCGGAAAATCCTTATATTCTGCAACAGAAATGGGACTGAGGGCTTCGGAATACCCGAACTGTCGGTCATGCTGAATAAGGTTTG
>NZ_JAGXJX010000129.1:0-472 GCF_019091125.1 Paenibacillus sp. GbtcB18
ATATTTTCTTACTATATTTAAAGAAATGCAAAAAAATATAGAGGTTAAAAATATTGTTTTAAACTTTGGGAGATTAAAAGTAGGATATTTCTATAGACTATTAGAACCTTTACATTTAGCAAATATATCAACAATTATTCACCATTACCAAAAGCCTTCTATTACTATATTTAGGTCATACACTTTAAACGCAATAAAATCAAAGACAGGAACTTATTTGTTCCTATCTTTTTATAACGTGGTGAGGCTCTACATCCATCTATTTAAGAAATCCCGCCCGGCTATAATCCCTAGTATAGAAACGGAATAATTCGGCAAGTCTTGGACTGATATTGCTTATATTGTTCACCAAATAGCGTAATAAGGACTCTCTCCTCAATTTTTATACGATACGAATACACAAGGAAAAATAATATGATATTTATGATAACAGCAATGAATGAAGATGAAGATATAGCAAATCCTAAAAGTC
>NZ_JAGXJX010000013.1:0-111257 GCF_019091125.1 Paenibacillus sp. GbtcB18
CTGTGGTGTAGAGGCCTAACATGCCTGCCTGTCACGCAGGAGACCGCGGGTTCGAATCCCGTCAGCTCCGCCATTTTTAACAACGCTAGTTTTTGTGGCGGTCGTGGCGAAGTGGTTAACGCATCGGTTTGTGGATCCGACATTCGGGGGTTCAATTCCCCTCGTCCGCCCCATTACCTTGATATGAGTTTTAAATATTGGGGGTTAGCCAAGCGGTAAGGCAACGGACTTTGACTCCGTCATGCATAGGTTCAAATCCTATACCCCCAGCCATTTAGTTATGAGCCATTAGCTCAGTTGGTAGAGCACCTGACTTTTAATCAGGGTGTCGAAGGTTCGAGTCCTTCATGGCTCACCATGATTGTTTTATGTGCGCGTGTGGCGGAATTGGCAGACGCACTAGACTTAGGATCTAGCGTCTTTGACGTGGGGGTTCAAGTCCCTCCACGCGCACCAGATTTATGCGGAAGTGGCTCAGCGGTAGAGCATCGCCTTGCCAAGGCGAGGGTCGCGGGTTCGATTCCCGTCTTCCGCTCCATAATTTCATACGTGCCCTTAGCTCAGCTGGATAGAGCGTTTGACTACGAATCAAAAGGCCGGGAGTTCGAATCTCTCAGGGCACGCCATTATTACTTTCGGGACGTAGCTCAGCTTGGTAGAGCACCTGGTTTGGGACCAGGGGGTCGCATGTTCAAATCGTGTCGTCCCGATACGTCTGTCCCAGTAGCTCAGTTGGATAGAGCAACGGCCTTCTAAGCCGTGTGTCGGGGGTTCGAATCCCTCCTGGGACGTAATCTAATTAATATTAGATGCCGTAAAAACCGTCTAAATCCTTGTGTATCAAGGGTTGGGCGGTTTTTTTGTTGTTTGAGAATAGCATAGAATAGCATATGTTTTAGATTTTTTTTACACACGATTTTACACCAAAACCGATATCGCTTTTACCCCACCATCTCATCGAATATTTTCATGGTGCTTTTTTCATCTTGTTCTCTTAGTTCTTTAACGATATGGGCGTAATGTTTCATGGTTGTATCTATATCACGGTGTCCCAATCTTTCGGAAACGTAGTAAATAGAGACCTTTTTATAAAGCAAAATACTTGCATGAGTATGCCGTAAACCATGAAAAGCTATTGATTCGATATTTAACCTCGTCATTAGAGCATCCAAAGCCTTATTGGCACCATTGTTACTGAGAACTTTATATTTAGATGTAGGACTATAGAAAACAAGCTTATGGATATTATCGGGTTGATTTTCAAACCATGTTTTAAAAATATTCATTGTCTTCCTATCCATTTTAATTGTGCGGACTGACTGGTCGTTTTTTGTTGGCCCCCATCCATCATGCATTTTATTTGTGTATCCCCAAGTTTTATTAATGGTGATTTCACTTTTTTCAAAATTAAAGTCCTGTCTTGTCAGCCCGACTAATTCTCCAAATCGCATACCTGATGTGATACCTAAAAGAATTAGATAATGGGATAGCGCTTCTGGCCTCTCCAGCTCTTTCAATAAACGTTTGCTTTCGAAAAAATTCATGTGCTTTTCTTCTGGGCGTTTTGCTTCCACAGAACCTGAAATAACAGCCCCGCGGGTGAAATCTACTTTAATCACACCTTCGTCGATGGCATCTTTCACACATGCTCTTATATGAGTGTTCAATTTTCGGGTTCCTTCTTTTGCATGTTTTTCAGCATAAATATTTAATTTTTCCTGATATGTTCGTTTTGTGATTTCCTGTATTGTCTGTTCTTCGAATAGCTCCTCAATGGTGTGACGTGTAGTTTCATATCTTGCAATAGTATTCTTGTGCTTTGTGGATTTGTACACTTTGACCCACTCCGCGAAGTATTGGTGAAAGGGTTGCGGTTTTGCTTCCGCTATTGGGACTAAGCCTTTTTGGAGCTCGTACATCTTTTCAGCAGCAGCAGCTCTCGCTTCGGCTTTTGAAGCGAATCCCCCCTTTCTAATTGGAGCAGGCTTTCCATTCACCATGCGGCTAATAGTATATTGCCAGGTCTTTCCTCGTTTTAAATATGACGCCATTGTTATCACTCCTTTTAGGAATATATGTTCTGATTTTGGGTACGCCAAAACCGCCTCGCGGCAGTTACACGCGAAGTTAATTAAACTATTTCAATAACGCCAAGAGGATTAAAACAAACAGTGTAACGTTCATTTACTTGAGCAAATAGCCCGTATTTCTCGGTATATCTGTCAATAGTCGCTTGCAAAAATTCCTCGGTAACACCTAAAAACTCCGCAAGTTGGAATCTGTCTTGAATGTGCGAATGATAAGCCTGCACGATTTTTTCGAGAGGAATCATGAATTCGTATGCCCATTGTCTGGCTAATTGTTCCTGCTTTCTATTCTGGATCAAAGATTGATCTAGGATATTGCCTACTGATGTGTTGTGGTGTCCCAATTCTTCAGCGAGGACGCATGCTTTATCGACACTGGTTAAACCCTTATTTAGCCAGACAATCCCGTCCATATAAAGTCCTTTGTTTCTGGACGTCATAGGGTGTTCATAAACTTCAACGTATAATGAGGCATACTTTAGAACTGTGTCAAAATCCATCATGAAGTTAGCCTTCCTTTTGTCCTCGTTTCGACCGAACAAACTGCTTGAATATTTCAATTTCCTTCATTTCTTCTTCGGTCCAATCCTCGCCATCATGGTGAGCCGCGATAGTCTCAATTTCATTCTTGCTATTGGACTTATCAAGCTCCAAAAGTTCGTCTAATGAAACTTTAAAAAAACTTGCAAGTACTCTAGCTGTATCAAGTCTCGGCTCTCCATGATTGTTTTCCCATTTTGATAACATTCCTTTATTTATTGCAGTTCCATACTGGGCATTTACTTTGTCAGCAAGTTCATCTAAGGTGTGGCCTCGATTTGTTCTAAGTTCTTTCAATTTGTCACCAAAAGAATACACGGTCTTTTACCTCCGAACGTTTAGACTGATCTAATACCATAGTATAACACGTGTTTCGAAAATGCAACTTTTATTAGATGATCGCTTAAAATGTTATTGACTTTGAAACTTTTGTGTGTGTATACTCGTATCACAAGGTTTCAAAAGTGAAACAAGCACTGAGAGGAGGTGAATCCTCTTGAAGGACATCTTGAAAGACATCAAGCGACGTCATACGCCATACACAAAGTTTAAAGCATTCTTGGATGAGTATGGCGTGAGCCAGGGTAAACTCGGTGAATTGCTTGGCAAGTCGAAATCAGCAATCAATCAAAATTTGAATGGTACTGGTGGAGATTTCACGATAACCGAGATCAGAAAAATTTGCGCCGCATTTGAAATAAGTGCGGATGAGTATTTCATTTATCCCGAGGTTTCAAAAAAGAAACATAACACAGCATAGAAGGAGCGAGACGGCATGCAAAATATAACCGTGCAGCTTTCGATTCCAGTTCCAGAAGATCACGTGATAATCAGAAAGATCGAATTCGAGGAATTGAAGCAGATGGAACTTGCTGGGGTTTATTGGTCCATGCAGGATTTAGAACGAAGATTGAATAAGGGGCAGGCTTGGATCAAAGAAAACATTCTCTTACAGCCCCGTTTCAAAAAAATTCTGGATGTTCAAAATGGGGGTTTTGTCTTTTATCCAAAGGCACAAGGCCACAATTGGTCCTTTCAAGCTGCCAAAATGGCCGAGTTTCTGGATAAACGCTTCGGGGATATTTTCAAGTCTTAACGAATAGGAGGCAGTTTATACATGATTAACCTGACACTCGAAGAACTGGCCCGTATCTGGTTCGACCGGAGTCCGGCGCAACATGCCGTCATTCTCCGGGAGATTCGGCGGCGGAAGGAGGGAAAAGGCCGTGTCTGACGAGGTATTAGACAAGCTCGGTGTCTATTTCGAATATCACCGTATTGCCGAGAAATACCTGCTGACTTTCGAACGATTTGTTAAAAAAAATCTTGATGGAACATGGGAGGCGTGGATGCATGATCAGCAGCCCGAAATGGGTTCTGGTGTTAGGGCCAGACGAAAACGAGTTGAAACACCGGTGCTTGAACAAAAATTGCTCCAAGCTAATTAAACCGGGGCAGCAAGCTTGGAAGTACGGCAGCGGGGTTTGTTGCAATATTCAATGTTTTGCGGAGGCGATCGGCGCCAAGAAGATCAGCGCCGGCAAATCATGAAAGGGGGCGATGCCCGAAAACGAAAAACGACCCGTCCGGGGTAGGAGCCGGAACAGGTCGCGCACTTTGAAAAAACTTATGTCGCTAGTATACCACAAAAAAATATTTGGAGGTACTTCTCATGATTAAAGCCACAGGTATGGTACGCAAGGTTGATGAACTCGGTCGGATCGTAATTCCAGTTGAAATCCGTCGCACGCTTGGAGTAGCTGAAAAGGACCCGCTGGAAATCTTCGTTACGGAAGACCGAATCATTCTTAAAAAATACGCTCCCGGTTGCTTCCTTTGCGGTAACACGGAGGGGCTTCAATCCTTCCGCGATAAGGCCGTTTGTAAAAGTTGCCTCCGCGACCTTAAGAAAGTCGCCGCAGGCTCGCCAGCTTAAACCCGCCAGGAGGTGACCCCATGCGGTACACGTTGCCATATAGCGAGCGATTGCAGGACCAGGTCTTGCTGACACAGGTCGGCGGCTCAATCACCTTTCAATCAGATGGTACACCAGTTTTCACCTTTAACACTCGGCGTAAATTTACACTTTACCAGGATCTAAAGCAAAAAAAACATAATGCAGCGAATACGCCGAAGGAGGAGCCATGAAAAATATCATCCTGGAGCGTATTACGCTCCGCAACTTTAAAGGTTTCAAGGAATTTGTTCTCAATACGGCCGGCGGCAGCGTCTCCATATACGGCAATAACGCAACGGGCAAGACGACTTTGTTCGACGCCTTTGTATGGCTTCTTTTCGGGAAAGACAGCCAAAACCGTACGGATTTTGAGATAAAAGCATTGGACGAGCAGGGAAATGTTAAGGACCGGCACCTGCAGCACGAGGTCGAAACAGTGTTCTCGATCGACGCCCGGCCGCGAACTCTCCGGCGGGTGCTCACTGAAAAATGGGTGACTACCCGCGGCCAGGCCACACCGAAATTCGACGGCCACAAAACGGAGTACTTTGTTGACGGCGTACCAGTCAAGCAGACCGAGTACAAGGCCGAGGTAGACAGCATCATCGAGGAGAGCGTCTTCAAACTCCTCACCAATCCCGCCTTTTTCAATGAGCAGCTGAAATGGGAAGAGCGCCGGAAAATCCTTTTTGAGATCAGCGGCAACGTTACGGATGAAGAGGTTATCGACAGCAGCCAAGCGCTCTCCCGTCTCCCTGAAATTTTGGAGGGCCGGAGCATTGAAAATCACAAGAAGGTCATCGCGGCCAAGCGCTCCGAGATCAAAAAGGAGCTTGATAAAATCCCGGTCCGGATCAACGAGGCCGAACGGAGTAAGCCGGATACGACGGACCTGGATGCGGAGGTTATCCAGGACGATATTCAGACGCTACGGGATCGCATCCGTGAAGGTGAGGAGAAGCTCGTCCGTATCCAGGAAGGCGGGGAAATCGCAGCTTTGGAGAAGCATCTGCGCAGCATCGAGGCGCATCTGACGCAGATCCAAAATCGACAGGATTCGGCCGCGTTTGATCGAGCCCGGGGCCAACGGGACAAAATCGAGCAGCTGCAGGACGAATGCAGCGACGTAATCCGGAAGATTGAAGATTTAAAATATCAGATCGAACAGAACAACCTTCGGTTAACTGGTCGCAATGAAGCGCGACAAAAGCTTTTAACTGAATACCGCGAGACCGAAGCCCAAACCTTCACACCACCACACGAGAGCGAGTGCCCAACCTGCGGACAGAGTTTGCCGGCGGAGCAGATCCAGGCCGCGCACGATAAGGCCCTAGAAGATTTCAACCGTAAGAAAAGCTCACGCCTGGAAGAACTACTTTCAGTGGGCACAGCGGCGAAATTGGATATCGTGACCCTTGAAGCCACCGCGGACCGACTCAACCGTGAGTTGGTCGAACAGACGGAAATCCTCGATGCCAAGCGCGCGGCGGTACTCGTGGCAGAAACAAAGCTCGCGGAACTGCGGGGAGGCGCGGAAGTGCCGGCGCTCGATCCGGATTATGTAGCAAAGCAGCAGGAGGCCAAAGACATTCAGGCCCGCATAGTGGCGCTTCGCTCGTCCAATCAGGGCTCCGTTGAGCAGCAGCGAAAGGAATTGTCCAAACTCCGGATCGACGTGGCCACGCTCGAGCGCCAGCTCGCACAGTTTGAACAAGTGGACCGGATCACCCGGCGGATTGAGGAGCTGCAGGAGGAGGAGCGCCGCTTGGCCGCGGATTTTGAACGGCTGGAAGGTGAGCTCTACCTGATGGACGAGTTCACACGGGCCAAAGTCTCAATGCTGGAATCTCGTATTAACAGCAAATTCAAGCGCGCCCGGTTCCGGTTGTTCCGGGAGCAGATCAACGGCGGCCTGGAAGAGTGCTGCGAGACGCTTTTCGACGGCGTGCCATATGGCGGCGGCCTCAATAACGCTGCGCGGATCAATGTCGGCCTGGACATCATCAACACGCTGGGCGAGCACTACGGATTCTCCGCACCGATCTTTGTAGACAACGCGGAAGCTGTTACGAAAATGATTGACGTCAATTCGCAAGTAATCAAATTGATAGTGCCGCCGACATTTGAAAGCTTACCAATTGAGACCAGGGAAGAACTAGTTAAATTGCACGGTAGCTCTAAAAAGGCAAGCAGCATCTGGGAAAGCAGAAACAAGAAACTTTGGGTCGTTACGTCAAACAACAGCAAACAGGAGGCGGTCTGATGGCACGATTGACGGCACCGGCGACCGCCGGCCAGGTGAAATTATTTCTTATCGAGGTGAACGGTCAGTTCAGTGAGGATGTCCCCTCGGAGACAAACCCGCATTGCTCCAAGTTGAAAGCCTGGGAAATTCTTTACCTAGCGGTTGAGCAGCTGGAAGACAAAGAGCGGGTCCATGCGGAACTGCTTAAGGTAATCAACGACGAATTTGGTCAATACGATGTGGAGGCGATTTGAATGTCAACAGAAAAACAGAATGCGGTCGCAAAAAAGGAACTGACACATTCCGAAAGGTTTATGCAGAAAGTTGTCACGGAGTTTGGGACCAGTGTCGGCGAGGTCGCGCTGACTCAATTCCAGAAGCGCCTTGCACAAAACTATTTTGTAGCGCTCGATTCCATTCTTCGTTCAACCGAAGAAAAACGATTGAAAAAATCCGAAAAGTACCGCGATGCTCTGCCGGTAACCTGGGCAAATGTGAACATGGACAAATTGGCTTTGGATGTTGTATCGCTGGCGCGTGTTGGATTCGATCCGTCACAGCCGAACCATATCAACCCCATTCCTTTCAAGAATAACAACACCAACAAGTATGACATTACATTTATCGAAGGTTACCGCGGGATTGAACTAAAGGCTACGAAGTATGGCCTCAATCCGCCGGATAAGGTTATCGTCGAGCTTGTTTACTCCAATGACAAGTTTGTCCCGCTTAAAAAGGACGCCCAAAATCCTATCGAAAATTACACTTTCAGCATTGAGAATCCTTTTAATCGTGGCGAAATTATAGGCGGCTTCTACTATCACATTTACGTTGATATGCCAGAAAAAAATAAGCTTGCTCTTTTTTCATTAAGCGATATTGAGAAGCGCAAGCCCGAAAAAGCCAGCCCTGAGTTCTGGGGAGGCGAAAAAGACAAATGGGACAAAGGTCAGAAAGTAGGCACGGAAACTGTGACGGGCTGGCCCGAAAGAATGTGCTGGAAAACTATTTTTCGCGCGGCTTATAGCGATATCGCAATCGATAGCCAAAAAATCGACGACGATTATCTTCGTTTACTGCGCTTGGAAAGCGAGTTTTCCGAGGCGGAAGTGAACGAGGAAATCAGCCGAAACGCAAATCGCAAGGTTATTGACATCAACCCGACCCCACCCCAACCGGAAGCGCCGGAAGAGAACGGAGCCGCCGCGGATGCACCGCCGGAAGGCGACCTGCAGGTGGAGCCCGACCGGGCACAGGCAGCAGAGCCGCCGAGAATGGACCCGTTCTGATGGTTGAGATTCAACCGCTCGGCTCCAGCAGTGCCGGCAACGCCTACCGGATCACGGACGGTCACACGGCCCTGCTATTGGAGGCCGGTATCAAGTACAAGGAGATTCAGCGGGGCGTCGGCTTCCGGATGTCCGAAGTCGCTGCCTGCCTGATCACTCACGAGCACGGCGACCATAGCCGAGCCGCGGCGGACGTCATGCGCGCCGGCATTCCGGTGTTCACCGCGCGCGGCACGGCGGAAGCTCTCGGGCTGTCCGGACACCGCCTGCGAGTTGTTCAAGCCCGCGAGGAGTTCACGGTCGGAAGCTGGACGATTCTTCCCTTTGAAATTGAGCACGACGCAGCGGAGCCGCTGGGCTTCCTGCTCGCCAACCGGTCCGGGGACAAGCTGCTCTTTGTCACAGATACCTATTACGTCCGGTATCGGTTCCCTGGCCTCACACACATCATGGTCGAGTGCAATTATTCTATCGACATATTAAACGCCAACATAGCGGCCGGGCGCATCCCGGCCGTTATGAAAAGTCGGCTCCTTCGCTCGCACTTCGGCCTTGATCATGTAAAGGACTTCATTCGGGCCAACGATATGAGCCGCGTTCAGGAAATTTGGCTGCTCCATCTGAGCGACGCCAACAGCGACGCCGAGTTTTTCAAAAATGAGATTCAGAAAATCACTGGGAAAGTGGTCCGAATCGCGGACCGATAGGAGGCAGGCATGAAAGGCAAAAATCCGACTCTTAAGCAAAAGCAGGCAATCAAGGCGGCCGGCGAAGATCCGGCGAACTGGCTCGTAACCAAGGCGCCGCCCGGCAGGCTGTACCTGGTTCACCGGCAGACGGAGGCCGAGAAAGTCATAGCAGTATAGGGGATGATCAAAATGCCCGAAAACAGTTATCCCTTTCCGACCTACTCCGGCCTACTGCAACCAGTCCACTACAAGCAAATAGGCAGCGCGATCTGGCTTTTTCTCTGGTGCATCAGCTCCACGACAACGGAGAAGGAAAAAGACGGGATAGTCTGGGGCATCGTCCTTGGGAACAAGCCAATGAAGCTGTCACAGTTGGCGGAGATATTCGACGTTAACGAAAAGACGGTGAGCCGCTGGCTGGAGTCGTTGGAAAGGCATGATTACATCAGGATTACTCGGGCTCCATACGGACTCATTTTATCGGTCAAGAGGTCCAAAAAGTGGGCTTCCGGGAGAACGGACAAAAATGTCCGATCTCTCGAAACAGATCAGACAAAAATGTCCGTTCTCTCCAATAGAGATCAGACAGATATGTCCGATCTCCCGGACAAAAATGTCCGATCTAATAAAGATATTATAAAGATATTAATAGATAGATGGATTAAGGACTTATCTGAAACAGATTCCGAATTCCTCAAATCGAGAACCGAAGTTCTCAGAAATGCGATTAATACCTTTCCAACAGATTTTAATCCGGAAGAATCCGAGAACCGTTTTTCCGAGATCGAAGGTTACTATCTCCAGCAAACCAGACGGACCTTTTCAAACGCTTCCGATTGGAATCATGTCGAGGAGGTAGCTAAAGAGCCTATGCCAATCGAGTTCATTCACTTTGGGATCGACCTGGCAGTCGCTCGGAAAAAGAAGACTCGGAAAAGAGAGTCTGACACGATCAGAACATTTTCATACTGCAAGGCGGTAATCTTCGGATGCTGGGATGATTTTAAGGCCGCGATTGAAGCAGCTAATAAACCTGTTTCACCAAGGCAGCGCAAGAGCAACAACCGCCAGTTGTCGAAGAACGAAAAAGCTATCCAAGAAATACGGGAGGCGGAAGAACGTGAACGAAGTAGAAATCCGTAAAATCTTCATGCTCATTGATAATGTCTTTACCGGATTCTCATATGACGACTTCAAGGTGAAGCTCTGGTTGCGAATTCTGGAAGACGTACCCCATACACTCGCAGAGGCAAATTTTTATAGCTACACGCGGGACCCTGGGAACAAATTTCCGCCGACTCCCGGCCAGCTCGCCAAACGGCCAGCACAGGCCGCAGAGGGCCGAGCCATACCGGACGCTGCAGAAACCCGGCTCATGCTGGAAAACATGCACATGGTCGAGGAAAACGGCCAGCGGCGCGCGCTGCAACCGGCGCCGCCGAGCGAAAGGTTTCGGGAAGAGGTGAAGCGCATTGCAGCACGACGAGATTAAACCACTTCCGCAAAACATCGAGGCCGAACAGGCCGTACTCGGCGCGGTGCTGTTGGACCCTGAAACGATGGATCTTGCTATGGACCTTTTGAGTGGCGACGAGTTTTTCAGCCCGCAGCACGGCCAGATTTTCGAAACGATGCAGGAGTTACACGAAAGCGGAACGACCATTGATGTCGTTTCCTTAGCCGAACGGCTGCAGAGCAAGGGGCAGTTAAGCGCGGTCGGCAGTATCGGCTACCTCAATCAGTTGATCGAGGCAGTACCGACATCGGCCAACATGGGGCATTATGCCGAGATCGTAAAGGACAAGGCTACGCACCGGGAGGCAATCTTGGAGTTGCGGCGCCAGCTCCGTCAGGCCGAGGAAAGCGAAGACACGGGGAAGTTGCTGCAAACGATGCAGGCCAGCGCGGACAAGCTCACGGACAAGGGCTTTAAAAAGCAACCTTTTCACATGATTAGCGATGTAGCAATGGGATGTTTCGATACGATCGAGCGGACATACAACAACCGTGGGAACGGGTCGGCTATGGGGCTGCCGTCCGGGTTTACCGACCTGGACAAGCTGACCAACGGATTTCAAAACTCCGACTTGATCATTGTGGCTGCTCGGCCCTCCGTTGGTAAAACTGCCTTTGCCCTGAACATCGCCCAGAACGTCGGCATCCGCAAGAACGAGGTCGTTGCAGTCTTCTCGCTTGAAATGGGCGCGTCGCAGCTTGTACAGCGCATGATATGCGCGGAGGCGAACGTTGATGCAAACCGGCTCAGATCCGGTTTCCTCGAAGGCGACGACTGGGAGAAGGTCACCACGGCTATCAGCCTTCTTTCCGAGGCTCCGATTTACATTGACGACTCCGCAAGCATCACCGTTGGAGAGATCCGGACGAAGTGCCGGCGCTTGAAAAAGGACCACGGGCTCGGCTTGATCCTTATCGACTACCTGCAGCTTATCCAGGGCAGGGGTAAGGGAGACAACCGTCAGCAGGAAGTATCCGAAATTTCCCGCACGTTGAAGCAGATCGCCCGGGAACTGGACGTGCCAGTCATCGCGCTTTCCCAACTCTCCAGGAGCGTCGAGCAGCGCCAGGACAAACGACCGATGATGTCCGATCTACGGGAATCCGGCTCCATCGAGCAGGATGCGGACATTGTGGCGTTCCTTTACCGGGATGACTACTACGACAAAGAATCCGAAAAGAAAAATATCATCGAGATCATCATAGCTAAACAGCGGAACGGCCCGGTCGGCACAGTGGAACTGGCATTCCTCAAAAGCTTTAACAAGTTCGCCAACATCCAGCGGGATCACCAGGGACAGGCACCGCCTCCAGGCGGCCGGCGAGTACCGGACATGAGGAGGATGTCGTCATGAGCGAAAAACTGGACTGGCGGCAGGCTACCCGCGCGCAGCTGTACGAGATCGCTTATAACGACGTACAGGCGCCGATCCATCACCGGCAGGCGGCCGCCGAGGAAATTAAACGCCGCAATCGCAAACAGCACCGACGGGTGAACTATCACAAAAAGGCGGTGTACCCGCGGTGAGTCCTGAAACGGAAGAACTCGACCCCTATTTTCAGACAGCTTTACAGTACTGGATTACGGAAAAAGGCGGGAACATCCTTGGAAGTGTGTATGTGCTTGATCCAAGGCACATCATCACAGGACGGAACAGCCAGCGGATTACATGTGATAGGAGGCTAGCGAAAATTGATTCAATTCACAATCTATGGGGAACCGGTCGCACAAGGAAGACCAAAATTTAGTACGGTCGGCGGCTTTACAAGAGCATATGACCCGAAAAAATCCCGTGACTATAAAGATTATGTTCGGCTAGCAGCTGAAAAATATGCCCCACCTGCTCTCCTTGAAGGAGCGCTCGGACTTGCCATTACGGCTTATCGGCCAATCCCCAAAAGCTTCAGCAAAAAGAAAAGCGCGGATGCGGAGAGCGGCCTGATAATGCCGACATCTAAGCCCGACGCGGATAACTATCTTAAAGGCGTGAAGGATGCCCTCAAAGGCATCATGTGGAAGGATGACAGTCAAGTTGTCGATGCTTTTGTTCGTAAGCGGTATAGCAACCGCCCGCGGATCGAAGTCAAGATTGTCACTTTAGACTAAAAAACCGAGAGGAAAGTGATAGATATGAGTTACATCAATTTCAAAGGGCTTGTCAAAGACGCCAAATTAAAAAAAGGAAATACCGTTGTTGTAGTTCTGGAAATTACGAATAGCGAGCTTAAGGGACAATTTGAAACCCTGGCAGAAATGATTGACTGCGAAGTGCTTGGCGGCCTAGATTCCCAAATTATCCGCTTTACGAAACTGATTAATGCCCAGTCAAAAAAGCCGCTTATCCAATACAAGGTTGATATCGCTAAGGGCGTGGTTTCCCAGGTAACGGAAGAAGGCGAGCAATTAACTGCCGATGCAGCACTTGGAATAGCTCCTGAAAAGGTCAACGTGAAGAAAGAGGACGACGAAATCGAACTCGAAGTAATTAACGACTTTATCCTCAGCGGGTTTGCTCCAAAATACGAAGATTTGCCGCAGGATTTTGTTAAGATCACCCAACGCCTGGCGGAAGGTGAGAGTTATATCAAATTAGCTGCCGATGAAGAAATGCCGACGATGCTGTTCACGATGGCTTTGGACAAATACAGAGAGCGCGTTGCGCCAAGTGCTGCTGCTTGGGACGAATGGCGTAAAAACAACCCGGCAGCCGGCCAAATTCCTGCCAAAGACCAAACCGAAGACAAGGCTTCGTCTGCGGATAGCGATTTGAACGAGGTGGAGGCCCCTCAGAGCGGCGAACAGGAAGCAAACGGACAAACGGAGCCGAGCGAAGGAAACGAGCCTCAGAACGAAAATACGGGGGCCGAAGACGTTCTGCCGGAATGGTTGCAAGGTGTTCCATCGGAGCACCTGGTCCGGGAGGAGCCAGTAGAGTCTGCTGCAGAAGAACAAACGGCGGCTGATGCCGGCCAGCAACCGGAGGAAAAGGAGATCACAACGAAGGAAGTTGAAGCGTACATCCTGCTGCATGATCCGCAGTACGACGGCTTTTCCTTCGACTTCCGTGATCTGATCCAGAAGAAACAGGAGAAAAATATGAGCTGGATGGAACTGGCTAAAGAAGAAGGTGCCTCCTCCTCGAAAATTCAGTCGGAATACAAGAAATTTAAGGATCTCGTGAAGGAAGAAATTCGGAAAGGGAACGGGGCGGCGTAAGCTGTTCCTTTCAAAAGGGTGACATTCATGACTGATATAAAAGTGTCGATAGGCAACGGAATGAAAAAGTTGCAATTCAATGTTTTAAATGCTTCTGATCAGCTAGCTAGGCAAATTCTCAGTGCCTCATTCGATGGAATTTTTGACCGTGTAACCATCCGGCCGAGTCAAGGGGCAAACGCACCGAGGCTGAATCCGTCAGCGCATTCCCCAATTGCCCCAGTGGCATCCAAGGAGCCGCAACCTGACTCCCGACCGGTTCGGCAAACTCAGCTATTAAACAGTGAGCGTACGCTTGCGACTAATCTGGGGGAAAAACTGGGTCAAGCGCTTGGAGAACATTCGAACTGGTACGAATCCGGAATCAAATACAAGAACGGTGTACCGCATTATCGGTGCCGCTACTGGTGCCCCAACCCAGAATGTAAGTGCAGCAGTAACCAGTACATTTTAAAAGAAGATAAAACGACGGAATGCCACGAATGCGGGACCATTCTTAAAGTCCGCCCGGCCAACCCGGTTCTCGATACTTCGACAGGATTACCGTTCCGGGATTCATACGGCAACTTTTTCAGAGCAGATAAAGAAGTGAATCCGGAAGTCGGAGGGAAATGAATGCCGGCACTTTGGCCTAACGATCCGATGGAATGCCCCTACTGTGGCGGGGGCTTCCCGGATTTTGAAATACTGGATGACCATATGACGGCCTGCGGGCCGGAAAGCGAGGGCGGGAATCATGGTACTTGTTCTGGGTGAATGCAATCGCTGCGGGGAGCAGCGAGAATGCGTACAGCTCGTTGTTCAAGAGTTCGCGGAATCTCCGGAGGTATATCCGGAATACGAAAGATCGAACGTTTGCGCCAGCTGCATCGGAAATATGCTCGCGCTGGAAGAAACATTTTAATGGGGGATGGGTGGCGACATGGGGAAGACATACAAGATTTACAACGGGGATTGTCTCCACGAGCTGAAAAGAATGCCTGACAATTCAATTGATTCGGTTGTGACAGATCCGCCTTACGGGCTCTCAAAGGAACCCGACATTACGGAAGTGCTGTCCAAGTGGATAGCCGGGGAACCTTACGACCATAAACACGGTGGATTCATGGGGAAAAGATGGGATTCATTCGTCCCGCATCCGGATGTTTGGAAAGAGGTTTACCGAGTCCTTAAGCCAGGCGGCCACGCCCTTGTGTTCGCCGGAACGCGCACGCAGGATCTAATGGCAACATCAATCCGGCTCGGCGGATTTGAAATCCGGGATGTCATCGAGTGGCTTTACTTTAGCGGCTTTCCGAAGTCGATGGATGTGGGAAAGGCTTTCGATAAACGCGCAGGCATCGAACGGGAGATTCTAATGGAGGGACCAACCGTAAAGCGCATGGTCCCAGGAGCCGAGCAAGAGAAAACAGGATCATGGATAAAAAGCGATGCCAGATCATTCACCCATACTATTACCGCACCCGCTTCCGATCTGGCAAAACAATGGGACGGATGGGGAACCGCGCTTAAGCCTGCTCATGAACCTATTATCGTGGCCCGGAAGCCGCTTGCCGGGACGGTTGCCAATACGGTCGAGAAGTATAGCACTGGCGCCCTTAATATTGATGGGTGTCGGATCGGCGACAAGCATTT
Source organism: Paenibacillus sp. GbtcB18 (assembly GCF_019091125.1). Lineage (NCBI taxonomy): Bacteria > Bacillati > Bacillota > Bacilli > Caryophanales > Paenibacillaceae > Paenibacillus > Paenibacillus sp. GbtcB18. The sequence goes on from NZ_JAGXJX010000013.1 coordinate 15,175, forward strand.
TGTTCAGGTTGCTTCAGACGGATATGATGCTACGTCAAATACCTTTTCACCCGTGAAGCGAAACGCTAAGGAGTATAGCGGCAGATTTCCAGCGAATTGTATCACCACAGAACCCGACGCCTTCTTTTCACCATATTTTAATGTCACTCCGCAGGTAATATGCAAAAAGGCGAGCAGCATAGATCGTAACTTAGATTGGCGAGGGGCAGAATCACTAGTAAAGAACACCCATCCCACCGTTAAGCCGTTGGAGCTTATGGCATGGCTTGTGCGGCTTGTTACGCCCCCCCGGAGGGACAACCCTTGATCCATATGCCGGGAGTGGCACGACCCTTGCAGCGGCAAAGCGCGAGGGATTCGGGTTTGTCGGGATTGAACGTGAACCCGAACATGTCGAAATTATCGAAGCCCGGACCGGGGAAGAACGAATAAATAGAGAAACGGAGGCGGGAAGCCGTGAAAATAGCTGAATTGTACGAAATGCAGAAGGCGCTCGATGCGCGGATTATCGAACAAAAGGGCCTGCAGGGAGTGGACCTGCTCCCGAATACCGTCCTGGCGCTGCAGGTGGAAATCGCGGAGCTCGCGAACGAGTGGCGCGGGTTTAAGCATTGGAGCAAGAATCAAGAACCGCGAATTTCCGCTAAAAATGAATGTTCAGTTTGTGAAGGTAGTGGGGATTACAACTGGCCGGCAAGTGTGGACTTTCTCTTAGAAGGACAGGAAGGATTGGAGTATGAAAAATGCGACGAATGCGATGGAACAGGAGAATTAGAACCGAGAAACCCCCTGCTCGAAGAATACGCCGATTGCCTACACTTTTTCCTCTCTATCGCCCGGCAGCTGGATTTACCGGAAAAGGTTCTGTTTGTTCCAGATGATTTTGAACCCAAGGAGACGACAAAACTGTTCGTTGAACTGTTGTATTACGTAGGATTGATTTTGCTCGAACCTGAAAATGACCGCATTATAAATTTCCGGTTTGCGCTATCAACCTTTTACGCTCTCGGAGATAAGTTTGGTTTTTCATACGATCAGATCACAGCCGCCTACGTCGCCAAGAACAAAGCCAACTATGACCGGCTTGCTACCGGCTATTAATCCGGTGACGGTGAGGTGATGGAGTTTTGAGAAGACGAAAATGGCGTCGTGAACGGCAGCTGCAAATGGCCGTTGGTGAAATGCGGAGGACTTGGCTTAAGGTTTTGAACTCCGGGGAGCCCTACTGGAAAAATGAAATCATGGTCGATAATTTTGCAGGTGGCGGTGGGGCGTCAGCTGGCATTGAGAAGGCGACCGGCCGGAGCGTTGAGGTTGCGAGCAATCACGACCCGGGCGCGGTCGCCATGCATGATGCAAACCATAAGAACACCAGGCATTACTGTGAGGACATCTGGGCGATTGACCCGCGAACGGTTATGCCAGGAAAACCCGTTGGCCTGGCGTGGTTCTCTCCGGACTGTACCCACCATTCCAAGGCGCGCGGTGGAAAGCCGCGTGAAAAGAAGATCCGCGGTCTTGCATGGGTGGCGCTTCGGTGGGCTGCCACACGGCGGCCGCGTGTGATCATGCTCGAAAACGTCGAGGAGTTCAAGGATTGGGGGCCGCTCGATGGCGAAGGCAAGCCGATAAAATCCCAGATGGGTCGGACCTTTAGAGTGTTCGTTAACGCGCTTCGCCGGCAAGGATATGAGGTCGAATGGCGCGAGCTGAGAGCGTGCGACTACGGCGCGCCAACGATCCGGAAACGCTTCTTCCTGATCGCCCGCTGTGACGGGCAGCCGATCGCATGGCCGGAGCCCTCACACGGAGCGCCGGACAGTCGGGAAGTTTTGAATGGAGAGCGGAAACCCTGGCGGACAGCTGCGGAGGTAATAGACTGGTCGATTCCTTGCCCATCAATCTTCGAACGGAAGAAACCGCTGGCCGAGAATACTTTGCGCCGGATCGCTCGCGGGATTGAGCGCTTCGTGATCAACAATCCAAAGCCGTTTGTGATCAAGGTGAATCATAAGTACGATCAGTTCCGAGGACAAGAAATAGACAAGCCCTTTCAGACGGTGACGGCCGTAAACGGGTGGACTATGGTCAGTCCGACATTGATAGAGATCGGCTACGGTGAGGGGCCGGGGCAGAGTCCGCGAGCGCCAGGATTACAGAAACCCCTGGGGACGGTTGTCGCTGGAGGCCGCAAGCACGCGCTTGTCACTGCGTTTATGGCGAAGCATTACGGCGGGAACTACAAGGGGCCCGGATCGAGCCTGGACGATCCACTCTCCACGGTAACAACCATTGATCATAACGCATTGGTGACGGCACACATCGCCCGCCATTTTGGCGAATCGGTAGGGAGTGTAATGCCCGAACCAATCGGAACGGTGACAGCAGGTGGGGGCGGAAAGAGCGCCCTTGTGACATCGCACCTTGTTAAATTCCGCGGGACCTGCAAAGACGGGCAGCCTGTCACGGAGCCGATGCCGACGATCACCGCCGGCGGATTACACGTTGGTGAAGTCCGATCATTCCTTCTGAAATACTACGGCAGCTCCACCAACGGCCAGGCGCTGGACGACCCGCTCCATACGGTCACGACAAAGGAACGCTTCGGTTTGGTAAGGGTTGAAGGCGTGGAATATCAAATCGTGGATATCGGAATGCGTATGCTGGAGCCACACGAGCTGTTTGCGGCGCAGGGGTTCCCGAAAGACTACATCATCAGCGGCTACAACGTAAACGGCAAGCCGGTCACAAAGGCCGACCAGGTGGCACGCTGCGGCAATTCGGTTCCGCCGGTGTTTTCGGAAGCCCTCGTAAGGGCGAACATGCCCGAGCATTGTACAGGATCGAAAAACAGAATGACTTTTGAACGCTACAGCGAGCAGGTCGGGCAGCTGCAGCTCTCAATGTAAGGACGGTGTACACGGGATGTTTTCCGAACAACGAACGGAGCTGATTGACAAGTTCATCTTAAAAGATGGGATGAATTATGCTCAGGCGTCAGCCAAGGCTCACAAAATTATATCTGAAATGGAACGAGAATACTGGGAAGACTTTGGGCGGGAAGCGTCCTTGAATTCCGCGAGGCTGTAAATCAATGAATAGGAAGATCACAAAGGAGGGTTTGCATGTTCAAAGTGACGCTAGTTTACAACACCACAGTCATACGGACGGTTTATTCCGTCCAGCAGCTTGAAAACGGCCTGACGCAATTCCTTATGTTCGACGAGTACACGGAAAAATGGGTGTGGCAGCCGTCAAGTCAGTATGTTCCATACAGCGGGGAAACAAAGGACAAACGAAAATGAAGGCGGTTGGACCTTGAAAAAAGAAAGGGCCGCCCCCGGCGACTCAATCCTTTTTCAAAATTTCCGAGATACTATTCACTTTTTTGGCAACGTCCGAGTTCTGTTCCAGCCGGGCGTATTCTCGGAAAGCGTCCTGCAGGAGAGCGCCCTTATCTTTCTTGGTCATAAAAGACCAAGTATTCAGAAGCTCAATAAAATCATCGTCGAATCTAAAACTGGTCGTTGTATCTGATTTAGTCACGATGTACCTCGATTCGATTTGTATATTGCATCTATTATACCACGTAAAAAAATGGGAGGGTTTTATATGAACCGAATTGAAGAACTGAAAGATTTGCACCTGCAGTCGAAGCCTCTACTCGAACTGTTTCTGAGCAACGTAAGGACCGCGCTTGTCGAAGGATCGACGGCAAAACTTTACCGCATTGTCTATGGGGTTAAAGATGTTGTCATAAGCTACGATTCGGTCATTGACGAGCTTTTCCAAGAGATTGATCATTTGAGAGAAGCATTAGAGTGGTACGCAACTCCCTACAACTACAGCACTGAGCATCTGGACAAGTATGGACATATTCTGATCGACCAGGACGGTGGGAAACGGGCGCAGGAAGCTCTCAGGATTGACAAGTAACCCTGCAAACATCGACTAGGGGAGGGTTTAGACCGATGGAAAAACCAAATCGAAGCGATAAATATCGGACCCTGATCGAGGGGGAAGAAAGATTCTTCCGCTACGTGGATGAAGTCATTGACCATGTAGAAGACAAAACAAGCTTTGAAGTTGATTCATATGATCTGCGTACCAATTTAAAGGCGTTGAACAAACACGAAATTTATAATCTTAGATATGATTGCAGTATCCAACGAGTGTGAAAACCGGCTAAAAATCAACTAAGGGAGGGTTTATATGCTTCGCGGATACAGAATTATCGAAAATGAAAATATGGTTGAAAGAAAACAAATCCGAACACATCGGAAGCGTCGAATCAATAAGAAATGGGCGAAGCGTTACGGATTCAATGTGATTCCGAAGAAAGGAATTTTTGTGATGGGCAGCACCTTGATAATGCACCCGACCGTCGCCCAAATAGTGCGGCAGCAGGTGGGCGCCGTTTAAACATCAACTAGGGGAGGAAACATGGACAAGATTCCTACGGAACGAATAGGTGAGGCACTCGCCCGCGCAGTTACTTGCAATGCGAAGGCGAACATTACTTTGGACAGCATGAAGGCCCACATCAGGGCGACGGAAGGAGCAGCTGCAGAGCCGGATAAGGTCGAGGAGAGATATCAACCGAGATATTTTTCTCTACTTGATTGGAAAATGAGCGACGAGCAGCTCAGAGCGCGGGATGAAATGATGGACAAGGTTTTCGCTGACATTTTCGGCGAAGAAGATGCCGGGGAAGATGATCTATGAATGGACTGCTTTCTGGTAATAGGCATAATAAAAGCCCTCGGCATCGTTGGGGAACGGGCTCCGGGGGCAAGGACAAACCTCTCGTTATCAATATAGCACGCGAGGGGATGAAGGGGAATGGCGATGATATGGGGACAAAGCGAGCTGTTTCCGGAAGCCAATGACAGCGAGGTCCAACGGACTAAATTCCTGCTCGATAAATATAAGGACATGCTGATTTTAATGGCTGATTATGAAGCGTATGAGAAGGAACTCGCGATGGTGGCCGTGGACGGCGAAGTCGCCCGGCGTATTGATCAGGACGATCTCCACGCGGATAAAACGGCCAACGCCGTGATTTTAATCGAAAAGCAACGCCTGGTATATGAGCAGTACAAGTTTTACACGCGGTCGATTTTCAGGGCCTACGGACTTATCCGCGATCCGGAAGCCAAAAGGGCGATCGAACGAAGATTTATAGACGGGTACTCGTATTCGGAGACGATGCAGTTTTTCCAGCGCTCCGCATATAGCGAAAGCACCGTCAAACGGAAGATCGCGGAAGGAACGGCCAAAATCGCGAATACGTTGAAGCTCTGGGGCTTCTTCGAAAAAGACGTCTTCGATTTTTGAACCTAAAGTGACCGTAACCTGAACCAAACATGACCCAAAGTTGAACCTCATATGACCGCTTTTCCGTGGTAATATGAAATTGTAGAAATGGCGAGAACGAGAACCCCGGCGCAAACGTGCGGTAAACACGGGCGGATCTCTTCTCGCCTTTCTGCTATAAACCTCTCTACCTGAAAAATTGTTCCTCGTTAACATATATGGTAAAATTTATGTGAAGGACATTCGAAAGGGAGGCTTTTATGAAAAAATTGTTTGTTGGAGTGTTGTCCGCAAGTATCTTTTTGACGTCGGTAAGTCCGCTATATGCCAATAACAATACACAAAGTCAAAATACGGATGAGAGAGTTGAAACATCTTGGACGGAGAATGGTATAGAAATAACGGTCACCGATCGTCACTCTCTTAGCGAAGAGGAAAAAGCAACTTTTTCGAATTTTGCTTCACCCAATGGAATTCCTTTACCAGACCTCGGGGACGGTGATGTTATTGAAGGGCCGACAAAGCATGCATTTGATAGTTCTGTAACTAAATTCGCCATAGAAGTTTCTATCCGTGGTGTATCAGGACTAGTAACGACGAGAATCGGAAATCACTGGGTAACTACAGTTACTCAAGCTTTTTTAAGTGATGTAATTGCTCGGTTAAAAAACAGGCAAATCGAATACTGCACAATGTTGACCAGAAAAGTATACACTAGCCCCGATAATAGGTATGCTTATTATGCAACGAAAGTATCGTATACAGACTCCAGCTATACGACTCCAACCCATGTACAGACTGAGTTCATGGGTTGGGCTAATTGATTCGATACGCAAGGAGGTTTTGTGATCGTGAAAGACGTAATAACCGCAATGGTAATCGCAATTCTTATAACGATAGCCTCCTCTTTTGTTGAAAATACCTTTAGCATTTCTTTTTTCGTGATTATCGCCGTTATCTGTTTCGGTGTTCCTGCGATTGTTGGGAAGATAAGCAAATATATTTCGAAAAATAAAAATAGTAAGCAATTTAAAGGTTGATGGAGGATGACGGATTAAAGATAGGGAATTTATCATCCGATCACTTTGACACGCTTTTCAGCAGCTCGTTATAATGGCCTTGTTCTTCCTCTCTTGTAACAAAGTGCGTATGCTCTTAAGGCAAAGAGCGAAGCGTTTTTGCAGCGGACGGCTACGGCCGCCATTGTTTAAACGCAGCTCAAAGCACGACCAACCGAATATATCAAACCAAAGTCGTCCAATCTGGGCGGCTTTTTTATTTATCCATCCGTCTTTAAAGATTTCGATGATAGCAGCGTTCTTGTTCTGTTACCTTGCTCATGTAGAGGGTGCCGGAAACGCCCGTCACGCAAGGGATTCAGGCGCTACAAAGCTGTTACTTAAGCAAAGGAGGCACCCGCTCATGGTGCAAAAGCGCAGGAAGAAACCAAAGCCGATCCCCGAACCGGTCAAGCCGCAGCCACCCGCCAAGTGCATCGGTTGCGAATGGGGCACGTTCACGGGCAAGAGTCTATACTGCCCACGATTTCCGTGTGTTAAAGAGAAACGGCCCCCGCTATACCTGGTGAAGCGCGATCGTTTGTAAAGAGCCTGACGAATAAACGGAGGGATGAAGAATGGACGTTTTTAAGTTAATGGAAAAGTTGGATGAATACTTGCCCAAACTGAGAGGTGAAAGTCACCGTGATATCAGATTGTCTCGTGAGGATGCAAGGGATGGAAAAGCATTAAAAGTCCGAATAACTATTTATACCGACCTGGAACATGGAGGGTACTCTATCTATAAGTTATTGGAACCTACCGAAATTGAGGTTAATCCATCTAACCATCTTGATTATATGCTGCTGGAAATGTGCGGGAACATAAAACAAGAGTTTCGAAGGCTGTCACTCTAACGGGTGGCCTTTTTTTATTTGGACAAGGAGCGTGATTGAAATGGAAGAACAGAGGGATGTAAACAAGGACATCGCCCAGGCTGCCAGGGAATTGTATACAGAGCTTAACAAAGAGTTCGACGAGAGGACGGCAAAGCATCTACTGGCTGCATCTATGCCGGTGCTTATCTCAATGATGGCTCGGCATCGAATCCAGTACACAGTTGGAACAGATTTGACTACAAGGGAAAGACTAGGCAAGGAACTATACTTTTAAGAGCACGTAATCAGAGCGAGTTAATGGGGTCATAGAGCGTTTCGGCATGTATGAACTCGACAATGGGCATGAAAAGGGCAGGAAGGGGCCAAAGCTTCGGCCAAATGTGGCCTATGGGTCCCTCTGGGGAAAAAAATAAAGTGCGGGTGCGCGTGAGCCCGAAATCGCGCTAGATTTTATTTTCAAAAAATACTTTCGCTTTCGCTTGGCAGGCAGCCGAACGAGAGCTTTTTTATTTTTCCCTTCGAATTAAGGGTCAAAAATCAAAGCGGCAGAGAAGCGGCCACAAACGAAACGGAGGCGGGGATATTGGCGAAACCCAAGGCGAAAGCCGAAGCGCTGCAGGAAAAAGAGATCATCACCTCGGAACTATCCGCGATTATCGGCAAAACGCCGCAATGGGTACGCCAATTGACCCGCGACGGCGTGCTGAAACAGTCCGGGCGCGGTAAATATGTGCTTGGCGAGGCGGTCCAAGCCTATTGCGAACATGCGGCCGGGGGGCGGGAGGACGACAAAAGGCCCCGATTCATTGACGAGAAGACAGAGCATGAGCGCATCAAGAAGGAAAAGGCAGCGCTGGAACTGGCCGAAATGCAGGGGGATTTACACCGGTCCGAGGATGTCGAGGCCGTCATGAACGATATGCTGGGCGCCTTCCGGCAGCGGATCAGGGCCATTCCGATGCGCTTGGCTCCTGAATTGGTTGGAGTCGAGGATCTGAACGTGATAAAGGCCCGAATAATCGAGGCGACGGACGAGGCATTGACGGAACTGGCGGATTATGATCCTGAAAAATTCCGGAAGGAGCAGGTGAGGGTGGTTTCTAATGGCGATTCCTAGTTTTTTGAAAACCGAAGCTCTCTTCCGGAAGATATCCCAAGTTGTGGCGCCTCCGCCAAGCCTGACTGTCTCAAATTGGGCGGATCTTTATCGGCGCCTCTCCTCTGAAGCTTCATCGGAACCAGGACAATGGAGGACGGATAGGGCTCCATTTCAACGCGAAATCATGGACGCTCTGAACGACGACGACACGGAAACCGTTGTTGTCATGTCTTCCGCTCAGGTGGGAAAGACAGAAATCATTCTGAATATTATCGCCTACTATATTCATCAAGATCCTAGCCCGATGATGTTGGTTCAGCCTACGCTTGATATGGCCCAAACCTTTTCAAAGGACCGGTTGTCGCCGATGATTCGGGATTGTCCTGAATTGAAAAGACGCATGGCGAGCGCAAAGAGCCGAGACAGCGGGAATACGATGCTGCACAAGACGTTCCCAGGAGGACATATCACAATGGCCGGCGCCAACTCGCCGGCCTCTTTGGCATCCCGTCCGATACGCGTTGTTCTGCTTGATGAAGTGGACCGGTATCCTGTATCTGCTGGCACGGAGGGCGACCCCGTAACGCTTGTGTCGAAGCGGACGACCACTTTCCACAACCGAAAAAGGGTACTGGTCAGCACACCAACCATTAAGGGAACCTCCCGAATCGAGAAAGCCTACAATGATAGCAGCATGGAACAGTGGTGCCTTCCTTGCCCGGATTGCGGAGAATATCAGCCCTTATCCTGGGAACAAATCAAGTTCGAAGATGCGACTATGGCCTGCAAGTTTTGCGGCTCCCTCAATGGTGAAATTCAGTGGAAGTCCGGGGCAGGGAAATGGTTTGCACGGAACCCGAATCGGAAGGTCCGCGGCTTCCACTTGAACGAGATGGCGAGCCCTTGGAAGCGCTGGAAAACCATTATCGAGGAATTTAAGAAGGCGAAACGCGATGGTCCGGAAACCCTGAAAGTCTGGGTTAACACGACACTTGGGGAGACGTGGGAAGAAAAAGGCGAGCAGCTGGACGAAGAGGTCCTATTCAACCGGCGGGAAATGTATCATGCCGACGTCCCGGACGGCGTGAAGATCCTAACGGCCGCCGTGGATACCCAGGATAACCGGTTCGAGGTAGAGGTCCAAGGCTGGGGTGAGGGTCACGAGAATTGGCGCATTCAATATCACGTGATTTACGGCGATCTTAAGCAGCTACAGGTCTGGAAGGACCTCGACGAATTTCTTTCCCGGACATGGGAGGATGCCGAGGGTAAAAAATTTCCGATTGCCATGACGTGCATGGATTCCGGAGGCCACTTTACCAACGAAGTGTACAAGTTCTGCAAGGCTCGGATGTCCCGCCGGATATTCCCTATTAAGGGTGAATCCCCGGGTGACGGGACATACCTTCCGTTGTATGCCGGGACTTCGACCAACAATATCTATAAGGCTACAGTGTTCCGCCTGGGCGTTAACGAGGGCAAAACCAAAGTCACAAGCGCATTAAAAATCCCGATGGTCAATGAATTCGGAGAGAAATCCCGCGGTTACTGTCACTTTCCGATCGACACCCCAGGAAAACAGCGCGGTTATGAGCGGCGGGAGTACTTCGAAGGGCTGACGGCCGAAGCCCTCCATACCCGAATGAAAATGGGCGTTCCTTATCAGGTTTGGGTCAAGGTCCGGGCCCGGAACGAACCACTTGATTTGGCGGTTTATAACCGCGCCGCCATTGAAATCCTGCAGACGGACCTCGACAATATGCAGCCGTTTTGTATGAACGAGGACCCGGCCGTCTCCGTGGAGGCGCAGCGGCGTAAACGCGTCGGCGTTGCGAGTCGTGGCATCGAAGTTTGATGAAAGGAGTGATCTATCTGTGAACAGGCTGGAAGGCTTAATAGCTCGATTGGAGCTCTATATCACGGCGGAAGCGGCCATTTTAGACGGGGCCCAGTCTTATTCCATCGCTGGAAGGTCTCTTACGCGGGCAAATTTATCCGAAATCTCGAAAATGATCGAGTATTTGGAGAAAGAAATCGCCGCGGAGAACGCCAAAGCTCTCGGCGGCGGCCGGAACAAGGTTTTCGGCGTCATCCCGCGTGACCTTTAATTTCTTGCTTCTGAGGGGAGGTGAAAATGATTAATATCGTTGATCACGTTGTTACGTTTTTCAATCCGGAAGCCGGGATGCGGCGCATAGCTGCGCGAGAAGTAACCAAAGTGTTAAACGGATATGAGCAGGGCGGCGCCAGTCATCAAAAAAGGAGTATGCGCGGCTGGATAGCAAGTGCTCTCAGCCCGAAAGACGACATCGACCCTTCCCTTGATACCCTTCGGGGGAGATCACGGGACCTTTACATGAATGGACCGATCGGCACCGCGGCCCTGAAAACTACTCGGACAAACGTAATCGGGTTGGGACTCAGGCTAAAACCTCGAATTGACGCGGAGACACTGGGCTTGACGCCGGAACAGGCAGACAAGTGGAGCGGGATCGTTGAGAAAGAATTTGCGTTGTGGGCGGAATCCAAGCATTCGGACGCGCTCAGGATGAATGATTTTTACGATCAACAGGGTGTCGCCTTCCTCGGCATGCTGATGAACGGCGATTCCTTCGCGGCGTTCAGGCAAGGGAAACGTACACCCTGGATGCCCTATTCCTTAAGACTGCATTTATTCGAAGCGGATCGCGTTTGTACGCCGTTCTCTTCCGGAACTCTAGGTGATACAGTCGAAGGCACATACAAGAATGGGAACCGGATCATTTCAGGGGTCGAAATTGACGATACAGGGGCATTAGTCGCCTATCATGTCGCGAACTCCTACGCCCGGGAGTATAACACCGGGAAAATTCGTGAATGGGTTCGTATCGAAGCGTACGGCGAGCAAACAGGGCGGCCCAATATTCTGCACCTGATGGATACGGAGCGGGCAGAACAGCGGCGCGGGGTCCCTATGCTGGCGCCTGTCATTGAAACGTTGAAGCAGATCACACGCTATACAGAGGCGGAGCTGCAAGCGGCGGTTGTCGCGGGTTTGTTCACCGTCTTTGTCAAAACAAAAGGAGCAACGAATGAAAATCCGCTCGGTAGTATGATTCCGCTGGAACAGCAAGTCGCGTCAACCGATCCGACCTCCTACGAAATGGGCGCCGGCGCTATTAACGTGCTGGAGCCCGGAGAAGAAATCGAGATCGCCAACCCGGGACGGCCAAACGCGAATTTCGATCCATTCGTCAGCGCGCTTTGCCGGTACATTGGCGCGGCGCTAGAAATTCCGGTCGAATTGCTCCTGAAATCCTTTCAGTCATCATACTCCGCGTCGAGAGCCGCGCTACTGGAAGCATGGAAGATGTTCCGCATGCGCCGGCAATGGACGGCTAAAGAATTTTGCCAGCCCATCTATGAAGAATGGCTCGCGGAAGCGATCGCACTCGGCCGCATTAAGGCGCCCGGGTTTTTTAGCGATCCTATTATTCGAAAATCCTGGTCACAAGCAGAATGGAACGGGCCGGCTCCGGGGCAGCTTGATCCTGTTAAAGAGGTGGAGGCTTCCGAACGCAAGATAGCACTGGGATTAAGTACTCGGGAGCGCGAAGCGATTGAAACAAATGGGAGTGATTATTGGACGAACGTCCAGCACTTGGAGATTGAGGAACGCGCCATGCGAAAAGCTGGTCTTTCAAAAAATGAAAACATCCCCAAATCGGTAGACCCTGAGAAGGAGGTGAAAAAAGAAGATGAAGAAGACCAATAACTTCTGGCAGTTCAATAGCTTAAGCCCTTTAGAGGGGGAACTCATTTTATACGGGGATATTCGCTCAGAAAAACCCTGGTGGAGTGAAGGTGATGACGGTGTTTACCCGCGCCAATTCAGTAACGATCTGAGCAGCCTGGGAAACGTTGAAAAAATTACTGTCCGGATCAATTCAAGGGGCGGTGACGTCTCCGCAGCGACAGCCATTTATACGAGGCTGAAAAGTCATGCGGCCGTTGTAACCATTATCGTCGAAGGCATGGCCGCAAGCGCTGCAACCATCATTATGATGGCCGGCGATGTCGTGAAGGCTCCGGCGGCGGCGCAGGTCATGATTCATGATCCCCTGCTCATGCTGTACGGCATGTACAACGCGGAGGACATGGACAAGATGAAGGCGATTCTAGAGACCTCCAAGAACAGCATCATGAACGCCTACATCAACAAGACCGGGCGGGATCGAGAAGAACTTTCCGCCATGATGACACAAGAAAAATGGATGACCGCGGAAGAGGCAAAGGCCGAGGGATTTGTCGATGAAATTTTGTTTGAGGAGAAGGTCGAGGCGTCGCTGACGAACGATAACCGGTTCATGGTGGTGAACTCCGTTGCTCATGACATGACGCAGTTCTTAAGCCGTCCGAACCTGAACAAAGAGCCGACCGTTTCCTTCCCAACGATCCCGCTATTATCCAATAAATCAAAGGAGAGTGTACGCACCTTGGAAATTAAAAATATTGACGACTTCAAGACTGGTTTTCCGGATATCTACAATCAAGTTGTAGCGACTGCGAAGCAAGAAGAACGCGAGCGGATGAAGTCAATTGACGAAATCTCTAACAGCATCGCGGACGAGCTGGTAGCTTCGGCTAAATATGACGAGCCTATTTCCGCTGCCGACCTGGCATTTAAGGCGATGAAACATGATGGTCAAAACGGTTTGAAGCATCTGGAGAACCGCCAGAAGGAGTTGCAACTCAATACAGGTATTCAGCCGGAAACGAACAAATCGAAGGAAGAACATCAAAAGGAAACAGAGGCCCAGAATATTGATTTTATCGCAGCTGCAGCCAATGCGGTCCGCGGAATGGAGGCTCGATAACATGGCAAATTTATTCAACGATAATTACGGCTCGACAACGCCAAGAAACTTGTTTTTTGACACGACCCACCCGACCGACGTCAAGTCCGTCACGCTCAAAGCCGGACAAGGCGTTTTGGAGTGGGGGACGGTGGTCGGAGTGATTACGGCGTCCGGACTCGCTGTTCCGGTTAACAGCACGGCCACGGACGGAAGCGAGCAGGCTGACTCTATCCTGACCGACAGCATTGACACCGGCGCAACCGGGGCAACAAAGAACGTCGTCGCAACCGCATACTCCAGCGGCTCTTTCAACCGAAAGGCGCTGAAATTTGGCGGCACTGACACGGCGGACAAGCACGAGACGCATCTTCGCGCCCTCGGTATCTTCATGAAAGACGTTTTAGACTATTAAACAGGGGTTGATGCCACGATGAATATGGATATCTATAAAACAACTACAATGCTACAGGCAGTACAAAAAATGCTGCCACTCAGAAAGTTTTTCACAAGCACGTTCTTTCCGAGGGTTGAAACCTTCGTGACGGAGGACGTGCTTTTTGATTACAAGAAAGGCAAACGGAAGATGGCTCCGTTTGTAGCCCGGCGCGTCGGCGGAATTACAGTGGCCCGTGATGGCTTTAAAACAAAAAAGTACACGGCTCCTAAGATTGCCCCTCAGCGCATTCTCACAGTCGATGATTTGGTTATGCGCGGCATGGGAGAAAGTGTTATCAGTGAGAAAACGCCTGAGAAACGTCAATTGGAACTCTTAGGAAAAGATTTATCCGAACTGGATGATATGATTACACGCAGAATCGAGTGGATGTCCCGCGAACTCCTTCTCGGTAAACCTATTATTGTGAAGGGTTATATTGATAAAGAAGATTCTGATTTTATTGAGGATGAAATTGATTTCAGTTTCACCAATAAAGTAGCTTTGGTAGGGGATGCGAGTTGGAAAAGCCAGAATTCCAAAGGGAAAAAATACGCCCAGTTGGAACAGTGGCGCTTGAACGTTATCCAATCCGCAGGATACGCTCCGACCTTTGCTATTTTTGGGCGGGGTGCTTTGGCGGAGTTTATGGCAGATCCGCAAATTCAAGAGATGCTGAAACAACAAAACGCCACATTGGCGCTTATGAACCCGAACATTGTCGATGAAGCTTTGACCTACTACGGAAAACTTCCTGCTCTCGGCCTGGAATTGTACACGTACGATGATTGGTTTATCGACGATGATGGTATTGAGCAGCCATACATTCCAGATGACCACGTTATTTTAGCCCGTCCGCGACTGGGCAAATTTGCTTACGGAGCTGTCACCCAGCTTGAAGGGGACCGTCAATTCCGTACGTATGAAGGCGCGAGAGTCCCTAAACAATGGGCAGATCAGAACGCAGATGCGCTCATGATTCGACTCAGTTCCCGGCCGATTCCGATCCCGGATGACGTTGATGGATGGTTTGTCGCGAAAGTTTACTAAGGGGGCGCGGGCAAATGAACGTAATCGTAAAATATGGGCAAATTGACGACGGGAACAAAGTGTATAAAACGGGTGAAACCGTTCCGGGCCTTTCGAAAGAGGAAGCGCGGCAGCTAATCAGAGAGGGAATCTGCCAGTATGGTCCGAGCGGAGAAGTCATAGCGTCAGACGAACCCGATGGAGCCAAGGGAAGGGGCGGGGATATTACCTTAACCAATGACCTGGAGAATACGAAGGGCAACCCTGATGCCGGGAACGATCCCAGCGGGCTCGATATCATGTCCCCTGACGAATTTTCGAAGTTGAAGCCTGATGGACAAAAGGAAACTTTGGAGTCTATCGGTATCGAGCCGGCATCCAAGGAAGCGGAAAGAATCAAGCAGTATAACGAGTGGTTCGCGAACAAAGCGAATGATTCGAATGTCTAGGTTTAAAGACATAATGGCCGCCGATGTCCGAACGTTTATGAATCAGCGTGAATTTGCGAATGTGCATGTGCTGGACGATCGGGCTCTCTGGATGATCGTGGAAAACTATACTCGTGACGGAGAACCTCTTCCATATGCGGAAGGGGTTTCGGTGTATCGAAAGGTGATTCACATCGACCTCACAGAACTTGGATACATCCCCGATCGCGGCCAAATGAGTACGCTGGACGGCCAGACATATGAGGTTACGGCCGTTGATGTAGAGGAGACGGGAAGGGATGTAAACGGTGATCCGTTAGCCGGCATTATCAAGATCACGCTGGAGGCGAACATCGGATGAATATCGAGGGAATACGGGAGTTGCGCAAAAGTTTACGGGTCAAGACCGAAAAAATGCCGCAGGCCGTTTCCCGAGCTCTCAACCGGACCGGACAGGGCGTGGTTACGGAGGCAACGCGGAAAGTCAGGGAAATGTATAGCATAAAGGCCCAAGAGGTCAAGGCAGCCATGCGCATTACATTATCCTCCCCGCAGTCTGGGATAGTCGAAGTAACTGCAAAGGGCGGTAGCCTCCCTCTGACCCGATTTAAAGTGACACCCAGGCAACCGACACCGGGACGGCGGTCGCGGCCTGTTAAAGCTGCGGTGCGCCTCGGTCAAAGCAAGACAGTTTCCCGGGCGTTTGTCGCTCGCCTCGGAAGCGGCCATGTCGGCGTGTATAAACGCAAGTTTCCAGGCGTCACAAGAGCTCGGCCCAAAAATGCCAAGGGCGACCGTCCTGAACTTCCGATCGAAGAACTTTTCGCCCCAGCTGTGCCTGTCATGTTGGGCTCCCGTGAGGTTGTTCGGCATGTCATGGACGAGACTGAGCGGCGCATGACCGATCGGCTGGATCACGAGATCGGTCGAATAATGGGAAGGTGACAACTTGAACGCTTTACTGCTTATAGAACTGAAAAAATTTACGGAACGGTTGACGGAGGGTCTTAGTTTTGGCGAAGCCAATGAGAAGGTGAGCGTACATCTGGGCTGGCTCCCGGCAAAAGAGGCGCCGAAAGGTCCGGTGCCGCCCGTTCCCGTTCCGGAAAGTGAGTTCCCATACATCATCATTCGGGCTCTAGCTGGGGAGGATCTGGACAGAAACGGAACCGCACAAATCAAATTTTTAGTGGGCACAAAATCCAAGGACAGTGACGGATATCTCGATATAATCCATCTCTTTGAGACAATCCGGCTGGGGGTGCTCCGATCGGGCATCATCGGCCAACGCTTTGAGATACAACGCCCGCTAAAATGGAAGCTTTTCGAAGAACAGCCTTACCCCGAATGGATCGGAGAGATCCTTACGACCTGGACGATGCCTGCAATTATTAGGGAGGTAGATGATTTTGAGTAGACAAAAGGAAGACAAGACGGCTGCAGGGGCCGCCGAGGAGACAAACCTTCGCGAGTCGGTGGTCAATACGCCGGTGCAAACGGCTTTTGAAGAGGAACATCTGATTTACATCGGCCCCACGCTGCCTATCGGATTGAGTCGGTACATGACATACCGGGGAGGCAAGCCAGCACATATTGTGGATTATCTTAAGAGCGTCCCAGCTGCGGACGCTCTTTTTATTCCGGTGGCTGAGTTTGCGACACGGCAAAGAGAAGTTTCCGACCCCGGAAAGCCGCTTTATGCCGCTTATATAGCGGTTGAGGCCCATCTGAAAGGAGGCGCGTAACCATGACAGAAAGACACGGAATCTCCACGAGCGAAGCGGAATCCTCCGCTATTACGGCGGTGTCAACGTCGGCCACTATTCCGGTTGTGTTCGGTACAGCTCCCATTCACCTTTCGAAGCTGGCCGCCGCACCGGTGAATACGCCGATCCTTTGCAAAAGCTGGGAGGATGCGGTCGATGCCTTCGGCTATTCGGAGGACTGGGAATCCTACACGCTCTCCGAGTACATGCATTCCCACTTCCGGTTGTACAAGCTATCGAGCGTGGTCCTGGTCAATGTGATGGACCCGGCGAAGCATAAAGCGGCCGTGCCGCTGGCTTCGTTTACGCTGGCCGCAGGGACGACGACGCTGCCCGACGCAGGGATTTTAAAGGACACGGTGACAGTTACCTCTGCCGATGGTGCGACGACGTACGTCAAGGACAAGGACTATACGCTGCTCTTTGACAAAGCGGGACGCTTATTCGTGACCGTCAAGCCGGGCGGCACCATTCCCAGCGCAACGCCGACGCTTAAAATTGGTTACGACAGGCTGGACCGTGCCGCGGTCACCTCTGCTGATGTGATCGGTGGGACCGATGTAATGTCCGGGAAAGTAACGGGCTTGGAGCTAATCAAACAGGTATTTCCGCGTTTCCAGCAGGTCCCGGGCTTGCTGCTCGCCCCTGGCTTTTCGCACGACCCAGTGGTCGGGGCAATTATGACGGCAAAGGCCGAGAACATAAACGGGCACTTCAAGGCGGTTGCTTTGACGGACCTCCCGACGGATATCCTGTACACGGATCTGGCCGTGTGGAAAAAGGACCATGCGTATACGTCCGAGCGACAAATTGACGCCTATCCCAAAATCACAAAGGCTGGCAAGGTCTATCATTTCTCGACCCACCTGGCCGGCGTTATTTGCAAAACCGACGCGGAAAACGACGGCGTCCCTTACAAGTCTCCGTCCAATAAGACCATGCAAGCGGACGGCGCAATTATGGACTCCGGCCAGGAAGTTCCGCTCGGTCCAGATGAGGGCGAATATCTCAATAACCAGGGCATTATGACCGCGATTAATTTCGTAGGTGGCTGGAAGACATGGGGCAACCGAACCGCAGCCTTTCCGGAAAAAACTGATCCCAAAACCGCCTTTATTGCGGTGCGTCGTATGTTCGACTGGATTCAAAATTCTGTGATTCTGACCTATTGGAAATACGTAGACGACCCAACAAATAAGCGTCTTATCGAGGCCGTGACGGATTCCCTTAATATCTGGATGAATGGACTACAGGCGAGTGGATACATCCTGGGCGGTCGCGTCGAGTTTTCAGCTTCAGACAACCCAAATGTAAATCTAATGAACGGCAAGCTGAAATTTCGTATTTTCATAACGCCGCCGAGCCCTGCACAAGAAATCGAGTTTGTGGTCGAATACGACGCGCAATATTTGGCCGCAATCGCGGCATAAGGAGGAATCACAGTGGCAAAACAAGTCAGAGACAAAATCGTGGGTTATACGGTCTACAGGAACGGCAGTCAATACCTGGGCGTTGCGACCGTCGAACTCCCCAGCCTGGAGTATTTGTCGGAGACCATCAAGGGGGCTGGCATCGCTGGCGAGGTGGAAAGTCCGACAATCGGCCAGTTCGGCTCCATGACCTGCTCTCTCAGCTGGAATACAATGGACCCAGCTGCGTATGAACTGCTTGCACCGGAGGCCCACGCGCTGGACTTCCGGGCGTCTCAGCAATCTTTTAATTCGGCGTCGGGTGTTTACGCAACCGAAGGGGCGAAAATCACGGTCCGCGCCATTCCCAAAACGGGCGAACTCGGAAGCCTGGAAGTTGGCGCTGCTATGGATGGTTCGACGGAATTCGAGGTCATTTACCTAAAAGTGTCGATCGGCGGGAAAGTGCTGCTGGAGCTTGATAAATTCAGTTATATTTTTGTGGTCAACGGACAAGATCGCCTGGCAGCCGTCAGAGATCAATTGGCCCTATAATCGAAAGGAGAAAAATGAACATGGAAACTAAAAAACAAGGTATCAACGAGGCGGCCGACGATCGGGTTTATAAACTCAGTCGGCCTTTTACTTTTGAGGGCCAGGAGTACACCAAGATCATATTGGATTTTGACAAACTGACGGGCAAGGACCTGCTTTCCTGTGAGCAGCAACTCAAATCCATTATCGGGCCCCAGGAGTTTCTTCCGGTCAAGGGAGTTGATAGCCGATACCAGGCGATCGTAGCTTCCCGAGCGTCCGGCCTGCCGTACGAGTTTTTCGAGGAACTTCCGGCGAGTGACTTTTCCAAGGTCACGCAGCGGGCGCAAAATTTTTTGTTTGGATAGGGATGGGTAAGGGACTGCATTCGCTCCGCGAGTCGGTCGCGATCCTTGCTAAACAGTCCAGTACGCCCGTCACCTTTTACCTTGATATGACAATGACCGAGTTACTGGACTGGGCAGCATCGGTAGAGGCGGTAATGCGGAAGGGGGAGCCAAATGTCAAGACAGTATAAAATCGCGTTTGAGCTGGCGGCTAAAATGGACAGCACATACAACCAGGTTTTTAGCCGGGCACAACGCGACATGCAGCAGTTGGAGCAGCAAGCCCGCCGTATGGATCAAATGCGACTATCTGGCGACATGGTCCGGCCGCTGCAGCAGGATTTGACTAGACTTACGCAGCAGTTCCACTCCATCCGGAGCATACAAGGGCCTACCGGCGTATTTACCGATATGCGTCAAGACCTGCGGGCAATGATGCCGGAGCTCCGCGAGCTCAAAAGCTTGCTGGAAACAATCCGGCGTATTCGCATGCCAAGCGATCAGTTTGGCGGCGACATGGACCGTTATTTAAACCAAATCCGCGAGATGGAGCGGCGAATGCGTGGGCTAGAAAACATGCGTGGGCCGCAAGGTGGCGGAAGCGGTGGGGGAGGCGGCCGTGGAGGCGGAGCCGTGGGAGCTGGTGTAATGGGCGGTGCGGCGGTCGCCGCTGGCGCCGCCGTTGCTGCTGGCGCCGTGGCCGGAGGTATGGCATTTTCGTACGCCAATGATTATCAAAAGGCGATGGCACAGATTCAAGCGGCGACTGGGTCCACCAAAGAGGATATGGTCGAGCTAAAAAATGCCGCCAAGAACCTATACAATCAAGGGCTCGGAGAAGACTGGGCCGATCTCTCTCAATCTATGAGCATTGCAAAGCAGGTCACCAAGCAGCAAGGGGCCGAGCTGGAGCATACCACGAAAAACGCCATGCTTTACCGCGATGTATTCGGGGAAGATGTTCAGGAATCCATTAAAGCGGCTGACACGATGGCGAAAAACTTTGGGATTACGACGGATGAAGCGTACAACCTGCTCGCGCAAGGGGCGCAGAAGGGCCTCAATAAGTCCAACGAGCTCCTGGACACAGCGAACGAATATAGTCCCTATTTTGCCAAGCTTGGGTTTGCGGCTAACGATATGTTCGATATCCTGAGTTCCGGCCTGGAAGCCGGCGCATTCAACCTGGATAAGGTTGGGGACGGAATCAAAGAGTTCGGTATCCGGACGAAAGACGGTTCCAAATCGTCTATGGAAGCTTATAAGGATATCGGCCTCAACGGAGCCAAGATGACCGCACAGTTTGCGGCTGGCGGAAAAGAGGCGCAGCAAGCCTTTTTAACGACGGTCAAGGCGATAAACGAAATAAAAGACCCCGTCAAGAAAAACGCCGCCTCCGTCGCCTTGTTTGGTACGCAGGCCGAGGACCTGGAAGCCCGGGTTGTCCAGTCATACGGAAATGTCAAAAAGCAATTTGACATGACCAAAAACACGATGGGCGAGATCACAGAGATTAAGTTCGACACCGTCGGAGAAGGGTTTAAGCGGATCGGCCGTCAGTTGCTTACGGGTTTTGTCATGCCTCTGGGAGATTTGGCTCTGCCAGCCATGCAAAAGCTATCTGGCCTAATTGGCAAGGCGATACCGGCTATTCAGAGCGGTTTCGCGGAAGTGGGAAGCACGGTGGGTCCTATTATGAGCAAAGTCGGCGGGGATCTCATGCACCTTTTCCAAAACGGTTATGACGGAGAAATGAAGGGCGTCACCATGAATTACGCGCAGATGCTCGGCTTAAGCTCGACAGATGCGGCAGCTATCACAAGTGGGATTGCCGGTGTTTTTGATAAGTTTACAACGATCAAAGACAACGCGATTGCAGGTTTTAAAGACATCTTGCCGAGCATTAAAAGCATTTTCGGTTCTGTCATGGGCGTTGTAAAGCAGGTTTTACCGGTTATCGGGAAAATCGGCCTCACCTTCATGAATGTTGCCGGTACGGTTTTAAAGGCCCTGCAGCCCGTCGTTTTTTATATTGCCGGTAAGATTTGGCCCGTAATCGCGCAGCTGTTCAATTTCATTGCAACCCAGGTTTACCCCAAAATAGCCGGCATTATTACCGCTGTACTGCCACAAATAACGGCCGTCACCTCAAAAATTGGTGAAGCCGTGACCTCTATTTTCAATTTTGTAAAGCCGATTATAGACGCCCTATTTATGGCCTTTCAGATCGCTTTTCCGGCTATCAAGGCGGTTGTTATGGCCGCTTTTGACGCCATAGGGGGCATCATATCCGGAATCATAACGACAATAGGCGGGGTTATTGATTTTGTGACGGGTGTATTTAGCGGCAATTGGGAGAAAGCCTGGACAGGTGTAAGAGATATTTTTGGCGGGATTTTTTCCTCGCTGGGCTCTCTCCTGACTGCTCCTATCAACGCCGTGATCAATCTCATTAATGAGGCGATCAGGTCCATTAAAACAATTAAAGTCGATATCCCGGATTGGGTGCCAGGCATGGGCGGTAAAAGCTTCGGCATAGATATTCCCGAGATTAAGCCAATCGGGGGTTACGCCAAAGGGGGGATCGTCAGCAGCCCAGAAATCGCCTGGGTCGGTGAGGGTGGAGACCGAGAGGTCATTATCCCGATTAACAACTCTCAGCGGAGCCGAGGTCTATACGAGGCTGCCGGACGCATGTTGGGGCAACCGACCGGGACGGGGGATGCAGCGCAGCCCTCAGGAGGCGGGAACTTTGTATACAACCCAACGTTTATTATCCAGGGAAACGCCGATCAAGCGGCCCTGCGACAAATGGACCAACAAAATAGAAGCGACTTTTCGCGGGAATTTAACGAATATAAACGCCAAAGGCAGCGGGTGAGTTTAGCATGACATACACCACAAATCAAGGAGATACCTGGGACGGTATCTCTTTTTTACTTTATGGGACGGAGCGGTACATGACGCTTCTGCTGGAGGCCAACCCAGCCCATACCTCGACCGTAATCTTTTCGGCCGGCGTGAAGCTAATCGTTCCGGAACGTCCGGCAGAACAGTCCGACACACTGCCGCCGTGGAAGAGGGGGGAAGACGATGAATGACATACAAGACGCCCGCCGGGCGGAGCTCGTAATCACGTACAACGGGAAAAATATTTCTCGGGAGCTAGCCGAATCTCTCACAGATTTTTCGTACAACGATGCCGCGCCGGGCTCGCTCGATGACCTGCAGATAAGCCTGGAAGACCGCGGTCGTAAATGGCAAAAGGACTGGTCGCCTGCCGAGGGGGACCGGATCAAAGCCGAAATTAAGGTGACCAATTGGGGCAAAGCTGGGGAAATAAAGCGGCTGCCGTGCGGGACTTTTGAGGTGGATTCCATCGACTTTGACGGACCGCCGGATAAAGTCTCTATCAAGGCAGTCTCTCTCCCAATTGATTCCGAGGCGCGCCAGGAAAAACGCTCGAAAGCCTGGGAAAAGGTCACGCTAAAAACCATTGCCGCTGACATTGCCAAGAGGGCCAAACTCAAATTGAAATACGAGGTTAAGGAAAACCCGAAGTATGACCGATTGGACCAAGCGTCCCAGTCCGACCTCGCATTTTTGAACGACACGGCCATTAAAGAGGGAATCGCTTTAAAGATCACAGCAGGGCAGCTTGTCCTTTTCGACGAGCGGGAATTTGAGCGAAAAGCGCCTGTCTTAAGCATCATCCGGAACCAGTCCGATGTGACGGGCTATAAATTTGCTTGGAGCACAGCCTATGCGGCTTATCGAGCCTGCGAAGTGAGTTATACCACTAGCAAGAGTAAAAAGACAATTAAAGCATTTTATTCGCCTCCTGGAGCGCCTAAAACTGGTCCTGTCCTTAAAATCAACGAGCAGGCCAAATCCCAAGCCGAAGCTCTCCGCGCGGCCGAAAAAAGTCTCCGCGAGAAGAATAAAGAGGCGGGAAAGGCGAGTTTATCATTAGCTGGCGATATTCGGCTTGCTGCAGGCGTAACCATCAATATAGAGGGTTGGGGCCGCTTTGACGGGAAATACCTGATCATAAGTGCCGGTCATAAGATTGGCAGTGGTGGCTATTCAACAGATATTGAGATCCGGAAAGTTTTGGGGTGGTAAGTGTGAATTTTGTGAAATTTGGCTACGTCTCGTCAGTAAATGATTCCGCCGGATCTGTACGGGTGACTTTTCCGGATCTTGATGACCAAGTTTCCGATGAGCTGCCGCTGCTCTCCCCGCAAGCTGGATGGTCAGCGGGTGTTTCGCTGCCTGCCCCGGGGGAAATGGTGGTGTGCATCTTCCCGGAAAAGGGGGCGGAAGGGGTTTGCCTCGGAACCTTTTCCACGATGGACCGGCCACCGCCAGGAAACGCCGATCAGCGCGGGACCTGGTTTGACGATGGAAGTTATGTCTATTATGACCGCTCTTCGGGCGTACTTGCGGTAAAGGCGGTTGGCCGCGTGCGCATCGAGGGCGACCTCGAAGTGACCGGAACTTTGACGAGGGGCGGTGATCGGCTGTGATAGGCGCCTTAGGAGACATCGTTTTTATCGCAACAGCCGAGACGCTACGTACTTTTGACGAATTTAAGCGGAGCAGCGCCAGCCGGTGGGGCAAGCATGAGATTCTGGGCAAAAAGCCAAAAACCCAGTGGGTCGGCCCGGGGCTGGATACGATCTCGTTCGTTATGCGCTTTGATGTGCGGTATGGTGTAAATCCCCGGAAAGAGCTTGACAAATTGGTCGCCACCGAGCGTTCCGGCAAAGCGATGTCTCTCACTATAGGCGGCAAGGGACTAGGCGTAGGACTTTGGATCATTACCAGTCTGGAACAGTCATGGGGGACTATCGACAACCAGGGGAATGTTCTTACCGCTACGGCAAATATCTCACTGGAGGAATATGTATGATTTACACCGTTGATATGCGGCAGCAGGTCCCTATTGACTTTGCCCCCGCCAGTCTGGCCGCCGAGGTGGAGCAGAATATACGGACGATCCTTTCTACGCCGGCAGGGGCGGCGCCTCTATCCCGCGACATCGGCATTCCGCTCAACATCATTGACGAACCGTTGCCGGTTGCTCAGGCCAGGTTAACGGGGCAAGTTATGGCAGCTATATTAACTCAGGAGCCCCGCGCATCCGTCCAGGACATAACCTTTCACACGGATTTTGAAAGCGCCGCAAGCGGCCGCCTCGTGCCCGTAGTGCGGTACACGCTTAAGGAGGAGGAAGGCACTTGAAACTCTCGGATTTACCCGATTTAATATTTGCGGATGCCGATCCGACAACAACCGTCAACAATATAATGACCATGTTTGAGGCGCTAAATGATACGCAGCTTATGCCTGCTGATCCAAGGCGCCTCTTTGTACTATCCCTCGCCAGCTTTGTCGTACAGCAAAATGTACTGATCAATCAAACGGCCAAACAAAACTATCTCCGCTACGCTCCTCGTTCGGTGCTGCAGCACATGGGAGCCTTTGCAGGAGTAACGGAACTGCCAGCCGCGGCCGCCCGGACCACGCTTGAATTCAAATTATCGGCCCCCATGACATCGGCCATAACCATTCCAGCCGGCACACGGATAGGCCCACAAAGTGGGAACGGGCTTTTATTCTTTTCCTCCGAAGAAGTGGCTGAGATCCTTCCGGGGCAAACAACCGGCACCGTAACCGGTCTTTGTTCCATTCCGGGCGAAGCGGGCAACGGTTTTCTTCCAGGGCAGCTTAATGTCTTGATTGATCCGCTGCCGTTTATCCAGTCCGTCCGAAACACAACGGAGAGCGCCGGCGGCGCGGAGGCAGAATCGGACGACGCTTTCCGAGAGCGTATCCGGACGGCTCCTGAATCCTTTTCAACGGCAGGACCAGAGGGGGCTTACGAATATTGGGCGAAGTCGGCGAGTTCCGCAATCATTGACGTTGGAGTTTATTCGCCGTCAGAGGGGCGTGTGACGGTCCTCCCCCTGCTGGCAGGAGGCGAGTTGCCGACGCAGGATATACTCGATGCGGTATATAACTCGGTTAATGACCGGCGCGTCCGGCCTCTAACCGATCACGTCACAGTACGGGTGCCGGAAACCGTGGCGTACGATATTGAGTTAACTTATTGGATATCCAGGAGTCGGGCGGCCGAATCTGCGAATATTCAAACGGCGGTCATAGACGCGGTAGAGGGATATCGGATTTGGCAAAAGTCCAAGCTGGGCCGGGATATTGATCCAACGGAGCTAATCATGAGGGTTAAATCCGCCGGCGCGTTGCGGCTCAACGTGATAAGCCCGTCATACGCCGAGTTATCGACGCTTAAGATCGCCCAGGATTCACGGGTCAAAATCAACTATGGGGGTCTAGCTGATGATTGATATCCAACACGCCAGCATGCTCGATATTCTGCCGCCCAATCTACGGCGGGATAGAGATCTCGCGGCAATTGCGCTGGTCTTCGACAATGAGCTGCAGGCTCTGATTCCGAAAATACGAAAATTGTCCATTCCGGACAGGCTGGACGAGGTAAGCGACGGATTGGCGGATGAACTGGCCTGGCAATATCACGTTGATTTTTACAGTCCGGATTTGCCCATTGAGCAAAAGCGGCAACTTGTAAAAAACGCGTTCCATTGGCACAAACGGAAGGGCACGCCTTCGGCCGTGGAGGAGTTGGTCGCTACGCTTTTCGGGGAGGGGAAGGTCGAGGAATGGTTCGAATACGGCGGGCAGCCGTTCCGTTTCCAGGTTATCACAAACAACCCGGAAGTGACGCAGGACCGAGCGCAGGAATTTTACCGGGCGGTGGAGTCCGTTAAGCGACTCAGCGCAAAGCTTGAACGGGTGATTATCTCCCAGACAGAGGAGCTGCCGCTGATCGTGGCCGGCGTCTTTCACTTCGGAGAAAAAATGACAGTAAGGATGTGAGAATGTGGGAGCATTCGGCGGATTTGTGCTAACGAACAAAGGGCGAAACCTGCAAGCAAAGGCAGAGACGGGCGTCCGCCTGAATTATACAAGGATGGCGATCGGTGACGGCCAGCTCGCCGGGCAGTCGATCCCGACGCTTAATAAACTAATTTCGGAGAAAAAGTCCCTTCCGATCACGAAGCTACGAATCCAGACGCAAGGCCGGGCCGTAATCGGCGCGGTGCTGTCCAACCAGGACATTACGACGGGCTTCTATTTTCGGGAGATTGGAGTGTTTGCGCAAGATCCGGACGAGGGAGAAATCCTGTTTTGCTATGGCAATTCCGGGACCAACGCGGAGTATATCCCGCCCACCGGCGGCGCCGATCTGGTCGAAAAGTCTATCGACGCCATTGTCATCGTAGGCACCGCGACAAACGTCACGGCCACAATAGACAGCTCTCTCGTTTACGCGACTCAGGACGATGTCCGGGACGCCGAGGGGCGGGCAAAAAAGTACACGGACGATAAGGTCGCGTCACTCGTTATCAAGATGACGGGTGCCGAGATTTTAACGGAGCTCGTAAAAGTAGACGGCGCGGGTAGCGGACTCGATGCGGATAAGCTGCAAGGTAAGGACCCCTCCGCATTTTTGGAAAAGAACACGGGCGGAACAGTCAAAGGCCCCATAAATATCGATACATCTAATCAAACCGGCAGGCAGCTTGCGATCAATATGTGGGGGGACCTGAGCGCAAGCAGCGGCGGGCAAACCTTATGGGGAAATAACTGTTATGTGGATCAGGGCGGTAAGTATCGGTATTCCAATACGCATCAAAATGTAGGCGCAACGGGATTACGCCTTAATTTCGGAAACATCGAGTATTTTGACACGGGGAGAATTGCAACGAACGCAGGGGTGGAATTTACGCCAACATGGAAAGTTTTAATGCCCCCTTCCGGAAGTGGGGGTAGAAGTGAATTCCCCAAAGCGAAGTTTACCGGGGATGGGGACGCCCTCTCTTTAATAGGGGCCGGTCACGTCTTTCAGGCTTTTTATCCCGAGGGAGAGGCTAAGGGGCGTAAAGGCTATATCGGTTATCCGGGGGCTGGACAGCATAGTCTCCACATCGTCAACGAATACACGGATGGCGGTATTAATCTAATCACCCAGCCAGGGGTTCAGGCTAAATGGAACGGAGACGAACTCTTAACCCGAAAAACAACCGTAATCAGCGGAACGGACCTTAATAACATCAAGCAGACGGGATTTTATGACGGAGTAGGTTGTCCTAATGCGCCGGGTACAGGGTGGTATTACTATGAGGTGATAACTCACTCTCTCGATCCCTATTGGGTCAAGCAAATAGCACATGATTTTTATACGGACAAAGTTTTCTTAAGAAGGGGACAATCCAGCGCGGGCAGTACAACGTGGTATCCTTGGGTGGAGGTAGGAGGCAATGGCATGGAGCAATATAAGCCTATTGTAAAAAGGCAGTCAATCTCGCTAAATGGTAACCAAGCAATCAATGCGATAAATCTTTCGGGCAAATGCTATCTTTCAAAAATTGCAGTATTGGCGAACTCAAATACTGTACGTTTACGGGTACTTGTCGATGGAGCAGTGTACCTTGACACAACAGTGATTGCGGGGGCGGTTGGTGGTATTCTGCAAAACAGCGATATCGGTTTTGATGGCGGCTATGTTAAAACTTACGCACCCGATTCGGGGCCGCAAGCCAGGAGCATTGGGGGAACCGGCTCCGGCAACTGGTGGGCACGTCCTAACGACTTTCCTAGCCCGGGCGTACTGGGAAGCACATATTACGCCGTACTACCACAGCCTGTTTATGCTAAATCTACACTAGTCGTAGAGGTGACCTGCTTAAGCGTCGCGACAAGTGTGGACGTTGACTTTGCAGGAGGTGTCCCGGCATGAGTGATTACCGCATCGAGGACAATTTTGTCTATGTCATAGAGCCGTTCGGGGAGTCCTTTTATGACATGTTGACCCATGTCCGCCTGTCCGCTGACAAGCAGCCGGATACGGCACAGGATACCGTTACCCTAACCGTCAGCATTTACGACTATGTAGGAGAGCCAGTGCCGGACAATGCGGACGTACAGCTAACCATAAACGGCAAGCAGCAAACGCTCTCGGTGATCGAGGGCGTTTCTTCTGTTACGCTGACCGGACACCCCTACTACGAGGTGACGGCCGAGGCCGAGGGACGGCGCGGGGCGGCGCTCCTGGTCGGCAGCAAGCCGGAGCCGCCCAAGCCGCCGACGGTGGCCGAACTGGCAGCGGAAAACCAGAAACTTCGGCAGGAAATCGCCCGGCAGAATGAAGACTTCCAGTCTTATATGGAATTCGCTATGCAAGAACAGGCGGCGCTAAAAGGGCAACAAGCTCAAATGAATAAGGATCTCCAAGAGTTGATCGAATCTATTGCCACATAGGAGGGATATCATGCAACAGCCAGTACTGAGTTTTTTGCGTAACACATATTGCCGGAGCATTTACGTATACGGTACCGACCGCTTTACGCAGCGAGACGGCTGCAAGGGCATCCGGGAGGATTACAGGGAACCGGTCAAAGAATATTTTGCTGAAACCTACGATGCAAAGTACCTAAATGAAGCCTTGCAAAA
Organism: Paenibacillus sp. GbtcB18; assembly: GCF_019091125.1. Classification (NCBI taxonomy): domain Bacteria; kingdom Bacillati; phylum Bacillota; class Bacilli; order Caryophanales; family Paenibacillaceae; genus Paenibacillus; species Paenibacillus sp. GbtcB18. The sequence continues at coordinate 43,829 of NZ_JAGXJX010000013.1, forward strand.
CGGCTGGATCAATCAGCAGGAATATGAGGAGACAAAAGCCTTAATGACGCCTTATGAGAGCGTCCCAATAATGAGGAATAGCGAGGAACCCATGTGAATCAGAACTTTATTAACGCGATAGCCGCGGCTTTTGGGGCCTTCATCTCATACGCATACGGGGGATGGTCGGAGGCTTTGACTTTCCTCCTATTTGCGATGATGGCTGACTATTTAACAGGCATTGCCGCCTCTCTCAGTGAAGGGAAAGGATTAAGCAGCCAGATCGGATTCAAAGGATTGGCCCGCAAAGGGCTGATCCTTTTTGTTTTGATGTTGGCCCACCGGATCGACATGCTAATCGGCAGCGGTAACAGCATTCTGACCGCGGCCACATATTTTTACGCGGCTAATGAGGTCATAAGTCTGACCGAAAATTACGGCCGGATGGGGCTGCCTATGCCGGACGCGATCCGGAACATCATCGCCGTGCTTAAGAGTAAAGGCGGCAATAAATCAGAGTGAGGCTTTCCGGTGCTTGCCGGAGGGCTCTTATTTATGGGAGGGAATAACATGAAAAAACCGATTTTTGTAATCGACCCCGGCCACGGCGGTAGCGACCCCGGCGCGGTAGGTAACGGGATGCGTGAAAAAGACCTGACTCTTAAGATTGCACAGCGTATCGGAGCATATATTGGAGATCGGGCGGAAGTCCGGTACGTCCGGACAACGGACAAGGACCTCAGCACCAACAAAGCGAAGGACCTTTCGGCGCGGGCCGCCTTTGCAAATAACCTGAACGCGGACTATTACCTGTCCATCCACATCAACGCGGGCGGTGGCACCGGCTTTGAATCGTTCGTTTATACGGGGACGGATGGCGGCCACACCGGAGCGATACGGTCCACCATCCATAAGCATGTATCTGCAGCGTTTGCTCGTCGTGGCCTGCGGGATCGCGGCCGGAAGACCGGCGACCTGGCCGTTTTGCGTCAAACTAAAATGCCAGCGGCGCTCCTGGAGTACGGCTTTATCGACACGGCTGTAGATACCGCGCTGCTTAAGGATGATAATTTTTTGAATGAAGTAGCTAAAGCAACCGCGGACGGCTTGGCGGAAGCCTTCGGGCTGCCAGCAGCTCCCGCGGCGACGGGGCCGGATGCTGCTCTAGAGAGGGCGCTGGCAAAGCTGCACGCGGCCGGCGTGATGGATTCGCCCGACTTCTGGGCTGCCAACGCGCGGGTCGGCGGTACGGTCAATGGCGAGTATGCGGCGCTGCTGATTAAACGTATTGCCGATATTCTTTAATCCAAGGAGGATGATTCCGATGTCTGAACAAATTGCCGACATGCTTAAGCCCCTTCTTCTGGCCGTCATAATGGCCGTTGTAGGCATTTTGGGGGTAGCAATTAACGTTATCAAGGACCGCGCTATTAAGTGGCTCCAGGCCCACACCAACGCAGCCCAACAGGACCTAATCGCTAAGATTGCACAGGAAGCTTTTGCCTTTGCAGAAAAGCAAGGAGCCTTTACCGACGGAAAACAGAAGATGGAAGAGGCGATCGACTACGCGGCCAAGGAACTGCAGCGGCGCGGGATCAATGTAGACCGCCAAAAGCTGCTTGCGACCATTGAGGCCGCCTGGATGCAGTACAACAGCAGCCAGAAACCCGCCGTAGAAGTCAAAACGGTTAACGCTCAAATTGAAGCTCGCGACAGTATGTGAATATCCTGTGCATAAAGCACACACCCCCGCGCCTAATGGCCGGGGGCTTTTTTTGTTTTTCCCAAAACACTTTTACATAAAGAGTTGTAATTTGAAATATAAAATGTTATATTTAGTTCAGAGAAAGAATCCAAATAAAGGGAGAGAATGAGTATGAAAAACGTCATGGTAAGAGCTTGGGAAATTGCCAAAGAAGCAGCTGCAAAATTCGGCGGCAAGGTAAAGGATTACTTCGCCCAAGCTCTTATCTTGGCGTGGAAAGAGATTAAGCAGCCGGAAGACTTCGGCTTTACAGTCATCAAAAAGTTGAACGGCTCTCTATACTTTGCCATTAACAACATTGACGGTATGCAAGTTTATCTCTTATCCCAGGAGATGAACTTGCACACTCGCAAACAATATGTGAAAAGAACTGACCTGGGTAGCTACAAGACAGCCGTTGAAAAGGCAACACAACGTAAAGTCCGCATTTATGACATAAGTCTGGGCAACATGGCAATTGAAGTTGTTGCGAATGGAACCAGCAGAATTATGAACATATACGGCGGAAAATTAGAGTGGAAAAATTAAAAAATAGACGGAGCCAACAAACCGGAGATACCGGGCGAGGCGTGAAAGGACATAAAGAATGGAAAAAGTAATTTACAATCGTTCGCCTGAAAGAAGGACAAACCTAGTCGCGGTATACGATGTGAGTGAATTTGTCCTTCCTGGTAACGAACCTGATGTTGCTGTGAAAATTTCTGTTTTAAACGATGAAAAAGTGATACACTCCCTAGCGCTCCGTTTTGACGACTTGGAAAAGATTTATCTAGCGGCAAAGGCAGAACAGGAAAAATGACATGAGTGGGGGGCTACGGCCCTCCTATTTGATGAGGTGGATCTAGTGGCAAGGTACAAATACAGCGTTACGGTAACCGATGAGGCAGGGAGTCCCTATCCTATCCGGCATTCGGAGCATACCGCCCGAAACAAAGCGATAGAGCAAGCCAAGAACTGGGCCAAAGAATACTCCGATAAACTGGTATTCATACAATTTTATCGGGATATCGACGGCCAGGTCGGCTATATTAATCCTGACGGAATGGACCTTGTAGGCCGCTCCTGGATCGATCCGGAGGTTGTGGGTTCTCCAGTGCCCGAATATGTAGGGCCCCCATATGTGGCCGAACGTCTAGGAAAAACACCCCAGTACATCAGACAAGCCGGCTTGGATGCTCTAAATCCAGGATATAATGGCACCATGATTCGGCCGGATGCCATGTATGGGAAGAGCCCGGCTTGGCTCAAAAGCCGATTTCAGGGGAGCGACACATGAGCGTGGATCGTCAGAAGCAGAATCAACCTGTATCCGTGGAAGTTGAGCATACTTTAACGCCCAACCAAAGGCGTAGAGATTATTTTCGCGAGAGGGAGCAGCTAAGGCGCAAGGAAAGAGCAAGAAACGGCGAATGTCGTCAGTGTGGAGGCGAATGGATTGAGCCTCTGAAAACGCACCGGGGAAAGCCAAAACACTGTCGGAAATGCCAAATTTACTATCATACACGTTATAATGAAAAAAAGGAAAAGGTGGACGATTAGAAAAAGTTTTCAACTATTGCCAAAACCGACCATCCCCTCTATAATTTAAGTATGTCGCCCCTCATAAGGGCGAGGGTTAAAAATTAAGTCCAGATCTACCTACAAAAAAAGCCGCTGGGGAAGCATCCCGCGGCTTTTTTTATTCCGGCTGATGGTGAAGCAGGTTTTCAAGAACCTTCGGCAGTGCCTCAAATTTCTTCTCATGGACAGCCTTTAGCTGTCCGGTGACCTTGCATAGCAGGTCATAATCATTGGTCCGTACAGCTCGTTCAAGCTGACGTACCAATTCCTCATGTTCACTCTTCCAGCTTGCAGCCCAGTCGAATGCTGCAGCTTCTTTCGAAATAGTCGATTTTGCAGACTCTAATCTTTGCCCAATAGATTTTCTCCCCATAGTCCCCTCCTGCAATAATTATCCAAAAAATAAGCTGCCTACATCATATCACGATATAGGCAGCTTTGCGGTTGGTTTATTTCATTGAGAGTATCTGCCACTTATATCCGATCTGCTCGATTTCATCAGCCGTTAGGATCTTTCCCTCTGGCGGCCGGCCGTTGAGTTTGAACACGAGCGCCTGCTGCCCCGGCTGCTGGACAAACTGCTGCCGGTTGACCGGGACGTCTACGCCAAGCAGCGCAGTCATGATTTGTGCCGTAGACTCGTGCCCAACGGCGCTATCCAAACGTGCGGCCTGGGTTACAAAACCTTTTGCCTGCTGGGCGGAGATTGTCTGGAGCGTGAAATCCCCGTCCGCGGTGATAATGGAGGTATTAAGCAGAGCGAGCGGAGTAGAAACTGCATAGGCCCGGTTAATCTCGTTCAGAACCGTGTCAATTGATTCTAGTAGATTGCTCGTTTGGTCATCATCCACGTAAAAAGATGTTAATTCTTGGCGAATGTCCTCCTGGTATCCGGACTGGGAGTTTGAGAAGAAAATAAGGCGTCCAATCTCACAATCGTAAAATGCCGCGCAGCCGTCGGAATCCCCGTCAGTCTCGAAATTATCCCATCCAAGGACTTTAACCGCATGGTCAAAGATTTCCCTCTTTGCACGGGGCCGTAGTTCGGAAAAGTCCGTCTCGCCTTCCTCTGTCATCATCCCTTTTACAAACATCAACACGCGAAGCAAATTTTCATATTCGTTCTTCTTCATATTCTTTTCGTCCTTTCGTGCCTCACCGGTATCTCCGGTTTATTGACTAATCGGGAAACGCCCGGTAAATAGCAATCAAAATAAATACATAGATATAAGCCATAAACGCCAAGGCGATTATATGGCCGCCGAGTTCGCCTTCTTCAAACTTCTTTCTCTTTCTCATGTTCAACCGCCCTTACAATCTTGCCGATTTACAGTAATTGTAAGTTAACATTGTTCCATGGGTCAAGGTTTGCGCCGACGGAAGGAGCAGGAATCCTGCTACAACCGTTTGCCTATTCGTCTTCCCATTCGTACAAATCATCCATACTGCATTGCAAAGCGTTCGCGGCCATCTTCATTTTGATGACCGACAGCCTTTTTTGTCCAGCAATTACTTTGCTTATGAATGACTCGGAAAGCATAATCCGTCGGGCTAGTTCTGCTTGTGTCATATCTGCTCTCCGGAGAAGTTCGGGCAAACGGCTCCTCCCAATACGGAGCGCCAAAAATGTTTACCTCCCCACTGCTTAGGTCTGACTCAAATTATAGGGGTGCAGCGGGGAAGGTGTAAAGTTGCCGGTCATTATGATTCCTACTTGAATGATACTGTCAGGTGAGACAAGTTCATTTCGTCGATTTGGTTCAGTAGATCATCTCTGCCTTTATCGGTTTTTACTAACTCGCGTTTAGAACCGTCTTTCTCAACAAGAACAGCTATAAGTTTGCTCTTGCTGCCATTTTCAAAGACATAGATTTTCATTTCTATGCTCGCTCCTTATTCATTGTTATTTCCTGCGCAACATTTTAGCAAGGGCAGCGACCGAAAGAGCCAGGGCCGCTAGGACAGCAATCCAGGTAATCACGTTCATACCGTTCCCTCCGTTCACTTCATTTTAACTTATATTTACTTTGCACGTGTGGAATGTTAAGATTGGGTGGAAAGGCCGGGGTGCATCCCGACCTTTCCTAAGGAACTTTGACGTTTAGCGGCGAGCTCTACGTTTTTTGGTTCCTTTTTTCTTTGGCTTCTCGCGGCGAAGGAGAACGATTGCTGTAATTGCCTGAATGACCGCCGTGATAAGCTGTACCCAATCTTTCATGCTTTTCCTCCTCCCGGGAAGCTCTTTTATTTCACTTCCTAATATAAATATACACGATCGGGAAGATAAAAGCAATACGTTATGAGATAAAAATATACTATATTGAATAAAAATATTCGAACGAATATAATAAACGTAAAAAGGATGGTACAACATGCTTACATTTGAGCCGTTTCGCATTTGGTACGATCGGCAACGTTCCGGCAACCAAAAAAAGAAAAAGACGGATATGTATGAGGAGTGCGGATTTGCCCCGCGTACAGTTGCGAAAATATTTAAAGATGAATTCCCGGTTCGCTCGGACGTTTTAGAAACAATTTGCCGGGTGTATGGGCTTCGTATTGAACAGGTCATCTCCTATAGGGTAGAGGCGAATGAACACGAGGCAGGAGAGGACTTATAAACAGCACTGCGAATCGCTGCAAAGAAAATTTCGAAGTCCAACTAAATGTTAAATGATGGCACAAAAAGTATTTCCAAAACCTGACTATTGTATTAAAATGATGGTGCGTAGGTCCTACGCGCTATCACAATTCAAAGGGGATACAAAATTGCGTTATTTACTCTGTTTCATTCCGCCGCTGGCCGTTCTTTCTTGTGGTAAGCCTGGTCAAGCCCTTATGAGCTTCATTCTTACGCTTTGTCTTTACGTTCCCGGTGTTATTCATGCTTTCATGGTGGTTAACGAGTACAAAGCCGATAAGCGGCAAGATAGACTGATCGAGGCCCTTAAAGCTTCGAAAAATTAATTCATATCTCCCGAAAGGGAGGTTTTTTTTATGTCTTGAAAACAAACAAGCGTTCGCATTATAATAAGAACAATCGTTCGTATCGGAGGCGATAGCATGTTTATCAACTTGCAACGTTACATCGGCCAAACGGTGGATATTATCTATGTGGACCGCAAAGAGCAAATCACGAAGCGTACTATCCAGGTAAACGAGATCGAGGGCGAGAGCATAAAAGCGTTCTGTTTGGGGAAAAATTCCCCGCGTACCTTCCGCCTTGATCATATCTTATCAGCGATGCCCACAACGAGAGAGGACGTGACAACATGGAGTTAACCAGGAGACAAACTGAAACGTTGGATGCGATTCAACATTTTATAGACCGACACGGATACGCGCCTTCGACGCGAGAGCTGGGGGCGGAGCTTGGCATTAGCTCGACAAGCACTATTCACAGTCTGCTTAAGCAGCTTAAACGAAAAGGACGGATCAACTGGGAGCCTGCGCAGCCGCGCACAATAAGGGTGATAAAGGATGCTGGCTGATTTGGATCGCAAAGTGCTGCGGATACTTTTTAATTTTTCAAGGAGTAACGGAAGAATGCCGGACCTGAAAGAACTGGAGCGGAAGACTGGAAAAGCTGCTCCTGAGCTGGCTGACGCGCTGGACCGCTTGCGGAAGGGCGTTTATATTATGGGCCGCCGGCTATCGGAAGTAGTTATTATTGAGTCGGAGGAAAGGAAGCCGGAGAAGAAAGCGGCTCTGGCTTCCGGCTCAACTACTGGTGGCGGTGGTATTTATGGACAAAATTAACGGGCGACTTAACGCCGAAGAAAGACACTTGATCAAAGAATACATACTCCTCCCGTACGTGCTCACAGTGCTGGAGATAAACAAAAAAATAATGACAAACACGCCCGGCTTCAAAGTGCCCGAGGCGTTTGTCTGGTTTTATGATCGAGTGATGGATACGGTGACGCATGATCTGACGGAGATAAAAAAGCAGCTGCGGGAAATAGGCATTAAAATTTACTTTGTGACGGAAGACGAAAACAGCCTGCGGTGTATGTACGCCTTTTCGGGCTACGAAGAACGGATGTCTATGGTTTGGCGGCTTGTAAAAGCGGAAGTAACCATAAGGCTAAAATATTATCTGGAGATCGGAATCAAAAAAACATGATTTTACACAAATTTTACACAAGGATTCGCCAAAACCTTGATACAACAGGCTTTTTCGGCATATTAATACGTCCTCCTGGGACGTCACAGGAAGCGCAGATCTTACAGGATCTGCGCTTCTTTTGTTATCTACGCTTTTTTCTTGGAAGATGCTATTGTTTCCTCTTTACCTCAGCCTGTGGCGTGCTTAATATACCTCGTAATCTAAGTTTAAGCGATGAGCTCCATATTTTTTAAAACGAATTATGAAAGGGTTATCATACATTTATTGATCGGATTTTTAGTGTTTTTCTGTATAAAATACCTCACTTTCTATGTTATTTGATGTAAATTTTATGTGTATTTTTTGACCGTTGTTCAAAACATTTAACCCTATTAAACCGATATAATTGATTAGGACATAGAAAATGGATGTTATCTCTTTTAAGTAAATACACATAGACGTTTAAACAGAAAGAGGGGGATTAAAGAGATGAAAAAACAAATGCTAACGAAAAGTTTTAAAGGATTGAACCGGAACTCGCTAAAGGTGAAGATTCCGCTTCTTTTATTAATTTTGGCTTTGGTTCCGCTGCTTGTCTCGGAGTATTTTCTCAGTAATCAATTCACATCGGTACTCCGGAAAAGCATAGAGGAGAATCAAGTGAAGATAACAACGTACACGGCCGATTACATATCTTCGACACTTGTTCAGAAAGTATCTACGGTTCAGAGTGTGATCCAAAATCATACTGAAATTGGCACTCAAACGGAGGCCCAAAAAATCGCGATTCTTAAAACGATGTCGGAAAACGATACCGAGGTGAAGATTGCTCTGTTTGCGGATCAAGACGGACAGGCGGTCGATCAGAACGGCAAGAAAAGCAGTCTTGCAAATGACGAGACGTTTAAAAGTGTTAAAGATACGAAGAAACGGGTTGTGTCCGATATTATTAAGGACTCCAGCTCCAATCAGTATTCTTTGAAAGTCAGCGCGCCTGTCATAGGGGCAAACGGAGAATTCGCAGGTATGCTGCAAACCGCGATAAATCCGAGCCGGATGATCAATCAGGTCAACAAGGTAAAGATTGGCGCGACCGGATATGCGTATCTTATGTCCAAAGATGGCATTTACTTGGTTCATCCCCAGACTGACCGTATCGGTAAGCCGTTATCGGATATAGCGACTCCGGAAAGATTGGAGCTCTTCAATAAAACGGTACTTGTTAAAGAGCAGGGACAAGTGGCTTATAAGGAAAAGGATAATACCAGTAAGGTCGCGGCTTACGAAGAAATCAAGGTTCCTGGCTGGCGCATAGTTGTAACAGGAAACTCGGACGAAATTTATTCCCAGGTTGATCAGGTAAACTTCGTCGCCAAGATAATCGTTCTCGTATCCGCTATTGTTGTAGTAGCTGCCGCTATCTGGCTGTCTACGTTTATTTTGAGGCCTCTTCTCGGTATTTCCGCTATGATGAAACGCATCGCCGGAGGAGACTTATCCAGAAGGTTAAAGGTACAATCGCAGGATGAGATGGGTGACGTACAGCAGAACATCAACGAGATGTTGAATTCCTTCTCTGCGCTTCTCCAGAAGTTAAGCATGGCGATTGAGCATATGGCGGCATCGTCGCAGCAGTTAAGCGCTATTGCAACCCAATCGGCGGATGTTTCCCAGAATGTGAATCAGACTGTCCTGGTTATGGTAAAAGGGGCGGAGACCCAATTTGAAACGGCTGAACAAACAACGGAGGCCATGAATGAAATGGCAGCGGGTGTGACCAAAATTGCGGATTCCGCCTCCACGGTGTCGGAAGTTGCACAGGGAGCCGTGCAAAGAGTAAACCAGGGCTCAAGAGACATGCAGGATGCGATTCACCAAATTCAACAGGCAAGCGAAGCAGTGGAAGCGACTTCCCTGACTATAAAGGCGCTGGAGGAAAGCTCAGCCCGTATTCATCAAGTAGTTGGGTTTATATCCGAAATCGCTAAACAGACGAATTTGCTTGCTTTAAACGCTTCTATCGAGGCGGCACGCGCGGGCGAGCACGGAAGAGGGTTCGCCGTGGTTGCGCAGGAAGTGAAAAATCTTGCGGAACAAACCTCCGGGGCGACAGTCCAAATCAACGATACGATCAAACAAGTACTGTCGGCCACCAAACAGGCTGCCGCGTCGATGTCGCACGGCAAAGCCGAAGTAGACCGGGGCGTAGAGCAGGTACGCAACACGGATCGGGTGTTTGAAGATATTCTCGAGACCGTATCGTCGATAAACGCACAAATCCAGGAAGTTTCCGCGGCGACACAGCAAATTTCAGCCGGTACGGAAGAGGTCGCGGCTTCCATGCAGGAAACGGTTCAAATTTCCAGAGATTCGCTTGGCAAAATGAACGACATGTCGCGTTCCACGGAAGAGCAGCACGCCGGTATGAAAGAGATCGTCATTTCCGCATCCGAGCTTACCCGGTTAGCTTCCGAGCTCCAGGAACTGTCCGGCAAGTTTACCGTAGAGAAGAATGCAGCCGCAGACAACGAAACTGACGACAAAGAGGCTGGCAACAAAAAGATTAAACAGCCGAAACAGAAACGGCAGAAGCCGGACAAGCCGATCAAACGGGCCAAGAAAGGCAAAGCGGATAAGAGCGATACAGATAAATAGAGTGCTACTGGCAGGATTAGGATTGAAGCGGTAATACCGGCAAGGGCGTACAGTGACCTAAATGTGCCCTTATGGAACTGCTGAGCTACAAAGCTACAGAGCACAAGTCGGTAGAAGGCAGCTAAGCGTATGAACTCTTCATGCGGAATGAAGAATCAATCGCAGTGAATGTGAGGCATCAAGGGAACAAATCCGAAACAAATGAGTCTTTAAGAATTGTTTTGGTTGGCCAACGGAAATAGATCCGAACGCAGCCTGAGTTCAATCAACGACTGACAGATCAAACAACAAAGAAGCTATCCCGGTAATCCGGAGATAGCTTCTTTGTTGTTTTCTTTTTAAAATACCAGGTCGTGATTACTTTTCTTCATCTTCCGTTTCGATGTCAAATTCAATGGTGTCGGCGTTTACTCTGACATCATGTACTTTAATCCCGTTACGCTCCAAGGAGGACGTGATCAGATTGCGGTCTTGCGACGGAAAGACATAGGAAGGCTTGTCTCTGTTGCTGAGAAGATCCTGCGCGACTTGAATGAGTCTTTCCATGGTAAAAGGCTTCCGCATGAATTTCTCGATATCTTTCTCGTGGTAATCGAGAGGCGGCTCCAAAGCGGTGGAGACAATGACAGGCGTCCGGTTATAAACGGGATGGTGGTAGAGTTCCGAAATGAAATCCCATCCCGTCAGGCTGCCTTCCAGATGAATGTCCACGATGAAGAGCAGCGGCGCTTCCGTCGTTTTACGCTTTAAGGAGAGAATGCCTTCCTCCGCGGAACGGAGCTGAACGGAAGGAAGCTGAAGCTTCGCAAGCGCGACCTGGATCAGTTTAGCGAGATTGTCGTCGTCCTCGAAAATAACGATTTTGTTATTGAGCGAGACCATTTCAAACGGAACCAGCTCGACTGTAAAGGTAGATCCTTTCCCCATCTGGGAACGGAAGCTGAGCTTACCCTGATGGCCTTCCACAATCTCTTTGACGATGGCAAGTCCAAGTCCGGTGCCGCCGATTTGCCTGCGGTCGGAGTTGTCTACCCGGTAGAATTTGGAGAAAAGGTGCTCTTTCGCCTCTTCCGGAATTCCGAGCCCGTAGTCGGTCACATCAATGAAAACGGAACCGCCGCTTTCGCGGATCTGGAGATCTACCCGTTCCGCACCCGGCGAATATTTGATCGCATTGCTGAGCAGGTTCTGAACGACCTGGCGGAGCCGGTCGCTATCCCCGCGGACCCAAACTTCTGCCGACGAAAGAACGGATACCCCAATGTCATGGTTTTGATTGTCCTGCCATTTCTCGACGATATCGTAAACCAGCTCTTTCATATCCACCGGGGCAAAATGATACACCTGTCGGCCGGATTCCATCCGCTGGAGATCGAGAAAATCGTTAATGAGATTGGCCAGACGCGTAGCTTCTTTAAAAATGGTATCCAGGTATTTTTGCTGCTTCTCGCGTGGAAGCTCGCGGTGGATGAGAATCTCGATGAAACCGAGTACGCTGGCCAGCGGCGTACGAAGCTCGTGAGACACGATACTGACGAACTCGTTTTTCATGGCATCGATGCGCTCTTCCTCCGTCCGGTCGCGGAATACGAACAGATAACCGGATTCATCGCTATCGTTCTCGCCGACCGAGGTGGCGTAAATCTCCGTGAACTGCGGCTCTTCTCCGTTCATAAAGGTGAAGCGCTCGTTAAGCTGGCTGATATCGCCGTCAAACAGCGCTTTAATAGACTGCGAAACGCCGGTGAATCCGCTTGACGACGCGGCGATTTCCTGGCAGGAATCCACGAAGTCGTGTCCGATCTGCTCATCCAGATGGAAGAACTTATGCATCTGATTGTTCGCGATCAGGATTTTGCCGTTGCGGTCGCACATCATCATGCCTTCATGCGCCGCTTCCAGAATCCCTTCGATCAGATCGCGCTGGGACTCGATATACTGCTTCTCCAGGACGAGCTGATCGTTAAGCTCTTCGAGGTGCGCGGCCTGCTTGAGACGCTCGTCGTTCATAATCTGGGCGTAAAACGCCAGATCGAACTGACGGATCAGCCCCAGCGTCAGCCGCTCCTTCTCTTCATGCCGGTCGAAGCCGTGGAAGTTGGTCAGGAGCAGGAAGCCGATCACCTGCTGCCGGTCATCCTGCAAAGGGAAGTAATGATCGACGGCAACGGAAATGCCGTCATGAAACCCCCGCTCCGCCTCGGTCGCTTCCCGCTTCTGAACGAAAGCGCAGCCTTCGTCGAACACCCGTTGAGACGCGCCGTAAAGCTCGCTCTGGGCCCTGGAGGCGAAGCTGCGCGGATAGCCGCTGGAGAAGAGAACCTCATAGTGTTCGGCCTCCTTGCTCTTCAGAACGACAAGAGCCGCGTCATAGCTGACGGAATCGAGAAGGGCGGGGATCGAATGCTGCAGGAATTGCTTCAGCTCCGTAAAGCCCGTCAGCTTCTCCTGGTAATTCGAGATCAGCTCCAGCTCCCGTTCGCGGTCGGACAGCTTAGCCAGCGTAATCTGCTGCTCTTCCTGCTGGGCGATAATTTCCTCGTTCTGGGCTTCGAGACTTTCGGCCATGAACCGGTAAGTTTCCTCGCTCTTACGGAGCTGAGATTCGGCACGGCTGGCGCGCAGTTGGATCAGACCCGACCAGATTCCGATCAGGATACCGAGAATGCCGCCGCTCAAAATGATCATCCGCGACATGGACCCGGCTCTCTTAATGGAGTCATGGGAAGAGTCGCTGATTTTGTTCAGTACTTCCAGGATGCTCAGGTGCAGAGTTCTGTACTGGTCCATATACTGTTTGCCGATATTGATACGCCCTTGGGCTTCCTGTACTTTACCTGTCTGCACGAGTTCGATTTGGGAGGTGTAGAATGTAAGCATTTTCTGGATATGCGGATTCACTTGGGTCTGTATGAGTATGCGGAGATCGTCATGACCCGATTCAAGCGTGCGAATGACTTCCAGGTCTCTCTGAAATGCCGCTTTGCCGTTCTCGTAAGGTTCCAGATATTTCGGATCGCTGGAGATCAGGTAGCCGCGTATGCCCGTTTCCTGGTTGAGCAGGTCTTGAAGGAGATTGTTGGCTGCCGATATGACGGGAATAGCGTTTTCAATAACCGCATCGCTCTGCCGCTCCATATTCAATGAAGAGATGTAACTGGACGTTCCGACGAGAGCAAGGAGCAAAACGATGGCAATCACGTACGAAAGAGATAAGCGCGAGCGATTGAATTTCATGCGTTCACCTGGTTTCTGAAAATAATTCTGGAAAAATCCAGCAACTGTCCACATTCGACATGAAAAGACGAAATCCTGCATAAAACGAGCGTAGTTTTCGTCATTGTTCTCCAGAGCGAAATGGGGTAAAATGGAAGTGGGACAAGCCGTAATGCCGACCCACTTTCAGGGAATTAAGGAAGAATTGATTTTGTTTTGTTGATGCACTGTGTTAAAATACGGGTAGCTAACGTATAGATGGATTATGTGTGCGCGTGCAGCCGTGGCACTTTTGTATTTTTATGCATAAGCTATACCGTTCTCCATGCCAAAAAGACCGCGGATGCGGGGGCATCTGCGGTCTTTTTCAATAGCTCGCCCTTCAAGGGTGATCAGCTGCATATGGTGTGACGAAGATAGACCTCCAAGGCCGGTTGCCCAAGGGAGGTCTATTTCTTCTTCTGTGAAAGAATGAGAACCACTAAGCTCGCAAATGAGATCATCAGCGTCAAAGCGTCTTTAACTTCCACAGGGCATCACCTCCTACTCGAGAAGGTTAGCCGACCACCCTTGAAAATGCCTAGTCTATTGTAACTTTAGTATACCACCAATGTGGGAAAAGTTATAGCATTTTTTACCATTTCACCCATTCATCCATTCCATCCGCAAAGCAAGCAGATCACGCAGCTCGTCCGTAGACAGCTCCGTAATCCAATTCTCCCCGCTGCCCACAATTTGCTCGCTCAAACCGAGCTTTCTCTCGATCATTTCATCGATTTTTTCTTCCAGCGTACCGAGCGTAACGAATTTGTGCACCTGCACGTCCCGCGTCTGTCCGATCCGGAAAGCGCGGTCCGTCGCCTGGTTCTCCACGGCGGGATTCCACCAGCGGTCAAAATGAAAGACGTGATTGGCGGCCGTCAGATTCAGACCGGTACCGCCTGCTTTAAGCGACAGGAGAAAGACGGAGAACTGCTCCTCCAGAGGGAGCTCCGCGTTCTGAAAACGGGCGATCATCGCATCTCTTGTCTGCCGAGGGGTGCCCCCGTGCAGGAAGGAGACGGATTCGCCGAGCTCGCTTTGCAAAATTTCCTGGAGAAGATGGCCGGTCTCCACGAATTGGGTGAAGATCAGGCACTTGTCGCCCTGCTGGCGCAGCTCCTGCACCATGTCTAGCAGACGCTCCACTTTGCCGGAGCGGTTGCGCCAATCGGTGCGAGGTCCCTCGCGCATAATGAGCGCGGGATGGTTGCAGATCTGCTTGAGCTTCGTCAAAGCGGCAAGAATATGCCCTCTGCGCTCCATCGGAGACATCGCGTCGACTTTCTCGAAGAGATCGCGGATGTAATGCTCGTAGAGCGTGCCCTGCTCGGCCGTAAGCGTCACGAATGTTTTGGACTCGTTCTTCTCCGGAAGATCGAGCTGAATGGCGGGGTCTTTCTTGATGCGGCGCATCAGGAAAGGCCGCACGAGACGCTGTACGCCGGAGATCAGGCCGCTGTCGCGGGATTTCTCGATCGGCGTGACGAACCGCCGCGTAAACTGCGTAAGCGTGCCGAGATAGCCGGGATTGAGGAAATCGAAGATGGACCACAGCTCCGTCAGCCTGTTTTCCATCGGTGTACCCGTCAAGGCGATCCGGTGGAGGCCCGAGAAACTGCGGATAGCGGCCGCTTGCTTCGTGTACGGATTTTTGACATTCTGGGCTTCATCCAGACAGATGGAGCTCCAGGACACCTCACGCAGTTCCTCCTCATCGAGGTGGGAAAGCGTATATGAGGTGATGACCAGGTCCGCGCCTTCTACGGATTCCGCGAAGAAGCTTCCTTTGGCACGCTGCGGCCCGTAATGAACGTGAACGCGGAGGTTCGGCGCGAAACGGCGCAGCTCCATCTGCCAGTTCCCGATAACGGAGGTCGGGCAGATGAGCAGGGAAGGCGCTTCCGCGGCTTCGGTTTCCTTCACCTGAAGAAGATAGGTGATGTATTGGATGGTCTTGCCGAGACCCATATCGTCGGCAAGACAAGCCCCCAGGCCGAAGCGGCGGAGGAAGAGCAGCCACGTGCTGCCCTCCAGCTGATAGGGACGCAGCGTCCCCAGGAAAGAATCCGGGGGATCGATGCGGGGCAGCTCGGCCGTGCGCGTGAGCTGCTGGAACAGCCGACGGAGCTGGCCGGTCAGCTCGATCTCGACCGCAGGCGGCCGGTTGTCGGGATCGGCGGCTTCGTCCGCCGGTCCCTCCGGCTCTCCGCCCGTGCCGCCGCCCAGCAGCTGGAGCTCCAGCACCTCGCGCAGCGTAAGTCCCTGCTGCCGGTCCGCTCTGGCCAGCAGCTCCTCCGCTTGGCGCAGGAACTGCGGGTCGAGCTGGACCCAGCGGCCGCGGATGCGGATGAGCTTGCGCTTCTCTTCGAGCAGTTGGAGGAATTCTTCCTCGCTCAGCTCGAAATCGTCGATGGCGACGCGCCAGTCAAACTGCATGAGCTGGGTAAGCCCGAACATCGACTCGCCGCCTCCGCCGCCAAGCGAATTTTTGAGCTTGGCCTGAAGTTTAGGGCGCAGCTTGCGCGCCCGTTCCCACCAGGCGGGCAGCATGACGGCGAAGCCCGCCTCCACGAGCCGCACGCTGCCTTCCGCGAGGAAGCGCCACGCTTCCTCGTCGCTCAGGCGCGTGCGGAGCTGCGGCGGCTCTCCTTCGTCCGCCGCGTTCAGCCACGGCAGAAGGCGCAGCCATCTGCCGACATCCCGCGGGACGCGTCCGAGGTCCGCGGTCCAGGACTCCGGCAGGGCCAGCTCGCCTTCCAGCGGCTCGCCCGCCGGAGTTACGGCGCGCAGGACCGTGTCATCGGATCGGTCCTGCAGCAGGATTTGCAGTCTCCAGTCCGGGTCCCCCTCGGGTTCCATGAGCTGGAGGCTGGAGCGGAACGGCGTCGGATCGTGCTTCCAGCCGATCGACACGAGCCAGTCCTCTTCGTCCAGCCAGGTATCGGCCGGACGTGTACCCAGGCGCAGCAGCGGATGCGCCTCTTCGAGGCGGCGGAGCGCCGCTTTGCGGGAGCCGTCGGCTTCGATCCAGGCGGGGATGAGCCGGTCGAGCCACAGCTCCGCCTGCGAGGTGACGGACGCGGCGGCTTCCCCTTCGAGCTGGAGCTTCCAGCTCAGGTTGCCCGCTTTCCACTGCTCGTAATCGGGAACGAAGCGTCCTCCGGCAAGCGCTTCCTTAACCTCGGGAGCGAGTCTCCGGAGGTTCGTGGTGTCCGTATCCCATCGGATGGAAAGATGCTTCACCGTATGCGGATCGGCGAAAAAATCCAGCGCCATAAGTGCAGGCAGGGACAAGCCTTCACGGTGTCCCCATTCGGTCGTTTCAATAAAGGTTCCGTAAAAGGAAGGGGCATGCCAGGCGAAAAGCAGGCCCTTCAGATCTTGTGCGTCCCAGATGCCGCCGTTCTCCCGAGTTCCCCACACGAAGAAGGCGCCGGACGGCATCCAGACGGCATGAACCGTCAGCGGACTCGTTTCTATCATGGCAGCCAGCTTCCTTTCTCCAGTTCTTCCTGAAACGCGCGGAGGCGGACGAAGTGATCCGACAACCGGTTAATGTAAGTCTCCCATTCACGCTTCCGCCCGAGGGTCGTGTAATAGCCGTGAAGCTTTTTCAGAAGGCGGACAGCGGTTTTATAAGACGTCCGGTTCTTCTCCAGCACAGAACGTTCCACGGCCTGATGGTACAGGGGGAGAAGAAGGGACGGATCGGATTCCTCTACCGATCTCAGCTCCAGGGCATACAGGTTCTGGGGGCCGATCCGGTTGGCGATTTGCAAATCCACCCACTGTCGGTAGCGCTTCGTTTGAAGCAAATAGCCGGTGTAGACATAGTACGAACGCGGAAGAAGCGTCTCCATAATGCGAACCCATTCGTCGTCCGCATCGGAATGCTTGGCGGCGTCCGTCCAATACTGGCAGAGCAGGCGGAAATCGTCCTGTGCCGCCGACTGCATAGTCGGAGCGAGCCAGCGGAGCCAGCTCAGCAGGATGTCCCATTCGGCGCGTTCATGGCAGCGTCTCATATAGAGGATAAAATCTCTTGCTCTGCGCTGATGCAGAGCCTCCAGTCTAAGAAACGCCGCGTCCGCGTTGTTCTCCATGAGGTCGAAATGAGCCCGCGCCACAAGCAGAACGTCCTGCTTGCGGTTCCGGCGGCTCTCCTCCCGTTCCTGGAGCTGGTTATCCAGCCGTTCTTTCTCGCGCTTGATCCATTCCGCTTTCTTCGGCAGAGCCCACCATACCGCCCGGTAGGCATACAGCCAGTCGTTCGGTCCCTCTTTGCCCTGGAGGGCCAGAGAGGCCAAGCGGTTCAGCGCTTCCGTCCAGCGCTTGGGGTGCTCTTTGACCGAGACCGGAAGTGCCGGCGAAGCCAGAAGCCGGTCCAGACGGGACAGGCAGTCGGCCGCGGCCGTTTTGGCGTTGGATTCATGGTAGCCGGATAGGTAGGAATTTTTCGTATCTCCAAAAAACTGTTCCATGCGGTGCATCACAAAAAAGTTCACGTGCAGGTCGTACAGAAGGCGGATGCCATCCGGCCAGCCGGAGGCAAAAGCTTGAAACCGCTCGAAAGCGGAAGTGACAAACAAATCGAACGAATACTGATGAGAAATCGAAAAACCGTGATACTGCGCTTCAAAAAAGCGGTGCCAATCTTCGGGAGAGCCTCCCGGCACCGGTTCGGAAGTGCGGCGCTTGGACTCTCGGTCGGCGTTCTTGGCCGGTTTCCGCTTCGTCGTCATCGCGCGCTTCAATTCCTGAACAAGCAGTTCAGGCCTGCCGTGAGGAACGTACAAGGCAAAGATAACCGCTGCCATGTGTCTGCACGGTTTATCGAACGAGCAGGTGCAGTCACCCGCACTGAAGTTTTCCAGATCGATCGTGGTATGGTAACGGTCGTTGCCCCGTACCGATGCATGCACGACCGTTCCTCCCACAAGTTCCACGCCGCTCACGCGGCCTTTGTGGTGAAACAACCAACCCCGTTCCATATCCTCGGGGTCCATGTGGGTCTGCATCTGCTTGATCAAGTAGTTCATTCTGTTCTTGGGTATTTGCAGTTCGAGCATTCCGTCTGAACCTCCGGGGTATCCTGATCTCTCCATAGTACCAGATTTTTTCCTGTTTTGCCCATTGGTTTAGGATTGGCTAATGGAGGTTTTTTTAGACGTGCCGTCCAGATAGGTGAAAGGGGCCTCGGCCTCATAAAAAAACCGCATCTGCCGGGAGGCGGCAGTCCTCGCTCGGGAGCACGTCTGCGCACGGTCCGGCATGTAATAAAAAGAATAAACCGGCAGAGAAAAAAAGGTTGAGGCTGCCGGAGCCTTCCTTCCATTTTACCACTATACGTCTGCTGATTCAGGAATTCGGTTAAAATAATAAAAAACGAACGCAGGTTTGGAAATTCAAACACCCCGGTGTTATACTGGGAACACAAGAGCAAGGCTCCGGAGCAGGAGCTTTTTCCACTTAAGGGAGGCACTCGAAACGTATGGGGATCAAGTTCGGAAGAGAGTACGAAGACATCATCCGCGATTTGATGAATGGGCTTGGGCATGTGGACGGGTTTTACGGATTTTTTGAAATGAGCGAGTCGGATTGGCATGAGCTTCCCGAGGAAGACCGTCAAGAATGCCTTCGTACGCTGGCCGACGATGTGTTCTACGGACTCGGTTCCGAGCCGCTGCTCCAGATTGCGGACGCGAAGGTACGCTATTTGAAGGATAGACACCTGATTCAGATCGACCATGACGATCAGGTTGTCACGATTGTGCGGCTGACATCCGCGTAAGCACGGATACGAAAGAGGTTCCGGCCTTTGAAGGCCGGTCCGCCCAGGAAAAGAAACAAGAGGTGCAATCTAACATGCTAGCCAAAGCGCAAGAGCTTCTGCAGCAGTATTACGGATACCCGGAATTCCGGGAAGGGCAGAAACGCATCATTTCCGCCCTGCTGGAGGGAAGGGATACACTCGGCATTATGCCGACCGGCGGCGGGAAATCAATCTGCTATCAGATCCCGGCGCTGATGATGGAGGGTGTAACGCTAGTCGTCTCGCCTCTCATCTCGCTGATGAAGGACCAGGTCGATGCGCTGCATACGGTCGGCATTCCGGCGACCTTCCTGAACAGCACGCTGGAAGCGGGAGAAGCCGGACGCCGGATTAGGGAGGCGATGCAGGGCAAGTACAAGCTGCTGTATATCGCCCCCGAGCGGCTTGAATCCGACTGGTTCCGCCAGTGGATGCATTCCATGAATATCTCGTTCGTTGCGATAGATGAGGCGCACTGCGTCTCTCAGTGGGGGCATGACTTCCGCCCCAGCTATGTCAATATAGCTCCGTTCGTGCAGGACCTTCCGAGCCGTCCGCTCGTTGCGGCTTTTACCGCCACGGCGACTACGGAGGTTACGCAGGATATCGCCCGGCTGCTGGAACTCGACGATCCGGAGGTCGTGGTAACGGGCTTCGGCCGGAGCAATTTGGAGCTGTCGGTGCTGCGAGGCGTCAACAAACGCGACTTTGTTTTCGACTACGCCAAGGCGCACACACACCAGCCCGGCATCGTCTATGCGGCCACGCGTAAAGACGTGGACGAGCTGTACGAGCAGCTGCGCCGCAAAGGCCTGGCCGCCGGGCACTATCATGCCGGACTTTCGGACGAGGAGCGGGCCCGTAACCAGGAGGCTTTTCTCTACGACGACGTACGGGTGATGGTCGCCACGAACGCATTCGGGATGGGGATCGACAAGTCCAATGTCCGGTACGTGATCCATTACAATATGCCGAAAAACATGGAGGCGTATTACCAGGAAGCGGGCCGTGCGGGCCGTGACGGGGATCCCAGCGAATGCATGCTGCTGTTCAGCGCTCAGGACATCCTGACGCAGAAATTCCTTATCGAGCAGAATCAGCTTTCCCAGGACCGCAAGAGCAACGAGTACAAGAAGCTGCAGACGATGATCGACTACTGCCACACACCGCGCTGCCTACAAAATTATATTTTGCAATACTTCGGGGATGAAGGCGAGCTTGTGCCCTGCGGGAACTGCAGCTCGTGCAAGGATGACCGCGAAACCGTAGATATTACGGTGGAAGCGCAGAAAATCTTCTCCTGTGTGCGCCGTATGCAGGAACGGTTCGGGATCTCGATGGTTGCCGGCGTCCTGAAAGGATCACGGAACAAGAAGGTGCTTCAGTACAAGTTCGACAATCTGCCGACTTACGGCATTATGAAGGACCGGACCGAGAAAGAAATCGCCGATCTGATTAACGTGCTTATCGCGGAAGGGTACATGGGTTTGTCGGAGGGGCAATATCCTGTCGTCCGGCTCCAAGCGCCTGCCGTAGAGGTATTGCAGGGGCGTGTGCAGGTGTTCCAGAAGGTAACCCCGAGCCAGCCGCTGGAGTCGGCCGTGGACAACATGCTGTTCGAGCAGCTTCGTCTGCTGCGCCGGGACATGGCCGCGAAGGAAAAAGTGCCGCCGTACATTATTTTCAACGACAGTACGCTTCGTGAGATGAGCGAGCGCTGCCCGACGACCGAGGCTCAGATGCTGAAGATCAAAGGCGTCGGCGAGGTGAAGTTCCGCAATTACGGTCTTCCTTTCCTGGAGCTGTTGCAGGAATACGTGCGGGAGCAGGAGGCTTACGCGGGGGAGTTTTGATTTGAGGCAAGGGACTTATTGATATAAACATTTTATAAGGCATTCTTTGAGGATTTGTGGGAAGCGGCTCGGACCGACTCCACTATTCCTTAAAGGGTGCCTTTTTTTGCTTATAAAAATGGTTGTCGCTTCTTGCGCTCGGTTCTCATAAGTTCATACCTGAATTGATTCATGCCGGTTGTATTCATTTACTCAAATTTGAGGATTCTTAGCAGAATCATTAGCAGGTATATATAACCTTTTGTATAATATAAATGGTAAATATGTCGAATGAAAATAGCCTCTAAACCTAGAGGCTATTTTCAAGAAAACGTATCCAATTTTAATCTAATTAAAATAGATGGTTAGCACCATGCTAATTTATAGACATTATTTTTCTCCAGTTGTTGCTTTAAAACTTCTTCGACACTTAAGCGCACAGTAGAATTTGCATTCTTTAACTTTTCCGACCTGATTTCTTTCTTCAATTCCGGCGACCATAAAATAAGAGTTTGATCCATGATAAAACCTCCTTTAATTGTTGGAAAATATAAGTAATTATAACATTTTTGTAGAGGTGAAGTACATTGACTAAGCGAAATCTTATCATTTTTTTATGTTTTTTAATATTTGTAAGCTTACAGGGGCGCTTTCTTAATCTGATTTATACGAATCCTTACTTAGGGATCTATTTGAAGGAGAATTCCGAGAAAAAATGGAGTGTCGATTCGTTCGATCCTCTAGGTGTCGGTAAATATTATGATTTAAAAAAAGGAGATGTTATACAACAAATCAACGGTAAGGATTCGATGGATCATACGGAGTTCAGACTATGGCGAAATGTAGAGAAGGCAGATGCGCTGACTGTTGCCAGGGGTTCTGAAGTAATGGAAATTCATTTTGACCAAAAAGTAAATATTCAGATACATGATTTGATTGCGCTATTTTTTGAAATGGTTTGCTTTTCTTTGGCCGGCTTCATTTATCGTAAAGGAAACAGCAACAATCAAGAGATGTCTGCAAAATACCTTGCCCTTGTTTTTTTCGCTATTGGGGCAACCTTTATGGCTTTGGGAGCCTCCAACAGGGGAGATATTTCGGCGAAGATCTTAATATCAACGTTCATTGTTCTGATCCCTTGTTTTTTCTTGCATTTTTTAGTCTTTTTCTTCAAACAAAAGAAGATAAATATTCCTTCCGAGGGTGCTTTGCGGTTCTGGTATAGCATCATTATTTTCTGTACGCTTATCCGGATGTTATATTTTATCGATCCTCTTGCTTATGATATTTATATATGGTTTAACCTGATAGTTATTCCATGTTTTTTGTGCTGTTTGTTTAATAATTTCTGGCTTTTACACCAAGTCAATAAAAAAGTTAAAAGGAACAGGGAACTAAACTCTTTGCTGAAGACGATTTGGTATTCGTTATTCATTAGTTTTGCGCCGTTTGCTCTGCTTTCTTTTCTTCCTGCTTTGATTATTCAAAGGGAACTCGTACATTCTTTTTACACAAGCTGGTTTGTATTTATTTTTCCGGTTTCCTTTGCTTATTTGATCTTATCTAAGAAACTTTACGATTTGGATTTATACATGCGCCGGATTTTGTTTTCAGCAACTATTTCAATTGTGCCTAGTGTTATTACGGTATCTTGTATTACCTTTATTTTTCATATGCATATTTCATGGATAGAAATCACTTATATATTTACTGTCATCCTGTTTATTTTCTCCAGCTTCGCTTACTCCATGGAATATTTCACTACCAAACTTGAAAAATTCATGTTTCCCCGTAAGTATTTTTTACAGCAGTCCCTTAAGAAAATTTCCAAAGCTCTTGGAACGATCACCAATTTTAACGCACTTAAGGAAATCATCCTCAACGATATTGTCACTACCCTCGAAATCCACGGCGGAGCCATCGTATTTGTAGAAAAAGACGGCATCCAAGTTATCACGGCGGGTGACATTGATGAAGAAGATGTTAAAACCTCTATGGAAAATGGAGTCTACAAAGGGGACAAGTATACGGCTTTTGAAATCAACCGGCACGAAGAGTATCGAAGTTTCCTGGTTGTATCCGGCAAAAAGTCCAACACGCATCTCGGCCAGGAAGACCGGCACTGGATCAATTTAATCGTGACTTATCTGTCCGCAAGTCTGGAGAATGTATATCTCATCCGCAAGCTGACGCTGAAAATGTATGAGCTGATGGCGAATATCCCGAACGAAGAGGCAACGCCGGAATTTGTGTGGCTCCGCAAAACGATGTACGACATTCAAGAGAAGGAACGAATCCGCATTGCGATGGACTTGCACGATACGACGATGCAGGATCTTTTTCTGCTCAAAAGAAGGCTGTATCCGATTCTTCAGCGTTTCCCCAAGATGACGGACGAGTACGGGCAACTGACGGGCATTCTTACGCATATCGATTTGATTAATGAAAACTTACGGCAGAGCTGTTTCGAACTGAATCCTTATGTTCTGCAAAAGACGGGACTGGTCGGCAGTATCCGCAAACTGGTCGATGTGGAGAGTTCCTATAGCGAATTTCAGGTTCATTTTATCGCCGACTGTACGGCGCAGATCGAGCTGCTTGAAGTCGAAAGGAAGAAGCACCTGTTCCGGGTCATTCAAGAGCTGCTCAATAATGCGAAGAAGCACTCACAGGCCGAGCATGTCACGATCCGTCTGGTGGAGGAGAACAGCAGCATCAATCTGTTTTATGAGGATGACGGGATCGGGTTCGATCGCCAGTTAAAAGAGATGAACCGCAAGAACCGGATTATTTCGGGAGCGGGCATCGGGCTCGATCAGATGCAGGGAAGGGTGCTGCTGATGAACGGGGAGTTTTATATGGATACCGAACGTGGAAAAGGTGTGCATATCGAGATTCGAATCCCATTCCTGGAGGGTATTTCTGCTTAGAGGGGAAAGGAGGGAACACAATGGCTGCTGCAAACAAGCTTTCTTACGATCAGGTCGCTGTGAAGCTGGCGGGTTTGAACGGCTGGAATTTGCGGGACGAACGCACTATCGAGAAAACATACGAATGCCGTGATTTCAAAACGGCCATTGATTTTGTCCGCCGCGTGGCCGATGTGGCAGAGTCTCTACAGCATCATCCCTTTATCAAAGTGGACGACAGACGGGTAACGATGCAGCTCAGCACGCATGATGCGGGCGGTCTCACAGACCTTGATTTTACTTCGGCGGTACAATACGATGGTGTGCTTCCTGTAGCCTAGCCTCCGGCTGTGACCGGATGATAGATAGTGGACCGCTGTCTTGCGGTCTCTTTTTGTGAGAAGGTACGGCCGTTTGTTAAAATAGAAGAAAACCATTCGCATGCAAAAAGGTTAATCAAGTTAACGACGAAGCGGGAGGAGCAGGCCGGTATGGAACGTAAAAATAACTGGCTGTCGGCCGGGTTCGGCAAGAAGCTGAACCGTCTGCACGCCTGGAATGCCTGGGTCACGCTTGCACTCGCCCTGACCGGCATCGTGCTCAGCATCGGCTGGATCCGGGGCGACCTGGGGGCTTTGCGTGTGGCGCTGAAGCAGGGTCACATCTGGCTCGGCGTCTTCTCTATCCTCTTGCTGGCGCTGTACGTGCCGCTCCTGCCCAAGCATCTGGGGCAGCTGCGCAAGCGGAGGAAAGCCGGGCAGCAGGGCAATCTCGCCGGCGTGCTTGCATTTACGGCCGGCTGGATCGTCAGCGGCGTCATCCTGTGGCAGTTCCGCAGCCTGCCGCCGGTGTGGAGCAATACGGCCCTGTTCGTCCACGATGCTTTTACGTGGGTGGGCGTGCCGTATTTGCTCTACCACTCCGTCACCCGCAGCCGCTGGGTGAAGCAGAGCAGCGCGGAGCGGCCCGCCTCCGCCTCCGCGCCGAGTCCGCCTGCAGGGGCAGCCGAAGCCGCACGTCCGCAGGCGGATGCGCCGCAGCCTATCCTGCGCGCGGATACGGGCGCCGTCTTCCGCGACGAGACGCGGGATGCCGGCGGAGCGGGGGCACAGCCGAGCGCCTGGAGCGATTCGCTGGGAAGGCGCATGACAAGGGGCGCCTTCCTGAAGCTGGGCGCGGCGGCGGCGCTCGCGGTCGTCATCGGCCCCTCGTTCGTCAGGTGGGCCCGCGGCAATCTCTTCGGCGGGGGAGGGCTGGAAGAGGCGGTGCGCGCGGATGCGAACCGCATGCTTCCGGCTCCCGTGCCGATGGCGGAGTCGTCGCCTCCCGTCGGCGGCGGGGCGAAGGGAGATTTCCGGATCTATACGGTCACGGAAATCCCCGCGTTCTCTTCCGACAACTGGGCGCTCAGCGTGTCGGGGATGGTCGACAAGCCGCTCCGGTTCACCTGGGAGGAGCTGCAGCAGGTGGAACGCCTCGTCCAGGTCAGCGACTTTCACTGTGTGACGGGCTGGTCGGTGAACAGCGTGACCTGGGAGGGCATCCGGCTGTCCGAGCTGCTCCGCCAGGCAGGGGTACGGCCCGGAGCCGGCTTCGTGAAGTTCATCTCCGGTGACGGAGTCTATACGGACTGCCTCAGTCTGGAGCAGGCGCGCATGGATGAAGTGCTCGTCGCGCTGCTCATGGACGGCCGACCTATCCCGCAACAGCTCGGAGGGCCTGTCCGCCTTATCGTCCCGAGTATGTACGCCTACAAATCGGTCAAGTGGCTTCAGAGCATCGAGCTGATCCGCGACGAGCATATCGGGTACTGGGAAGTGCGGGGGTACGACAAAGACGCCTGGGTTCCCGCTTCCCGGCTGAAAAAGGGCGTTTAATGAGGCTTTGGACTTTGCGAGCCGGCGCCGTTCCGAACAAGGGGAAGGGGGAGAGGCTCAGCCCCTCCCTTGTCTTGCCGGACCTCCGATTGCAGATCGTTTCCGTATGTACGGTGTCTACGTCCGGTAGGAGGCAAAACGCTTTAATTGTAAGCGTTATCACAACAGGACGGCGCAGGCCCGTGCCGAAAGAAAGGCCGTAGAGGATGGCCGAAGGCGCAGCCGGAAAGCTTTACGCAGGCTCCGCTCCGTGAACCATGCAGTGCATCATGGCCATACCTGTGGGGGTCATCCGCTCGTACGTATCCGTGACGGCAAAGCCCGCCCGGATGTAAGCTTTTATGGCACGCTCGTTGCGCACGAGCACTTCCAAGTCAATTTCGTTGCCGGGATTCCGTCTGCGCGCTTCGGCAACCAGGCATTCCACGTAGGAAGGCCCGAGCCCCCGTCCGCACAGATCCGGCCGGATTCCGAGTCCGAGGCGGGTCACGCCCGTCAGAGGGAAAAACTGCACAAACCCGCACAACTCGTCCCGCTCGTCGACAATGGCCGCATACTGTTTTTCACGGATATCGGGATCGGCGAATTCTTCCGCTCTAGATGAGAGTTCGTCCCAGGAGGGCCAGTTGTACACGCTATAGGGGGCGGGATAGGACCAGGTGCAGATGGCTTTGCCATCGGCTTCGGTAAAAGGGCGCACGCGCCATGAGGTTGCAAAAGTCATGTTTTGTCCGCCTTTGGTTAATATAGGATTGGGTCTATTATAGAACAGAATTCTGTATTAGAACAGGCATGAAGTTAACCTTATACAGACTAAGAACAGCCGGATGGAACGAATACTATGGTGAAGCCGGAAGATTCCGGTATAATCCGCGGGAAAAGTAAAAACGGCCCCTTATCCCCGATAATTTTCATGAAGGAATAGGCCGTTATTGTGTGTACAATATTCGGATGTAGTACGGCTTGCGCAGGAGGGACAGCTATCGGCAAGCTAATCTGCCGCTTCCTCTCCTTTATCGAGGTTGTCGATCATATGAGCGAAAATACGCGACATATTGGTCATGTCCTCGTCGGTTAAGCCCTGCATCATGCGCTTGATAATGCCGAGCCGATACTCACTCATCACTTTTACCATCTCGCGGCCTTTCTCAGTAACAGCCAGGAACACGACACGGCGATCTTCTTCCGTCCGTATCCGTTCCGCATAGCCCCCGGCAATCAGTTTGTCCGACATTCCTGTGATAGCTCCCGCCGTAATAAACAACGCTTCCGCCAGGCTCGATACTTTCTGGGGTCCTTCTTTGACCAGCGTTTCCAGAATAAGAAACTGCGATTTGGAAAAAGAGCGGTCGACGTACTTCGTCCATTCATTGGACAATTTCCTCAAGAGCTGTCTGAAGGACTTTTCCATCTCAAGATAACCCTGATCGGGCATGATCCATCTCCTTTACCGGGCATAAGATTCTAAAGAAAATATTTAGATCTAAATCATATACCGCTATAGATATTTTTCTTATAGGGTTCCATATGGTAAACTTATACTTACCCCCGTTTATTATCTCTATTATAAAATACCTTGTCTATAAGGGCAAAAAGAAATCCCACATTTTTTGTCGATAAAAATCAAGTGACAGGAATGGGAAATTAAGGAATACTAAGGATTAGAAGAGGAGGTTGTGTATGAGCCGTGTTGAAGTACGCGAGGCGGAGCTGAACGACCGTGATGCTCTCCGTGGGTTAATGAACACTTATATTTACGATTTTTATCACTATCCGCGTCCGGAAGAGGAAAAGCTGGAGAACCTGCTGGATGTCTTGATGGAAAAGAAAGCAGGCACGCAATTCGTCGCCGTGTACGACGGGGAGTTAGTCGGTTTCGCCACCTTATATTTTACATATAGCACGCTCCGCACGGGCAAAGTCGTCATTATGAACGACCTGTTCGTAACGGAGAAATGCCGGATTCAAGGCGTCGGTACCAAATTGTTCCGTGCATGCAACCAGTATGCCGCTTATAATGGCTATGTGGCCATGCTTTGGGAAACGTCCAAGGCCAATGAGAATGCCCAAAAGTTTTATGAGAAAATGGGCGGAGAACGCGAAGAATGGTACCCTTACTCCATCAAGCCTCTCATCGGTGTAGGAGACTAGGCGGCCGGACGGTTCTATAGCCGGGACGCTTGCGCTTCCATCGGAGAAGGGCCGGTTCTTCCTGCTCCGCCATGCGGTTTAAAACTCATTATGCAGCCTGTAAGGGCGGGGAGGACTTTGACTCGGATGCGGAATATTGTCAGTTTGGAATGGCTTTACGAACACCTGCAGGACCCCGATCTTCTGATCGCGGACTGCCGGTTTGCGCTGGGTGAGCCGTGGAGCGGCCGCCAGGACTACAGCATCGACCATATCCCCGGTGCTTTCTACGTGGATCTGGAGGAAGACATGTCCGGGGAGAAGCGGGAGCACGGCGGCCGCCATCCTTTGCCGGACCTGGGCGCTTTCTCCATGCGCGCGAGCGCGATCGGGGTCGACGCCTCCAAGACGGTCGTCGCTTATGACGACCAGGGCGGAGCGATGGCAGCGAGGCTGTGGTGGATGCTGCGCTTTCTCGGTCACGAGCGCGTCTACGTGCTTGACCGCGGCTATTCGCAGTGGAAGGCGGCTGGTTACCCGGTAACGGCCGAGGCTCCGCAAGCAAGCCCGGCGACCTTCTCGCCGAAAGTTCAGCGACACATGCTGGCGAGCATGGACGAGGTGAAGGCGAAGCTGGGCGAGAAGGGCACCGTCCTGATCGATTCGCGCGAGGGAGCCCGCTACCGCGGCGAGCAGGAAGCGATCGATCCGGTGGCGGGACACATCCCGGGCGCGCGGAACCGCTTCTGGAAGGACGCGCTCGACGCGGAAGGCTCCTGGCGCAGCGCCGAGGAGCAGAAGGAGAGGTTCCGCGGGCTGGAGAACGCGGAAGAGCTGATCGTGTACTGCGGCTCCGGCGTCAGCGCCTGCCCGAACGTGCTCGCGCTGGAGGAAGCCGGCATCCCGGGCGTGAAGCTGTATGCGGGAAGCTGGAGCGACTGGATCTCGTACGCAGACAATCCGGTGGCGACGGGGGAAGAGTAAGAGCCGAGAGGCCGCGTCGGACGCGGTTTTAGGGGCTGTGACAGGTTGCTGAGAGGCAGGCTGTTGCAGCCCTTTTTTGGGCTTTTCAGTCAACGGTTTGCAAACAAGAGTTCGGAGGAAGCTCGGAGAAAAGCAATTGCAGGAACTCGCGGAATCAACCGCAGTTCCGGTCGTATTTATAAGTACGACTAAGCTAACGGATACCGTCGTTTTCAATTGTGACTGATTTGCAGACATCCATTCAACAAAGCTGCATCTCCACCCATTCTTACAGGGTGCTGCCTTGTTTCACTTGGCCTTTTGTTGGCGTTTTGGGCTGGTAGAAGCGAAAGCTAACCTGCCAAGAGGACCGCCGTAAGGAAAACGAGCTGCAGCATGGTTCGTAGAAACAGCTTAGGCACGGGCTGTCCTGCGATAGTTAATTGTTTTTTTGCGGCCAGAACATTGGCGGGAAACATGGCCGCGAGCAGTATGGCTAAACCGAAGGAAGCGGCCTTGGAAGTGGCAGGGAACAGGATACCGGCAGCTCCGGCAATTTCAAGCAGCCCGGTAACGGTCACGATCCACTCCGGCCGAGGAAATGCTGGCGGTACCATGCGGATCAGGTCGGGGCGCCTGGAGCCCCAATGGGCGGAAGCAGTTAAAAGCAGCATAACGGCAACAGCCCCCTGAAGTGAAGTATGCCAGCCTTCGAAATGGGTCAAGCCGATCAGGCCAAGCCCCTTAAACAACAGGAACGATGCAACAAGCACGTAAAAAGGCATCATGCGAATCTCTCCTTAGGATTCAAATTAAAGCCCTGCGTAAGGCTGAAAGGTTTCTTTTTCGATCTTGACCGTCACCCTAAAGGTTAAAAGCCTTTCATGACCATCAGGTACAAAATAGCCAGCGGCAGCAGTAGGCATTCATAAAGGGTCCACCTCTTTCGTTGCTTCTCCGGGTTGCAAAACCCTTGAAATCCACGACGAGAAATTGTGCGCGTTAAAAGCGGCCGGCGCATCCGGAATGGAGGCGCGTACACGTAAACCGAGTGTCAAAAGCACAAACATGTCGGCCGTTTGCTCCGAGTCAACCGATTCCGGAATCACTCCATGCTTTTTGCCGGTCTCTATCCACTCCTTGGATAAATTCACGGATCTCTCATAGTACTCCTTGAGCGCTTCCGCAATCATCGGCTGATCCTCCTTGCCGAGCAAGTACAACAGTACCTTGTTCGTCACATCCTGTGCGTCTTCGTATAACGCAATGCTTTCTGAAATTGTCCGCATGGGCTCGTCGAACGACTGTCTGTTTTGTTCCACTTCATTCATAAAGCTTCGATTCGTTTCTTCGAGCCGCCCCTGAAGAATCCAAACGAAGATTTCGTCTTTGGTTTTTACATAGTGGAAAATCGCGCCCTTTGACAGGCCCGATTTGTCCATGATGTCTTTCATTGTGATCGAATGGCAGCCTTTTTCATGAACGAGCTCTTTGACCGTATCCAGCAGAAGTTTTATCGTTTGTTCCCGGCGTTGTTCTTGTTTCAAACGGATCCCTCCATAGTGATAGCTGACTCTTATCGTGTTATGCTTATTATAAAAACCGACCATTGGTTTGTAAATGGGTTTGATAAAAAATTCGTTTGACGTATGCGTTCAGTCATCCGCCCAGTTAGCACCGGCATGTGCGATAATGATGGCATATAAGCGGAGAAGAAAACTCAAATCCAAAGGAGAACATGATGCGAAAAACGATAATAGCTGCTTGGACTGAGAGATGGGCCGCTATGTATTCTGCGGAAGCAAAAGAAATAAGGCGGATTTTTGGTAATAATGTTCTTCATACTTATCATATCGGAAGCACATCTGTTCCCCATATTGGTTATGCCAAACCGATTATAGACCTATTGGTGGTTGTAAGGGATATTAATCTAGTTGATTCACATGCTGATGAAATGACTCAACTGGGATATGCTTTCCGAGGGGAGAGCGGGATCAAGGGCAGAAGATATTTTACAAAGGGCGGCTATAATAGAACCCATCACGTACACACTTATGCCGCCGGCAATGTAAACATCAAAATGCATTTGGATTTTAAAGAATACTTACTCACCCATCCTGAAGAAGCTAAAAAATACGGTGAATTGAAAGTAAGTCTGGCTAAAAAGTTTCCGGACGAAACATATAAATACCAAGAAGGTAAGGAGTCATTTGTCAGCGAATTAATGGCAAGTGCGACTGAGTGGGCTTCAAAAAGGCCAAACAATTAAGGATGCATATAAGTTTGTCGGGACCACTTTGTCCCATAACCCTCATCGCTGAACAGCTTGCCAATAACGAATAAACAGCAGCTGGGAACCCGGGGCCAAGTTGAGCGAAGAAATTAAGCAATCCGATAAAACGCAGTCCGCCGGGTCTCGGGAAAAATAAAAAGGAGCCGCAAATCTTGCGGCTCTTAAGTCCCGAACGTTCATCATCATGATTTCGAAAGGGTCAGTTCCCGTATAATTTCGATGCCGTCCCGGCCTACTTCTTCAAAACCTAACGAAGCATACAAACGGGACGCCCGTTCGTTTTCGGCC
Source organism: Paenibacillus sp. GbtcB18 (assembly GCF_019091125.1). Lineage (NCBI taxonomy): Bacteria > Bacillati > Bacillota > Bacilli > Caryophanales > Paenibacillaceae > Paenibacillus > Paenibacillus sp. GbtcB18. The sequence continues at coordinate 75,258 of NZ_JAGXJX010000013.1, forward strand.
CGATGCCCGAGTACGATTTTGTCGCAGCCGTGCTTGTCGTGGATATAACGTACCAGCTCCTCCATGCCGGATCGGCCCAAACCTTTATGCTGGAACTTGTGATCGATCATATAGGCCATGATCCAGTAGCTCCCATCGTCAGGGTCGACGGCGTAGACCGCAAATCCGATTAATTCTTCACCGGTATACACGGCCAAAGGAGTAAATCCGCAATAAGCCGACTCTGCAAGCCAATACACAACCGAAACAGGAAATACGTTCTTTTGCTCGTCCGAAACTTCAAGCTCGGTGCATTCATACCAGTTGTTCTCATCAATGGGCTTGAGTTCGACGGTTGGCTGATCCCGTTCCGGTGAGCCAAAGCGCTCCATATCCTCGTCGCTGTTTGGGCTCTTTGTGTTTTTGTCCCTATTCAAACAACATCTCTCCTTCAAGTCGAGTGGGGATTTGAAGCTTTTTAGTGTGCGGACGATCTGCTCCCCCAGAAACCATCGTCGAACAATTTTTCGCCAGGTTCAAGGTTGAGTTTAGACTTATTCAATTTATCCGAAACCAGTCTGCAACAATCCCGCTTCCCTTGACATTCCCCCGAGCTTTTAAGATAATAAAAATGATATTGTTGTTATATCAACTAATATGAACAGGGTGAACGAATGGAACGGGACATGGAAGAGCATATCGGTTTGATGATCCATATGGCGGATTTGGAGATTACCAGTTACTTGAAGAAATGGCTGGCTCCCATACAGCTTGCTCCGGAACAGCATCTGGTGATTGCGCTCTTACTGAGGCAGGAAGGCTTGTCGCAGAACGAGATCGCGGAACGCCTTAGCAAAGACAAATCCGGCATTACGCGAATGCTTGCGAGTCTGGAGAACAAGGGCTTTATACGCCGTACCCCCAGCGCCGGCGACCGCCGCTCGATTGAAGTGTATTTGACCGATGAGGGACGGGCGCTAAAAGCAAACGTGGAAGAGATCAGCAGCCATATGAGACAGCATCTCAGAGCAGGCTTTACGGATGAAGAGACGGCCGAGCTGAAGAGGCTTCTTACAAAGGTCCGTGAGAATGTGCGAAAGCGGTAGCCCGCCGCTCGCTCCTGTTTATCTTTTAGTTGATATATCAACTAAAACTATATATCGGAGGGTTTGCTTATGAAAATCGCAGCAGTTATCGGAAGCAACCGCAAAAACTCATATAACCTGAAGCTTGCGGAGTATGTGCAGAAGACGTTTAAAGATCGGCTTGATGTGGAAATCGTCCGCGTGAACGATCTGCCGTTTTACAACGAGGATATCGAGCTGACTCCGGACCAGTCGGTGCTGGATTTCCGCGGCAAAATTGCAGGCGCCGACGCCGTGCTTTGGGTTACGCCCGAGTACAACTACTCGATCCCCGGCGTGCTGAAAAATGCCCTGGACTGGCTGTCGCGCGGGGACCGCGTAATGATCGGCAAGCCATCCTGGATCATGGGCGCTTCGATGGGGCTTCTTGGCACGGTACGGGCGCAAGAGCATTTGCGCGATATTTTGTTCTCGCCGGGAGTCTCTTCCGTGCTTCTTCCCGGCAACGAAGTGTACGTAGGCCTTGTCCATGAAAAAATCGATAAAGACGGCAACCTGCACCACGAGCCTACTATTGAGTTCCTGAATGTGGTCGTGAACAATTTTATTAACTGGCACGGCAAGCTGCACAAAAATTAATCGACAGCCGGGATTGTCCCGATTCGAGTCTTGAGGGGACTTCCTCTAAAAGGCTGCATGAGGTACGCAAAGTACCTCGTGCGGCCTTTTCCTTTTGCCAAATCTATCTTGACAGGAGTGAAGATTATTTGGTAAGTTTTTGTTGTCAATAAAAACTGACAAGTCAAATGGAGCTGACAAGTATGGAAAAACAAAATGACATTATGGTGCTAACGAATCTCGAACAATTGAAATCTTTGAGTGATCCGCTGCGGATTGAGATCTTATGCCTGCTGGTAGAGGAGGCTCGGTCGGGGCAGCAGCTTTCTCAGCAGATGGGAGAGTCGCGGTCGAAGGTCCACTACCACCTGCAGGATCTGGAGAAGAACGGCTTAATTCGGCTGGTGGAGGAAAATCGCAAGGGGAACATGACCCAGAAGCTGTATAAGGCCGTGGCGAAAAGCTTTATTCCGTCTACGGAACTGCTATCCTTCCACCATGAATACGGGGAGAGCCGCCGGCTGATGACGATATCCACTCTGGACCGGGCCAAGAGCCGTGCTCTGGCGGCCCCGGAGAGCGCCTTCCTGACGGATTCCGAAGATCACAGGAAATGGCACCGCATAGCGAGTCAGACTGAAGTGAACATTCCGAAGGAAAAGTTTAAGAAATGGGTCGCGAAGTATCACGGGCTGGTCCAGGAGCTTAACCGGATGGCGGAAGAGGAGGTTTCGGAAGAGGAGATGGAAACTTTCTATCTGATGACGGTAGCGTTCCAGATCGACGAGCCTTATTTCAAAGAGGAGAAGGAAGATGAGTAGCTTGGAAGCCCGAATCCAGGCGGAGCGGATGTCCCGTCCGGCATCGTCGCTCTTCCGGGAAAGGGCGTTCGCCATGCTGTGGCTGTCTACGATTTTCTCCGGCCTCGCCCTGAACATGTTCTATTTCGCGGAAGCCTGGTACGTGGTGAACGTCTTGAACATGGAGGCTTCCCTCGGCGTTATTTATATGATCGGGACGCTGCCCCGCGTCTTGTTCATGGTGATCGGAGGCGTGCTGGCGGACCGGATCAGCCCGTCGAAGATCATGTTCGTGTCGACGATAGCCAAATCGGCGCTGCTCGCCGTCTTGGTTCTGGTTCTGGTTCAGGGCGGGGCAATCGGACTGGGTGCCTTGACCGCTTTCGCGCTGCTGTTCGGCATACTGGATGCGTTCTTTTGGCCCGCTTCGGGTTCGATCGTCCCGTCCATCGTTTCCAAAGAGGGGCTGACGAGGGCCAACTCCATTATCCAGACGACGAACCAGTCTACCTCGATATTCGGGCCGATGATCAGCGGTTTTGTCATCGTCGCTCTCCGGTATGAAGGGATCTTCGGCCTGATTACCGTGCTGCTGGCGCTGGGCGCCCTATTCGCACTGCTTGTCCGCGTGGGGAAGTCCCCATCGCCCGATACCAAAGCGGACCGGATTCCGATGCTGACCAGCGTCAAAGAAGGGATCGGCTACGTCCGTCGGGCGCCCGTCTTGAAAGCGTTTGTGCTGAAGACGCTGTTTTTGAATCTGTTTTTTACCGGTCCCTTTGCCATCGGCATCCCGGTTTTCGTCAAACACGTTCTGCACGGGGAGACACTCGATTTCAGCATGCTGCAATCCTTCCTGGCGGGAGGAATGCTGGTCAGCTCGATTGTGCTGGGCATTCTCAACTTGAAACGCCGGAGAGGCTTGATCAGCGTACTGGCCCAGTTAGGTCTGTCGTTCAGCTTTCTCGCGTTGAGCATGGCCGCCACACTGTGGACCGGAGCCGTGTTTGCCGCCTGTATGGGAATCTCGATGGGAATCTCGAACATCTGCGCCATTTCCGTGATCCAGAATCATGCCGACAAAGCATATATCGGTCGCGTGATGAGTATTCAGACCATGTCTTCCATGGGACTTACGCCTATTTCATACGGCTTGACTTCACTGCTTCTCAGCGTTGGTGTGGAAATACAACACATTGTAATGGGCGGTGCTCTTCTTCTGCTCGCCTTTACCTTCTGGCTGATCGTTAAAATCCCGTCTTTGCGGAAGGCGGCCTAAAGGCTAATTTCAGAAAGCGGCCTCACTGAATTGCAGCGTGCTTCCAAGTGCTACATCGGCGGGCCGTTCCATTTTCTTATGGGGCTCTGCCGGTCTAACCTTGTTTACTGCGCACGTACTCCTCCGGTGATTTGCCGATAACCGTTTTGAAATCTTTAATCAGATGAGCCTGGTCGTAATAGCCCAGATCTACCGCGAGCTTCGACCAGTCCGGCGATTCTCCCGCATCCGCCGATACGGCCGCATCCTGGAGCCGGTATCTCTTGATAACCCATTTCGGACTGACGCCGACATATTGGCTGAACATCCGCTGCATCGTTCTTACGGAGATGCCGAACTTGACCCCGACGTCCTCGACCCGGTTGATTTCCCTGTGTTCCGCAATGTAGTCGATAACGGAGTTGACGGTTTCGATTTGCTTGTCTTCTGACGGCCGTTCCTTTTTGAAAAAATCATCCACATAACGAACTTTCGTGTCTTCATCGGAATGAGCGAACAGAGCATCTTCCAGCGGAAGGCTGCTTATGCCGAAAACCTCCCGGAAAGCCAAGCTGCGGTTGACCAGCTCTGAAGCCGGCTGCCGGTAAAACGGATAAAACCCGCCCGGCCGGAACAAAACGCCGAATACTTCTCCTTTGCCCTCAAGAAGCTGCGACATTTTCCCTGTATTCGTTCCGTAGACCCGCGTGTTGTCTTTTTCGAAAACCAGATTAAAGCAGGGAGGCTGGAGAACCTCCTGGGTATGAGAAGGAAGTCCCCTCAAGTCCCAATGAATCAGCCAGTAATGCCGGATAAAAAAAGCCAGCTCCGGTGCGGGCAATCGTCGGGAAATGGTGAACCTTTGACGGCCTTCCTCGTATTTTAAAATGCCTTTGTTGACGACGGCCGGGTTCTCTTCGGGTTTCATGCGGAGCCGCCTCCGTTCCAGATGAAGTCTCAGGGGAAATGACGCTTTTTTACAATCGGTTTGCGCCGTGGTCCTGTAATGTTGATGGTAGCAAAACGGCCAAGCTATCTCAAGACGCCGACACTAGGTAAGGGAGGAATATTCAATGGATCTCAGTTATCATTTTTATATCGACGGCAGCCCGGAGCAGGTCTGGGAGGTTTTCGTGACGCCGGAGAAAACCCGTAAAATCTTTTTCGACTGTGTGATCGATTCTTCTTATGTCCCCGGTGAATCTATCCGGTTCATCGGACCCGGCAATGACGGCGAGCAGACCGTTCATATCTACGGAGAAGTGCTGGAATACGAGCCGAACCGTATCCTTAGTTACATTGAACACCCGGGTCCTTCCTACTATCCGAATCATGCGGAGATTACAACGCGGGTAACCATTAAGCTGGAGCCGTTCGCTGGCTGCACCAAGCTGACTCTGATCAACGATCAGTGGGTCGAAAATCATCCTTCCTACGAAAAGGCGGACCCCGCCTGGTGGATGCTGCTGAGCGCCATCAAAACGTTCGTGGAAACCGGAAAGAAGCTGGATCTCGGCTGGTAAGGGGTAAAAGGGCGGAGTCCCTACGAAATATGGCTGCGGCGGTAAGCGGAACGTTTCGGTTTCGACACGAAAAAGCCGGACAGTATGAAGCCTGTCCGGTCTTTAATCCGCCGCTGATCCCAGCGGCGGATTATTTTGTAAGCCGACAACAGGGGAGCTCTACGGCTCCTCTGCTGTCGGCATTTTCATTTTCTAATGAAAAGTTTGATTGTTTAGTGATGATGACGTTCCTCGAAAGTTTGACAGCAGGTGTCGGTGATGCCCTCGGCGGAATCCTGATGTCCGGAATCGTAAGGCAGACCGTCCCGCTCCTGCGGTTGCGGCTTGTTCGAATGAGCGTTTACTTCGATCATAATAACTTCCGCGCTGCAGTTGTTGCCCTGCTCCCAGTATTCGCAGTTGGCAATGCTGCATTTCACCATTGGATTTTCCATGTTTATCACCTCGTACTTCTATTTACCCGAAGAACGAAGCTTTAAACAGGGGGAGAGCCGTCCGGGAAAAGTCCGACCGAACCTGCACCGGCGTCAGGTTTAGCCTCCGCCAGCATGTGCTTGTAAATCTCGATCGCTGCGGCGCGTGAGCTTTTCAGATCGACAATCGCGTCAGCCTGCGGTTTATGAATCTCCTTATCGCTCAGATGAGCGAGATGGGGAAGCCACCGCCGGATGTACATACCCGTCGGATCATGCGTCTCCGACTGGGTGACGGGGTTCATGACTCGGAAGTACGGGGACGCGTCGAAGCCGAGCGAAGCGCTCCACAGCCAGCCGCCCCGGTTGAGCACGTTGTCGTAATCGGCGAGCTTGCGCCGGAAATACCGTTCGCCCAGCGTGAAGGGGCACCGCAGGTTCTTGGTCAAGAACATGGCCGTCACCATCCGCAGCCGGTTCGGCATGTGCCCCGTGGCGTTCAGCTCCGCCATGGCCGCATCCACGACCGGAATGCCGGTCTGCCCCCGGCACCACCGCTCGAAGAGCGTGTCCTCCAGGCCGGAGAAATCGAATTTCTTCTCGTAGACGAAGAAGTCCGGGTTATAGACGGCCTGGTACAGGTAGAAGTCGCGCCACGCCAGCTGGCGCGTCCAGGCTTCGTGCCGCTCGCTGCCGAGAGCGGCTTCATACGCCCGGCGCACGGAGAGCGCGCCGGTGTTCAGATGGCGGCTGATCCCGCTGGTCGTCTCGAAGGCGTACCGGTCTCTTTGCGCTTCATAAGCGCGGAGACCTCCTTCGAGAAAATCGCTCAGAGTCTGAGCGGGATCAGGCGCCGTACCTGCCGCTTCCGGGTCCAACGGAAGCGGGAACCGGGCGGACCAGGCTTCGCGGTCCGGTAGCGGCCGTGTCTGCAAATCGCGCACGGTGACGGCCGACGACGGCCGGAAAAAAAGGTGCATGTAAGCGTTCCATTTTTTATAAAAAGGGGTAAATACCTGGTAAGGGGTACGGCGCTCCGCGAAATGCTGGAAATCCCCGAAATCGGCGAGAGTGTGGTCGATCAGCGTAGTAACCGGGACGCCGCGCGCGGAAGCTGAAACCTTCAGTTTGCGGTCGCGTACTAATGCATAGGGCGTAATGTCGCCATGCACCACGATTTCTTCGATGGGAAGCTCCGCGAGTAGCCCGTCGACCACGACATGAGGCTCGCCGGCAAGCACTTCCAGATGAGCGCCCGCTTTCCGGTATTCGCGAATGAGCCTGGAAACGTGACGGAGGAAGTTGATTCCGCTGTGTTCCCTGTCCCGGCCTTCGCGCAGCAGGAAAGGGTCCAGAATCAGGACATGCAGGCTTGGACGCCCCAAGCTGTGAATGTAATCAAACGCAATCAGGTCGTCAATCCGCAGATCTTTGCGATGGATAAAAAGGATCATAATGAAGGGACGCTCCTTGCCTTTTCGTCTAACTTCAATAATAACAGGAAATCCGGCGCAAATGAAAAGAAGCCCGGCAAGCCAGGCGGCAACCTGGATTACGGGGCTCCCTTTCGGGTATATGCTGCGTTCCATTACGAGTGCGTCTTACTAGTCTGCAGTGATCTTGTTAAAAAGGTCATCGCCGATAACGCGGCGTGCAGAAACGTATCGTTTCGCATAGTAAGATTCGCTCAAGTCACTCTTTGTAACACCTTTGTTCGTGGCGGAGTGGGCGAACTTGTTGTTCCCGATGTAAATACCTACATGGGAGATGCCTTTTCCGTCGGTGTTAAAAAATACAAGGTCACCCGGTCTCAGATCGCTTTTCGCAACCGAGGATCCTTGGCCGTTCTGTGCTTTTGAAGTGCGTGCCAGATCAATGCCGAACCGGTCGAATACGTAGGACGTGAAGCCCGAGCAATCAAAACCGCTGGTCGATGTGCCCGAATACTTGTAAGGCGTCCCTACCAATCCGTCAATCGTGGAGCTGAGCGTCGACTTCGCGGAAGCGCTGCCGATTTCCACACTCAAAAACAGGGTCAAGCTCAAAACAAACAACAAGACTTTCTTCAACTGTGTTGCTCCTTCCTGTGCCTACGAGGTTAGCTGGAGGGTTCGGTAGAAGGTCCCCTATGATCCCTGTGTTGCAAGATCAATTCACCCAGAGTGGATCCCCCGTTCTCTTCCTTTTGTCTAAGAAGAAATTCGGCAATCTTTTTCTGTTCCGACACTAAGTATTCGCCATAGGTCCAGAAATTCCTTCCAAAAAACTAAAAATAGTTACAAAAAAGTTTCAAAAGCAGTTATTTAGTCGGATTTCAGGGGAAAAAGTAGATCAAAAAACCCGCCTTCTTGTATAAAAAGGGCGGGTTTTCCATGTCTTTCAGCTTAGAGCCGATCTAAGTCTTCGGCTGGTCCGGAAACTTCACGCGCAGCCCGGGCTTCGTTTCGGCGAGCAATTTTTCCTGCAGGGCGTTGAGATCTTCCTGCGTTTTCAGTTCGCCTTTTTTGACGAGGTATTCGATCGTCTTTTGCTGGAGGAGATATTTGGCGTACTGGTTGACGGTTTTGGGATCGGTCCAGTAGGTTGCCTCGGTCAAGCCGGCGCTTTTGTAAAGCATCTCCTTCAACTGAGCCGCTTCGGGACCGGCCGCTTCCAGCGCTTTGCGCTGCTGGTCGATAGCCTGCTTCACTTCGGCTTCCTTGACTTTGACTCCGCGCTTCTGGCCGTAACGGACGAAGAGCTCGTCCTTAAGCATCAGATCGAGAAGCTGATCGTTGGTCAAATTGTTTTGAGCGCCCTGCATCTGAAAGGCCAAATCGACTTCGGCTTTCATTTTGTCGAATGCTTGGTTGGAGATGCGGACGTCGTGACCGATCGCCACAACCTCTTTGGCTTTAACGTCGGACTGTCCGTAAAAGAACGACCCGGCGGCGACGCAAAGGCCAATTACTGCCGCCACGACGGTGCTTGTCCGTGGGGATATCATCGGTAATGCCTCCTTTTATCTTCTATCTTTCCATGATAGCTGAAAAAAACGCAAATGGAAACTAAAAACCCCCTGGCCGTTGAACGGCAGGGGGAGACGGATATCGCGCCGGAACAATCCGGGAAGAGGACGGTTAAGAAGGGAGACGATGGATGGGACCCGTCTGTCTTTCCACCCGGCTTACGGGCAGAGAAAGAGGCCTTTCTAGATGCGATAGCTTTCCCAGATTTCACGCTGGGCGGCGATGGACCACATTTTGACAAAGGTGCGGACCAAAGGGTAGATCTGGTGGATGATGAGCGCCGTCAGGCCTGCCCATATATAGGAGGCATAAGTCGCCGCGACGGCAAGAAGGAAGCCGAGCAGGACGAGCAGGAGGGCATTGCCCGTGATCCGCAAGCCTTGGCGGAACACGACCGGAAGCACCGCGAGAAATCCCCGCCGATCCTCGGAGGCCCGGCCGAACTGCAGGAACAGGAAGAGGAGCTGAATAAGCAGGGCGTACACGGAATAGAGTGCCGCCCAGGGAAGCACGGACAGAAGAAGCGGCTCGAATCCGTAGGCTTTGTTGAACAAAGCAAGCGCTTTGGGGGCCAGCCAGTAGAGCGGCGCAAGCATCAGGACCGTTTGCAGGAGATAATAGAGGAAGAAGGGCAGCAGCAGCTCGCGGATTCCTTTCATAAACCGGTAGCCCGCATTCATCTGCCGGTGTTCCAGCGAGTACAGCACGCCGGCGTTCAGCATGGGACTGATCAGCATCCGGACGGCCAGCAGGATGAGAAGCCATTCGAGATACGGCTGGATGAGATCCGTTTTTACAAGCCGGAACTGGCTTTCCGCCAAGAACAAATGAACGGCGCTCTGGGGTTGATCGCTGCCGGGATAACGGTGGAGCAGAGGGACGATAATGGATTGGACCCATTTATAAAGCAGAATCCCCCAGGCAAACTGATACACATACAGCACGCAAACGGCGAACGGCTGCTTGAGGGCGGCCGTCAAGCCTTGTCGTAGATAGCGGAGCATCTCATCACCTCACCAGGCTACAGTATCGAACAGCGTTTCCAGCAGTTTGACGACGCCGAGGGTCCAGCGGATTCTCCACGTGGTGTCGACTTCGGTTTTCATATAGTTGTTGATATGCCGGTTTTCGAGCTTCATGGTGTAGTTGGGATCCAGGGAAACCCAATCCACCGGCGATTTATGGGTCAGCTTGTACTCGATCTGCTCGCCCTGTCCGTCCCAGACCTTCTCGGTCGTCGAACCGTCGGCAAAATGGAACCGGAGCGGGACGGCAGGTACAGTGCCGCCGAACTTGCGGACCAGCACGCTGCTTTCGTACAACGTCTGTCCCGACTCGTTCGTCTGGCGGATACGGATGTTATCGACCGCATAGTCGGTCATCATGCTGCCGTATATATATTGGTCGAAAAACTCCGTCCATTTCGTTTTGGTGATTTCCTCCACGACCGCTTGGAAATCGCGGGTTCCCGGGTGCTTGAATTTCCATCGCTGGAAGTATGTTTTCATAATGCGGTCCATCGTGTTCAGCCCGACCCGGTGCTCGATTTCCTTGAGAACCAGCTTGGCGCGGGTATACACGTTGTCGGCGTACTCGCCGTGGCTGCGGTAACTCCACGCATTTTTCTGCAGTGCGGCCGGTGAGGTGATATAGCTCGCTTCGACCGGAAAGTTGGGTTTCGACCCGTATTCCAGCTCCATCAGCTTATCTTCGGTGTAGGAAGTGAATCCTTCGTCCAGCCAGGCTTCCTCGAACTCGTTGGTGGCAACGAGTCCGTACCAGAACTGGTGGCCAATCTCATGGACGACCACCCGTTCGAGGTCCAGATCGGGCGTCCCCTTGGAGGCTCCCCAAGCGGTAACGAGCGTGGGATATTCCATGCCCCCCGCCCCGTTAGCCTCTTCCGGCGGCACGACAATGGATAAGGTCGAGTACGGATATGTACCATACCATTGGGAGTACCGGCTCAGCGCTTTTTTGGCGGCGATCATATAGCGGGACTTGTACGGTTCATGCTTGGGATCGAGGTACAGCTTGATCTTGACCCCCGGCAAATTGGGAGCGGCATAGGGCTCTTCAAACACCTTAAAGTTAGGCGAAGCGGACCAAGCGAAATCGTGCACGTCATCCGCATAAAACTGATAGGTTTTCTTGCCGGCTTCGACGACCGGATTTTTGGTCGGAAAACCGGTGGCGGCCACGATGTAATCCGCTGGGACTTTCACACGGACATCGAAAATGCCAAAGTCCGCGTAAAACTCCGAATTGCCGTGGTACTGGTGCAGGTTCCATCCTTCCGCGGTCCGTCCCCGGGTGCCGGCAGGCTCGTACACGGCAAGCTTGGGAAACCATTGGCCCGCCATAACGAAATCTTTCGTTATGCCCATGCGGGCGAACACTTGCGGAAGCTTGACCGTAAAATCCGTATGCAGCGTAATGGCAGCCCCTGCGGCGACAGGCTTCGGAAGCGTAATCTTGATCAGCGTCCGGTCATCGGGGTTTCCGTCATCGGGCTGGACGAACTGCATCGCGGAGCTGAGGTCGGTTTCGTCCTCGGTTTTGATGCTGCGCAGTTCCATATCTCCGAAGCTGCCCTTTTTGGCTTCGTCTCTCCGCAGCTTGCCGCCGGATTCCTTCATAAAAGTCGTCTTTTCCGATGCGAAGGCATTCGGATAAAGATGCATGTACAGTTCCTGTACAGGCTGACTGCCCGGGTTTTTCCAGGTGACGGTCTGTTGGCCGAGGAGCTTCTGGTTTTCCGGGTTGTATTCCACATTGATGTGATATTCGACGATGCGCTTGCTGAGAGGCTGGTGTACACCTTCTCCTGTCGCCGGCGGCTGACCGATTGAAGAAGAAGGTTCCGCATTCACCGGGGGGACTGGATTCTGAACGGTTCCGGACAGAACGGCCCGGCTTGTCTGGCCCGTCCTTTCTTCAGGGGAAGAAAGGAGCGAGTTGGCGAGGAAGGCTGCGCCCAGGAACGCGGCGGCTGCGGATACGAGCCAGGCTTTTTTTCGGTTGGCCATCTTTACTTTCATGATTTTCACCCCGTTGACAAGCATCTACAGCATGTATATGTTTGCATTCCGGGGATTATTAGCTAAAATAAATGAAGAAGAGCAGAATTATTTTTCTAGGAAAGCGTAGGTGCCTTTCATGGATTCCCATAAAGAAGAACCGAAGAAAAAACCGGCGGCGCTGAATATCGTCAGCACGAAGGTGAATCACAAAGGATTCGGAGCGGGTTCGATTGATCTGAGCAACGTATCCAGCCTTATTCTCGACGGAGACGAAGCTTATCTCGACATGGGCGCGCTGCACGCGAAGAGCCAGGTGGAGAAGCGGATTAAATTCTCGATGAACAAAGAAGACGTCCCGAACGGACGCCGCTGCTGGATCGTATGGGTGGCCGTGGACCGCTCACCGGAAGGAACTTCCTACGGCGGAGTGACGGCTTGCGAGATGCTGATCGATACGGAAGCGCGCAAAGGTTGGAAAATCCTGGCCGATCACGTGAACCGGATGGACGCCGCAATGAAGCGCAAGATCATGGTGGAAGGCCTGGATGAAACGGAGAAATCCGCGCTGCGCAAGGCTTTGATCGAACATAACGAGGAATGGTGGAACCACTCTTCCGAGGAGCTTAAACAGGCGCTTGCTTAGCCTCTCGTTAAATGTGTACAAATTGTGTCATGGATTGTGAGACCCAGGGGAAGCGGGTATACTAACACTAGTGTATGTTACACTCATATACTAGGACAGCAAAAAGGCAGACTAAGGACGCTTAGTTCTGCCTTTTTGCGTTGGATATAAATGACTGGCCGGCCGTTTATTTCCTGTAAAAGGGCTTTCGTTGCTTGGAAAAGCTTCAATAAAAGAAGGTGCTTCAAGCCTCGAAAGAAGCTGAACACAAATCAAATCCTGACCGGCCGGGTTTAATCCAATCCGGCCGGAAAACAAAAAAGGCAGATGCGAGCGAAGGCTCGCATCTGCCTTTTTGTCATTTTTACCGGGAAAGGGCCGGCATCACCGGAAAATACGCAGGTCAGCCTGGCCCTCGCAGGGAGCTGTCTGAGCGTCCGCGAGCGAGTTCCCGGGCGCGTGTTCCAGCCCGGCTCACGGCCGCTGAGCTTCCGCTCCTGCTATTCGTTCCACCAGCGCTTCATATCTTCCCACCAGGAGCGCGCTCCGCTGCCGAACCCTTTGCCTTTGGCGGCCCGGTTCGTGCAGTATTCCTTCGGCTCCGTGCCGGAAAGGAACGCCTCGTTGCGCGCGCCGGTCGTACAGTCTTCATTGGCGAGCTTGCCGCTCTTCGGATCAATGTAGACGGTCGTGACTCCCTCCGGCACCGGGAAGAGCTTAGGCGGAATCGCCTCCAGGACGGCTTCGGTGTAGCCGGCGAAGATCGGCGAAGCGAGATGCGATTCCGCCGTGTTGATGGCACGCCCTTTGTCGTAGCCGACCCAGACGGCGGTGGCCAGCTCGGGCGTGTAGCCGACCATCCACGCGTCGGTGTCGGTCGTGCCCGTCTTGCCCGCGACGGGCCGCTTGATCGTGGCGGCCACCCGGCTGCCGGTACCGCCATCCTCGAATACGCTCTCCATCATATGGGTGAGCACGTAAGCGGGCGCGGCGTCGGCGACGCGTTCGCTTTTCGGCGCAGCCTGATAGAGGACGCTGCCGGCCATATCTTCGATCTTGATAATGGCCGTCGGCTCGACTCGGACTCCCTGGTTGGCCAGGGCCGAGAAAGCGGCCACCATCTCGTACGGACTGACCGGATAGGTGCCCAGCGCGAGGGAGGGAAGCGGCTTTAGATTGCTCGTAATGCCGAATTTCCGGGCGTTGTCGATAACCTTCTGGGGACCGACCTTCAGAATCGTATCGACCGCGAAAATATTGTCCGACTTCGCGATCGCCCGGCGCATGTCGATGTCCGCATTTTCGTACTGGTCATTGTAGTTGCGGGGCGTGTACGACTGCCGGCCCTCGTCGTATTTAAAGACGGTCGGTTCGCTCCGGACCGTGCTGAGCGGCGTAAAGCCGTTCTGCAGAGCCGTCAGATAGACGAACGGCTTGAAGGAGGAGCCCGGCTGGCGGGTCGTCGCAAACACGCGGTTAAACTGATTCGCTCCGTAATCCTTGCCGCCTACCATCGCTTTAACGTAGCCGGTCCGCGGATCGAGCGAGATCAGAGCGCCCTGAATCTCGCTTTCTTTGGGCAGCTGCTTGGCCATCTGCTCTTCCGCGATTTTCTGCGCTTTCAGATCCAGCGTCGTGTAAATGTTCAGGCCGCCCTGCTCGAACTGATCTTCCGTGATGCCGAGCTTCTGCACGGCCAGCGTTTTGATATAGTCGCGGAAGTAAGGGGCCTGGGAAGGTTTCTTCTCCACCAGTGGCTGAACGGTCAGCTTCTCCTGTTTGGCCGCGTCCGCTTCCTGCTGGGTAATGAAGCCTTCCTTCGCCATCGTCTGGAGCACGACGTTTTTCCGGTCCATCGCATTCTCCATGTTATAGTAGGGCGAATAAAATTTCGGCCCTTTCGGAACGCCTACGAGCATCGCGCTCTGGGCCAGGGACAAGTCCTTGGCATGTTTGCCGAAGAACAGTTGGGAAGCCGCCTCGATTCCATACGTGGAATGGCCGTAGTAAATCTGATTCAGATAGCTTTCCAGAATCTGATCCTTGGTCAGCTGCATTTCCATCTGCACGGCATATACCGTTTCTTTGATCTTGCGCGTCCAGGTGCGGTCATGATTCAGATACAAGTTCCGTGCCAACTGCTGGGTAATCGTCCCGGCCCCCTGCACCTTGGACATGCTTTTCAGATTGACGATGGCTGCGCGCGCAATGCTTTTGACATCAAAGCCCGGATGACTGTAGAAGTTCTGATCTTCTATCGCGAGCGTCGCTTTAACCACATACACGGAAATGTCGCTGATCGGCACGATCTTGCGGTTCTGGCCGGAATCCAGCGTATCGATTAAAGCTCCGTTAACGTCAAAAATTTGGGACGTCTGGAGCACCTTCGTGACCGGAAGCGCCTGTGAGCGCAGATAGAGAAGGAACACCCCTCCCAGTACGCACAGGACCAGGAACGTCGTAAAGGAGAAAGTGAATCCCCGTTTTAAACGGCGAGGCCAGTTCTTATCCGCTGGACCTGGCGGCTTTTTGTCGGGAGCGGCATTGTTTTCGGGTTCGTTCTGTTGGTCGTCGGCCAAGAGTCCCTCACTCTCCTTTCTTGTCGGGCCTAGCGGGTTTAAGCGTAAGTTTAGGATAAATAACAGCGGCTTATTACACAGTATGGAAAAGCTTTCCGGCCCCTATTCAGGCATTATCCCTTCCGCTTCCTAAAATTTCGTAAAACGGCCCGTCCGTCCTGCAAATTTCTTGCATTTCGGGTTCAATCCTCTATAATACAATTTGTGCGTGCAAACCCTCAAGGCGCAAGGCTCATTCCGCGCATGGATTTACCCGCTTGTGGTACAATGATGAAGATACTATTCAGTACGAAATAATGGAGCGGTCGGTCTCATTTCCGGGCTTGTCCGCATGCACTCCTTACATCACTATACTTAAGAAAAGAGGCTGGGAATATGGAACTTTGGTATACCGAGAAACAGACGGAAGACTTCGGCATCACCGCCAAGATTAAAGAAACGCTGGTGACCGAGAAAACCGATTTTCAAGATCTGGCCATGATCGACACAGCTGAATGGGGCCGCATGCTCGTTCTGGACGGCATGGTTATGACGACCGTAAGAGACGAATTCGTCTATCATGAAATGGTTGCGCATCCTGCCCTGGTTACCCACCCGAACCCTAAGAACGTTCTCGTGGTAGGCGGCGGTGACGGCGGCGTTATTCGTGAAGTGCTCAAGCATCCGAAAGTGGAAAAAGCCGTTCTGGTTGAAATAGACGGCAAAGTAATCGAGTATTCGAAGAAATACCTTCCCGAGATTGCCGGCGAGCTGGACAACCCTCGCGTCGAAGTCATCGTCAACGACGGTTACATGCATATCCACGATCACAAAAATACATACGACGTGATCATGGTGGACTCCACCGAGCCTGTCGGACCGGCCGTGGAACTGTTCACGAAAGGCTTCTACCAAGGCATCTACGATGCGCTTAAAGAAGACGGCATTTTCGTGGCGCAGACGGACAACCCTTGGTTCAAAGCGGACCTGATCAAAACGGTCAACCGCGACGTCCGTGAGATCTTCCCGATCGTCCGCGTATACTGCGCGAATATTCCGACTTACCCGAGCGGTCTCTGGACGTTCACCATGGGCAGCAAAAAGCACGACCCGCTTCAAGTCGAAGAAGCTTCGATTCCCGAATTCGAAACGAAATACTACACGCCGCGCCTTCACAAGGCCGCGTTTGCCCTGCCTAAATTCGTTGAAGATCTCGTAAAATAAGGACCGTTTCCGAACAGAAAGGTGCGATGACCGCATGCGTTTAGACCAAGCTTACTCCGGCAACATTTTTATCGCCGCCTCCGAGGACTACGCGTCCTCCCGCGCCGTACTTTACGGAATGCCCATGGACTACACGGTCAGCTTCCGTCCGGGCTCCCGTTTCGGCCCTGCCCGCATCCGTGAGGTTTCCATCGGGCTGGAAGAATACAGCCCGTATCTTGATAAGAGCCTCGACGAAGTGAAATACTTCGATGCCGGCGACCTGATGCTGCCTTTCGGCAACGCGGGACGCAGTCTCGACATCATCGGCGAATACGTCCGCGGCCTTCTGAGCGACGGCAAGTTCCCGCTCGGTATGGGCGGCGAGCATCTCGTGTCCTGGCCGGTCATCCGCGAAGTGTACGCGAAGTACCCGGATCTGGCGCTCATTCACATCGACGCGCACGCCGACCTTCGCGAGCAGTACGAAGGCGAGCCGCTGTCTCACTCGACGCCGATCCGCAAAGCGGCCGAGCTTATCGGCGGCAAGAACGTGTACCAGTTCGGTATCCGTTCCGGTATGCGCGAGGAGTTCGAGTACGCGCGCAAGAACTTGAACCTGTACCCGTTCGAAGTTCTGGAGCCGCTCAAGAAGGTGCTGCCGGAGCTTGCGGGCCGTCCGGTTTACCTGACGATCGACATCGACGTGCTCGATCCGTCCGCAGCGCCGGGCACAGGCACGGCCGAAGCGGGCGGTATCACAAGCAAGGAATTGCTTGCGGCTGTTCACGCTATCGCAGGTTCCGAGCTGAACATCGTGGGCGCCGACGTGGTTGAAGTGGCTCCGGTATACGATCCGTCCGAACAGACGCAGATCGTAGCGGCCAAGCTGATCCGCGAGATTTTGCTGGGTCTGGTGAAATAACTTTCAATCGTCAACAACATACGATGCGTAATCCCGTCCTCCAGGCCTTGTGTCTGGGGGATTTTTACTCATCGGGGATTTCGCATGCGACGGTGCCGGCGAATAAAGGCTTTGGGCTGCGGCTGCAATGATCCATTGAAAATACCCGTATGATACTATACACTTAGAGCTAACTTTGCTTTTTGCCGGGCCGCACGGGCGGGAAGACGGTTTTGGCCGGAAATTCCCGGAAGCGGCAGGGCGCAGTCAAGAAAGAACGGAGCGTTCGGGTCATGTCCAACAAGAAAAACGTCCGTCTCCGCATAACAAGCGTTGCCGGACAAGAATCGATCGTACAGGAAGCCCGCGGAGAGCTGTACATCCGGGAGGGGAAAGTATATGTCCTCTACCAGGAGACATCCGAAGAAATGGGCAGCACCTCGACGATGGTAAAAGCGGGTCCCGAGGAGCTTAAGATCACGCGAAAAGGGCAGATCGGAACCGAGCAGACGTTTGTCGCGGGTCATTCCCGGACAGGCTGGTACCGGATGCCCGAGGGCTCTATCCCCATGGAAACCCGTACGCGGACGTACGTCCGGAATCTACAGGACGGCATCGGCGTCATTGATTGGAGCTACGACCTGTATGTAGGCGAGGAACATGCCGGTTTATATACATTATCGTTAACGATTCAGGAGGATGTAAGATGAATGTGCTGGAGCAGGTAAAAGAAACGCTTAAAGTAACGATAGGCGAGGCCGCGGTCGCAGCGGGGCTCGTACAGGCTACGGAGCTTCCCGAGATTGTGCTGGAAGTGCCGAAAGATAAGGCTCACGGTGATTTTGCAACGAACCTGGCCATGCAGCTTTCCCGGATCGCCAAGCAGAACCCGCGCGCGATTGCGGAACAATTGATCCAGAAACTCGACAAAGAGAAAGCCCAGATCGCGGAAGTTCAAATCGCGGGCCCCGGGTTTATCAATTTCCGTATGGACAAAAGCTACCTCTATCCGATTCTTGCGCAAGTGGCGGAACAGGGGGACCGCTACGGCGCAGTGAACGTGGGGCAAGGGCGCAGGGTTCAGATGGAGTTCGTCAGCGCGAACCCGACCGGTTCCCTGCATCTCGGACACGCCCGCGGCGCGGCGGTAGGCGACGCCCTGTGCAACGTGCTGGCTCTTGCGGGTTACAACGTTACGCGTGAATATTACATCAACGATGCGGGCAACCAGGTCAACAACCTGGCCAAATCCATCGAAGCGCGCTATCTGCAGGCTCTCGGGCAGGATGCCGAAATGCCGGAAGACGGCTACCACGGCGAAGATATTAAAGGATTTGCCGGCGAGCTGGCGGCCGAAGAAGGCGATCGTCTCACCAAACTCGGACAGGACGAGCGTTTGGCTTATTTCCGCGAGTACGGGCTGAAAAAAGAACTCGATAAAATCAAACGGGATCTCGAACGGTTCGGCGTTAAGTTTGACGAGTGGTTCTCCGAGACCTCGATTTATGAAAACAACCTGATCGAAGACGTGCTCGGCAAACTCCGCGAATCCGGTTATGTATACGAGCAGGACGGAGCAACCTGGCTGCGTACGACAGAGCTTGGTGACGATAAGGACCGTGTTCTGATCAAAAACGACGGTTCCTTCACGTATTTGACGCCGGACGTGGCTTATCACCGCAACAAATTCCAGCGCGGCTACGACGAGCTTATCAATATTTGGGGAGCGGACCACCACGGCTATATTCCGCGTATGAAAGCGGCCATGACGGCGCTTGGCTACGATGCGAACCGTCTGACGGTGCTTATCGCCCAGATGGTGAGCCTGTTCCAGAACGGCGAGAAAGTGAAAATGTCCAAGCGTACCGGCAAAGCCGTCACGATGGAAGACCTGATGGACGAAGTCGGCGTCGACGCCATTCGTTACTTCTTCACGATGCGCAGCATGGACTCGCATCTTGATTTCGACATGGATTTGGCGATCTCCAAGTCCAATGAGAATCCCGTGTTCTACGTGCAGTATGCACACGCACGGATTTGCAGCATCTTCCGGCAGGCGGAAGAGCAGGGAGTGGAGCTGCGCGGGCTGGCGCAGGTGGACTTGTCCCGGCTTTCGACGGAAGCCGAGTACGAGCTGCTGCGCAAAATCGGCGAGCTTCCGCAGGAAGTCGCGGTCGCGGCCGAGCTGTATGCGCCCCACCGCCTGATCCGCTACGTGTACGATCTGGCCGGGCTGTTCCACAGCTACTACAGAGCGGAGCGCGTGATCACCGAGGATGCGGAGCAGACACAGGCCCGCCTGGCGCTTCTGGGCGCGCTGCGCACCGTTATCGCCAACGTGCTGGCGGTCGTAGGCGTATCCGCTCCGGACCGGATGTAGGCTTCGGCGGCACTGTCCGCTCTGCGGCCGCAAGCATGCGCTCATCCTGCTCCGCGGGGTTTCCCCGCACGTGGCTTGCAGCCGCTTGCGCGCGGCACTTCCGCGGGCGGGCCGGCGGCGTGCAAGCGGCGCGCCAAAACAAACAAAGCCTGACGCTTTTTAGCGGCGTCAGGTTTTGTTTGTTTTGAGCAGGGCGGTTATGGCCCGCCTCGCATGAATGAGGCCGGGAGCATCCGTGCCTTCCGGCTGCTTCGCTTTCGTGAGCGGCGTAGCGCTTCGCCGGAGAATCTGCTTGATCTGCTGCGGCCGCAGGGAGGGCCTAACCGACAGCATAAGCGCGATGACACCGCTCACATGCGCAGTCGCCATCGAGGTGCCGCTAAGCTCGTTGTACTTGCCGTGCAGCCAGCATGAATAAATGCTTTCTCCCGGCGCATAAATGTCTATGCGTTTGCCGCGGTTGCTGAAGGGGGCGACTTTGTTGACCTTGGTCGTCGCTCCTACGGAGAAGACACTCGGAAAACGTGCCGGATAGTCAATCGCGGCCCCTTTGCCGTCGTTGCCGGATGAAGCGACGACGATGGTGCCGGATTGATAAGCGTTTATCACCGCTTCCTCCAGCGCCCGGCTGTACGTTTTCATCCCGAAGCTCATATTGATGATGTCCAGGCCGTTGCGCACACACCAGTCGATACCCGCCACAATGTCCGAAACGAACGCGCTTCCGTTCATGTCGAATGCTTTAACCGGGTGGATGACGGCCTTTGGCGCTACCCCGGTAATACCTATCCGTCCCGCCGCAGCGATGGTTCCGGCTATATGTGTGCCGTGTCCGTTATCGTCATAGGGGGGCTGGCTGCGGTTGAGCAGGTTGATGCCCCGGGCGACCGAGGCCTGCAAATCCGGGTGGTAGTAGTCGATGCCGGTGTCGATAACACCGATCGTGATGCGATTTCCTTTGGCGTTTTTCCATACGTCCGGCGCTTTGATCTGTTGGATGCCCCAGGGGATAAACTGGGAGATTTCAGGCATCTTTTCGACGATTTCCGATGTCTTTACTGTTTTTCTTGGCCGCAGCTGGATATTTATGGACGTGTCCTCTTCAATAGAGAGAACGGCGGGATGCTTAATCAATTCCGCGCGGTTACGGATTGGGCAAGAGATCCCCCGGATCAGTTTCAGATCATAGACGGAGGATAGGCTGGAATGCGTATCTTTGTGCAGGCGGATAAGCTCGGTGACCTGCCGGTAATCCCGATCGCTCTGGAAAAGAATGATATGCCGGCGCTCCCCCTGCGATGCCTGGATTTCTTCATGCAGCATCATGAGCAATCGTTTCGAGTCCAAAGCCACATTCCTCCCATAAACCGAAGGTGCGATTCTGGCTTATTATATGTACAGGTCGGGGGGCCCGACTGAGAATAAGGCCTCTTTCCAAATAAATAGGTTCAGTGCCGTGTCAACGTGCTCTTGCCTACATAACATAAAGGGAGAGGCGAAAGATCTCTCGGTTTCAAGGGGCGGAGACGAGCGGATCGCCGATTCGTTCGTAATCGCAGGATACAGTCGGGAAGCGGAGGGAAACCTTCGCTTTTACTCTTGTTTCGGAGGACAGGCGGGCGGGAGTTGCATTTTTACATAAAATAGGTTTTACTTAAGGATGAAATGGGATAAGGTAGTTAAAGTATTGTTAATACGGTGAAGGGAAGTGCCACAAATGAGTAGCCCGTACACACTGAAAATCAAGCCGGAAAAAGCCGCGGAAATGCCGATGGTGGATCTGGCGTTTGAGGTGCTTAAAGCGGCCAACACGCCGTTCTATTATCGCGACCTGATGCAGGAAATCGCGAAAATCAAAGGCTTGGCTGAAGACGAAACGATGAATGTCATTGCCCAACTATATACAGAGATTAATATCGATGGCCGTTTTGCTTGCGTCGGAACAAACCTGTGGGGTCTGAAGCGCTGGTATCCGGTCGAGAAATCGGACGACGCCGTAGGCAACGCCAAGCGTCCGCGCATCATCAACGACGAGGACGACGATCTCGACGAGGATCCGTACTCCGAGGAAGAAGAATACAAAGAAGAAGAGTACGATACCTTCACGGCGGACGGTTTTGACAAGAATGACGCCGAAGAAGAAGAGGAAGAAGAGGAAGAGGAAGATTCCGAATTCTTCGAGGAAGAAGAGCTGGACGAAGAACTGGAAGACGCCGAACTCGACGAAGAAGTGGATGAAGAATCCGACGATGATTCCGACGATGATGAAGATTTCGAGGCCGACGACGAGAAGGATAAATAATTCATCGCGGCGGTTCTTGACAGAGGATGTCGTTCTTAGTAAACTATTGCATGGGCTTTAAAAAGAACGACCAAATTTACGCCATATAAAAAGTGCCCCGTATACCACGGGTGTCACTTTTTTTGTTTTTTCAGGGACATTATTTGATGTCCCGGAGGTTTTGGTGGAAGCCTAGAAGGGACCGGCCGTTTTCTTGGACTGCCGCATATGCGGCAGGCACTCAGGCGTTCGGTCCCCCACTTTTGTACGGCGAACCTTTTGCACCCAAGAATTTAGATATGCTCGAAAGGAGTTCTCAGATGACTAAGTATATTTTTGTAACCGGGGGTGTCGTTTCCTCGCTCGGTAAAGGCATCACGGCGGCTTCTCTGGGCCGCTTGCTCAAAAACCGGGGTCTGAAAGTGACCATCCAGAAGTTTGACCCCTACATTAACATCGATCCGGGGACGATGAGCCCTTACCAGCACGGGGAAGTTTTCGTAACGGACGACGGCGCCGAGACTGACCTCGACCTGGGTCACTACGAACGGTTTATTGACATCAATCTCTCTAAGAACTCCAACGTAACGACGGGTAAAGTGTATTCTTCCGTTATTACCAAAGAGCGCAGAGGCGAATACCTGGGCGGAACGGTACAAGTTATTCCTCACATTACAAATGAAATCAAGGATCGCGTGTTCCGTGCCGGCCGCGAAGCGGGTTCGGATGTCGTGATCACCGAAATCGGCGGAACCGTGGGCGATATCGAGAGCCTTCCGTTCCTCGAAGCGATCCGGCAGATCAAGAGCGACATCGGCCGCGAGAACGTGATGTACATTCACGTTACCCTGATTCCTTACATCAAAGCCGCGGGCGAAGTCAAAACGAAACCGACCCAGCACAGCGTAAAAGAACTGCGCAGCCTCGGTATCCAGCCGCACGTGATCGTCTGCCGTACGGAGCATGCACTTACGGAAGACATGAAGCGCAAGATCGCCCAATTCTGCGACACGGACCCGGAGGCGGTCGTGGAATGCCTGGACGCCGAGACCTTGTACGAAGTACCGATGATGCTCAGAGAGCAGGGGCTTGACGATATCGTCGTCAACCACCTGAAGCTCGGCGGCTCGGCGCAGCCGGACATGACCGAGTGGGAACAGCTCGTCCAGCGCGTCAAAGGTTTGAAAGAAACGACCGAGATCGCCATCGTGGGCAAGTATGTCGCCCTGCATGACGCTTACCTCAGCATCGTGGAATCTTTGGGTCATGCCGGCATCGACAACGGAGCCGAAGTGAAGATCCGCTGGGTCAACGCGGAAGAAGTGTACGACCACAACGTGGACGAGCTTCTCGGCGGCGTGGACGGCATCCTCGTTCCGGGCGGTTTCGGAGACCGCGGTATCGAGGGCAAGGTTATCGCCATCCGTCATGCGCGCGAGAAGAAGATTCCGTTCTTCGGCATCTGCCTCGGCATGCAAGTTGCGGTGATCGAGTATGCACGCGCGCTTGCCAACCTGGAAGGAGCCAACAGCTCCGAGATCAACCCGGTCACGCCTTACCCGGTGATCGACCTGCTGCCTGAGCAGAAGGATATCGAGAATCTGGGCGGAACGATGCGTCTGGGACTCTATCCTTGCAAACTGGCGGAAGGTTCCCTGGCCATGCAGTGCTACAACGATGAGCTGGTGTACGAGCGTCACCGTCACCGGTACGAGTTTAACAACGAATACCGCGAAATGATCGAATCCGCAGGACTGCGCATCTCCGGTACTTCCCCGGACGGCCGTCTGGTCGAAATCGTCGAGCTTCCGGACCACCCTTGGTTCCTGGCCGTTCAATTCCATCCGGAATTCACGTCCCGTCCGAACCGTCCGCAGCCGCTCTTCCGTGAGTTCGTGAAAGCAGCCTTTACCTATAAGCAAGAATCCCGGGCGTAATAGCCGGGATTTTTCTTTTTTTTTACTTATTTGTTCATTCTTACGGATGGCAGGGAGGAAATCGGCAAGTCAATAGCGAAGTAGGGGGGAGTTCGAGCTCGCACGGCTGCAAAGTTCATATTCGGAACTCAGCCTTAAGCTTGTGGAAGGAGGCTTTCCCGTGAGTAAAAAAATCCTAATCGTGGACGATCAGAATGGAATCCGGATGCTTCTTATGGAAGTGTTCAGTAACGAGGGTTACGAGACCTATCAAGCGCCTAACGGCAAAACCGCCTTGGAGATTGTTAAAACGCATTCTCCCGATCTGGTCCTTCTGGATATGAAAATTCCAGGCATGGACGGTTTAGATATTCTGAAGCACGTCAAAAGTATCGATCCCTCCATCAAGGTCATCATGATGACCGCCTACGGAGAGCTGGATATGATCAAAGAAGCCACGGAACTCGGGGCCATCATGCACTTTACAAAACCGTTCGATATCGACGAATTGCGACTGGCTGTTCATACGCAGTTGATAGAAACTACCCCGCTGGGATCCTGATTGCAAGGGTCCTTTTTTTGTGAAAACTTTCACGTCACCCGGCAGGCTCGGTTACGTTTTGTCAGGGAGTGTGCTATAATAACACCGTATGACAAAAAGAGCGGCAGCGCATCTTAAAAACGATCAAGCCAACACACACAGTAGGAGGAAGAAATCATGCCATTGGTTTCAATGAATGAATTTTTACCTAAGGCTAAAGCAAACAAGTTTGCGGTAGGCCAGTTCAACATGAACAACCTGGAGTTTGCCCAAGCGATCACGGAAGCGGCTATGGAGCTGAACTCTCCGTTCATTTTCGGTGTCAGCGAAGGCGCGCTCAAGTATATGGGGATCGAGTATACGGTAGCGATCGCGGAAGCGGCTGCGAAGCAGTCCGGCCTTCCGATTGCCCTTCACCTCGACCACGGCAGCTCTTTTGAAGTGGCTATGAAATGTATCCGTGCCGGCTTCAGCTCCGTTATGTTCGACGGTTCCCACTACTCTTATGAAGAGAACGTACGCCTGACCAAAGAAGTCGTAAAAGCCGCGCACGCAATGGGCGTTTCCGTTGAAGGCGAGCTTGGAACGATCGGCGGCGTTGAAGATGATATCTCCGTAGACGAAGCTGATGCTAACCTGGCTAAGCCGGAAGAAGCGATCCGCTACTACGAAGAAACCGGAGTCGATTGTGTGGCAATCGCGGTCGGAACTGCACACGGCATGTATGCAGGCGAGCCGAACATTCACTTTGACATCATCGAGAAAGTTTCGCAGGCGATCCCGATTCCTGTCGTTCTTCACGGCGGATCCGGTGTTCCGGACGAAATGATCAAGAAAGCGATCGCAGCAGGCGCAGGCAAAGTTAACGTGAACACGGAGAACCAAGTGGCCGCTACAGCCGCTATCCGTGAAGTTCTCGGAGCCGACGCTAAAGTATACGATCCTCGCAAATACCTCACCCCAGCACGCAAAGCGATGGTTGAAGTCGTGAAATCCAAAATTCAACTGTTCGGCAGCGCGAACCAAGCTTAATACCGATTCAGATAGAGACAGAGACGGGAAATGCATCTTAACGGATGCATTTCTCTCTTCTATTTTAGGTTCCGTATCCATCCCAGATGACCCATACTCCCTTAAAAGTTGACAACGCGCGTAAACTGCGTTTTATTTAGATATGTACACTTGTTTTCTATCCAGGAGCCAGCCCCCGATTTAGCGGGCGGCCTTCTATTTTGTATGCAGCCAAACACGAGCTGCTTCTAGTTGTTGCAGCAGGTCACTTTTGATATTTTTACAAATTGTAGTTAAGCAGCTAAGCTATCTACCGGAAGCAGGGGGAAGATAACGCATTATGGAAAAATTAATGATCGCAGGCGGACGTCCGCTCAAAGGGACAGTAACAATCAGCGGGGCCAAGAACAGTGCCGTTGCTTTAATACCCGCCGCGATACTCGCCGAATCGACGGTTACCTTGGACAATTTGCCGCACCTCAGCGATGTGGCTATCTATACAGAAATTCTTAGCGAACTCGGAGCTTCCATCGAATGGAACAACGAGCAGATGATTATCGATCCGAGCGCCATGAAGAGCAAGCCGATGCCCAACGGCAACGTAAAGAAGCTTAGAGCCTCCTACTATCTTATGGGAGCCATGCTGGGAAGATTCGGCGAGGCCATAATCGGTCTGCCGGGCGGCTGCAATTTCGAGCCGCGTCCGATTGATTTGCATATCAAAGGGTTCGAGGCGCTGGGCGCTGAAATTTCGAATGAGAACGGCTCGCTGCATATTCGGGCCAAACAGCTCCGCGGAGCCAAAATTTATTTGGATATGGTCAGTGTAGGCGCAACCATCAACATCATGCTTGCCGCCTCCCGTGCCAAAGGCTTCACTTTGATTGAAAATGCGGCCAAAGAGCCTGAAATTATAGATGTAGCAACACTCCTCAACTCCATGGGAGCGAAAATCAAAGGAGCCGGTACGGAAACGATCCGCATCGAAGGGGTAGACGAGATGCACGGCTGCCGTCACTCCATTATCCCTGACCGTATCCAGGCGGGGACTTACATGATTGCCGCAGCCGCAACGCGGGGAGACGTAACGGTAGATAACATAATTCCGAAGCACATGGAAGCCATGACGGCCAAACTGCAGGAAATGGGCGTTGAAATTCACGAGATGGATGAGTCGATCCGCGTGGTGGGTCGTGCTCTTTACGACAGTATAGATGTAAAAGCGCTGGTTTATCCCGGCTTTGCGACGGACCTTCAATCTCCGATGACGAGTCTGCTTACGCAGACCACCGGTGTGAGCATGCTGACGGACCTTGTGTACAGCAACCGGTTCAAGCATGTGCCTGAACTGGTCCGCATGGGAGCCAAGATCAAAGTGGAGGGCCGGACAGCCATCATAGAGGGTGGCACGCTAAGTGCGGCGAAAGTGAAAGCAAGCGACCTGCGGGCAGGCGCAGCTTTGGTTATTGCGGGTCTTACCGTGCCGTCCGATGTTACGGAGGTAACCGGCGTGGAATATATTGACCGCGGTTATGACAATCTTGTTGCCAACCTGACTCTACTTGGCGCGGAAGTATGGCGCGAGAACGGCGAAGAATAGGCCCGGAATAAGAAAGCGGCCTTAGGGCAACACTGGGTACTAGCTTTTTAGTTTTGTGGAATTAATAACTTACTAGTTTGGTGGTTGAATAGAATGGATATGCACCTCGCGCAGTTGGAGGCACTCAAGCTTACGGAGCTTTATAAGCTCGCCAAAAAATATCAGATCCCATACTATGGGCAGCTTAAGAAAAAAGAGCTCATCTTTTCCATTCTGCGGGCCCAGGCGGCGGAAAGCGGCCTCATGTTTATGGAAGGAGTTCTGGAGGTTCTGCAGGAGGGCTTTGGTTTCCTGCGTCCGATTAACTACCTTCCGAGTACGGAGGACATCTACATTTCTGCCTCCCAGATCCGTAAATTCGACCTCCGCTCAGGAGATCTTGTTTCCGGCAAATGCCGTCCGCCGAAAGAGAACGAGCGTTATTTCGGGCTTCTGCATGTGGAAGCCGTCAATGGCGAAAGCCCCGACACGGCGTCCGAACGTCTGCACTTCCCGGCTCTCACGCCGCTGTACCCGCAGACGAAGGTTGTTCTCGAAACGTCTCCGGAGAAGCTCTCGACGAGAATCATGGACCTTATGGCACCCGTCGGTCTCGGACAGCGCGGTTTGATCGTTGCGCCTCCGAAAGCGGGAAAAACCCTGCTTCTCAAAGAAATCGCGAACAGCATTTCCACGAATTATCCGGAGATTGAGCTATTCGTTCTTCTGATCGACGAACGTCCGGAAGAAGTGACCGATATGCAGCGTTCCGTTAAAGGGGAAGTTGTCGCTTCCACTTTCGATGAGCTGCCGGAAAATCACATCAAGGTAGCGGAGCTTGTTCTGGAACGGGCGCAGCGTCTTGTGGAACATAAGAAGGATGTCGTCATTCTTTTGGACAGCATTACCCGCTTGGCTCGGGCTTACAACCTCGTTGTTCCGCCGTCCGGCCGCACATTGTCGGGGGGGATCGATCCAGGCGCGTTCCATCGTCCGAAGCGTTTCTTCGGTGCCGCCCGGAATATCGAAGAAGGCGGCAGTCTGACCATTCTGGCCACCGCGCTCGTCGAAACGGGATCACGTATGGATGACGTCATTTATGAAGAATTTAAAGGCACGGGGAACATGGAGCTTCATTTGGACCGTAAACTTGCGGAACGCCGTACATTCCCGGCTATCGATATCCGCCGTTCGGGCACGCGCCGCGAAGAAAGCCTGCTTACCAAGGAAGAACTCGAGAAGGTATGGGGATTGCGCAAGAGCATGAACGATACTTACGAATATACGGAAGCTTTCATCAAGAAACTGGGAGAGACGAAGACGAATCAGGAATTTCTGGATTCCCTGGAGACCAACAACGGGAACGTTACGCTGGGTAAAGGGAAAATGAAAAATTCCGCTTCCTAAGTATAGGTTGCCGAAAAATTCGCTTCCATCTCCCATTCAAAGGAGTACCTGACAATGAATGTGGTTTATGCGGACCCGTCCGGCAATGTATTCGATCATCCCGATTACGAAGCGCTCGGACGGAGTGCCGATCAGATTGTGGAACTATTGGAAGAAGAGCTGATCCCGCTGCCGGAGGGGGCGACTTTGGTAAGTCTGCCTCATACGAGAGCGGTCGGGATCAACACGGAAACGGGCGAAATGGAAGTGCTGCCCGGTGATTATGCGGCCGTTGGCGCGCTTCTGCCCCAGGGTTTTACACGTCTTATGCTGCCTGGTTACGTGAAAACCGATAAAGAGGAGAAGTTTCCTCTATTCGGTTATACGGCTGTCGTGTGGAAAGACGGGGCCTTCTACGTCGCCGCGGAGCAGTGCGACGATCCGGAACCGTGGAACCCGCGCAACTGCGATCCGGACGAGCTGGAGGTCAGCGTTGAAAAGCTGCGCGCACGGTATCCGGAGAACCGTCTGTACGAGCATCTGTCCAAATGCGCGCTGGAATACGAATGCCTGACCGCGTCCAATACCTTCCTGAACCGCTGGGAAGGCGCGGTGCCGGTTTCTTTCTCCTGCAACGCGGGCTGCTTCGGCTGCATCTCGGAGCAACCCGACGACAGCGGTTTTCCCGCTCCGCAGACACGGATGAACTTCAAGCCGCAGGCTAAAGAGCTCGCCGAAGTCATGCTGGAGCATCTTAAAACGCCGGACAGCATTATTTCCTTCGGTCAAGGCTGCGAAGGTGAGCCGTCCACTCAGGCCAAACTAATTATCGAGGCGATGCGTGAAGTGCGCAGCCGTACCGATATGGGCTATATCAATATCAATACCAACGCCGGTTTAAACGACCATATCCGCGGAATTGTAGACGCGGGACTTGACCTCATGCGGGTCAGCACCATCTCCGCTCTTGATGATCACTATAACGCGTATTACAAGCCGCGGGGATACACGCTCGCCAACGTCGAGAAATCGCTGAAATACGCTTCAAGCAAAGGTGTAATCACCTCGATCAACTATCTGATTTTCCCGGGTGTAACCGACCGCGAAGAAGAAGTGGAAGCGATGATCGAATTTGTGCGCCGGACCGGACTGCGTCTGATCCAGATGAGGAATCTCAATATCGATCCCGAGAGCTATCTGAATCTGATTCCGAAAGCACAAGGGGACATTCTGGGTATGAAGCAGATGCTGGAAATTTACCGTGAGGAGCTGCCCGATGTGGTAATCGGTTCGTACACGCATATACCGGCTTTCTTCGACCGTGCCCAGCGGGCTTGAACAACCCCATTGCAATAAAAGATACACTCATGCTATAATGAATTTATGTGTCATCATAACTCTGGTTCGACGAATAGATCCAGGGCGGAAAGAGGTGAATGGGAATGAAACAAGGGATCCATCCCAACTATCACGAAACAACGGTAACTTGCGCATGCGGCAATACTTTCGAGAGCGGTTCTGTTAGAGAGAACCTTCGCGTAGAGATTTGCTCCAACTGCCATCCGTTCTTCACCGGCAAACAGAAGTTTATCGATGCCGGCGGTCGTGTGGACAAGTTCAAGAAGAAATACGGTATCTAATTCGAGGTTTTTCCTCAATTCGGATTGCATAACACAACCCCCCCCGGGTCATCCTAATAGCGTGCCTTGCACGAAGCAGGATACCAAGGGGGGTTTTTGCTTTGGGAAACGTTATTGTCAAGCGGTCCGCAGGAGGTTTATTGGCCGCTCTTGTGACGGCCGCAGCCATAACCGGATGCAGTCCGGGTCAGCCCGCCGGTCCGAAAGCGTACAATTACTCCAGTGACGGATATTTGGGCACGACCAGCGCAAATCCGAATCTGGCGTTAAACCCGGGCTACCACACTTATCAGGTCGACTCTGACATCGCGCTGTCGGTGTTGGGACGGCTGAAAGGCGTTGTGGACACTCAACTTCAGTTTAACGGTCCGATCGGTTACGTGAAGCTTTCCGTCCCGCCGGGGACATCGCCGGAGAAAGCGGCCGCGATCCGAGCACAGGCCGAGCAGGATCTGCACACGCATTTGCCGAGATACCGCTTTGTTGTTACCGTTAAACGGTAGAAAAACGCTTTTATTCCAGGATCATATCGCTGTCTTTTGGTAAGTTTCTCCCCGGAGTTGCACTTTGCTTCACAATGGGCTATACTTATTTTTGCCGTGCTAGACGGGGAGGTAGCGGTGCCCTGTTGCCCGCAATCCGCTGTAGCGGGGTTGAATCCCTGTTAGAGGTACTGTCGATGTGAGGTCTGGCCTTTACACGTGGTGTTGAGAGTCGGGTCCTTCGCAATGAGCACCAGTGAACCCGGTCAGGTCCGGAAGGAAGCAGCCGTAAGCAGGACCGCCCATGTGCCGAGGGGTTGCCTAACTTGAGCTAACGATAAAGGTACGTTCGTATCGCTTTATCAATAACAGGTGCACGGCCTTATATAAGATTACAAAAAACGAGCCTTCCGGCAACGGAAGGCTTTTTTTGCGTTCTCTTTTTCTACATAAAAATGACAGTTCGTCGATTTTTGTTTTCCAATAGAAGGAAAATGCTAAAAATGAGAGAATAGGTAAACATTCGCAGTCTTTCGGCTTAAAGCTGTTATAAAGAGGGGGAAGGACAAATGTTGGATGCCAGCCTTCATCATATAGGGGTGTTCATTTCCGCAGCTGAGCTGGGAGTAAGATTGGAAGAAATGTTCAAGGGCTGTTTGATTGTAGCCAATGCCCACAATGAGATGGTGTACGCAAACGAGCCATTTTTGAAACGTACCGGATATACCGCGGAGGATATGAAAATGGCGCCTTTTTCGGAGGTCATCCAACTTCCTGAACCGGTTGACTGTTTTTATAGCCGGCATTTTGATACGGACAGCGATAAGAGCGACAAGACGGACGCCAAATATCCTATCGCGATCGTAAAAGACAGCCAGGGGTTTATTCAGCTGCAGAAATGCAGCATGCTGTTTGCGGAAGTGAACAGTGAGCCTCATTACCTTTTTCTGCTCGACGACCTGGAGGAAATCTCGGAACAAAATTTGCTCCAGCGTTTCTCGGGTACCTTTTTGAGGGATGTCAATTTGGGCGTTCTGCTCATAGATACCGAATTCCGGCTCGTGGATATCAGCGATATGGCCTGCCGGGTGCTGGGTTTTCATAAAGAATCCATCCTGTTTAAAAGAATAGAAGACATCTTTGCTTCGATCCCTCCGGAACACCGGCTTGTTGAGAGAACTCTTCTGGACGGCAGAATCGTAAGGAATCATGCGGTATCTTGGATGAACAATCAAGAACGGTACGAACTGCTGCTGGATTCCAACTTACTGAGGGACAATGAAGATCAAATCGTTGGCGCTTACATTATTTTTAAAGATGTGACCAACCTGCGGTCTCTCGAGGCCCAGGTTCAGCGCAGCGACCGCCTGGCCATGATCGGACAGATTGCTGCGGGGACGGCACACGAAATCAGAAATCCGTTAACGTCGATTAAGGGATTTTTGCAGGTGCTTAAGAAGACGTTTGAATCCAAGGATATGGCCAAAGAGCAGGGTTATATCGATGTCATGTTGGATGAGATCAACCGGGTAAACGAACTGGTTAACGAATTTCTTCTCCTCGGCAAGCCCAAGAACGTTCTGCTGCAGAAAATCGACGTTTCCACGGTAATCAAAGGAATACTGCCGATCATCAACAACGAGGCGATTTTGCATAAAGTGCACATGAACTACGAAGAATCCAGCGGACTGCCGCCCGTTATCGCCGATCAGGAGCTTTTAAAGCAGGTTTTTCTGAATATATGCAAAAACGGCATTGAGGCGCTGACGGATGGAGGCACCCTGACCATAGTGGAAAGACTCGATCCCGACGGCAGATTCGTGAATATCGAAGTGCACGATACAGGCCCGGGAATCCCGGTTTATGTCATCGATAAAATATTCGATCCGTTCTTTACGACCAAAGAGGAAGGAACGGGACTCGGACTGTCGGTCTGCCAACGGATTATCCACGATATGGGCGGTCATATACGCGTATCGTCCAAAGGCTACGGAACGACCTTCACTGTCAGCATCCCCTGTACCTGATCCCCGCGCTTTCCGAGTTTTATTCCCGCCCGGGTTTCCGAGTTTTATTCCCGCCCGGGTTATAGTATAATGGGTTCAATAATTCAGAACGAATTATTGGAGAGTAAACCTATGACACATATTGCTTTATACCGGACTTGGCGATCCCAAGCGTTCCGGGAGTTAGTCGGCCAGAAGCCGATCGTACAGACGCTGCAGAATTCTCTGCGTGAACAACGTTTTACCCATGCTTATTTATTCAGCGGTCCCCGCGGTACAGGGAAGACGAGCGCGGCCAAAATTTTGGCCAAAGCCGTTAACTGTGTGCACGGGCCTGCCGAAGAACCGTGCAATGAATGTGAAGCCTGCATCCGGATCTCCCAGGGCTCAGTCATGGACGTCGTCGAAATCGACGCCGCATCGAATCGCGGTGTGGAAGAGATTCGCGACATTCGGGACAAAGTGAAATATGCACCGACGGAAGTTCGGTACAAAGTATATATCATCGACGAAGTCCATATGCTGACCACGGAAGCTTTCAACGCCCTCCTCAAGACGTTGGAGGAGCCGCCGGCTCACGTTATCTTTATTTTGGCTACGACGGAACCTCACAAGCTTCCCGCTACTATCATCTCCCGCTGCCAGCGGTTTGATTTCCGCCGCGTGTCGATGGAAGAACAGGTCGGGCGGCTTGCCTACGTGTGCCGTGAAGAGAACATCGCTATCGAAGAAGAGGCTCTTCACTATATTGCGCGCCTGTCGGAAGGCGGGATGCGGGATGCCTTAAGCCTGCTGGACCAAGCATCTTCTTTTGCCGTGGGAACCATTGCCGCAAGCGATGTGATCGCCATGACGGGCGGTCTGGCATCGGATCAGTTTGAGAAACTGGTCGGAAGCATGAAGGAGCAGGACATCGGCGCCGCGCTCGAACTGATTGATCAGTTTATGCAGGAAGGCAAGAGCGCGGATAAATGTATGGAGAACCTGATCCATTATTTCCGCGATCTTCTGATGATCCGTCTCGTTCCGGATTCGTCCGTGCTGACGGAACGCGTTTTCGATGTCGCCAGGCTGGATCAGGTTGCGTCCCGTTTCGGGACCGATCAGCTTATCACGATCATCGAAGTGCTGAATCAGTACCAAAGCGAGATGAAATATTCCGTGCAGCCGCAGACGATCTTGGAAGTCGCGGTTATGAAAGCATGCGGAGCCATCGCTTCGGGAGGGGGGAGCCGCCCGGCTGAGGCTCCGCCGGCTTCGCGCTCGGCGGCTGAGCCTCAGCCGGAAGCGCTGTCCCAGCTTACCCGCAGAATCCAGCAGCTGGAAGAGCAGCTTGCCAAGCTGATGCAAGGGGGAGTCCCCGCTGCGGGAGCGCAGCAGCCGGCCCGGTCTCCGGTAGCGCCGCGTTCGTCTAACGCTGCGGTGCGCAAGGCTTCGGTCCGGCTGGACGATTTCACGGCCGCAGTCGAAAGCCACCATACCCGGGCCCTGCTCGGCAAGTGGACGCAGATTCTGGCTATGGTCAAAGAGCGGAAGATCACCGTTCATGCCTGGCTGGTGGACGGAGAGCCCGTCGCCATTCACGGAGACACGGTTCTGGTGGCTTTCAAAAGCGCCATGCACCGTGACACGACAGAGAAACCGGCCAATAAGCAGCTGATTGAACAGGTGATTTCCGAAGCGCTCGGAGAAACGCTTAAGCTGGCGACCGTCATGCAGAAAGAATGGAAGGAAGCTCGCGAAGGCGCCTCCGAGCCTGCCAGGGAAGAAATGACGCTGCAAGCCGAAGACTCGGAACCGGATAAGGAACCGTGGGTGGACGAAGCGATCAAGCTGTTCGGCGAAGACCTGGTGAGCATCAAGGATGAATAAGGGATCAGCCCCATTAAGACGAAGGAGTTGGGAATATGAATAACATGAACCAAATGATGAAACAAGTGAAGAAAATGCAGGAACAGATGCTGAAAGTTCAAGAAGAACTCGGAAGTAAAACCGTCGAAGGAACGGCCGGTGGCGGCGTAGTTACGGTCACTGCGAACGGGCATAAGAAAGTGACGGCAATCGCCATTAAACCGGAAGCGGTCGATCCGGACGATGTCGAAATGCTGCAGGACCTTGTTCTGACAGCCGTAAACGATGCGCTTAACAAAGCGGAAGAACTGGCTGGCAAAGATATGGGTAAATTTACGGGCGGTATGAATATTCCCGGTCTGTTTTAAGGTAAAGGGCTTCGTAAGAAGCCTTTTTTCCATCTTTATTTACAAAAAGGAGAAACCTGGCGTTGCATTATCCAGAACCGATTTCCAAACTAATCGACGCATTTACACGCTTGCCCGGCGTCGGCCCCAAAACAGCCGGACGTCTGGCTTTTCACGTTCTCCGCATGAAGGAAGAAGACGTGCTTGATTTTGCCAAGGCGCTCGTGAACGTCAAACGCAATCTGCACTACTGTTCCGTCTGCTGCAATATCACGGATATCGATCCGTGCCGCATCTGTCAGGATAAGAGTCGTGATGCATCCGTTATCTGTGTGGTTCAGGAGCCGAAGGATCTGGTTGCGATGGAGCGGACGAGAGAATTCGACGGCTATTATCATGTTCTGCACGGAGCCATTTCTCCCATGGAGGGCATTGGACCGGATCAGATTCATATTGCCGAACTGTTGAAGCGGCTCGGAGACGAGCAGGTCAAAGAGATGATTCTGGCAACCAACCCGAACATAGAAGGAGAAGCTACAGCCATGTATCTTTCCAGGCTGGTTAAAGGCTTCGGCCTCAAGGTGACCCGTATCGCGCATGGTCTTCCTGTCGGGGGAGATTTAGAGTATGCGGATGAAGTGACGCTTACTAAGGCGCTTGAAGGCCGCAGGGAGATTTAGGCGGCTCTCTTCTTAGTGTGCACTGCATTCTTGTTTTAAAAAATAGTTGGCCGCCCTTCTTTTGAAGGCGGTTTTTTTGTTTTCGGACAGGTTCTAATCAGGTCCCTTTTCTCCATAGGATAGTAAAGGCGACGGCTCATGATTATGAGTACAAGGGGGAAAGGCATGAATGACCTGAGGAAAAGTGCACTCTCGTTTCAGCGGGGGATCCGAAAAACAGCCGAACAGGACAAGCAGGAGCTGCTGGCCGAGATCAGATTGGCTCATTCGCAATGGAAAACGGCGCAGCACCATTTCGAGCACGCATTGGAAAAAGACGAGATTGATTATGCCATCTATGCGATAGAAGCGGCGGAAAAACGCTACGAAATGCTGCTCAGGCAAGCTAAAAAGCTGAACGTGACATCCGCTTATCATATTACTGCTGAGGTGCGGGGATGAAAACGGCCGTATGGGGAATGCTTGCTTTGTCGGCCGGAGCCCTGCTGTTTTTGTTAGTTCGCCAGCCGGGTGCCCGCAAAATTTTTTCGAGCATCGGTGTGCATGTTGTAGTGGCCGCATTTCTGCTTTATGGTGTACAGTTGGCAAGCGGATATACCCGGTTCGAACTGCCGATTAACATCTACACGGTAGGAACCGTATCCGTGCTAGGAGTACCTGGATTGATGCTTCTGGCCCTTCTTAAAGTCGTGCTTGTGTAAGATGCCGGCGTTTATATTTCGCATGGTTAAAATTGTATGTTTGAAAATTGTTGACTTCGTATTTATGCCGTGGTATCTTATTTAAGTCGCCGCTGAAACACGGTGCCGACAACGAGGCTGACAAGCCGAGATTGTCCTTTGAAAACTGAACAACGAGTGATTGAAGCGTCTCAAGTAATTGAGACATTAATGAGAAGAAATTCTC
>NZ_JAGXJX010000130.1:0-470 GCF_019091125.1 Paenibacillus sp. GbtcB18
ATCCTTTTCAATAATCGCTTTTATTTTGCGGAGGACGCTTTTCAATATGTTTCTTTTTATATGCTAAAGTCTTCTTATGCTGCCATTCCTGCATTTCTTTTTTTGTCCCCTTGGCTTCGAATAGCATATAAGCGTTATGCTGCTTATAAAATTTTTGTGTATACCTTGCAGTTCCTTGTGTTGTCTCACCATATTTTAATACCGCATGAGTTTTTTTATCTCTTAAAGAATACCCTATAGCGGGTGCTTTTGTACTATGCGAATTTTTGTGGACTTCATCTTTTGGTTTTGGTGTTGGTTTAGTTTTTTGTATTCAAATTTCCCTTTAGAATATCCAATAGAGAAACCGACTGATAAAGATAAGGCCTTTCCAATACT
The DNA here is from genome assembly GCF_019091125.1 of Paenibacillus sp. GbtcB18. Taxonomy (NCBI): domain Bacteria; kingdom Bacillati; phylum Bacillota; class Bacilli; order Caryophanales; family Paenibacillaceae; genus Paenibacillus; species Paenibacillus sp. GbtcB18. The sequence continues at coordinate 379 of NZ_JAGXJX010000130.1, forward strand.
GCTATAACTGTCATAAACAGCCCTTGCTCCTGCTTTTGCTCCTGCTTTCGTTGCGTACCAAATCTTTTTTCCTTTACTCTTCCACGCTTTGT
>NZ_JAGXJX010000131.1:0-463 GCF_019091125.1 Paenibacillus sp. GbtcB18
GTATTCTATTTTGCTTATAAATAATTTTAATCAATTAGGACATCAATTCCAAAAGGATATAAACCAACAGGAATGGTAGCAATGACAGAGTTAGTGTTGGTATTAATAACAGATACATTATTTGAGTTTCGATTTGCAACAAAAATCGTACTAGATGGAACCTCAGTTGGACCGGTAGCACCCACTGCACCCGTTGGTCCAGTGAAACCAGTAGATCCAGTCGGTAGTGTGAATGGTGGGATAGGTGGTAAAGTCGGACCGATTAAACTAGGATTGAGAGCAACGGAAGATAAGAACTCATTCATCATATTTCACCTCTAATAAAAACGTATTATTAATAGTAAATGTAGATGTCGAACAAGGTGAAACGGACTAGTGAGGAATTAGGCAATGAAATTTCATAAAAGCGTTATTGAGTAACAAATAAAAAGAGCGCATTATTATATGCACTCTTGGTAAGGTA
>NZ_JAGXJX010000132.1:0-460 GCF_019091125.1 Paenibacillus sp. GbtcB18
TGTTTCGTCATTCGAACTATCATCCCCAATGATGATTTCTATATTAGAATATGTTTGTCCTAACACACTACATACTGCTTGTGCAAAGTAGCAGGAACGTTTATAAGTAGGATTTAAAACACTTCCCAACGGAATTTGATCTATCGCCTCTTCACTTTTTCCAAAACGATTTCTCATCTTATTCCTCCACCTTTTCGCATAATATTTATATACGTACGCGACACAAAGTCACATGACTAAAACCATATAGAACTTTTATGCAAGTCTGAAATAAAATATCCTACTTTTTACTCCTATATATAAACATTCAATAATACAGTCCATTGATTAGCTATTTATTATCCATATAATTACTATTATAAAATAATGTAGAGCCAAATATTTAATCAGAGGGGCTTACCATCCGCAAATGGCGGGATAAATCTATACCTTAAAAAGAATAATATTTATTTCTTAACCA
>NZ_JAGXJX010000133.1:0-460 GCF_019091125.1 Paenibacillus sp. GbtcB18
AAAATCTTCCGTTAATTCACAGTCAAGAACAATACTTCTTAACTTCTCGTATTCTTCTCTCCATTTTTTTGCGCCATTTAAAAATTCATCAACTTTAGGATTCATTCTGCTATTTGTCAATATGAAACGCCCCTCTATCTTTTCAAATCATTTAAAACTTTGTATACTAGCTTTTTCAACATATATGTAATAAGGCAATTCTCTTTTTCAGCTGAAATTCACATATCCAAGTGTAAAAGAACATATAAAGCTCGTCAACTAATAGTATGGAAACTATTTAGCGATTTCACATAACAACTATTTATTCCTTATCCCACATACAGGACTTACTATAGAGTTTTCTGTAGTAAAGCGCTAATTAACATTTTGATTTTAACGATAAAAAAGCACTTAAGATCGTAATTCTTACAAATCTTAAATGCTTTTTTATATTTTTCACAAATTTTTCTTATTGTACATT
>NZ_JAGXJX010000134.1:0-457 GCF_019091125.1 Paenibacillus sp. GbtcB18
CTCCCCGAACAGGACTCGAACCTGTGACAACTCGATTAACAGTCGAGTGCTCTACCAACTGAGCTATCAGGGAATATTATGGTGGAGCCAAGGGGGATCGAACCCCTGACCTCATCGCTGCCAGCGATGCGCTCTCCCAGCTGAGCTATGGCCCCATTTTGGTGCTGCAGAAAAAATTTTAACTTGTCTTGCGACATTCGTCAAGCATTTTTTAAAGAGACCATTTCGTAAGTGGTGGGCCCTAGTGGACTCGAACCACCGACCTCACCCTTATCAGGGGTGCGCTCTAACCAGCTAAGCTAAGGGCCCGTATGTAACACCTATATAATAGGTAGAAACACGATAAAAGGATAAGAAAAGCCCACCGTTAAGTGGGCTATTGCTTGGCAACGTCCTACTCTCCCAGGACCCTTCGGTCCAAGTACCATCGGCGCTGGAAGGCTTAACGGTCGTGTTC
>NZ_JAGXJX010000135.1:0-454 GCF_019091125.1 Paenibacillus sp. GbtcB18
GTAGGAATAGGAAATAAAAAATTGTTTGTCAAAAATTATATCATGTTTTTCTTTTTAGCATCTTTGAAAAATTAAAAAATTTGATCATGAAAAATATATTGCTAAGGTTTCATGCATGTTATGTTATGAAATGTTGAATGATGTATGCAACATTAGGGATGATAATTATATGATATGTGATAATGCTTAGGATTAATCCACACATGTGTATCTTGATGATTTTATGTCATGCATGAGTTTTTGAAGTAAATGTTGATTTGAAACTCTCATTTTAGATAAACATATTTTTGGAATAATAATTTTTATGACGAATTAAGATGATATTCTCATGACATATTAAGATGACATAGTGCATGTATATCTATGTATGAATTTCTTGATAGTCTTTTGATGATAGATGTGATATCATGTTGTGTTTGGTCTTCACGGCTTCATGATGAAACTTATGTTTCAA
>NZ_JAGXJX010000136.1:0-453 GCF_019091125.1 Paenibacillus sp. GbtcB18
CACACGAGCAATTACGAAATCCAAATACTGCTTTGCAACTGGCCAGTCGATATTACCATTCCATTTTGAAATATCCACAATATGTCCCATAATAAAGTCCCCCTTAGTTTAAATCATGTTTTTCAAGCACATCTTTTTGCTGCAAACCTTTATTAGATAAATAGTTGTTTTTCCAAGCCATGTACAATGCATAGCCTCCAGTAATTACGGCCACAATATTATTAGCCAACTCATTACTGATTGTTTGATAACCTGTAAGATTTAGTACACTATTGATTACCGCGATGATCAGTAACGTAAAACGAGCGATAGATCCAGTATCCAAGTTTTTCATACGAACAGCTCCTTATTTTAGGAAGTTTAAAATGTTAAATAATAAAAGGACTGCCAGAGACAGTCCTGAAATCCACATCGATATATGAGCTTTTTTGTTACTGTCTAGCTTTTCTTGCG
>NZ_JAGXJX010000137.1:0-446 GCF_019091125.1 Paenibacillus sp. GbtcB18
TTGATACTTTCATATTTGCATCCCTATATACAGTAAAGTAAACGCATGGGATTTTATAACCAAATCTTCCTTTGTTGTATATTATTGGTAACCACTAAAAAAATATGAATAAAAATATAAAAAAAGTGATTGAGAACTATCTTAATCACTAAATATTAAAGTCGGAAGAAGCCACACTCGTTACCATTCCGTCTAAACAGCGAGAGTTATTAGGCGATATAAATAGACTCGTGGACGAACCATCAGGTAAGGTCGTAGGAAGTTCGATGAGAAAATAGGAACGAAGAGGGGGAAAGCCCCTCTTCGTTTTTGCATCAAAAGCAACAACATCTACGAAAACAGCCAAAATAATAAATAGAAAAGCCTCCTACATTACACATGTAGGAGGCTTTCTTTTTTGATAAAACAAATCAATCTCTATTCAGCAATCGCATACGATAACAATT
>NZ_JAGXJX010000138.1:0-440 GCF_019091125.1 Paenibacillus sp. GbtcB18
ACTGCAGAACGACTAAACATGTCTAAGTCAGCATACGGCGGCTATGAAACAAACTACCGTAGACCTAAATACGAAGTTCTTGTTCAGATAGCAGATATTATGGATTCCACTACAGACTTTATTTTAGGAAGAACAGATAACCCAAATAGTATGGACTTTAATGTTACCGATTTTCTAGACAAGGGTAAGTTACATTCTAACGGTGTTGAAATTACAGAAGAGCAAGCAGAGGTTTTTAATACGTTATTTAAGCAGCTTATACAAATAAAAAAGCAATAAACAAAAAAGGAATAGCCAGATGCTATTCCTTTTTTTGTTGCAATATAGCTGTAAATTGTTTGTACTGTTCTGGCGAAATTTGTCTTGGGTTATACCGCTCTTCCAAGAGGAAATTCACATCACAACTTACTTTCTCAGCACCGAAAAATTCCCCAATGAAA
>NZ_JAGXJX010000139.1:0-437 GCF_019091125.1 Paenibacillus sp. GbtcB18
TCTTGCACGATGGCTGCAAAGCGGTACTGAAAATGCTGTCTGCCTTCCAGCAGTGTGTAACTAATACCTGCCAAATCTTTCGTTGTAATTTCCCCTGCCGTTACCATTTCCCGCAATTCATTTATTTTTTCTTGCAAGCCCTTTTCCGTCTTCGCTGACAAAGCTATCAAATAGCTAGGAACTGTCTCTTCCTCCATCTCCCTCTCACGGGAGGGATAACTCTTTACTACCATGTGGGCGTTCGTCCCGCTCATCCCAAATGAATTTATTGCCCCGACTCTCCGCTTCTCCCTCTTTTCCTGCCAAGGTTTATTGGCTTTGTTCACATAAAAAGGGCTGTCCTTCCACGAAATATAGCTGTTTTCGGTTTCGCAATGCAGGCTCGCCGGGATGGTCTCATACCGTAGAGCCTGCACCAGGGAGATCAGGCTTACCAA
>NZ_JAGXJX010000014.1:0-63303 GCF_019091125.1 Paenibacillus sp. GbtcB18
TTTTCAAAGGACAATCTCGGCTTGTCAGCCTCGTTGTCGGCACCGTGTTTCAGCGGCGACTTAAATAAGATACCACGCTGACAAACAGAATGCAAGCCCAAATTTTGGACAAGTCCAAAATAATTAAAAAGGCGCCATATCGGCGCCTTTTTACGTACAAATCTATTCTCCCTGACGCTGCTCGCGCATATGAGGGAACAACAACACGTCGCGGATAGACGGAGCGTTGGTAAGCAGCATAACCAGACGGTCAATCCCGATGCCAAGTCCGCCTGTCGGCGGCATACCGTATTCAAGCGCACGAATGAAGTCATCGTCCATTTCATGGGCCTCGTCGTTGCCGTGTTCACGCTCAAGCAGCTGCGCTTCGAAACGCTGGCGCTGGTCGATCGGATCGTTCAGCTCCGTGAAGGCGTTAGCGTGTTCACGGGCTACGATAAAGAGTTCGAAGCGGTCCGTGAAACGCGGATCTTCCGGATTCTTCTTCGCAAGCGGCGAAATCTCAAGCGGATGCCCATAGATAAACGTAGGCTGAATAAGCGTTTCTTCCACAAACGTTTCGAAGAATTGGTTCACGATATGGCCAAAAGTCATATGAGGCTCGACCGGAACCTTGTGTTCTTTTGCCAGACGCTGAGCTTCTTCATTGCTCATGTGTACGCTGAAGTCAACGCCAACCACTTCTTTAATCGCATCTACCATGGAGATCCGTTTCCAAGAAGGCGCAAGGTTTACTTCATGTCCTTGGTACTGAACCGTAGTCGTTCCCAATACTTCCTGTGCGATATGAGCGACCATATTCTCCGTGAGCGCCATAATATCTTTGTAATCCGCATAAGCCTCATACAGCTCAATCATGGTGAATTCGGGGTTATGACGGGTGGAAATCCCTTCGTTACGGTAAACGCGCCCGATTTCGTACACTTTCTCCAAGCCGCCTACAATCAGACGTTTCAGGTGCAGCTCAATAGCAATACGCATGTAAAGCTGCATATCAAGCGCATTGTGATGCGTTATAAAAGGCCGTGCCGCCGCGCCCCCGGCAATAGCGTGCAGAGTCGGGGTTTCCACTTCCAGATAGCCGAGGCCATCCAAATAGCGGCGCATGGATTGAATGATTTTTGAACGCAGAATAAAGGTCTCCTTTACTTCCTGGTTCATGATTAGATCGACGTAGCGCTGGCGGTAACGGGTTTCGACATCCTTGAGGCCGTGATATTTCTCGGGCAGAGGAAGCAGCGATTTAGTCAGCACTTCCAGCTCTGTTACCTTAACGGAGGTTTCGCCGGTCTTCGTTTTGAAAACGGTACCTTTCACACCCACCATATCACCGATATCCAGCAGATCAAAAGCGCTGTACTTCGTATCGCCAAGAGCGTCCTGACGAACGTATATTTGAATTTTGCCCGTAATGTCCTGAAGATGGGCGAAGCTTGCTTTCCCCATAGCACGCTTCTGCATGATACGTCCGGCAATGCTGACTTCAACGGTCTGCTGCTCCAGCTCTTCTTTAAGCGTTTCTTCATAGGCATCCAAAATTTGTTTGGCCGTGTGCGTCCGCACATATTTGTCGCCGAACGGATCTACACCCAGACCGCGCAGCTCGTCCAGTTTGTCCCGGCGAATTTGTAACAATTCGTTTAATTCGAGTTCCTGACTCATGCTTTCAACTCCTATATGTTATAGCTCCGGATTGCGAAGCTTTTAGCATGCCCTTCCCGCTCCCGATGATGCTCCCAAGAGGAGAAAAGCAGCGCTTATTATGCGGGCTGCCCGTAATTATACGGTCTATTTTACGCGAAAAAAGCTTCCAAAGGAAGCTTTTCCTGCATTCCCCGCTTCGGATGCTCATCCAATAGCGCGGTTTTATTTTTTGATGTCCATGATTTCGTATTGGATAACGCCGGCTGGAACCGTCACATCGACTTTAGCACCCTTCTGCTTGCCAAGGATCGCTTTGCCGACAGGACTTTCGTTGGAAATTTTGTTCAGGAAAGGATCGGACTCGGCTGTACCGACAATCGTATACTCGACCAGATCGCCGAATTCGAGATCTTTGAGCGTTACGATAGAGCCCACGCTGACGGTATTGATGTCAACTTCGTCCAGATTGACGATACGGGCGTTACGAAGCATTTTCTCCAGGGTAATGACGCGGCCTTCAATAAAAGCCTGCTCGTTCTTCGCATCCTCGTACTCGGAGTTCTCACTGATATCCCCGTAGCCGATGGCTACTTTAATCCGTTCGGCCACCTCGCGGCGTTTAACCGATTTCAAATGTTCGAGTTCTTCCTCAAGTTTCTTGAGGCCTTCCTGGGTAAGGAGCACTTCTTTTTCACTCATACAAACCTATCTCCCGTCGTGTAAATTCAAGGAAATGCTATACGAATTCACTCATTTATTCAAAAAACTTAACGTAAAGATGCAACTTATTGCCTGATTATAGGGCAACCAATTACAATTGTCAATGTAACCCAGCGCCCCCTTTACTTAGTGCAAAGCAGGCTGTTCTTCCTGATTATCGGACATATTGTCGAAAGAACTCGCATAATCGTCGAGGATGCGGACCATGCCGTCTCGGGTCGTCTGTTCCATTATGGCGTCCTTCAGGCGGGCGGCGCCTTTCATGCCTTTGAGATACCACGCCATATGCTTGCGCATTTCCTTAATGGCCACGTTCTCGCCTTTGAGCTTGATCAGACGGTCCATATGAAGGATCGCGATCCGCATTTTTTCTTCGGCTTCCGGCTCTGGAGGCAGTTCGCCCTTGGTCAGATACTGTACAGTGCGATACAGCATCCAAGGGTTGCCCAGCGCGCCGCGGCCGATCATGACGCCGTCTACACCGGTTTCATCGATCATCCGCTTGGCGTCTTCCGGCGTAACGACATCCCCGTTCCCGATAACCGGAATGGAGACGGCCTGCTTGACGTCGCGGATGATGTTCCAGTCCGCTTTGCCGGTATAGAGCTGTTCACGCGTACGGCCATGCACGCTGACGGCGGAACCGCCGCCGCGCTCGACCGCCTGGGCGTTCTCGATTGCGTAAATATGCTCGGAGTCCCAGCCGATCCGCATTTTGACCGTAACGGGTTTACTCACGGAGCCCACTACCGTCCGAACCATTTCTTCGATTCTCGACGGGTCGAGCAGCCAGCGCGCCCCCGCATCGCATTTCGTGATTTTAGGTACGGGGCAGCCCATGTTGATATCAATAATATCGGCGTTCGTATTGGCGTCGACATATTTAGCGGCTTGCACGAGCGTCTCCGTGTCACCGCCGAAAATTTGCAGGCTAAGGGGCTTCTCGCGTTCATCCACGTAGAGCATCTCCATCGTGCGGGAGTTGCCGTGCACAATCGCTTTGTCGCTGACCATCTCAGCGCAGACCAGGCCGCATCCGAATTCTCTGGCGATCAGACGGAAAGCGGGGTTGCATACGCCTGCCATCGGTGCCAGTACAACGTTATTCGGGGCGACGACGTCGCCTATTTTTAACATGTGTTCTCCTCCTATTTGCCGGAGGGCGGAAGAAGCTCCTCCGGTTCAATGCCCAGGGCATTGGATATTTTCTGAATCATCCGGGTGTCCGGTTTACGTGTTCCCCGTTCGATGGAACCGAGAACGGCTATTGAAACGCCGAGCAGTTCGGCGAGTTGGTTCTGGGTGTATCCTTTCAGCTTGCGGAATGCCCGGATTCGCTGGGCCACTGCATTTTTTTCCACAACATAACGCCTTCCTTTCCATCCAGTTTAGCCAACTGTTTCTCTATGGATGCAAACGATGTGTTCGGTATATGTGAAAAAAGATCTGCCAAGGGGACTAACACAAACGCTCGCTCCTGCATACGGGGATGCGGGACAATCAAATCCGGCGTGCGGATCTCCCGCTCCCCGTAAAGCAGCAAATCCAAGTCAATCGTTCGGGGACCGAAGCGAATGTCTCGGACTCTGCCCAGCACTTGCTCGATGTTCTGCATGACTGCAAGCAGCCCTTCCGGAGAAAGGCTCGTATGAACGGCTGCGGCCATGTTTAAAAAGGCATCCTGGTCCACATACCCGACCGGATCCGTCTCGTAAATGGCCGAACAGGCCAGCACTTGAACATGCGGGTGTTCGTCCAGTTTCTTAAGCGCTTCGGCCAAATACCGCTCCCGGTCTCCGATGTTGGAACCAAGCGCGATATAGGCGGTCGTGATGTCGGCAGGGCTCATGATTGCGCCCGCTTCCGGCTTATCTCAACGGTCACGCCTGCAAAATGAATATCGAAAGGCGGATGTGGTTTGATTACCCGCACCGTCACTTCTTCGATACTAGTATAAGTTTCAAGAAGGGAGGATGCAACCTGCTCCGCCAGAGCCTCGATCAATTTAAAGGTTCTTTTCTCCACGACCTCTTTAATAACGGCATAAGCCTCCGCGTAGTTGATGGAATCTTCTATGTTATCGGTACGGCCGGGTTTGTCCAGCGGCATGTGCAGCTCGACATCCACATAAAAACGCTGTCCCAATTTATTCTCTTCGGCAAAAACGCCGTGATATCCGTAAAACTCCATACGTGTCAGTATAAGTTTGTCCATTACACATCTTCCTCCTCAAGCCTCAAAATTAGAATAAGCGCAAAACTTCCGGTCCGTAATCCAGAAGACTACCCGGGCAAACTCAGGTTCTACATACTCCCGGGTCCGCGAACGATTGCGTCCGTCATGACGGCTACCCGCTTCATTGCCCGCACATCGTGTACACGGATGATATCGCAGCCCTGCGCAATTCCGAGCGCCGTTGTAGCCGCCGTTCCTTCAATGACGTCATCGGGCGGCAGTCCGAGCGTCGTGCGGATCATGCTTTTGCGGGAAGTGCCAAGCAGGACGGGATACCCCAGCTCCGCAATAGCCTCCAGCCGGTTCATCAGCCACAAATTCTGCTCGTAGCTTTTGGCGAATCCGATACCGGGGTCGAGGATGATATTCGTCTTCTTCACTCCCGCGCTCAAAGCGAGATCAATGCTCTCCCGGAGATCCTGCAGGACTTCCGGCAGAAAATCCGTATATACGGCCTCCGGGCGATTATGCATGAGAATAACCGGACAGCCGGCTTGAGCCGCCACGCCAGCCATGTCCGGGTCCGCTTTGAATCCCCATACATCGTTGATGATATGGGCACCCGCTTCGATCGCCTGCCTCGCGACCTCCGCTTTGTAAGTATCCACCGAAATCGGAACCCGAACGTGCCGGACCAGTTCCCGGATAACAGGTACGACTCGTTCCAACTCCTCCCGGAGTGAAACAGGCGCGTGTCCCGGACGGGTCGACTCTCCGCCGATGTCGATCATATCGGCTCCTTCTTCCACCATGCTCAGCGCGTGTTTTACCGCATGCTCCACGGTAGTATAAGAGCCTCCGTCGGAGAAAGAATCCGGCGTGACGTTCAGAATTCCCATAATGAGAGTCCGGCGTCCGAGTTCAAAGCTTGTCTCTCCTGCTGCAAACGTTCGAATCATTCCAAAAGTCACTTCCTAAGGCTAAAGTAATCTCGTGCATTCCCGATACAACTGAGCCAGGCGGATCGTAACAGGTCCGGCCGTTCCTCCTGAGACGGTTATCGAATCGCCCCGCTCATCAAACAGTTCATTTATAGACACAATTTCCTGAACCGAATTCGTCACAAAAATTTCGTCTGCCTCACACAGCTCGCTCCAGGGAAATAATCCCTCGCTGATTTCCAAGCCTTCCTCTTTTGCAAGCTTAAGGACAAAAGCGCGTGTAATACCGGGAAGAATGCCCGTTGTCAAAGAAGGAGTGAAGCAGACGGAGCCTTTGATCCAGAAAATATTGCTGACGATTCCTTCCGCTACATATCCCCCGTTATCCGTAAGAAAAAGTCCTTCCGCCCCATGCGCCCACGGATAATTCATCAGTTCTCTTTTGGCAAGGATATTGTTCATGTAATGGAACGACTTATGCCTGCGTCCGCTTTCGGGCGTATTTCTCCGCAGATTCAGCAGCTGAAGGGGCCGTGAGGCAGGCTGATCCGCGCTCCGCTGCGGAAGGCTTTTGACGTAAATAATCTCGCTGGGATTCTCATAAAAAGCGCCGCCCGGCAAACCGAGCATGTCCACCCCGGCCGAAACGGCATACCGGAAGTAGGCATCCTCCAGTCCGTTAGCCTGAAGAAGCTCCTCCACCCTGGCCCTCATTCCGGTCTCGTCCGTATGAAACGGAATGCCCAGCTCCGCACAGCCCTCGCGGATTCGTTCCATATGCTCCTTAAGTAAAAAAGGGTGTCCGTTGTACGTGCGAAACGTCTCGAACAGCCCCATGCCATATAAAAATCCGTGGTCGTAAACGGAGACGACCGCTTCTTTTTCTTCTATCAGATTTCCGTTCATCCAAATCTTCATTTCAAGCCCCGGTTCCCGCCGTTACGGTACGCCCCAGGAAATTGCGGAGCAAAGTCAGGCCGTGATCCGTAATGATAGACTCCGGATGGAACTGCACACCCTCGATCGGGTACTCTTTATGACGGAGTCCCATAATCTCTCCTTCATCCGAAGTAGCGCTGATTTCCAGACAATCCGGCAGCGTTTCTTTGCGGACGATCAGAGAGTGGTAGCGCGTTGCCGTATAGGGAGAAGGAATCCCTTCGAAAATCGTTTTGCCGTCATGATAAATCGGCGAGGTTTTTCCGTGCATCAATTTGCCTGCCCGGACAACGTCTCCGCCGAACGCCTGACCGATGGCCTGGTGGCCGAGACAGACGCCGAGAATGGGGATGCGGCCTTTGAAATGTCGAATCACATCAAGGCTGATGCCGGCTTCATTCGGTGTGCAAGGACCGGGAGAAATCAGAATATGGTCCGGAGAAAGCTCCTCAATACCGGACAGATCAATGGCATCGTTGCGTTTCACGACGATGTCCTGTCCCAATTCACCCAGATATTGAACCAGATTGTACGTAAACGAATCGTAATTATCAATGACAAGAATCATGCTTGTCTTCCTCCTCTACTCTTCTACAGGACCTCTGTCCCTGCTCGGCTCATACTGTGCTCGCTAAACTGAATCGCTTTCCATAACGCTCTCGCTTTGTTCAGGGCCTCTTCGTATTCACGGTCCGGCACGGAATCGATCACGATTCCCGCACCCGCCTGAATATAACCGCTGCCTCCGGCCGCTACGAGCGTTCGTATAAGTATATTAAATTCCATATTGCCGTTGTAGTCAATCCATCCCATCGATCCTGTATAAGGGCCGCGCCGGACCGGCTCCAATTCTTCAATGATCTCCATCGTCCGGATTTTCGGCGCCCCGGTTATCGTTCCTCCCGGGAATGCGGCCGCGATGACGTCGAACGCGTCCAGGCCCTCCCGCAGCTCGCCGGTTACCTCCGAGACGAGGTGCATCACGTGAGAGTACCGCTCGATCACGAAAAACTCGTCGACCTTGACGGAGCCGTACCGGGCGATCCGTCCAAGGTCGTTGCGTTCCAGATCCACGAGCATCACGTGCTCCGCACGTTCCTTCTCGTTGGAGAGAAGCTCGTCCGCAAGCCGGGCGTCCTCTTCCGGCGTGCGGCCTCTGGGACGCGTACCCGCGATAGGCCGGGTACGCAGGTGCCTTCCCTCGAGCTGGACCAGCAGCTCGGGCGATCCCGACACAAGCGCGAAGCCGGGGAACCTCATCAGCCCCATGTAGGGCGACGGGTTCACAATGCGCAGCGCTTCGTAGATCTGTTCGGGCGATGTTTGGAGCGGTCTGCTCTGGCGGACCGACAAATTCACCTGGAAAACATCCCCCTGCCCGATGTAAGCCTGAATCCGCTCAACGGCGCGGATGAAAGATTCCCGCGGAAAGGCCCGGCTGGCGCCTTCCGCCGCTTCCGCTTCCAGCGTGGTGTCTTCGCCGGCGCTCACAAGCGCCTGCCACTCCGCTTCGCGCTGGAGCCGCCGGGCGCCGGCCTCGGCGTCCCCGGCCAGCCTGTGCCAGAGCCGGAGCATGCTCTCCGAGCGCTGAACGGCGGCCTGGTAGAGCCGGGAGAGGTCGGAGACGGAAGGCTCCGCTGGCAGCGGGGTATGCACGGCCGCGTAAAGCCGGCCTTCCTCGCGGTCGAAGACCCAGACCTCGTCGTAGCGGGCGAAGCTGTACTCCGGCAGCGGAAGGTCGTCTTCCGCCAGCTCCGGAAGCTGCTCCATGCTCCGCACGACATCGTAGCTCCAGAATCCTACGCAGCCGCCTGTGAATTTGGGGGCCCCCGCTACATCCGGGGAGCGCCAAGGAGCCATCCACCGCTTGACGGTTTCCAGCGGAGCTCCTTGCATAGGAACGGAATGCCAGCCGTTCGGGACGGTTCCGTCCCGTTCCGCGGCTTCCGCCGATGCCGCACTGCCGGATATGGCCGCAACCGGGTGCAGTCCCAGGAACGTGTACCGGCCTCCTCTTCCGCTCTCCAGTACGAATGCGTGTGGGCCCGCCGCTCTCCATGCATGTTCCCAGGTGCTGATTTCTTGCGTCCACGGGATACTTGTTATATAAGGAACGGAAGTATAGGCGCCTGCTTCCGCCCATTTCGTCCAGTCAGCCAAAGTAGTTAACGTTATTGTTGTCGCAGACATGCAGCCAGCTCCTCATTCTGCTCTATACTCATGCGGTAAGGTAAATAGGTTAGTTAATCGAAACGGCAAGAATTGTGTTTATTTGACAAACTCCGTAAGCATCACGCCGCGACTTTCCTGCTAGAAAACCGAGGTTTGCGCCGGATTTGTCCCTTAGTATACTTGAATTGGCTCAAAATAAAAAGCCTCCAGCACGATCTGCTGAAGACTTTCGGAGCGTTCCGTTTCTTATCCGATTCTATTCGTCGAATTGGTAAAGCGGAGTGCTCAAGTAACGCTCACCGTTGCTCGGAATGACGGCAATAACACGTTTGCCGGGCCCGAGTTCTTTGGCAACTTTAAGGGCAGCGAAGATCGCCGCACCGGAAGAAATACCGCCCAGTATCCCTTCTTGACGGGCAACGTTGCGCGACGTTTCGAAAGCATCCTCGTTGTCTACCGGGATGATCTGATCGTAAATTTCCGTGTTCAAAATGTCCGGCACAAACCCGGCGCCGATCCCCTGGATCTTATGCGGGCCCGGCTTGCCTCCCGACAGAACCGGCGAAGCGCTTGGCTCTACCGCTACGATTTTGATGCCCGGGAAGTTCTCGCGCAGCACCTCGCCCGTACCGGTGATCGTTCCGCCAGTTCCGATACCGGCGATAAAAGCATCCAGCTTGCCGTCGTGGCCTTTGATGGCTTCGACAATTTCAGGACCTGTCGTTTCACGGTGAATTTTAACGTTGGCCTGGTTTTTAAACTGCTGAGGAATAAAATAGCCCGGGTTCTCCGCTTGAAGCTCTTCCGCTTTGCGGATAGCGCCCTTCATGCCCTCGGCTCCAGGTGTAAGAACAAGCTCGGCACCGTAAGCGCGCAGCAAATTGCGGCGTTCCATACTCATCGTTTCCGGCATAACCAGAATGGCACGGTATCCTTTCGCCGCCGCTACCATGGCCAGACCGATTCCCGTGTTGCCGCTAGTCGGCTCTACGATCGTGTCGCCCGGCTTCAGCTTGCCTTCCTGTTCAGCGGTTTCGATCATGCTGATGGCAATCCGGTCTTTTACACTTGCACCGGGGTTCTGGAACTCGAGTTTTACGTAAATTTCCGCGCTATCTTCCGGAACGACCCGGTTTAATTTTACAAGCGGAGTATTCCCGATTAACTGTGTAATGCTTTCCACCAATTTAGCCATTCGTGTCACCCTCCCAGGTTTGGAAAAAAAGGATTTATATCCGAGTTATTAGGTTGGTATTATAATCCTATATTATCAGTGCCTAAGACCCTTGTCAACACCTTACAATTTCCCTAAGAATTCGGGTTTAATCCCGGGTCGGCAATGGTCGCTTTCCATTTTTGGCGCAGGGACAGCAAATAGTCGTTAAGAGGAGGCGCTTCCTGCAGGGCAAGCTGCTTCCGCACACTCTCCCGGATAGCCGCTTCGTCGGGACCGGTATTCATTCTTTTCTCCGTGATTAAAATAAGGGCATAACCCCCCGCGGTCTTGACGGGTGCGCTCAATTGACCGACCCCTAATTTACGGGCCGCCTTCATGATTTCCGCCGGCTGGAACGGGTCGTCCTCCTCCATCCAGCCCAGATCTCCCCCCTGGCTCCCGGAATCGTCCAGAGAACGATCCCTTGCCAGAGTTGCGAAGCTCTCCCCGCCCCGGTAGGCGGCCGTCGCCTTTTTAGCCTGATCCAGAGTGGACACGACCATTTTGTGAAGATGAATTTGAGAGGTCTGCTTGAACTCTTCCGGATGCCCCTGTATGTATTTCGTAATTCGGTCGTCTGCTATCTCAACGTCATGCGTCGCAAGCTTTTCGAGCAAAAGTTTATAGAGCACGTCTTCTCTGACATCCTCTTTGTTCATTCCGAGCTGTTCTTTCATCGAGTCGTAAAAGTTTTGTTCGCTTTCGTACCCTTGCTGCATCCGCTTCAGCTCGCGGCTGATTTCCGCTTCGCCGATGTCCGCTCCCTGTTCCTTGGCTTCCAGCCGGAGTGTCTCGCGGTCCAGCATTTGATTGAGCATTTCGGCACCATAGTGTTTGGTCAACATTTCCGTCAATTCGCCTTGTGTAAATTCACGACCCGTGATCCGGGCCACAACGTGACCGTCGGCAGGAGTATCCCCGGAACGTCCGCCTGCCGCCGGCTTCTTCCCTAATCCCGTATCCGACAAATAGAGCGACAAGAGAACAATGACTCCTATCGACAAAGCGAGGATAGCTCCCCACAACACTTTTACATTGTGCATGCTCTCTCCCTCGATTTGTTACTTGTTGATGGAATCCAACATAGTTTGCAGCTCTTCACGTTCAAACTGGTAAGCCTCGTTGCAGAAATGGCAGACGACTTCCGCACGTCCGTCCTCATCGATTAAGGATTGCAGTTCATCCCGGCCCAGGCTGATAATGGTCTGCTCCACTCTTTCACGGGAACATTTGCATTGGAAAGATACGGCCGACCGTTCCATAATCTCTACAGACGGCAGAACCTCTTTCAGTACCTCTTCAAGCGACAAACCGCGATCCAGCAAGGTTGTAATCGGCGGGATCTGTGCCAGCGTCTTTTCGATTTCAGTGATTTCATCGTCCGTCAGGCCCGGCAGAAGCTGAATAATGAACCCCCCCGAGACTTTAACCGTCCGGTCAACATCCACAAGCACACCAAGGGCTACAGCCGAAGGCGTCTGTTCGGATTTGGCGAAATAGTAGGTAAAGTCTTCGGCCAGTTCACCGGAAACGATCGGGATGCTGCCGCGGTAATTTTCTTTAAGCCCGAGATCTTTCGTTACATATAAAAAACCGTCCGTTCCGACCGCGCCCGCCACATCCAGTTTACCCTTGGCGTTCAATGGCAGATCTACATTCGGATCGTCCACATATCCGCGCACCTCGCCCTTGGAATTCGCGTCAACGACGATAGAACCGATAGGTCCGCCGCCCTTAACCTGCAGGGTCAACTTCTCTTCGCCCTTCAGCATAGCGCCCATCATAAGACCGGCTGCAGCTGTTCTTCCCAGGGCGGCCGTGGCTGTCGGCGTTGTCTGGTGCCGTTGACGGAGTTCTTCCGTAATGGAGGTCGTCAGGACGGCAAACGCCCGGACTCTTCCTTCCAGCGCGGTTCCCCGGATTAAATAATCACTCATCACGTTACCCCGTTTCTTGTAAGCTATTCCTGCTTCGCATTTTTGGTATAAATGATGCGCAGGCCCTCCAGCGTCAGCATCGGATCGACGACATCGATCGTACGAGATTCGCTTGCGATCAGTTCGGCATGTCCTCCGGTCGCGATCACCTTAGGGGCGATGCCGAATTCCTGTTTGACCCGGTCCACGATTCCGTCTACCTGGCCGACGTAGCCGAAAATGATTCCGGCCTGCATGGACGATATCGTGTTGCGTCCGATAACGCTCTTTGGCTTGATCAGTTCGATACGCGGCAGTTTGGCCGCCCGCTGATACAGAGCCTCTGTTGAAATTCCAATGCCGGGTGCAATCGCGCAGCCGATAAGCTGCCCGGCCTTGTCTATATAATCGTACGTGGTCGCCGTGCCGAAATCAACAATGATGCACGGAGAGCCATACAGCTCGAGCGTAGCCACGGCATTGACGATCCGGTCCGCCCCCACTTCCTTCGGATTATCGACCCGGATGTTGAGTCCCGTTTTGATGCCGGGACCGACAATAAGCGGCGTTCTCTTCACATATTTTAAACAAAGGTGTTCCAGCGCAAACATCAGAGGCGGTACGACGGATGAAATAATGACCCCTTCGATCTGCTGGATTTCAATGCCGGCATATTGAAAGAGGTTATGGAACATCATCCCGTATTCGTCTACGGTCGCCGAGCGATTCGTGCCGAGCCGCCAGTGATGAAGCAGTTCGGTGCCCTGGTAAATGCCCAGGACTATGTTCGTATTGCCAACGTCTACGACTAAAATCACAACGAAACTCCTTTCTGCTCGTTAAGATCCAGACTGATATCAAGCGCAGTCACGGAGTAGGTCAGTCTTCCGACAGAAATCACATGTACCCCTGTTTCCGCCAGCGACTTGATCGTTTCCAGCGTAACGGAACCGGAACCCTCCACCAGCACATGCGGAGCCTGGCTTTTAACGATGGAAACGGCTTTGGCCATGTCGACCGCTTTCATGTTGTCCAGCATAATAATATCCGCGCCAACCGCAATGGCTTCGTCCAACTGTTCGAAGTTCTCCACTTCCACTTCAATTTTCATCGTATGAGGGATTCTCGAACGAGCGGCACGGACTGCCGCCGTAATGCTGCCTGCGCCTTTGATGTGATTATCTTTGATCATGACGGCATCGTACAGGCCGTAGCGGTGATTGAACCCGCCGCCGACCCGTACGGCATATTTCTCAAGCATCCGGTGCCCGGGTGTCGTTTTCCGTGTATCGACGAGCCGGGTAGGAAGACCCTCCAGCGCGTTCACATATTGGCGCGTACGCGTGGCGATACCGGACATCCGTTGAAGAAGATTGAGAGCAAGCCGTTCTCCCTTCAGGATGCTCCGAGTGTTTCCTGTGACGATGGCTATTACCGTCCCTTTGGAAACAAACTCCCCTTCTTTTACCTGCGGAGAAAATACCAGGTTCTCGTCCACTTCCGCGAATACTTCCTGCGCTACGCGCAGCCCCGCCACAATTCCGGATTCTTTCAGATGAATAATCCCTTTGCTCTGCTGATCCGCGGGAATGGTGTACATCGTGGTCACATCGCCCGTTCCGATATCTTCGTCGAGCCACAACTTGATGTTCTGCCGTATTTGTTTAAAGTTTAATTCCATCATTAAGTATCCACTCCTCCGTCAGACCACATTCACGGTTTAATACGGTATGTTTAAGCCACTGCTCGTCTCTGCGCTGCGGAAAATCTTCACGGTAATGCCCGCCGCGGCTTTCTTCACGGCGCAGCGCGGCTTCGGCTGTCAACAGCGCGCAGGTCAGCAAATTAGCAAATTCGTAATCTTCCCTGCGGGTAAGGCATGAGTCGAAGGACGGCAGATGCCGTTTAAGTTCATCGAGTCCCCGTTGAAGCCCCGCCGCATCTCGGCGGACTCCCGCATAACGAACCATAACCTTCTGCAGCTTCAATTTTTTCTCTACCATTGCCTGTTTCGGCAGCTCCGTACGGGCGGAGGTTCCCTCCCCTGTCTGGGGCACCCGGTCCGGAAACGGAGCGAGTGACCGGATACGATCTACAATCCGGCGTCCGAATACAATCGCTTCGGATAACGAATTGCTCGCAAGCCGGTTGGCGCCGTGTACACCCGTTGAGGACACTTCCCCGCAGGCGAACAGCCTTTTAATGTTGGTTTCCCCATGCAAGTCGGTCTTTACCCCTCCCATCATATAATGAGCGGCAGGAGCGACGGGAATCCAGTCGCTTGTCAAGTCCAGACCGAATGACAAACAAGTTTCATAGATGGTAGGGAATCGGTGCCGGATCATCTGTTCCGGCTCATGGGTTATGTCCAGGTAGATGAAACTGGAACCCGTTTCCTCGATTTCGCTGACGATCGCGCGGGCTACTACATCCCGGGGAGCAAGCTCGAGCTGCGGATGATATTTCTCCATAAACCGCTCCCCTTTGATGTTGCGCAAATAAGCGCCCTCACCTCGGACCGCCTCCGAAATTAGAAAACGCGGCGCTCCCGGGTAAACAAGCACGGTCGGATGAAACTGGATAAACTCCATATCACGTATATCCGCTCCGGCACGGTAAGCGATCGCCACCCCGTCTCCGGTCGCAACGTCCGGATTAGTCGTATAGCGGAACAACTGACCCGCACCGCCTGTACAAAGCACGGTCGCGTTGCCTTGGACATATACTCGCTGTCCATCAGGCTTTTGAACCAAGGCACCGCAGCATTCCCCATCAACCGTAATCAGATCAATCACAATATGATCATCCCATATTTCAATGGACGGGTTATTCTTGGTATTTTCGGAAAGCGCCCTCACAATCTCAGCGCCGGTCGCATCCCCATTCGCATGGAGAATTCTTCGCTGGCTGTGAGCGCCTTCTTTGGTCAAGGCGATTTCCCCGTTTTCCAAATCAAACTGCGTCCCCATCCGGATCAGGTCCTGTACGCCTTCCGGTCCTTCATGAACCAGTACGTCGACAGCATCTCGCGAACACAAGCCCGCGCCGGCGACAAGCGTATCCTGCAGATGATACTCAGGCGAATCTTCATCGGAAATTACCGCGGCAATTCCACCTTGGGCATACCGGGTGTTGCTGTCCAGAAGCGATTTCTTCGTAATCAACAGCACACGCTGAGAAGCGCTGGCCTGCAGGGCCGTGAATAAACCGGCAATTCCTGCGCCGATAATAATTACATCGGTTTTATAGTGCGGAATGGCGGTCAAATCCGTATCCGTTAAGTATCTAGGTATCATGGCGGTTCACCCGTGCCTTCAACAAAGAGAGTAGCGCATGCTACTTAACTTGTAACATGCGCTCTAAGGAAAGCTTTGCTTTTTCAGCCACTTCCGGTGCTACATAAATTTCAGGCTGCATGGTTTCCAGACACCGGACGACTTTTTTCAAGTTGTTTACTTTCATATTCGGGCATACCAGATATTTCGTGGCAAAATGAAAGGTTTTATTAGGACTGTCCAAACGAAGCTGATAACCGGTTCCGTCTTCCGTTCCGACGATAAACTCCTGGCAATCGGATTCACGGCAGTATTTGATGATGGCCGTCGTGCTGCCTACAAAATCTCCGAGCTTTACAACCTCCGGACGGCATTCCGGGTGAACCACAAATTGAGCGTTGGGATGAGCCGCCTTCATTTCCTCGACATCTTTGACGGTCAGCATATCGTGGGTGTTGCAGTAGCCTTCCCAGATGATCATTTTTTTGTTTGTGAATTTTGATACATAGTCGCCTAAATTTTTATCCGGTACCCAGATAATCTCCTCGGCATCGATCGATTCGATGACTTTTCTTGCATTCGCGGAGGTACAGCAGATATCCGTTTCGGACTTCACTTCCGCTGACGTGTTGATGTAGGCGACAACCTTTGCATTAGGGTGCTCTTTCTTCAAAGCCCGCAACCCTTCCACGTTCACCATGTCGGCCATTGGGCAGCCGGCCCGTTCGTCGGGAATAATCACCGTCTTGGTAGGAGCGAGAATTTTAGCGCTTTCCCCCATAAAGTGTACTCCGCAAAAAACGATAACATCTGCATCGGTTTCAGCGGCTTTCTGAGCCAGAAGAAATGAATCCCCGCGGAAATCGGCGACTTCCTGAATCTCGTCACGCTGGTAGTAATGAGCGAGAATAATGGCATTGCGTTCTTTCTTAAGCTCTAAAATTCGCTCTTTCAGCAGTCTGTTCTGCTCGGCTTTTCTTTCGAGAGCCAATGCCTCCATGAATGCATCCTCCTTATATAAAGCGGCACGCCCTATGTTCAATAGCTGGGGCGATCGCCTTCTCACCCTTGTGAACTCTTTGTAAAAGGCAATTCAAGTATCACAACTAAATTTACACAACATGCTTAAACGTGTCAATCCGCAAATCCGGCCGCTAAAATGAAAAAACCGGACGTCCGCGGGGACATCCGGTTGTATGCTCGGTTCTTTCGGTTATGCCTGGTTGTTGCCTTCATCATCCGGTTTATCCGGATTCAGTTTGGTCCGTTCAGGCGTCTCGGTTTTCAGTTCGATTTCAGGTGCAGGTTCCGGCTTAACGCTGTCATCTTGTCCCTGGATCGTCACTTTTATATCGTCATTGCCCGAAATATGACCTTTCTCAAGAAGCTCCACGATCTGTTCCTTATCGAGCGTTTCTCTTTCGAGAAGCGTTTGAGCGACAAGGTGAACTTTGTCCTTATGAGTATTCAGGATCTGCTTCGCCCGGTCGTAGCACTCCCGGATGATCAGCTGCATTTCCTGATCGATTTCATAAGCGATCGCATCGCTGTAGTTCTGCTCATGACCTATATCGCGGCCCAGGAATACTTGGCCTTGGCTGCTGCCGAACTGCATCGGGCCGAGCTTGTCGCTCATACCGAATTCCATAACCATCTTGCGAACGATTCCGGTCGCTTTCTGGAAGTCGCTGTATGCTCCTGTCGCGATCTCGCCGATGAAGATTTCTTCGGCAACGCGACCGCCAAGAAGTCCGGTGACCTTGTCGAGCAGCTCGTTCTTGGTCTGCATCATCCGGTCTTCGCCTTCTTTAGGAAGCATCATCACGTAACCGCCTGCACGGCCGCGGGGAACGATCGTTACCTTATGAACCATGTCCGCATTCTCGGCATAGTAACCGATGATGGCGTGACCGGATTCATGGTAAGCTACCGTACGCTTCTCGCGCTCGCTGATTACGCGGCTTTTCTTCTGCGTACCTACGATAACACGGTCGAAAGCTTCTTCGATCTCGGCCATCGAGATATCTTTGCGGTTGCGGCGCGCTGCGATAAGCGCCGCTTCGTTAAGCAGGTTCTCCAAGTCGGCACCCGTAAAACCGGTGGTGTAACGCGCGATGGAGTCCAATCTTACGTCCTTGGCCAGCGGCTTGTTGCGCGCGTGAACCTTGAGAACCGCTTCGCGGCCTTTCACATCCGGACGGTCAACCGTAATCTGACGGTCGAAACGTCCCGGACGAAGAAGCGCCGGGTCCAGAATGTCCGGACGGTTGGTAGCCGCGATGATGATAATACCCTCATTCGCTCCGAATCCGTCCATCTCGACGAGCAGCTGGTTGAGCGTCTGCTCGCGCTCGTCGTGTCCGCCTCCGAGGCCTGCGCCCCGCTGACGGCCGACGGCGTCGATCTCGTCGATAAAGATAATACAAGGCGCGTTCTTCTTCGCATTCTCGAAGAGATCCCGTACACGGGAAGCACCGACACCGACGAACATTTCCACGAAGTCGGAACCGGAGATGGAGAAGAACGGAACTCCGGCTTCACCCGCAACAGCACGGGCAAGCAGGGTTTTACCGGTCCCCGGAGGACCGTTGAGAAGCACGCCTTTCGGAATGCGGGCTCCTACTGCAGAGAATTTGCGCGGATCTTTGAGGAATTCGACGACTTCGACCAATTCCTGTTTCTCTTCGTCCGCGCCGGCCACGTCTTCGAACGTGACGCGCTTTTTCTCTTCATTATATAAGCGTGCACGGCTCTTGCCGAAATTCATGACTTTGCCGCCGCCGCCCTGAGCCTGGTTCATCAAGAAGAAGAACAGGACGAAGATGATCACAAACGGAATGATGGACGTCAGGAACGAAATCCAAACGCTGTCGCCTTCCATTTTCAGATACTCTTCTTGAACCCCCGCTGTTTCGATCAGCTCTACTACACGTGAATCAAATGGACCACGGGTAACGAATGTAGATTTATCCGCCGCCTTAGGATTCTTGTATTGCCCGTTGATCAGGTACGTGCCCCCGTCGACTTTTATTTGAAGCTTCTCGACGTTCTTGGACGTTAATTCCTGCCGGAACTGGTTGTAGGTAATCGCTTCTTTTTGATCGTTCTGCGTACTAATGAAATGCACAATACCGACTGTTACCAGGAAAATCAATAAATAAAAACCGGTATTCCGGATAAAGCGATTCATCCGCTACCTCCTCTCAAACGACACACTTTTTATATTTTACCACAGCATGTCTTAGCATCACAACAAAGCCGGCCGTGGGACATACCCGGGTGCTCTTAAGAAGAGTAAATCTCCGGTTTCAGAACACCGATGTAAGGAAGATTGCGGTATTTCTCGGCATAATCGAGCCCGTAGCCTACGATAAACGCATCCGGAATTTCAAAACCGGCATAATCGGGCTGCAGATCGACGGACCGTCTGGCAGGTTTGTTGAACAGAGTAACCACAGACACGGACTGGGCATTTCTTCTCTCAAGCACGTCAATGAGGTAGCTCAGGGTCAAACCGCTGTCGATAATATCTTCGACGATCAGCACGTGACGTCCTTCTACGGATACGTCCAAATCTTTAATGATTTTGACGACGCCCGACGATTTCGTCGATTGTCCGTAGCTGGATACCGCCATAAAATCAAGCTCAAGCGGAATCGTAACCTGTTTCACGAGGTCCGCCATGAAAATAAAAGCTCCTTTAAGCACACAAATCACAAGCGGATTGCGGCCTTCGAAGTCTTTGGATATCTGGGCTCCAAGCTCCTGTACCTTAGCTTGAATTTGTTCCTCCGAGTAAAAAACTTCTTGAATGTCGTTAAACAAGGATGCTCCCCCTACTTAATAATATGAAAACTGTGACAAATCATTCTCCAAGGCCGTTTCCCTCGGTCACCGGGGGCTCAATCCGGATGTGCAGCCAACGTACGGTTCCCGGTCCGACAAGCGCATGGCGGGAACGACGAACGCCCGGTATCCACAGAACCCTTCCTTCTGCATCCATAAGCAGCGGAAGCCGGTCTCTGCGGCTGGGCGGTATTTTGGCATCCATGAGAATATCTTTTACTTTTTTGGTGCCGTTTAAACCAAACACGTCCAAACGGTCCCCGGCTTGCCGGCTTCTCACCGACAACGGCATCCGAAGGGCATCAAGATCAAACCAAGCCTCGTCGGGACAGGCTGCTGAAATATCGGCGCCGCCGATTCCATCCCGTTCCGCGGCCGTAAAACCAAAGGTCATTCCGGCTTCCGGAATAGACAGAAACGGCTGCTGCAAGTCCACTTGATGCAAAAAAGCCGCATCCCCCGACCTGGCTGATGTCTCGGATCGAAAACAGATACGTTCGTACTCACGAATCAAGGCAATACGTCCGTCGATTGGCCATGTGAGATTGGAGGGACTGTCCTGCACAATTACCGTACGAATCGCCTCTAATCTTGCATAATCGACGTTTTCCTCTTGAAAAGCGAGATAATTTAATATTAGTTTAATCACACGCCTTTGTAAAGCGACGTGCAAGTGAACAAAATCACCCCGATCCAAGCTTGCTGCACCCGCTTCGGTCTTGACGACGGAAACATACACGCGGTCAGCTTCGTGTTCCATATAATCGTTCTCGGCCGACATGATTTCACCCAGCCGGTTCAAGGACTCCGGAAGCTGATCGTTATATTGGCGCAAATAGGGCATCGCATCCAGCCGTATCCGGTTCCGGAAATACTTCCGCGAATCGTTGCTGCTATCCCGGCAGTAAGCGAGCCCCAGGAATTCACAATAACTAATTACCTCTTTCTTGTATATACGAAGCATGGGCCGGACGAGTTCCACTTTTTTTTCGGCTCGCCTCTCGGGTATTCCCGTCAGCCCTCCTGGCCCGGTGCCCCGTAAAATCCGCATCAGAATCGTCTCGGCTTGATCGTCTGCGTGATGGGCGAGCGCGATTTTATTTGCGCCGTACTTGCGAGCCGTTTCATAAAGGAACTCGTACCGTTTCTGCCGCGCCGCGACCTGAGAGTTCAAGGCTGTTTCTTCTATATAAGCGGGCACATCGATAAAAGCCGACTCACAGGGCAATCCTAGACGCTCCGCAAAGGAAGCGACGAATGCCGCTTCACGGTCGGACTCTTCCCCTCTGAATCGGTGATTGACATGCGCTGCGATGAGCCGCCAATTCCTTGAACCCGCCAGCCCGTACAGCAAATGAAGAAGCGCAACCGAATCCGGTCCTCCCGACACGGCTACAACGACGGTGTCACCCGGTTCCAGCAGCTTCCCTTCGGCGATACGGCTCTCGACGGCCGCACGGACCCGGAATCCCGGGTCCAATCCTCTGCTGCCGGGCTCACCGTGGTTAGCCTCCCTGGGCTGCCGCTTCCCTTCCATGATTGTTTCCCCGCTTTCCGTCCGCTGCTGCAGCCCGTGTTAATCGGCCCTTGTAACGAAAGGGCCGAAGTCTCGACCTTTTTTCAGTCCAGATAAAAGTAAACGATCGTTCCCAGCAAAACAATCAAAGATATCGTCAAAAACAGAACAATCCCGGGGGCTTCTTTTCGTTCGGCCGGGACTTTGATACCGCGCGCCTTCTTGGCTTGTTCCCTCCATACGGCAAGCGCTTCTTCGGAAGAAGCAAACCGGTTATTCAGAGCCTTCAGCAAAAAAGGAGCCAAGCCTTTCATCCGCTCGCTGCTTTTGACGATATCCTCAAGCATGGAGATATTCCGGTTCTGAGGAAGCTCCTGCAGGGCGGGGCGGAACGCGTCGCGTTCATCCAGTGTTTTGATGATCAGAACGGCGAACGAAAACAGATCGTAGCTCTCCTCCGCGACCCGTTCGCCCGCACACCAGTAGCCGCGGTCAAAAATCTCCGTAAACTGCTTCACCGCGCGTCCTTTGGCCGTCATGCCTCCGAAATCTATCAGCTCCACGCTTCCATGTTCCGTAAGAACGAGATTGTCGGATTTCAGATCTCCGTAGATAAACCCGCTGCGGTGCAGCTCCGTAAGCTTTTTAAGCAGATTCGATCCGATCACGTAAATCCAGTCCTTGCCGTAGGTCCGTATGTATTTCGATAAAGAAAGGCCTTGTATGTAAGGCATGATAAAAAACGACAAGCGGCGTCCCTCGAATTCCGCATCGTCGGCATCCAGCAGAAACCGGCTGAACGACGTATCCGTCTTGGAAAGGGACTGCAGGGCGTTTACTTCGAACTGATGGTCGAGAGGGTCGTATCCGATCTTCATCGCATACCGGCGCTCGCCTCTGCGTACAAGCAGCACTTGGCCGTTCGCTCCCGAACCCAGCCCGCGCACAACCGTATAAGTTCTGCCGTTCCAGATCCCCTTGAGGGTCGTACCGAGCGGCAGGGCGGGCTCATACGACGTAGTCACGCAGCATCCCGTCCTCATCGTCTGAATAGATAGGTTTACCCGACACGTACGCCGCCACTTTCAGCATGGCAGGTCCGGTAGGTGTGGTGCCCTTCATGTTTAATTTATAGAACATCTTATCCAGATTTGCAAGATTTGACGTCCAGCCCGAATCCATTTCCACATGGGGATCACCGTCATGCCGTCCCGGAAAATGAAAAACCGCCAGCTCACTTGTCCCGCTCCGCGCCTTGAGACTGAGCAGCAGATCGGAGATGGCCTCGCGCACCGCCGCCATCTTCGGCTTCATGCTGGCGCTGGCATCCACCAGCAGCGCGACGCGGAGGGAGCCGCTCTCCGCAAGCTCGTCTATGACGCGCACGACCTCGGAGCGCTGCACAGGAGGCAGTTCGGTCATATCGCCGCTGCCGAGTATGCTCTGCAGCTCCCGGCTGACCGCCTGCTGAACCGTCTGCGTCACAGTCTTGCGCGTCATCATCTGCACGGTCTGCGACAGCTGCTGCGAGGTTGCGATCCGGCTCATGCCCCCGCCGGCTTTCGCAATCTCGCGGATTTCCTCGGCGCCGAGCAGGCCGAGCTCGCCCTGGTCAACGACACCGATCACGTTGACCGTAATGCCTTCCGCGCGGGCTTCCGCCGCAGCGGCCGCCGGGCTGATTCCGACGTTCGAACAGCCGTCGGTGATTAGTAGGATCTGTTTCATCTCTTCCGCCTCCAACCTATGAATGTTCTTACTAGTTTCGCCAAGTCTGCGAGATTCTAATCATAGGGGCGGAAGAAATCAGTCGCCGGTCAGCCGGCCGGGCCGGAGGTGGCCTGCCTGGGGGACTGAACGCGGAACTTTTTTCAAGAAAAAGCAGCGGGGCACCCGCTAGGATACTCCGCTGCACGGCTGCATTTGTCGAATTTCAGCATTCGGCCTCCTTTCTATTTATAAACCGGCAGGATACGGTTTTACCGCTTTTGCGGCACTCAGCTCACCACCTTCGGCCGCTCGATCCGGTTGACGCCGGGCCAGCGAAATGTCGCCCATTCGGGCTGATGCTTCTCGACACGCGCCGCGACCACGGTCATATCGTCGATAATTTCCCCGTGATGACAACGCATAACGCGTTCAAGCAGACTATCGGCAAAATCTTGGGGAATGTCCGTGTCGATTTCCTGGATCACCCGCTTCATCCACATTTCCTTGTTGACCGCATGTCCGGGCGCGTCGTAAATACCGTCAGTCATCATAATCAGCAGGTCTCCGTGCTGTAGGGATCGCGACAGCAGGTCCACTTCGATGTCCTGCAAAATGCCGACCGGCAAGTTGTTGGCCATTACCGGAATGACTTCGCTGCCTCTTTTAATGAAGCTCGGTGTGGACCCGATTTTCATAAAGGTCGTCTCTGCGCTGTATAAATCAATCAGAGCCATATCCACCGTCGCATACACTTCGTCGGAAGAACGGAGAAGCAGAACGGAGTTGACCGATTTGATCGCGATTTTCTCATCCATGCCCGATTGGAGAAGCTGCTGCAGTATAGTCAGCGCAGCCGAGCTTTCCGCCCTGGCCCTCTCGCCGTTGCCCATTCCGTCGCTCAACGCCACGACGAATTTGCCGTTGCCCAGCTCCGCTACGGAGAAGCTGTCCCCGGACAGCAGTTCTCCGCCTTTGGCTGCTCCCGCGATCCCCGTCTCCACTTCGAATTCTTTGGCCGAGCCGAACAGTACCGTGCTGTAGCCTTCACCCCTCGGGAGCATTTCCTCATTTTTCACCGCAATATGTTCTCCGAGAATTTCGCTTAACAGAGGCGCTATGATTTTGCGGCACTCATCGAAGCCTTTTGTATATTGGTGGATGATCTCGATCTCCACGTTACCTTCGTCCAGCGAAATGACATCAATGCTGTGTATGGAAAGCCCGAGATCCTCCAGAGCCTGACGAATCTGCTCCTCCTGCAGAAAGAGCTCCTGGCCCTCCCGCTTGATCTCCTTCGCCAAATCCTCCATGACCTGGGACACGCCGCTTAATTGATCCGCCACAATTTGACGGCTGTCCGAAATCTGCTTTTTCCAGTGCATATCGTTCTGATATTTCGCATACTGGTTTTTCATAACCTCCAGCACCTGATCCGGCTTCGTACAGGCCTGCTTCCAATCTATCGGAATCTGCTTCCGCGAGAAATTCGGATTAAGCTCGATTTCCGTCATCATGCCCGTCATAAACTGATACGTTTGGTAAAAACGCTGGTCCCAGCACCGGACCCGCTTCGGGCACATCTGGCAGGTCTGGCAGGAAACGGCCTCCATGAAATGGCTGATCTCCTCCTCCTTAGGTACCGGCTGGCTCTCGACCGTAAGCTGTTTGAAGCTCCGCGCCAACTGCATAAACACCTGCGAAAATTGCTCCACCCGGCCGGCCGTAATATCCCTGACGCGTTTGGCGTAATCCTGTTGGGATTTGAGGTTCTCCTGGGTTCCCGGCACGTATTTGGCCAGCGTCTGGAGAACGCCCTTGGGTGTGAGCAGGAAAAGCGCTACCGCCGCAACGGATTCCCAGGTGGAGTTCATGACTTCCCCCTGCGTCCCGATATAGATGGAGAGGATCGACGAGCCGAGCAGCATGCCGAAAGCTACCGCCATCCGCTTGCCTTCCTTAAGCAGGCCCGCCAGCATGCCCGAGAAAGCAAGCAAACTCATCTGATAAATCGCATTTGTATTGGCGAGACTTAAGATAAGTCCCGTCACCACACCGACCGAGGCTCCGAACGGCGCACCGCCCACCAGTGCGAACAACAGAATCAGGTAACGGGAGACAACGTGCTCCACCGTAACCGGTCCGAGCGTCCAGCCCACGGTGCCGGTCATCATAGACGCCAGCAGGATGATCAGACAAATGATCTCTTCATGCTTGAGCTGATAATTTTTGCGGGTCAGTGTGAAGACGGGGACGGCTTGTACGAAAATAAGCGTAAGCACCAGACTCAGCACCGACTCCACTCCCGTCATCGTCAAGGAAAACCAAGATAGGTCCGAGCTGACCAGGTGAGCGAACATCTGCACGAGCAGTGTTGTGATGAAGACGAGTACCGGCGCCAGCGAGATATCCGAGCGCTCGTATTTCTCCAATCCTTTCTGGATGAGGAGAAACACGATCATCTCGGTCAGGATAAACCCGCTCTGAGGTTGTACGGCCAGTAAACTTCCGGCAAATAGAAATACGCCTGTCCATAGAAGCAAATCACGGCGCTGGAAATACATGACCGCAAAAAAGGCTATCGAAAACGGAGCGAGCTCCTCAAGGATCATGGCTCTCCCCAGCAGAAAGGCCATCAACAAGAGCAGGATAGACCATTTCTTGGCTACAAACGATTGAATGAGTCTGTTTTCCGCCACTCTGCCCTGAGCTGCCGACTTTGTCCGCTGCACCGCGCCTGCCCATTGCAGACCGATGGAAAGTGCACCATTTCGTTTTTCCATGTTCAGACACCACCATTTCTCTTAGTGGAGTTTATTATAGGTGGGTTCTATCATAGAATTTGTCATAATGAGTTACTAGAGTTTAAGAAATTTCCGACAAAAAAGGGGTGCCTGTCAGGTCGACGCAAATGCCTACCCCGTGGGGGCTCGGCTTCTCCCTTCCGAACAGCCGTTCCGAAGCGGCGGGAGATTGTCACCGGTAAAAGGGATGCGTATGCGGTAAGGTTGTGTCGATTCCCCGAATAACCGCATGTTAATCGACGCAAAAAAACCACATCCGCCGAAACGGAATGTGGTTGTAGATTTGTGTAAATAGTAGAGCGAGGAACAATTAGTCGCGGCGTCCGCCACGCCCACCACGCTTGGAGTCCTGCTTCTTCAGCGAAGAAATGCGCTCTTCACTGTCCTTGAGGAAACGGTTCATCTTGTCTTCGAAAGACAATTTGCCGGGTGCGTTGCGGAAGCCGCCACCGCGTCCGCCGCGGTCTCCGCGGTTACCGAATCCGCCACGATCTCCGGAACGAGGGGAGTCGAACTTGCCATTGCCTTGTCTTTCAGGGCGAGCAGGTTCAGCGGGCTTTTCAATCGTCTGCTTGATGGATAAGCCGATTTTCCCGTCCTTGTCCACGTTGATGACCTTGACCAGAACCTTGTCTTCCAGCTTGAGATGGTCGTTGACATCCTTCACGTAGTTGTCGGCAATCTCCGAGATATGCACCAATCCGGTGACACCTTGTTCAAGCTCGACAAATGCCCCAAAGTGAGTGATCCCGGTCACTCTTCCTTCTAATTTGCTGCCCACTTCTATTGCCATAAAATACAATGTTCCTCCCTTAAATTGTTCAAAAGAATGGCTATGCCGATTATACCCCATTGCTGAATAGACGGTCAACATGGAGAAAAGCCCAAATAATCCGGTTTTACGGATTTTGTGATTTGGACGTCGGTATAAAAAAACGTGTTTCTCCTTCGCGGGCATAATTCAACTCGCTGCGGATAACTTGCTCCAAATACTCAGGGTCGTGCAAACGGGCAATTTCCTGCTGAAGGTCCGCTTTACGCTTCTGTTCATCGGTAAACTCCTGTTTGATTTGCTGCATCTCCGCACGCTTCTCGCTGATCTTGCCATGTTGTCCCCAGAATGTAATTCCCGCCCACGTCAGAAAACCGAGCAGTATGACGGCGGCAATACGGAATCTGCGGCGCGTGCCTTTGCTATTCGATTTAGGTTGCGTCTGCGTTGATTTGGGTGAAACAGGCATTAATCTCTGAGCCTCCTGATCGTGCAGGGTCATCATATAGTTCGACCCATGCCCGGTTACTTACCCTTGCGAAACCACTTCTGAAACAGTTGCTTTAAAAAATTTAACCACCGCAGCACGCGGGCAGGTACCCGTAAATGCTTGTACAGGGGTCTTGTCAGCCAAAGCAGCAGTTTCCACACAGGGTAAACCAATTGTACCACAACTCGGAACAGGAACATAGCCAGCGCCGCCAAAAAGCCCAGCAGCACCCAGGCCAGCTTATATAACCCGATCGCAGGCTTGATAAAGAGCAGCGTAAACGTTCGCCTGAAGAAGCGGAGGAGCCATTTAACCGCCCGGATCAGGACCACAATAACCTTACGGACGGTACGGCTCAGCGTCATCATGTAAACCAGCAGGCCGATAATTAACCCGACAAAGACGAAGAATCGGACTTGTCCCTGATTGCTGTGCACGAGTGTCCCGAACACGCAGACGGTCGCCGTAATCCAGTAAACCACATCCGCAAGCGGGAAAGTCCAGCGCGGCAGCCGCAGCTGCACGAACACCACCCGGAAGGCGTCGTAGAGCATCCCCAGCCCCATCCCGCTGACGAACATGAACCACAAGGTTAAAAACTGGACGTTCAGTGTCACTTGAACAGCTTACCCAGAAATCCCTTGTTTTTCTCCGGGGAATTTGCGTCCACATATGACAAGGCGTTGACGTATCCTTCTATCGCCACCAGTCCCTGCTCCAGACTCAAATTCTTGATATGCAGATTCTGTCCCTTAATGAGCAGAAACCCGCAGTCCGTCTCCAGCAAAAATTCCTCACTGTCAAAGCTCTCCACATTCTTCACTCCGGAGATTTCGAGCAGCTTGCGGTTGAGCATTTTCACTTCCTGCCGCTTGGTCTTTCCGGCCTCCATCATGGCGAGTCCCCCCTACAGCTTTTCCTACCACTACGATATGGGGGGATGTCCGTTTTTAGAACATCCGGAAACACGTAAAAAAGAGGCCTAGTCGGCGTAAGCCGCCTTTCAGCCTCTTGGTTATCCGTTATTCGCTTCTTCCCGCAGAAGCGTGTACATATGAGCCGCATCCTCTTTACGAGTCGACTCCGTCAGCTGTTCCACGCGAACGGTCACTTTCTTCTGCCCGAATTGAATGGTAAGCTCGTCGCCCACCTTCACCGTCGAGCTCGGTTTCGCATCCCGCCCGTTAATCCAGACACGTCCCTGATCGGAGACGTCTTTGGCCACCGTACGGCGTTTGATCAGCCGGGATACTTTTAAAAACTTGTCGAGTCTCATTATTTTACGGCTTCTTTAAGCTTGTTGCCCGCTTTAAAAGCAGGGACATTCGATTCCGGAATGGAAATTTCTTGACCGGTTTGCGGGTTGCGGCCCGTGCGTCCGGAGCGTTTGCGGGTTTCGAATGTACCGAAGCCGATCAGCTGAACTTTATCTCCCGTGGACAGCGCGTCCGTAATTTCACCGAGGAAAGAGTTGAGGACGGTTTCCACGTCTTTCTTGGTGAGTCCGCTCTTTGTGGAAATGTTGTTGATCAGATCTGTTTTGTTCATGATTCGAATACCTCCTAAAGTGAATGACAATGTGTAGCTGGTTCTGAATCTAACAGAAAAGCCTCTTCCGAAACTAAGTATTCTTGCTCAGCTTGGGAAATCCTGCTGAAAAACCTACGTGGATTGAAGTTTTTTTGCTTCCTGCCACAATTCTTCCATCTCTGCCAAATCCGCCTCCGCCAGGGACTTGCCCTGGGCTTCCAGGCGCTCTTCGATGTACTGGAAACGGCGTACAAACTTGCGGTTAGTCGAAGCCAATGCCTCTTCTGGATCGATTTTCAGGAAGCGTGACAGATTGACGACGGCGAAAAGCAGATCCCCGAGTTCGTCCAGGCGCTCCGCTGCCGCACCGTTTTCCATCGCTTCCTGCACTTCACCGAGTTCTTCGGTGATTTTGGCGATCACTTCCCCGACCTCGGACCAGTCAAAACCGACGGCAGCCGCTTTCTTCTGAAGCTTCAGGGCTTTCATCAGAGCCGGCAGATCCTTGGGCACTCCCGCCAAAGCGGACTGCTTAGAAGGATCAATCCCTTTGCGGCGCTTCTCCTCGTCCTTCATCTGCTGCCAGTTGGCGAGAGCCTCCTCCGCATTTTCCGCGCCTTCCGTACCGAAAACGTGCGGATGACGGCGGATCAGCTTCTCGTTGAGACCCGCGATTACGTCATAGACGGTAAAAGCGCCAGTCTCCTCTTCCATCTGGGAATGGAGCATCACCTGCAGCAGCAGGTCACCGAGCTCCTCGCACATATGGTCGGGGTCGTCCTCATCGATCGTCTCCAGCACCTCGTACGCTTCTTCGATGAGATTTTTGCGGAGGCTGGCGTGTGTCTGCTCGCGATCCCAAGGGCAGCCTTCCGGGCTGCGGAGAATCGCCACAATTTCATGCAGCCGCTCCAAAGTACGGTTGCGGAGTTCGTCGCGGTCGCTGCGCGGCACCCATACAAGGGAGAGGTTGCCGTAGCCCTCGATCCGGTCGAGCTCGTAAAGAGGAACCCGGACAACCGATTCTTCTCCCGCAACGCCAAGGGAGTGACCCGCAAAGACGGTGTAATCGTCCGGATAAAGCTCCATCAGCGTAAGCTTCACATCCGACGCCGTAAATGTATCGTACACTTGTCCGATAACCGTATGCAAGCGGGGGTTCAGCATACCGGGCCGCAGATCCGTCGCGTCCAAAAGCTGCATCCCTTCGATGGGGTCAAAGCCGAACCGGAGAAACGCCTGGTCGAGGAAACTTTCCCCGCCCACGATCTCCAGTGGAATGCCCGCTTCCGGACATTTCGTCCTCAGCAGCTGCACGGTGTACTCGGCCACCATAGGATGTCCGGGAACCGCGTACACGACAGCCTGCGAACGGGCGGACTCCAGCAGCGAGGCCGCTATCGCTTCATACGTGTCGTCAAAGCGGTCCTTCGCTTCGTAAATCGCGTCAAAGGTCTCGTACCGGATCCCCTCCGCCCGGAGATAGGCGGCAACCGGGTGATGATCGGTGCGGAGAATCAGCTTCGGGGCCTGCTGCAAACGGCGCAGCACGCCGAGCGTGAGCTGGTTTTCGTCCCCGGAACCGAGTCCGAGAACCGTAATTCCTTGCGTCATAGTCCTTGCCTCCCACGCGTATTCCGGTTCCCGCTTAAGCGGAGCCGGTTGATTCGCAGCTATTTTACGCCGAAACGGCGCGGTCTATCACGGAGCCCGGTCCGCTCCTAGAGCCGCTCCCCCTGCGGGAACAGGCGCAGCTTCGTCAGCGCCGAAGCCAGCTTGCCGCCGCCGGGGAGCTGCTCCAGCTCCGCCCGGTTCACGGCGCCGAAGCGCAGCAGCGCGAGCGCGTACACGGCCGCGCCGAGCGCCACCCCGGCCAGCGCCAATACGCTGGCCTGTCCGCGCGGGCCGAGGCCCGGCGCCAAGGCGCCAAGCAGCGGCCCGCCCGCGAGCTGGAGCGCGCCCAGAGCGGCGCACATGAGCGCGGCAGCCGCAAGCGGCGCCAAGGCCGAGGAGCGCGGGCGCTGCGGAGCGCCGGTCAGCCGCCGCACCTCGGCGAGGCCCAGGGCGGACGCGGCAGCGAACGCGAGCACCGCCGACACGGCTGCGCCGGCGATTCCCCAGCGCGGCACGAGCAGCAGGCTGCCGCCGATCTTGACGGCGGCGGCTGCGAGCAGATGCAGCGCGGGAGCATTCACGGCGCCGAGGCCCTGCAGCACTCCGGCAAGCACGATGTTGAGCGTGCCGAACAGCGCCGTGAGCGCGAGCAGAGCCATCGTGCCGGACGCTTCTTCGCTCTGATAGAGCATCACGTTCACCGGCACGGTGAGAGAGGCCAGGCCGGCGGCCGCAGCCAGGCCGAGCAGGCCCGTCATCCGCACGGTCCGCTCCGTGCGGATTTGCAGCTGCGCCGGGTCCGCCGCCTTAGCAGCGGCGATTGCCGGCACCAGCACGGCCGTCAGCGAGGACGCGACCATCGTCACGGCCTGAACCAAGGGCAGGCCGTGGTTGTACAGGCCGAACTGGCGCATCGCCTCGGCCGGGTCCGCTCCCCCGCCAAGGAGCAGGCGGGGAATGGTGAAGGCGTCGATGAGATTGAGAATCGGCGTCATGATCGAGCCGAGGCAGATCGGCAGAGCGTAAGCGCCGATAGAGGCCATGAGCCGGCCAAGCGGTTCTTTGGTCCCCGCAGGGCCGGCGTCTCCAGCTCGGGCAGCCTCTCGCCTCCCGACGCTTCTGTCCTTGCTTCTCTGCCAATAAAACAGAAGCAGAAGTAAGGCCCCTGCCGCCCCCGTTACGGAACCGAATGTCGCTCCGGCGGCAATATCGCCGTCTCCCGCGCCTTGTTCGGTCAAGTACAGCAAAAGAAGAACCATCGTAAGCACGCGAACCGTCTGCTCGACTGCCTGGGACACCGCGGTGGGGACCATGTTCCCATAGCCTTGAAAATAACCGCGGAGAACCGAGAGTACGGGAACCAGCAGAAGCGCGTATGAAATGCTGCGGATGGCCGGCGCTGCAGCCGCTGTTCCTATCCAGCCTGCCAGCACATCGGCTCCGAAATACAGCAAGAGAAAGCAAAGGACGCCGGTTGCTGTCAGGAGCAGAGCGGAAGCCGCCGCCACCCGTCTAGCCCCCGCATGATCGCGTGCGGCTGCCCGGTCCTGAACGAATTTTGCGACCGTGATCGGAAAACCCGCCGTCGCCAGGAAAAGAATCAGGAGATACAGCGGATAGACGGCGTTGTAAATGCCGAAAGCTCCGTCCCCGGCTATATTTTGCAGCGGAATTTTTTGGAGGGTTCCGAGCAGTTTGGAGAATACCGCCGCTGCGGCCAGCAACGCGGCGCCCTTAAGGAGCCGGGAGCTTCCGACCGTCACAGTCTGTTCCTGCGTTCCCTTTTCCGTGGACATGAACGTCTCTCCTGCGATAAAAGATTAAATGTGTCCGTGTGTATCTACACTTCCATTTGCTTGGACAAGAAGGAAGCGGCCGTTTCGGCCATGATCCGCTCGGTTTTTCCCATGACCACATCATTTTCCTTGCTGACCAACAGAACGGCGCCGATGGTGTCCCCATTGTGAATGATCGGTGCAATGACGAATGAGCCGTAAGCATCTGCCGCATCCTTAACCAGTTCGTAACTGCCGGCCGCTTCTTGCACGATGGTCTGTCTTCCGTTCAAGGCGTTCTCCAATTGCTCGCCCACCGGTTTGCCGTCATATTCTTTACGTCCGCGGCCTGCCGCTGCGATAAAGGTCTCCCGGTCCGCTATAACGGCCTGATACCCGGTGCTCTCGTTTAACGATTCCGCGTATTCCAGCGCAAAATCTCCAAGTTCACCGACCGGAGAATATTTCTGCAAAATGACTTCGCCGTCGGGGTTCACGAATATCTCCATGGGATCGCCTTCCCGGATGCGCATGGTGCGCCGAATCTCTTTAGGAATGACTACCCGTCCTAAATCGTCTATGCGTCTAACTATACCTGTCGCTTTCATACTGCTTAAAGCCTCGCTTTCCTTCTGGGGGTTTACACTAGGATGTTTGAAAAATACGGATTAAAGAGGACTCTTCCCATTATATATAAATTTCCTCATAAAACAAAAAAAGCCCCCCTTACCTCCGGAATTGGTTTCCAAGTAAGGGAAGCTTTCGGTTACTGCTCCATTTGTTTCGCCAAAAAACCGGCTGCCGTCTCCACCATTTTCGATTCCATATTGCCCATTGTGACTTCTTCGTCCTTGCTCATCAGAATAACCGAACCGATCGGGTCTCCGCCCGCCACAATCGGAGCGATGACGAAAGAGCTGTAAATTTCGGGATTGTCTTTGGAGATTTCGTATGTACCCGAACCGCTCTCGATAGTCGGTTTACGGTTTTCCATGGTGGTCTCCACGATCTGCCCGATCTGTTTGTCCATATACTCTTTCTTCGAACCGCCCGCTACCGCGATAATCGTATCCCGGTCCGTAATCAGTGTGATATGATTGGTGCTCTCATAGAGAGACTCGGCATATTCTTTGGCAAAATCCCCTAATTCGCCGATCGGGGAATACTTCTTCAAGATAACTTCACCGTCGCGATCGACGAATATCTCGAGCGGGTCGCCTTCCCGGATGCGCAGTGTGCGCCGTATTTCCTTCGGAATGACAACCCTGCCCAGGTCATCAATGCGACGAACGATTCCAGTTGCTTTCATGACTCATGTTGCCCCACTTTCACTTGAAGTTTTGGATACGACTGGACGCCGATCTGCGTGTATTTAAAAGAGAAGGGTGTAGCGATTCGATTCTGACCATAGTATTCATCGGCCCCCATATTCTTATACATTTCCCTCTTTCCATCCACGTAAAATAAAAAGCCATCCCGTCCGGATGGACGAGATGGCTTATGTTAAATAAATGATCTGCCGCCAGGCTTCGCAGATCCGCTTACTTCGCCGCCGGCGAAGGGCTTGCGGCCGGAGGCGTCGCTCCAGGCACGTCGGTCGGCGCCGCGGTCGGCGTCGTCTGCGGAGACGGGCTGCCTGTCGGAGCCTCCGTGCCGCTCGGTGCCGTGCTTCCGCCAGGTGCCGGGCTCGGATTGGCCGATGGAGCCGGAGTCGGAGTCGGCTTAGGAAGCTTGTTCGTTTCGATCA
This sequence comes from Paenibacillus sp. GbtcB18, assembly GCF_019091125.1. NCBI lineage: Bacteria > Bacillati > Bacillota > Bacilli > Caryophanales > Paenibacillaceae > Paenibacillus > Paenibacillus sp. GbtcB18. Next base: position 32,800 of record NZ_JAGXJX010000014.1, read on the forward strand.
AGCCGGGAAGCTCCTTCGTTACGAACTCCTGCATCTTCACTTGCGCCAGGTTAGAGGCCAGCTCTTTCTTGGCGTCTTCTACGGTTTCGGTTTTACGGGATTCCACTTTCATGACGTGGTAGCCGTACTCGGTCTCAATGGGATCGCTGATCGTATTCAAAGGCAGTTCGAGGGCCGCTTTTTTGAATCCGGCCACCCACTGGCTGACTTTGGCGTTCTCATACTTGCCGCCTTTTTCCTTGGAGCTGAGATCGTCGGTGTATTCTTTGGCAAGAGCGTCGAAGTCTCCGCCGTTTTTCAGCTTCTGCTGCACTTCTTTTGCGCGCTTCAGAGCTTCTTCTTTCGTGCGGAGCTCTTTATTCGTATTCGGATCGTTAAGACCGATGAGAATATGACGGACAGTCGCTACATCGTAGGCGTTCGGGTCCGCTTTTTTGGCCTTCTCGTATTCCGCTTTGATTTCGTCGTCAGTGACCTGCTTCTCCAAGTAGCTCGTGGAATACACGCTGAGTCTCAAGAGATTCTCAATGTCTTTCTCTTCCAGTTTAGCGTCTTTCAGCTTCTTCTCCAGGCCGCCTTCCTGCGCGCCCACGAAAGTTTTCAGCTGCGTAACTTGATCGGTTACCTGCTTGTCCGCTTCTTTCTTCACGTCATCGCTCGCACGTCCGGAAAGGACCTTCAGCATAATAAACTGCTCCAGCATGCTTTGCTGGTAAGCCGGGTCCGTTTCGAACTGCGCGTATTCCGGATACAGGAGACGGTTGAAGGAAAGCAGTTTGTCAAACTCTCCGCGGGTCACTTTACCCCCGTCTTTGTAAGTGGCGATAACCTCTTCCGGCGTGCCGGCTTTTCCTTCGTCCTTCTTGCCGCACCCGCTGGCCACGGCCAAGACAAGGACTAATACGGCAAGCAGCAGCCACTTGCTTTTGGCCCAACCTGATTTATTGTGTTGCATTCTGCAATTCTCCCTTCGTTTTCAAGGCTTCCCTGTATTGTAACAGAAAACGCTCCACCAATGCGATTGTGTCCTCAGGGGACAGCCCTTTGCCGCGGATATGAACGTGAATCTGAGGCCCGGCAATCAGCTTGACGCGCCCGTCGAAGCCGTTCGAAATCGTAAACAGCTTCTGACCGTCCAGTCTTTCCGTCTCGTCTGGGGAAATCTTGATATGATAGTCGTCGCCCTTCTGGGAGATGGATTCGATTTTATATTCGGCTCCATACACCTTCAATCTGGCTACGGCCAAAAGATTGGAAACGGCAGGCGGCAAATCGCCGAACCGGTCCACCAATTCCTCATCCAGATCTTCCGCTTCCGCGAAGGAGCGGATATTCGCCACTTTCTTGTAAATCTCGATCTTCTGCATACTGTCGTAAATGTAATCCGACGGCAGGTAAGCATCCAAGTGAAGGTCAAGCTGCGTGATCCATTCCTTCTCGGGCTCCGCCTGCTCTCCGTCCAGCTCCAGCTTGCGCTTGGCGATTTCCTCGCTCAGCATCTGGGAATAGAGGTCGAACCCGACGGAAGCGATAAACCCGTGCTGCTCGGCTCCGAGCAGATTGCCGGCTCCGCGGATGGACAAGTCCCTCATGGCAATTTTAAACCCGGATCCAAGTTCTGTAAATTCTTTAATTGCCTGGAGACGCTTCTCCGCCACTTCGTTCAGCACTTTGTCGCGCTGATACGTAAAGTACGCGTAGGCGATCCGGTTGGAACGGCCGACCCGGCCCCGCAGCTGGTACAGCTGGGACAAGCCCATCTTGTCGGCGTCATGCACGATCAGCGTATTCACGTTCGGGATATCGACGCCGGTCTCGATGATGCTCGTGCTTACGAGCACGTCGAACTCGCCGTCCAGGAAGTCGAGAATCGTTTTCTCGAGTTCCTGCTCCGACATCTGCCCGTGCGCAACAGTCACGCGGGCTTCCGGGACGAGCATGGAGATCTGCTCGGCCATCTGGTTGATTCCCTGGACGCGGTTGAACAGGAAATACACCTGTCCTTCACGCGCCAGCTCGCGTTCGATCGCTTCCCGCACGAGCGTTGTGCTGTATTCCAGCACGTAGGTCTGTACGGGGAAGCGGTTCTCCGGCGGCGTCTCGATGACGGACAGGTCGCGAACCCCCAGCATCGACATGTGGAGCGTGCGCGGGATCGGCGTTGCGGTCAGCGTCAGCACGTCGACATTCGTTTTCAGCCGCTTCAGCTTCTCTTTGTGCGAGACGCCGAAACGCTGCTCTTCATCGACGATGAGCAGCCCCAGGTCTTTGAACTTCAGATCCTGGGACAGCAGGCGGTGCGTTCCGATAACGATGTCGACGGTACCGGCCTTGACGCCCTTGGTCGTTTCATTCTGCTCCTTCTTCGAACGGAACCGGCTCAGCACCTGGATGTTGAACGGGTATCCCGAGAAGCGCTCGCGGAACGTCTCGTAATGCTGCTGCGCCAAAATCGTCGTCGGCACCAGGACAGCGACCTGTTTGCCGTCGATAGCCGCTTTGAAGGCGGCGCGGATAGCCACTTCCGTCTTGCCGTAACCGACGTCTCCGCAAAGAAGCCGGTCCATCGGACGCGGTTTTTCCATATCTTTCTTAATTTCCCCAATTGCCCGGAGTTGATCCGTCGTTTCGTCATACGGAAACATGCTTTCGAATTCCTGCTGGTAGGCGGAATCGGAGCTGAAGCCGTATCCCGTTGTCGCTTGACGGTCCGCGTAAAGCTTGATGAGATCGTCGGCGATGTCCTTGACGGAGGTCCGGACTTTGTTCTTGACGCGGTTCCAGTCGGCCCCGCCCAGCTTGTATATCTTCGGCTCTTTCTCTTCCGAACCGACATATTTCTGAATGAGATCGATCTGGTCGATCGGGACGGACAGCTTGTCGCCGCCCGCATAAACAATATGCAAATAATCTTTATGAATGCCCCCGACTTCAAGCGTGCCGATCCCGACATACTTCCCGATCCCGTGATTAACGTGAACGACGTAGTCTCCGACTTTAAGCTCCTGATAGCTTTTGATTCTCTCGGCATTCTCGATTTTCTTGTCTACTTTGCGCGCTTTCCGCTGCTTCTGCGTAAACATCTCGCCTTCCGTAATCACAACGAGATGAATGGACGGCAGCTCGAAGCCGGTCTGCAGGTTCCCGTTCATAATCTCGGGTTCATCGATTTGATAGTCCCCGAGCACACGACGGACGCGGTCCATCCGCTCTTCACCGTTGGCTAGGATGATCACGCGGCTGCCCGTCTTTTTCCAGCGTTCCATTTCCGCTTTCAGAAGGTTCATCTGCCCGTGGAAATTCTGCATGACCCGGGACATGAAATTGACAATGTTCTGCGGCTGGGTCTGCGGGACTTGGCGCAGGAAGAGCGACATATAAAGCGTCGGATAAGTGCGGCGCTGCATAAGGGTCTCGAGCTGCTTCGAAAGCGTGAGGGCCGGGAGAGCCTTTCCGTCCTGAAGGGAACTCGTCACCCACTCCGCCTCTTCCCGCTCCAGCTGCTTGGAGGTTTCCACGAGCCGGGCCGGCTCGTCAACGAGCAGCACCGTATCTTCCGGCATGTAATCGGATAGAGTCTGCCGCTCCGGATAGAGCAGCGAGACATACTTGAACAGCCCCTGGAAGGTGTTCCCCTCTCGGAGCAGTTCAATATCATGTCCGATTCCTTCCAGCAGCCTGTCCTTAGCCTGACGGTCCGTCATTTTGGCAAGCTGGGTCTGAAGAAGTTCATAAGCGTGTTGAGCAGCGCTCTGAAAACGCTTTCTATTTAAGAGGACTTCCCGGCACGGTTGGATCACGAACGAATCCAGTTTTTCGATGGAGCGCTGGTCCGAAACGTCGAACGTACGGATAGAATCCACATCCACATCGAATAATTCGATCCGTACGGCCGTGGAAGAAGTCAGCGGAAATAAATCCACGATGCCTCCGCGGACGCTCATTTCCCCCTTCGCTTCCACCCGTTCCACACGCTCGTAACCCAGCTCGGTCAGACGGGTCAGAAATTCCTCCAGGTCAATTGTATCCCCCAAACGTACGGTGAGCTGGGCTTCCTTGAACGTTTCCTTAGTCGGAAGCAGACGACGAAATCCGGCATACGGCACAATGACCGCTCCCCGGTATCCGCCGGCCAGTTTAGTCAGCACATCGATCCGCTGCGCCAGCATTTCAGGACTGGCAATAGCCGCTTCGGCGGCAAGCAGCTCTTGTGCGGGATATAAGAGAACCCCGTCTTCCGGAAGACATTCGCTTAAATCTTCGAAGATCTTCTGGGCGGAGAACATATTATGCGTAACGATGAGAAGCGGACGCTCGAGTTGCTGCATCAGTGCGGCAAGCATCACCTGACGAGAGGAGCCGGTTAATCCGGCGATCAACTGCTCTTTCATGCCGGAACGAATGCCCGTAATCACACTTTGAAAATCGCGGTCCGTTGAAAAAGCCTGTATTAAAGCTTGCAAATCAAGTACACTCCTCTCACAAAAAGAAGCCTCGGCGCTTGCCTAGGCTGTCATGACACAATTTTTGCACATGTCCGGAGTACGGGATAAGCGCCCTAAGCAGCGCGCAGGCAGCGGCCGGAATCGGTCACTGCAGCGGGCTGCCGATCAGGTTAAGCTCAGGATTGGCGTCCAGTGCCTGCTTGCAGTAATCGCAAACCACCTTGACCGTAACGCCCCCGTCCATGTTATACGCTATTATATCGCTCCGCTCTTCGGGGGTCAAGAAATGGAAACCGAGCTGGTATTCGCTCACTTGATCCCGGCTGATTTCCCCGATAGACGATTGGCAATGACGGCAAATATATTTTACTGACATCAATGTATGCCTCCTTGCAGGTTTCGATTACTCCTTAGTATGGCCCTGTTTTTAAAATCCTAGCCAACTCCGGAAGTAATTTGCCCGCCTATGCACGGCATACAATGTGTCTTGGGGCGGCCGATGCCCCCTCCCCGGATCAATCTCCCTTAGGAAGGGAACAGGGGAACGTGCCCGTTTCGCAACACGGCATGTTCAATCCGCCGGGTCTTCGCACTAATTCCCGCTTCCGTTGAAAACCGCCATCGTTTTCTCGAAGGGCTCGCTCAGGCAGTGCTCCATCGCTTCGCACGTTTTGTCCAGAACGGCCGGCAGCGCACCCGTTTCCGCTTTGCTGAAATTCGACAAGACATAGTCGACAATCGGATACCCCGGATTAGGCCGATTGATCCCCATACGGATGCGGTTGAACGTGGACGTGCCCGTATGGGTTATGACGGATTTGATCCCGTTATGGCCGCCAGCGCTCCCTTGGTAACGCAGTCTGATATTCCCGAATGGCGTATCCATATCATCGTACAAAATGACGAGATCCGACACGTCGACTTTATAGAAGTCCATGAAAGCCCGAATCGACTCTCCCGACAAATTCATATAGGTCATAGGTTTCAGCAAGTAGGCCTTTGTACCGTTCACGCGCACTTCAGCCAAATGGCCTTTGCACTTATTCTGGAACGAAGACACGCCCCATTTCTCGGCAAAACGGTCGATCGCCATGAAGCCGATATTATGCCGTGTGTGCTCGTACTGTTTTCCTGGATTGCCCAAACCGACAAAACATTTCACGTTTCATTCACTCCCAAAATTTTTTTGCTTTTTTTAACTAGACACCGTAACGATTCCCTGCCGAAACTTGTCTACTATATACAGGCATTTTATGCGGTTCCGGGCATAGGCCTGCGTTTTTTCGGCCGCCTGGCTCATTTGCCGGTCCCAGCCGCAAAGATAAAGTCATAAATTGGCGCAAATCAGCATGATTTACGCTTCAAAAAAATATGGGTAGCAGGTGATGAATCTTATGTACGACAACGGCCAACAGCTTTACCAGGACGATCATTTTCAAGATCATTTGGAAGCGGAGGTTCCTGTCCAAGTATACTATCTTAACGCCCACAAAGATATAGGCTTCGTCCATCTCTATTCTTCCCACTTCATCAAGATCAACAACACGTTTTACAACCGCGGCATGTTTACATTCGTTTCAAGACCGGGTTATTAGGCGCAGTTTAGCAAGCGCTTACAAAGCTTGTCAACTTTTTCGTCCATCGCTTAAGGATTAAAAAGGCTGCTGCCGGATCACCGGCAGCAGCCTCTCATTTTGCCCGAAGGCCGTCTTATTCTTTCGGTTCCGCAGCTTCTTCAGCCGCAGGCTCAGCTTCGGCTGCAGGCTCGTCCGCAGTCGTTTCTTCGACTTCCTTCTGCGGTTGAAGCACGGTAACCACAACATCCTGAGCTTCCGTTTTCACTTCGACGTTCTCAGGCAGCTTCAAATCGGATACGAGGATATTCTCCCCGATGCCGAGATTGCTGACATCCACCTGCACGGAGTCCGGCAGATCGCTAGGCAGACAACGGACGTCGAGCTGCGCCGTCTCCACTTGGAGAATGCCGCCTTCTTTCACGCCTGCCGCTTCTCCCACGATCTCGACGGCGACCGTAGCCTTAACCGGTTCGTTCATGTTGATCTGATGGAAGTCAATGTGGATGACATCCTGGCTCAGGCTGTCTCTCTGAACTCCACTGATAAGTACGGGGCGCTTGCCCACGCCTTCGATATTAAGATCAATCACCGCATTCGGGTGGCTTTTCAGCAGCGGCACGAGTTCCTTCCGCTCCAGAACAACCGTCAGGCTGTCCGTCGTTTTCCCGTAAACTACGCCCGGCACCTTGCCTTGTCTGCGCAGCTGCTTGGCCTCCGACTTGGTGGCATTGGTTCTGGTATTTCCTTTAAGAGCTACTCCCATACAAAAAGAACCTCCCTTTTAGATGGCTAAACATAAATTACCCATCCGAGGGAGGTTTAAATCAATGATTGATAAAAAATTTTACGATTGCTTGTTTTCTTTCTTCGCTTTCATCTTGCTGCGAATGCGATCGGCATAGCCTTTTTTATTCGTCTGGCGCTCGCGGGCGATGGCCAGATCGTTGTCTTCCACGTTGTGCGTAATCGTCGAGCCCGCCACCACATAGGCTCCGTCGCCTACTTTAACCGGGGCGATCAGGTTGACGTTGCTTCCGATAAAGGCATCGTCGCCGACTTCCGTCAGGCTCTTGTTGAAGCCGTCGTAATTGACCGTGATGGCGCCACAGCCGAAATTGACGTTCTTACCGATAACGGCGTCTCCTACGTAGCTGAGATGCGACACTTTCGATCCCTCGCCGAGCTTGGCGTTTTTGATTTCCACAAAATCGCCGATTTTGACATGCTCGCCAAGATCCGTTCCCGGCCGCAGGTAAGCGAACGGCCCCACAGTCGCGTGGCTGCCGATTTTGGCTTCCTGAAGCACCGATTGTTTGACGGTGACTTCGTCGCCGAGCGTACTGTCGCAAATCTCGGTGTTCGGTCCGATCACGCATTCCGATCCGATGACCGTTTTGCCCCGCAGAGTAGTCCCCGGATACAGGATCGTATCCGGCCCGATCACGACGTCTTTCTCAATATATGTTTGAGAAGGGTCGATGAACGTTACCCCGCCCACCATGTGGCCGCGGTTGATACGCTGACGCATCAGCGTCTCCGCTTCCGAGAGGGCGATGCGGTCGTTAACGCCAATGGCCTCCGCCTCGTCCGGCGTGCAGTAAGCTTCGACGATCTCGCCGGCATTTTTCAGAATCCCGACGACGTCCGTCAAGTAATACTCGCCCTGGGCGTTCTCGTTCTTCACGTTCTCCAGCGCTTCGAACAGCTTGCGGTTATCGAAGCAGTAGGTGCCCGTGTTGATCTCCCGCACAGCCGCTTCCTCCGGGCTGCAGTCCTTCTGCTCGACGATCCGGTCCACCCGTCCGCCTTCGCCGCGGATAATGCGTCCGTAGCCCGCGGGATCTGTCATTTCCGCCGTCAGAATGGTGCCTGCCGCGCCTTTTTCCTTATGCAGGAGGAGCATTTTCTCCAGCGTCTCCGGACGGACCAGCGGCGTATCTCCGCATACGACGAAGGTAACGCCGTCTTCCGCTCCGATAACATCTTTAGCTTGGAGAACGGCATGTCCCGTTCCGAGCTGCTGTTCCTGAAGGGCGTACTCCGCCCGGTCCCCCAAATAGCCTCTAACGGCTTCGGCCCCGTGGCCTACAATTACGATCGTTTTCTCCGTTTGTATATGTTCAAGTGTATCCAGTACATGTCCCACCATCGGTTTTCCGCAGACGGAATGCAGCACTTTGTACAGCTTGGATTTCATTCGTTTCCCTTGTCCCGCGGCCAGTACAATCGCCATCAGCTTCAACTTCAATCCACTCCTTCTTCTCCTCTGGGTTTCAACCATGACTATATCTTATCTGCCGGAAAAAGAAAAGAGAGCCCTGTAAGAACAGGACTCCTTCTGCCAAAACCGGCGTTGATTATGCGCCTTCTTCAATAACTTCCTCTTCCGCAGCCGCACGGTCGTACTCAGACAAAACCGCCGCTTGAATCTTCTCGCGGGTTGTGGATGAAATCGGATGGGCAATATCACGGAACTCCCCGTCCGGAGTCCGTTTGCTAGGCATTGCAACAAACATTCCATTATTGCCGTCAATAACACGAATATCGTGTACGACGAATTCGTTATCGATGGTAATGGAAGCAATCGCCTTCATTCTTCCTTCGGAATTCACCCGGCGAAGTCTGACATCTGTAATTTGCACTGTGTTCACCACCTTTTTCCATTCGCAGGACTTGGTGTATACTTCCACATTTTCGTGCAAATTCCTTCTGGATAAAGAGGAAAAAATTAGATTTTCCTTAAATTAAATGTGCTCTTAAACGTTTTCGACAGCTATCGCCGCAATCAGTTCGATTTCGACAAGCACGTCTTTCGGAAGCCTTGCCACTTCTACGGTGGAGCGCGCCGGCTTATGTTCGCCGAAGTAGGAAGCGTACACTTCGTTAATGGCTCCGAACTGGTTCATGTCCTTGATGAAGACGGTCGCTTTTACCACATTCTGGAGTGTCGTTCCCGCTTCTTTAAGTACCGCCTGAAGGTTCCGGAACACCTGATGCGTCTGCTCCGTAACGCCGCCCTCTATGAGCTGACCCTCGGCATTTAATGGAATTTGTCCCGATGTAAAAACGAGATTGCCCACCTGTACCGCCTGGGAATACGGCCCGATTGCAGCCGGTGCTTCATTCGTTGAAAGGATACGCATAACTTGGATCTCTCCTTTATTCGGAATCGAAATAATTTCCAGGAACAACGGTTACCTGTTTCGTTTTGGAATCGACGCCGGTCAGCTTGGCGAGGGAGATATAATCTTTCACAAGCTCCTCCTCGACCTCGTTCGATTCAATGAACACGCCAACACCGCCAACGGTTGCTTTGAATTCGCCCAGCAAGTCCACCATTCCTTGAATCGTGCCGCCCGCTCTTTTGAAGTCATCAATGATCAGGACCCGCGCTCCTTCCTGGAGCGTGCGTCTGGCCAGTGACATTGTTTGTATGCGTTTGCTGGAACCCGAAACATAATTGATGCTTACGGCCGACCCTTCCGTAGCGTTGCTGTCCCGCCGCACCGTCACGACCGGCAGATTCATAAAGGATGCCGTTGCGTAAGCAAGCGGGATGCCTTTGGTCTCCACCGTCATCACGACGTCCAGTTCTCTGCCCGCGAAAGCGGTAGCGAACGTTTTGCCGATTTCGTTCAATACTTGCGGCCGCCCCATAATATCGGCCATATACAAAAATCCGCCCGGCAGCACGCGTTCCGGCTGCTCAAGCTGATTGCACAAATCCTGCACGAACGAAAGCGATGCTTCCTTGGCGACCTTCGGAATAAATTTCACGCCTCCTGCGGCGCCGGCAAGTGTATGGAGTTCTCCGAGTCCTTCGTCCTCGAATACCTCTTTTATAATCGCCAGATCCTCACTGATCGAAGATTTGGCCGAACTGTAACGTTCAGCGAATGTAGTCAGCGGTATTAGCGTATGCGGCCGAAACAACAAATACTGCGTCATCTCAACCAACCGAGCGCTTCGCTTCAATTTTTTCATGACGCACCCCTAATAAAAACCGAATATTATAAAGAGAATATACCATTTTTGTCCGTCTTTGTACAACCTATACAAGGAAAACGTCATATTCGGGACAAATCCTCCCCCGTCAAGGCAGAAAAAAAGCTCCTCACCGGGAGCTATCGCACGGATCTAAAAGCCCGATGCCTTTACGGGAGCATACGCACCGCGTATACGTCCTTGCAGAACCCTCTTAGCCCGTTATAGATCCGGGCAACCTTGGCTTCCTTCGAGACGAGTCCGAATACGGTCGGACCGCTTCCCGACATAAGCACACCGTCGGCTCCCAGCCTCTCCATCACTTCTTTCATCTGCCGGACTTGAGGATAGAGCTGGAGCGTTACCTCTTCGAGCACGTTGCCGAGACTTCCGCACAGCTCGTCGAACCGTTTATGCCGGATGGCTTCCAAAACCCCCTTGGTATCCGGGTGATGGTTGATTCCCGCCGCATTCAGCTTGCCGTACACCTCGGAGGTGGACACGTTGATGGGCGGCTTGGCTAGAATGACCCAGCACTGCAGAGGGTTGTCCACCGGGTGAAGAATCTCTCCGCGGCCGGTGGCGAGCGCGGTTCCTCCCGTCACGCAGAAGGGAACGTCCGAGCCCAGCTCGCCGCCAAGCTTCTGCAGCTCCTCCGTGGGGATACCGAGTCCCCACAGCCGGTTCAACCCGCGCAGCGTAGCCGCGGCGTCACTGCTTCCTCCGGCGAGCCCTGCGGCCACCGGAATTTTTTTATCCAAATGTATATAGACGCCCTTGCGGACGTCGTACCGATCTTTTATGAGCCTCGCGGCCTGGAAGGCGAGGTTCTTCTCGTCAAGCGGAATGTAGCCGGCCTGACTTGAAATGATGATCGTATCCCGCGGAAGCTCCTGCATTTCAATCCGGTCGGCCAGGTCGACCATCGTCATCACCATTTCCACTTCGTGGTAGCCGTCTTCCCGTTTCCGTAACACGTCCAGGGACAGGTTGATTTTGGCCGAAGCTCTTTCGTATATTTTCACAACGGTCACCTTCTTTTGGGCGCTTTGCCGATAATAGCTTCACATATTATAGCAAATGCCTCTAAGAAAAGCTAAAGCTTCTGCACGGTTCAAACACAAGCGGGGCGGGCATTTTCCATTTGTTCACTTATTTATTAACAATTGTATTTATGAGCGAGTATCCGGTATTATCTTATCTTCCATTAAGAAGATGAACCTGCAAATTCCCCGCCCGCCATTTACTTCGGATCGGAACTTCCGGGCAGAACGGATAACTCCATTCCGATGAATGCACCCGCATCTTTTTAAGTTAACCTTGACGGATGAAGTTCAGCCTCTGTCCGCTTCCCCGTTTAACCGGCGCGGCAGCTTTCCCGCTTACGGACGGCGTTTTAGGTTCTGCTCGGCGATCTGCAGAGCTCTTTTCACCATATTTCCCGCATCCTTGCTCCGTATCCCGCCCCAGCCTTCACGCTCGACAGTCTCATAGAAGCCAAGGTCTTTGGCAAGCTCGTACTTAAAATCCTCCGACATGACGCCCCTTCTTCCTCTTCTTCTGCTCATCTTAGTTCCTCCTTTGGAGTGCGATTGCGGTAGGTTTCCCCCAGTAGTATGCGTCGGAAGCGGAATGTCATTCACTCGCACCGGGACAGGACAGGAACGTATCCCATGTACCCTTACAATCCTTGCACAAAAGCACCCCGGAAAAGCAAAAAACGGCAGCTCCCAAAGGAGTGCCGCTGTTCTTAATGCTGTATATACGTGATGCGGAGTTCTTCTGCTGCGTCATCGTCACAAACCGTAACTTCAACGGATTCGGTCAAAATATCCGCGTAGCTGTACGAGACCCGCTTAAATGATTGTTGTTCTTGGTCAAGCTTTACGATAAAAACAGAAGGGTAGGTTTCTTCCAAAACACCGAAACGCTCAATGGTTTTCCGACGGCCGCCATTTGCTTTCAACATGATTTTCTGTCCAACATGAGGCTCAAGACTGCGTTTGATTTCCAACAGCGCATTTTTAGCCATTGTGATCTACCACCTCTTTCTCTGTTAATTATACCCCAAAACAGTGCGTTTGTCAAATAAGCCAAATATTATATCAGCCAGACAAATACGTTGTCAACGGTATAAAATCCTATTTTTATTTCTTTTCCTGGGCTTAGCTTTTGTCAAAACCTGCAGAATTATGCATCGCTGCCTTATTCCTAAGATCCGTCGGCTCATAAAAGCCCCATTTCTCCGCCCTTAAACCGCAACGCATAAAAAAGCGTACAGCCCCTTGTATCCAAGATACATGGTTCTGTACGCTTAATCTTTAAACGCCAGGCAGGTGCTAAAGCCGCACCCTCTATTCCGAAGCCACTAGGCCCCACTTCAAGTCCTCGGCCTCATCGGCCGCCCTGTCAGAAGCTTATATGGTGGCTTCCGCAGTCAAGTTCACGAGCCTGGGCACACCCAATCGGTAGCTCCCCCTGGTTTCAATGCCGCCGACTCCGTCCAGACCCGTTACCGTAACCCCGGCCAGATCGGCCATGGACACAGTTTCGCGAATCGATGTGTAGGAAGCTTTAGCGGCTATGCATAGGGGATCCAACGCATGAATGAGCACCCGGGCGGGAGAGCTTGCGAAATTCGCCCCCGCCTGCAGCAGCGCCTCGAAGTGGGACTGGCAGGCACCCGCCACGATGGTCAGCGCATCGCGGTTGTTCTGGTACTGCCGCGCGACTTGGACGGCCCTGACGAAATGAAGCGAGTTTTTATAACTGTCGAGCTGGTGTACGTCCAGCTTCTTTCTGTTTTTCAGCAGACCGTCATGTCCCGTGACAACGACGATATCGGGCTTCACCTGCGGCAGGAGACGCTGCAGGGTGGCAGCCATCTGAGATTCGTTCACATAGAAGCCCTCCGCGGGGATGCGAAGCTCTCCGTACAGATTCATACTTTTGCGCAGATAGTTCGGATCGCCGTCCAGATGCAGGATTTTACCCGGCATCTCGAAATATTGCGTATTCTCGGGCAGCTTATTACGCACCAGATGATCGTTGAGCTGATACAGCTCCTGACGAAACTGGCGGATGCTGCGAATTGTCTCGCCTACCCTGGGCAAATTCACTCTCGGAAAATCCGAATCGCGGGCGGCCGTTACGCGGGATAGATCGGAAATGGGAGCGTCCGCCAGCAGGCGAAAATCGACGCCCCGAAGAATCGCCCTTGTCGTATCGATCTCCTGGATTCGAAAAATGATATCGTTGCCGTAGGATTTGCGGGTCGCCAGATCGCCTTGCCTCATGAAGCCATCCCCTCCTAAGCCTATCGTATGGCAGGGGTGGGCAATTGGTGATTAGCCCGCTTCTATTTGCTGCAGGTCGGGCAGTTTCGCAGAGCTTCCGCCACGCGGCCGTACTCCTCCATGCTGAGCGTTTCGCCGCGGCGGCTCGGCTCGATGCCCGCCTTCAGCAGAAGAGCCTCCAAATCGCGTTTGTTCTCTTTGGAGAAGAACCGGGCTCCGAGGTTGTTATAGATCGTTTTGCGCCGCTGCGCAAAGCTGGCCTGTACCACCTCGAAGAAGAAGTCTTCGTCCGCTACTTCAACGGGAGGCCCTTTGCGCAGACGCAGGCGGATCACAGCCGAGTCGACGTTCGGCTGCGGAACGAAAACGGTGCGCGGAACGATCGTAACCAGTTCCGCCTCGCAATAGAACTGTACGGCGATGCTGAGGCTGCCGTACTCCTTGCCGCCCGGCTTGGCCGCCATCCGGTCCGCCACTTCCTTCTGGATCATCACGACGATGTTTTCGAGCGGAAGCTTCTCTTCGAGCAGCTTCATGATGATCGGCGTCGTGATGTAGTACGGAAGGTTGGCGACGACGCTGATTCCGGACAAGCCGGAAAATTTCTCCTCGATCAGCTGCCTCAGATCGAGCTTCAATACGTCGCCGTGAACGACCTCGGCGGTCGGATAAGGCGACAGCGTCTCCCGCAGGATGGGGAGCAGGCGCTGGTCGATCTCCACCGCCACGACGCGGCCGGCTTCCTTAGCGAGCTGCTGGGTCAGGGCGCCGATTCCGGGCCCGATCTCAAGCGCGCCCTTCTCGGGAGTAAGCTCCGCCGCGGAGATGATGTTGCGCAGAACGTTGCCGTCCGTGAGAAAGTTCTGTCCCAGACTTTTTTTGAGCACCAGATTGTGCCGGTTTAGAATGTCTTTGGTCCGTTTTGGCGTTGCCACATCTTCAGATGCAAAGGACGGGCCGCTGCCTTGTTCATTTAATTTCATAGTCATCCTCCAAGCTTCCGTCCCTAACGAAAGCTGCCTGTGCGTAAATTATTGATCCGGACGGTCCAACTGCTCTACGGCAGCTTCGAACTCTTCCCGGGAAATTTGAAAAGCGGCGCAGCGCTTGTAAAACTGCTTACCATTACAATACCCGATTCCGAGCTTTTTTCCTACTTCCAGCCGTCTGGCCGCAGCATCGGGATGAACAACGAGGCCGGCGGCGATCAGATCCTCCCATGTCAAAAGAGACACGGCGCCCTCATATTCGGTCTTTACGTTCGCCAGAGCGGACCGTATAGCGTCCGGAGTCGCGTTCTCGACTCCGATGTCGCCTCGCTTCTCCGCAAGTTCCTGGGGGAGAAAGGCGTGCTTGCAGCCGGGCACCTTGCCCGAAATGATTTTACGGATGCGCTCCCCCGCATGATCCGGATCCGTGAAGACAATGACCCCTCTTCGCTCCTGGGCCAGCCGGATGCGATCCAGAATCGCCCGGTTGATTGCCGATCCGCCGGTTTCGATCGTATCCGCTTCAACCGCCCGCTTGATGGCGGTTGTATCGTCTTTTCCTTCGACAACAATGATTTCTTTGATCATGTTCTTTATCCTCTCTTAAGCGCACAAAAAGAAGAGGGTTTCCCTCTTCTTTTCGCATACGGTTTGTTACCGGTTTGTAAATCTTCGTTACAGGTAACATGTTATCCTAATCTTGTGTCGGTTTATTCGGGCCGATGACGTAAACAGTATATCCCCGTTTCACACCGAAAGTCTTGGCATAACTCATGCTGTCGAAATAAACGTCCATTTTCTGGCCTTTAATAGCACCGCCCGTATCCTCCGCACGGCGGTATCCGATACCTTCAATGTACACCCACCAGCCTAACGGCACGACGGATGGATCTACGGCAATCGTCTGGCCTTGAACAGGCTTCGTTCCGCTGGCGGTCCGGTTGCCTACGCCCGGCTCCTGAGAAGAGTAAGCGGTCAAGGTAACGTTCTTTAATATTTTCTTCGCGTCTATGTCGGTACCTGCTTTAGTTACCTGCTTAGGCTTAACCGGTTCGGAAGCGGCTGCCACCGTAACGACCGGATTTTTTGTGCCTACAGCCACAATCTTATCCACACTGGCGTTTTTGACTGCTTGATCGATAACTTGCTCGGATACGAGTTTTCCGTTTTCGAAAATCTTCTCTTTCTTTTTAACCAATACGCCTTCCTGGCCTTCCTGTACGACCTGCTCTTTGCCTTTCAGCAGATCCTCATCGGATTTCTTGACCACACTGAATGCGATGGGCTCCGAAATTTCTTCCGTTTCTTTCTTCACCCGGACAACTTCGATAGCCGCATTGGCTGAAAGCTCCGTGTCTTTGGCCGGAGTCACTTTGTCGTGCTCTCCAAGCGTTATATTTGAATCTTGCAGAACTTGATCTACCGTTTTCGCAGTGGTATGCACAGTTTGTGTCTGCCCGTCGGCAGTTAGCTGTACGGGTGATGCATGATCGATGACAATCTTCTGACCGTCTTGAATCTTGCCGTCAAGCGGCATAGATACCTGATCGTGCTCACCGATTGTAATGGCTTGTTCATCCAGTAGGCGTTGCAGGACCCATTGTCTTGTTTCCACAACGGTTTCTCGTCCGTTTACCACCAATGATACGCTTTTACCAGCCGTACCGTATAACAACACCAAAAACATGAAAGTCAAAGCGAATGAAATGATAGCTGCAAGGATGATCATACGCAAGTTTTCATGCTTCCATCGCAATGCGAAGGACATGCTGGATGATCGCTTAACATGGGTCTCTGATTGCGAGATATTGCCCACTTCTTCGGTCCTCCTTCAAAGCCTCGCCTCTGTGATACGCATGATGATTTGGACGCGACTTAGGTTTATTTGGCGGTTCCTAACGGAACCCTTGCAATTGGCTTCTTTCCCGCCGGCTGACCGGTTGCTCTCAGTCTCTACGGGGTCTGCATCACCTCCGTTTGATGTTTACCTGTATGCGGGTCGGATACCCGTCCGATATGGAACAAAAAAAGCCATCGGAAAGAGAAAGCTTCCCGGTGGCTGTGTGTGAGCGCGACTAAACAGAATGACACGACAGTTGTTATCTCTCCCGGTACGCTTACGAGGTTAGCTGACGGATTCGGGCCGTGAGAGCTGCCCTACTCGCCGGCGGTGCTGCCTGCACCTGCCATTGAGATTCACCCCAAATTGTTTCCTGTTGTATCGGCCCAAACCTGTTCCGACCTTGACAGCGGTTCCCCCGTTTTCCTTTTACGGAAACTCAGCGTTAAAACTTGGCGTTTATTAAGTTATCATGAAAGTATATTACGCTCAAATATCCAACCTGTAAAGGGGGCATATTCCCTAAAAATAAGCAAATTTAACCAAACCAATGGCATTTATCTAATTATCTTGCAGTCGTTCTCCTTTTTTCTCCCGTTATCTCGCTTCTAGTTTTCCCCATTTCCGCTGCTCCGCTTGGGCATTGGGCTTCCAGGCATTTTTTGACTATAATAAAAGATACGGCAATCCGCCCGAAAAGGCCGAAAGCCGCAATAACCGATTGAAGAAAAGCAGGTGAAGGCATGGATCCAATTCTTCACATTTCCCGTCTCAGCGGAGGCTATTTGCCCGGAAAACCGATTCTCCGCGATCTCGAAATTACAGTCGGACAAGGTGAAATGGTCGGTCTGATCGGACTCAACGGAGCGGGAAAAAGCACGACCATCAAACACATCCTCGGACTCCTGAAGCCCCAGGAAGGCAGCGTCCGCATCCGCAGCCGGACCCTGGAGGAAGACCCGCTTGGGTATCGGTCCTCGTATTCTTTCGTACCGGAGTCTCCCGAATTGTACGACGATCTGACGATTGAAGAGCATTTGGAACTGACGGCGATGGCTTACGATATTCCGAAGGAAGCGTTCAAGGAACGTGCCGGCCGCCTGATGCGCGAGTTCCAGATGGAGCCTAAGCGCAAAAGCTTTCCGGGCCAGCTGTCCAAAGGAATGAAGCAGAAAGTCATGATCATGAATGCTTTTCTTGTCGAGCCCGCGCTTTATGTCATTGACGAGCCGTTCCTCGGCCTTGACCCGCTGGCGATGCGTTCTCTTCTCGACATTATGGCGGATTTCAAGAGCAGGGGCGCCAGCTTCCTGATCTGCTCCCACATCCTCGCCACGATTGAAAGATACTGCGACCGGTTTGTCGTCCTCCATCAGGGGCGGATTCTTGCTCAAGGCACGCTGGAGGAGTTGAGACAACAGACCGGGCTGTCCGATGCGACGCTGGACGAGCTGTTCTACGAGCTGGTGCGGAGGAATCCGGTATGAACCAAGAAGCAGCCGTTCACAGAGAGGGCACGGCCGGAGCTGTCCGTCAGCTGTGGAAGCGCAGATTCGACCATTACCGGCAGGAAACGTCCCGCTACTGGGCTTATGTCGCAAGAAGCCAGTTTTTCGGTTTTCTTTTCCTGATTTTTATCGTTTCTTCCTATTATTATGCAAAAATCCTTCAGCAGCTTCCGACATCTTTTCCTTATATCTGGATCGTTCTGCTCGTCCTCGTTCCGGCTCTCGCAGCCGGCTCTGTACGCACACTCCTGAAGAATGCGGACCGGGTGTTTCTGCTTCCGCTGGAACCCGTTATGAACGTATTCTTCCGGTCGGCTTTCCGCTACAGTTTGGGAATCCAAGCCGCACGATCCATCATTCTGATGCTGATTGCATGGCCTCTGTACAAACACTGCACGGGTACGGAAGGACAGCCCTTGTGGCTGATGGCGATTTTTGTTCTTCTAATAAAAACAGCCAACCTGCTCGGCTCGTGGCAGGAAGGCCGTTTTTCATCCCCCGGATGGCGTCTGATCTCAGTGGGTTACCGCTGGGTCTTAAGCGCAGCCGTCGTATTCGCCTTGTTCGGTACGGGGCCGCTTCCGGGCGGGATCGTTCTATTGGCGGGACTTGTCGTCTGGGCGGTCGTGTGCAAGCTGGGGCCCGGCCGGCAGGCAATGGGCGTCGCTTGGGATTACCTCATCGACAACGACCGTAAACAGCAGTACCGGCTGTACTTGTTTTTCAGCGGCTTTGCCGACGTGCCGCAGCTCCCGGTACGGGTGAAGCAGAGACGATGGCTGGCGGGCATTACGGACCGGTACTCATTCCGCTCCTCCTCGCTGTACCTGTATCTCTTCACGAAGACGTTTGTCCGTTCCGAGCTGCTCGGCATCATCGTCCGGATCACGCTTGTCGCCGGCCTCGCGGCCGCGGCCGTTCAATCCGCTCCGGTGGCCGCCGCAGTCTGCCTCGTAGCCATGTTCATTTCGCTGATTCAGCTCACCTCGCTGGAGCAGTCGCACCGCTACACGTTCTGGCTGCAGACTTATCCGGTAGATCCGCGTCGGAAAGTGGCCGCCGTGGTGCGGATCATCAGCGGCGCTTTCACCCTGCAGGGTATCGTTCTTACCCTGCTGATGCTGCTAAGCGGAACGGGCGTTTACGCAGCCGCCCCGCTTGCGGG
Source organism: Paenibacillus sp. GbtcB18 (assembly GCF_019091125.1). NCBI lineage: Bacteria > Bacillati > Bacillota > Bacilli > Caryophanales > Paenibacillaceae > Paenibacillus > Paenibacillus sp. GbtcB18. Next base: position 51,604 of record NZ_JAGXJX010000014.1, read on the forward strand.
GCTTGCGCTCGGCCTCGCGCTTTGCGCTACGGTAATGAAGCGGAAATTTACCGCTTCATTTGAGGCCGAGTAGGCGCACGGCATTGTCAGTCGTCACTTTGGCCAGTTCCTCCAGGCTCATGCCGCGCAGCTCGGCCGCCGCTTCGGCAACGAGACGCACGTAAGACGTTTCGTTGCGCTTCCCCCGGAACGGATGAGGCGTCAAATAAGGCGCATCCGTTTCGATAAGCAGGCGGTCAAGCGGCACCTGCTTGAGGACTTCCTTGGGCTGCTTGGCGTTTTTGAACGTAATGGGACCGCCGAAAGAAATATGGAAGTTCATATCCAGACACAGCTTCGCCGTTTCCCAGCTGCCGGAATAGCAGTGCATAATGCCGCCGACTTCGGCGGCTTTTTCTTCTTTCAGGATATTGACGATGTCTTGGTGAGCCTCGCGGTTATGGATCACAATCGGAAGCCCCACCTTGCGTGCAAGGCGGATCTGTTCGCGGAACACCCTCGCCTGCACATCTTTCGGGGACGTATCCCAGTGATAATCCAGGCCGATTTCCCCGATCGCCACTACTTTCTCGTGCTTGCACAGCTCCTCGATCCATTCAAGGTCGCCGGGCCGCATATCGATCGCATCGGTCGGATGCCAGCCTACTGTCGTCCATATAAAATCGTACTTTTCCGCAAGCTCGATAGAGGAGGGAATAGTTTCCCGGTTGAACCCTACGTTAACGATCCGGGTCACTCCGTTGTCCCATGCCCTTTGAATAGCTTCGTCGCGGTCTTCATCAAAAGCTTCATTGTTCATATGAGTATGAGTATCTGTCAGCATAACGGGAACTCCTTTTGTTTCGTCTGTTTTTGAATTAGGCGTCGAACAGCTTTCTTTGGAGGGCCGCAGCTCTACCGCCCCCTCTTTCAAACAATTCGGCTGGATAATAGATACGGTGCTGCCCCATATGAATGCCCGAGATCGATTTAACGATTTCGGAGCGTGCCGAAATTTCCGTCAGTTTATCTTGGCCGTCAAGCAGCAGAATGGGTTGTTTGTCTTCCTTGCCGGTATCGGGCCGGTATACATCGTACGACTGGTCCGACGGGAAATCCAGCTCCAGGTAATAATCCGCATCAAACCCCGCCTCCTCCAGAGCGTCACGGAATTCCGTCAGGAGTTCTTTGTCCCACTCTTCCACGGCCGAGAATTTGAACAAGCGGCGGTGCAGAAACCGGCCGGACAAATCAGCCAGCACGGGGTCTTTTTCCAAACTCCAATACATCAGAACCGTCTGCATCAAAGATTCGTCCAGGAGGAAATAATCCTGCAGCGACAATTTTCCTTGGAAAAGATGAAGGATCGGCTCCGGCATAAATGCAAACGGGTAACCGTCTTCAAACAGCGCTTTGGCGCACTCCAGAACTTTCCCCAGCAAAATCTCCGCGCTCCGGGTAACCGGATGAAAATAAACCTGCCAGTACATCTGGTAACGGGACATCAAGTAATCTTCGACGGCATGCATCCCGCTCTCTTTTACGACAATTTTCCCTTTATAAGGCCGGACTACCCTCAGAATGCGCTCCAGATCGAAAGTTCCGTAATTCACACCCGTAAAATACGCGTCCCGCAGCAAGTAATCCATCCGGTCGGCATCGAGCTGGGACGAGACGAGACTCGTTACAATTTCCTTGCGGTAGGTTTTGCAAATGACGCCGGCAACGTCATGGGCAAACGTCGGCGACACTCTGGAAAGCACCTGATTTACTTCACTATCACCTAAAATGATCCGGCAGGACCAATTTTCGTGATTCGTTCCGAATACTTTTTCAATAGAGTGGGAAAATGGCCCGTGACCGACATCATGCAGCAGGGCGGCGCATAAACAAAGCAGCCTTTCCTCCTCCGGCCAATCGGCATATGAGTTTCTCTCGAACTGAGAAATAATTTTTCTCGTAATCTCGTAAACGCCGAGCGAGTGGGAAAAACGGCTGTGCTCCGCGCCGTGAAAAGTCAGGAATGAAGTGCCCAGTTGGCGGATACGCCGCAGCCGCTGAAATTCCCTGGTGTTGATGAGGTCCCAAACCGTACGGTCCTGCACATAAATATATTTATGGACAGGGTCTTTAAAAACTTTTTCTTCTATCATTTTTCCGCCTCCTTTTCGACATAAAAGCCGACTATTTGATCATTTAAACAAGGAATTTGTCGAATAATGTTTCTGGCCATTTTCCAAACCAAGTGATACTTGTCACAAAAATAAAACAATTGTCAGGTTGAAGGAAAGCGGTTAACTGCAAAAGATCCACTTATTTTTAAGGGCTAAGGAGGAATTCTGCATTTCACAAAGAATTCATTAAATATAAAAACTGCAATTAGAGACCAATTTTGGGTTGACTATTTTGGGAATGCTTGGTATCATGAATATCGAAAACTATGTCGAATAATGACGATTAATTATTTCAGTAGATTGGAAGGAGCTTTTATATATGATGAAATCCACAGGTATTGTAAGAAAAGTCGACGAATTGGGGCGTGTCGTTATTCCAATCGAACTTCGCCGTACACTCGGTATCGGTGAAAAGGACGCGCTGGAGATTTATGTAGACGGCGAGCGCATCATGCTCAAGAAATATGAGCCTGCTTGTATCTTCTGCGGCAACGCTGAAAATGTGACTTATTTCAAAGGAAAAATTGTTTGTCACGAATGTTTAAATGAAATGCCAATACCTGTGACAAAATAAGAAAAATAGTATATAATAAGAACTAGCAAAGTTCCCATTGGTAATTCTAACCTTTTTCATATCTCCTCTACGTCTCTGATCCCGGCGGACCACCGCCATGGATTAGGGACATTTTTTTGTCCCTAGACGTGGAAGAGCTTGCTGCAGCAAGGCACAGTTACCAAGCGTACATGCGAAACCTGAGAGGAGCCGCCGAAAGTGTAAGCGAGCGAGTTTCCGTACAGAATGGCTCCGCCGGGCAAGGGAGCGTTCACTCGCTCGGGCCCCCGTTTGGTAGCGTTCACCCCCGAGTCCGCCCGACGATTCCGGAGCCTCTGCAATCATACCTGCAAGCCTCGGCATAATGTCACTTGTCACTTAGACCGGCAGCTTAATTCTGAAGCAGCTCGTTGTAGACGTCCCGCTTCGGCAGCCCCCGGTCGGAAGCGGTCTTTTTGATCGCTTCCTTCTTGCTCAGCCCCTGTTCCATGTAATGGGCGGCATGCGCCTCCAGTGAAAGCTCCTTCCACCAGGCGGCTTCCGCCTCCGCCGTTTCGGCTGCGCTTCGTCCCTCTACGAGGACGACGTACTCGCCCTGCGGCGGATGCTCGCCGAGGTGGGCCAGCGCCCCGCTGATCCGGCCACGCCCGAATTCCTCATAGCGCTTCGTCAATTCGCGCGCCAGGCAGATCTCCCGATCCCCCCATGATTCGAGCATCTGCTCGAGCGTACGGACAATCCTATGGGGGGATTCGTAGAACAGCAGCGTGCCTTGCGCAGGCGCCAGCCTTGCCAACTCCCGCTGCTGATCTTTCTTATCGCGCGGCAGGAACCCGATGAAGGTAAATTCATCGGTAGGCAGCCCTGAAGCGATAAGGGCCGACAAGGCCGCGTTCGCTCCCGGGATCGGCACGACCGTAACTCCGGCTTCAATGGCCAGCCGGACAAGATCGTGCCCGGGATCGGAGATGGCCGGCAGCCCCGCATCGCTGACGAGCGCGATGGTCTGCCCCTCGCTCATGAGCCGGACCAGCTCCGGGCCGCTCGCCTGCTTGTTGTGCTCGTGATAGCTGACGAGTCTCCCGGAAATGTCGAAGTGAGTCAGCAGCTTGCGAGTCTGGCGTGTATCCTCGGCGGCGATAAGGTCCGCTTCCTTCAAGATGCGGACAGCCCGGTAGGTCATGTCTTCGAGATTGCCGATCGGAGTGCCTACCAGATAAAGCATCCCCGTGCCGACCGACTTTTCCGTTTTACGGTTGCGGACTCTGCCCTGAGCCTGTTCCGGCGCAGACGAGATGTCATCATGGCCGTACGTATCATTGCCGATCGCTTCAGCATCGGCCTGTCTTTCCATGTTCGGTACATCTTCCACTTCTAACGCCGCTGTATCCGACGCATCTCCCTCCTTCCCGGTTATGCGCTGATCGTCTTTCTTCATTATATAGCTTCGCTGTATGTTAAAATTCATGCCGGATTATCCTCTGTTTCTTTCGTTTTCCGGGCTCTTTTGCCCGCCTGCTTCCAGTTCACTCTTCTCCCCGTAGAATACGGCATGAAGTTCGCCGCAGTACCGTCCGCCCTCCTCATGCACGAAGAGCGGCGGAAGAGTTCGCATATCCGCTTTACCGTCACGGATGCCTTCAATCAATACCATCATCGCCTCTTCCCCCTGCCGCGGGTGAACGAAACGGACTCTTTTGGGCTCGACGCGGTACTGCCTCATTAACGTGCAAATATCAACCAGCCGGTTCGGCCGGTGTACCATGGCCATCTTGCCCCCGGCTTTCAGCAGTTTAGCGGAAGAGGCTACCACGTCCTCCAAAGTACAGAATAGCTCGTGTCTTGCGGCCGCCACATGCTCATTGCGGTTTTGTTCACCCGCAGGAACCGGCAGATAAGGCGGATTGACCGTCACCAGATCATACCCGGAAGCTCCCAATGTCCGGTGAATCTGCTTGAGATCGGCGTGTACCATGTGAAGCCTGTCCTGCAAACCGTTCAGCTCGATATTGCGTTTCCCCATACCTGCCAAGCGCTCCTGGATTTCGACGCCCCAGATTTCGGCTGCGGGTGTCCTTGTAGACAACAGAAGGGGAATAACTCCGTTGCCCGAGCACAGATCCACAATTTTGCCCCGTGGAGGCACCGTGCAGAACCTCGCCAATAAAACCGCATCCAAAGAAAAAGCAAACACCTCTTCGCTTTGAATGATTTTCAAATCATGCGTCAGCAGATCGTCGATCCGCTCCGTCTCATGCAGTGCAACCTGCAAGTGGACTCCTCCTTTATTTTAACCGGAATTCTCATATGGAAAAAACCGTAGAGAAAAATCCTCTACGGCTTACGTTATTTATTTAAGAAAGACAGGCAGAACAAACAGTCTCCTTCCGTCCGCAGGTGTCCGTAATAGACATTGCAGATATGGAAGCCTTCATAATACAGCCGGGCCAGGTTGTCGTATCCCTCGCCGATGACAGGCTCGATGCCTTTCTCCGGTTCGGAATCCGTCTCCTCGGCATCCCCCTGCTTCAGCAATTTGCGAAGCTGTTGATTTTCCATCATCAGCCGTTGGTTGTCCTCAAGCAAAGAAATGATGGTTTTCTTCAAATCGCCAAGCTCCTCATATGCTTTTCCGATCTGCTCTTCCAAACCGTCGATTTGCGCAAACATTTCATGTTTCTCCACTGTCTCACCTCAAGTAACGCTTCCTGCATCCGTTAACTAATCTTGCTCCGCTACATCGTCAAAAGGAAGATCCATTATTTTGCCGATATCGTACAGCTGAACCTTGCAAGTTTTTTCGTTCATGTTCAGTGAAAGCACTTTGCCGTTGCCAAGTGAGGTAATCACATAAGTTCCTACGGAAGGCACGCTGTCTTTGGCGCTTTCGTAGTTGTCATGCTCGAACTTCAAGCAGCACATGAGCCGGCCGCACAATCCGGAAATTTTGGTCGGATTCAGGGACAGGTTCTGGTCCTTGGCCATCTTGATCGACACCGGCTCGAAATCTCCCAAGAATGAAGAACAGCATAAGATTCGGCCGCACGGTCCGATACCGCCCAGCATTTTAGCTTCATCCCGTACCCCGATCTGACGAAGTTCGATACGCGTTCTGAAAATGCTCGCCAGGTCCTTAACCAGCTCCCGGAAGTCAACCCTTCCCTCAGCCGTAAAATAAAAAATAATTTTATTCCGGTCAAATGTATATTCCACGTCCACCAGCTTCATTTTGAGCTGATGATCCTTGATTTTATTCAAACAAATCCCGAAAGCATCTTTGGCCGCTTTCTTGTTCTCTTCAACAAGCTGGGCATCAGTCGGATTCGCGATCCGGATGACTTTCTTGAGCGGAAGGACCACATCGTTCTCTTGAACGGTTTTCTTTCCGATGACCACTCTACCATATTCGATGCCTCTGGCGGTCTCAACGATTACGGCGTTCTCTTGTTCCACAGGAAGGTCAATGGGATCAAAATAATACACCTTGCCCGCCTTCTTAAAGCGGACACCTACGACGGAATACATGTTACACCCCCTGTATGTCCACTAGCATTTTCTCGACAACCAGTTGTGGATTGGCATTAAAACGAAGCCGTTTCTGAAGTTCAACCGCGCGGGCCAGCAAGCGCACCCATTCCTCGGTTTCCCTCTTAAACGACAATGGCCCCATCCAGTCCATCTGGTCGATATATACGAAATTTTCCTTGCGACCGATTCGCAGGGAAACCATGTCTTTCAACCATAAAATCATGAGATCGAAAAGCAGAGCCGTATGATCGGCCAGCCCGGCTTTGATCCACTTCTGCTGCAGCGTAACAAAGGAAGACGGATAGCGTGTCAGCGTTTCCCTCAACAATTGTATCATTGTGCTGCGGATTTCGGCAAACCCATTTGTCTGAATCATTTCTTTGGCCGCTTGTATGCCCGCCGTCAAATGAATGGCAGGCTGCACCAGGGCAGCAGGGTGGCCTTCTTCCAGCAGTACTCTCGCCATCTCGGCCCGCGGCATAGGTGTGAAAGAAATCCATTGAGACCGCGACTGTATGGTCGGCAGCAGAGCATGTCCATTCTCGGTAACGAGTACCGCAACCACTTTCGAGTTCGGTTCTTCCAAAAACTTAAGCAGGCTGTTGGCAGCCTGGACAGTCATTTTCTCCGCTTGATTCAGAATATAAATCTTCGTGCCCGAACCTGCGGAGCGGTAGGCAAACTGCTTCTGCAGCTCGCGAATCTGGTCGATCTTGATAGAAGCCCCATCGGGCTCAATTTGGTAAAGATCCGGATGGTTGCCATGCTCGACCTTCCTGCATTCCAGACATTCCCCGCAGGCGTCATCCTTGAGGTTCGTGCAGTAGATGGCTTTCGCAAGCATACAGGCCGTCTGCTTCCTCCCCGTTCCTACCGGACCGCTAAATATATAAGCATGCGATATTCTATCCTGCCGCAAGCCGCTTTGCAATATGCGCTTGGCCGTTTCCTGGCCTGGGATCGTTTGAAAAGACATTTGTATATTCTCCACTGTCTTTAAAATAAAAAGTGGATCAGCATGCCTCGTATCTCGCCTATTCGCTGCAAAATCTCCAGCCGTCCCTGCTCGGTTTCAAGCAAATCGTCCGCCATGCTGAGCAGAGCGCCGTCTACTTCCTCCAGCAGCTTGTACCTCTTCGTCCGACCTCTCCTGTCCCATCCGCGGGTTTCGCGCAAGCCGACGCCCTGGCGGGCCGTCTCCTCCAGAAACTGCTTGATCAACAGCTTGTACTGCCGGAGTTCCCGCAGCTTCATGGATCTGGAAAGACGGTCACCCTGGAGCCCGATCTGCTGAAGCATCCGGTTAAGCTGCTCCGTGGTGACCTTCTCGTCATGCTTGAGCATAAAGGCGGAAAAGTCTTTGGGAGGCGATTGAAGAGTCGGCGCCGTTTCCGGAACCTTTACGTTTTTACCGATCGGCTGCCACCCCGGGTTGATTTTCAAGCTTCATGCTCCCCTTTTATTGCGTATTGGCGGGTTCCGTCGGTCGGTCCCTGCCGATTTAGAAGTGCTCAAAACGTTCGACCGGAAGCAGGAATACGGCGGCACCGCCAACCTGTACTTCAACCGGGAACGGAATATATGAATCTGTCGTACCGCCCATCGGCGATACCGGCGTCACAAGCTGATCACGGACTTTGCAGTTCGCTTTGATCACTTTGAAAACTTCCGGAACCCGCTCATCCTCAATACCGATCATGAACGTCGTGTTGCCTGCACGCAGAAAACCGCCGGTACTGGCCAGCTTGGTTGCACGGAACCCTTCCTTGATCAAAGCGTTGGAAAGACGATTGCTGTCTTTGTCTTGAACAACGGCGATTACGAGTTTCATCGCAGATCCCCCTCTTTCATTATACCTCAGGCTTTGGAAAAAAGACACGATCTAACAGTTGTTTACAGTCCTGCAAAATATCATGAGCGATTTCATCCTGAGTGCGGTCCGCGTCAATCAAGCAAATCCGCTTAGGATTCTGTTCCAAGATCTTCATAAATCCTTCCCGTACACGATTGTGATAGGCTTCACCCTTCTGTTCAATACGGTCAAGACCCTCTCCGCCGGCTGACTGCGTCCTGGCCAAAAGCCTCTGACGGCTCGTTTCAACCGGAACATCCAGCAAATAGGTGCGTGTAGGCTCCAGTCCTCCTGTCGCGAAACGGTTAATGGCCGCCACCTCATCGAAGCTGATTCCAAGTCCGTAGGCCTGATAAGCCAGACTGGCATCGACAAAACGGTCGCAAAGCACGATGCGGTTCGCTTTCAGCGCCGGTACGATAAATTCCCGGACATGCTGGGCACGCGATGCGGCGTAGAGCAGGACCTCCGTATGATCCGCCATCTCCTTGTAATCCGGCGTAAGAACAAGACTGCGTATGTGGTCGCTGATCGGTGTGCCTCCCGGCTCCCGTGTTACGACTGTATCATATCCGAGTGCCTGCAGCGATTCGGCCAGTCTCCGCAGCTGCGTCGTTTTACCCGAGCCGTCAGGACCCTCGAATGTAAGAAATAGTTCTTTCACATTACCCTCCTAAAAATAAAAACGAAACCAACCTTCCGGCCGGAAGTTATTCTCTGTTGCTGTTACAGGTATCCTCCGGAGTGTCCGTCAGTACCCTCAGTCTGCCTTTCGCCGCCTCCCGGCTTCCGTGAAATCTCGCTCCCGATTCGGTCAGCCGCTTAAGCTCTGCCGCCGTATCCTCTTGAATAAGCTCTCCAGGATACAGCAAAGGAATTCCGGGCGGGTAAGGGATCACCATTTCAGCGGATCTTTTTCCGGCGGAACTCTCAATCGGCATGATGCATACAGAGTCCTGTACGCTGTTCTTCGCGTCTCGGGTAACGGGTATGTTCATGGGAACGGGTTTGGAAACGGAGTTAAGAAGAGGCTTATACATACTATTCGGGCTGATGCCCGGAAGTTCCTGCTTATTTGTCAAGTATTCCTTGGAAATGGCTTCACAGGCTTCCAAGGCTTTCTCCGCATCTTCAATTGTCGAAGCGGGCGTTAGTAGAAGCAGAACGGCTTTATCCGCGGCAAGCTCCACAAAACAACCGGCTTCTTCTAGAAATCCTTGCAGCTCGGTGCCGCTCAACGTCCCCGTCCCGTCGTAAATCGTCACTTTGAAAGGATCCATATGCTCGTATGCGGTTTGTGCCGAACGATGTTTCAACTGCCGAAAACCGTATAGGTTCTCCAGACCGTCACGGAGTCTTTGAACGGCTTTCAACCCTTCTGCGACCAGCTTCTCCCCATGGAGGTGCATTTGCCTCCTGGCTAAGTCGAGAGAAGCCATGATCGGATAGGACGGGCTGGAGCTTTGCAGCATCGCAAGCAGCATCCGTATTCTCTCCCGGTTCATCCGGTCATGCCGGAGATGAAGCATCGCCCCCATGGTCATCGCCGTAAGCATCTTATGGGTGGATTGGACCACGGCGTCGGCTCCGCATGAAAGCGCGGACTCCGGCAGCGCCGGGTGGAAGCCGTAGTGCGCCCCGTGGGCCTCATCCACCAGCAGCGGCAGGCCGTGCCGGTGCATCAGATCGGCATAGGGGCGCAAATTCACTCCCATTCCGTAATAGTTCGGATTGGTCAGCAGCAGCCCCTTCGCCTCCGGATACCGGGAGAGCGCGTCTTCGACGTCGCTCAGCCTCACGGAGGCGGGTATCCCGCTTTCCCCGTCGGTCTGCGGGGAAATAAACACCGCGTGCGCGCCAGCCAGCATCAATCCGTGAAGCACGGATTTGTGGGCGTTGCGCTGCACGAGAAGAATGTCGCCGGGCCCGCACAGCGACATGATCATGGCCAGGTTGCCGGCCGTACTGCCGCCAACGAGAAAAAACGTCTCCTCCGCCCCGAAACACTCCGCCGCGAGTATCTGCGCCTCGCGGATTGCCCCTTCGGGTTGGTGGAGATCGTCCAGGCCGCTAATCTCGGTATAGTCGAGCGCCATCAGCGGCCCAAAAAAAGGAGCGGCCTCACGGTCCGCTCCCCTGCCTGATTTATGACCGGGCACATGGAAACTGGCCGGTCTTCGTTCATAATGCTCCCTCATTTTCTCGAATAGGGGCGCGTTTTCGCGATTTGGCATATCCAAGCATCCTTTGAAATCTTATATTCATGAAGTAAATTAAGCATACCTGTCAGCCGTCCCGAAAATCAAGGCATTTTTCGCGTATTTTCACACTTCCGCCGTCCGGTATCAAGCGTTTTGCTTATAAAAAATTTGCTTTAACTGCCGGATAAAAAAAGAATATTTGACATCCATTACATCCGTACGTACAATTTCAGCCTCGCAAGCATCGCAGATAAATTCCGACGCAATCTGAATGCCTTCCTGCTTTTCTTCTCCGCACACGATACATTTCACCAGAACCGGGTCTTCCATACGGATCACCTCTACTTTTTTTCCTATTAGCAGTATGTCCGGTTTACGATTCTTTTAGACGCAAAAGAAAGGTTTCAAGCACGATACGGCGACTCCTCCCCGCGTATGTATGGGATTTGGCACATTTGCCTGTGTGCAAAGCTCTCGTTACAGCAAGCTTTCTCGCCTTTAATCTTTAAAAACCATAGACTAAAATCCGATATAGATAGAGTACCCTACTTATGAGATACTGACTAGAACAACAGATGTTTTAAACGGAGGCTTTCCAATTTGAAAAAAAATACTTCCAGCGATGCGATCATCTACACGTACACCCTTCTTCGACGAATTCCGCATCATCTCCTGCTGCTCGGCGTTTATTACGCATTTGCTGCGGTATGGGCGGTTAAGGCCTTGCTGACAGGCAGCCTGCTCTCCTTGTGTCTCGGCTATATTTTCGTTCAACTTCTTCATATGCTGGCAATTCGCGGGTATCTTCATTTTGTCAGAAAAACAGAGTCTCAAGGCTGGTCTTTCCGGTTCGCTCATTTTTGGACAGGCTATATTCCCGCGCAGTACGTGATGCTCCGGTCATTCGTCCGTCTTCACCTGCATCTGCTGATCTCGGGTTTCGCCGGTATATTGCTTCTGTATCCTTGGTTTAGCGCCGCAGCCGTATCGAATATCTTATTTGTGCATCTGTGGATTTTAGGCGGGCGGTTTTATATGTTTTTGATGTTCCGAAAACAATATCAGGTCGGTTGGCTGCGCCTCCGTGTTAATGAAACTTCGTGTTACAAACAGTAAAACTTACGTGCCTGCAGACTTAACATTCCTGGAAATAAAATTGGTAAAAGCACACATCAAAAATGGAAATTATGAATTATAGAAATGGGAAAATTTAAGGCGAGCGGCTTTCGTTTTGCGATATCATACTCGGTCGGGAACTGCGCGGCAACAAAAAAGATCGGATCAGAGGTGCTATCCTTGACCGATCTTTTTCCCGTACTAATCCTTATCTTTAAACAACAAAAAACCTTTTCGAACTGTCATTCGAAAAGGTTTTATTTGTGCTTGGCAACGTCCTACTCTCCCAGGACCCTT
>NZ_JAGXJX010000140.1:0-436 GCF_019091125.1 Paenibacillus sp. GbtcB18
GTTAAAGAATGTGTTGAACTCCTCAGGAGCTGAATTATAGTCCGGATCATTAGATGTAACGATACGACCAGTAAGTTCGATTTTTGGATTACTCATTTTCTCTTTCTCTCCTTGTTACAAAATAAAATGCTTACAATTTGGAAAAGCAGTAAGTAAACAATGACTATACTTTAAGATTAAATGAAGAAAGGAAGGGGAATATTCCGATAAAGAAAAAGGCAGTGCTTCATATATGTAGCACTGCCATTTTGTAATTATATATATGTACACAAAATCTCCCCAGGCAATACATCAATCTCCCAAACTTTTTCAAATATAAAAACTACATTTATAAAAGATTAACAAAAGTAATTGTTAATCTTTGGTTAGTATCGTACATACAATATGTAATTAAGTAAGTGTACTATAGAGCGAATACAGAAAAGGGTGAATGAAG
>NZ_JAGXJX010000141.1:0-427 GCF_019091125.1 Paenibacillus sp. GbtcB18
TTGACGTCCTACAACCCCAAGGAGCAAGCTCCTTGGTTTGGGCTAATCCGCGTTCGCTCGCCGCTACTGACGGAATCACTATTGTTTTCTTTTCCTCCAGGTACTTAGATGTTTCAGTTCCCTGGGTGTGCCTCCAATGCAGCTATGTATTCACTGCATGGTAACTGCGCATTACCACAGCTGGGTTCCCCCATTCGGACATCCCCGGATCAAAGCCTGCTTACGGCTCCCCGAGGCATTTCGTCGTTCGCCACGTCCTTCTTCGGCTCCTAGCGCCTAGGCATCCTCCGTGTGCCCTTATTAGCTTGACCCAACGCTCCGTTATATCCTGACTCGTGCTATTAAGCTGCGCTTAACAAATCACTTCTCAGCATATAACCTCGCTTTACATCGATCAAAACCAAAAGGTTTGGATGATTCTAGTTAC
>NZ_JAGXJX010000142.1:0-425 GCF_019091125.1 Paenibacillus sp. GbtcB18
TAGGACGCGAGGCGATGGAGGAACGGGCGGGTTTTCTTGCAGGAAGCCTGGAGGAAGTGAAGGAGAAGCTAAACAAGTTTATAGATGGACACGGTGAAGCCGAAGGCGTGTACCGAGGGCAACAGAAACGGAACAAAGAAACCATAGCCGTAACGGAACTGTTTATGTCAGATGAAGAGCTGCAGGAAGTAATGGACAAATGGCTGCTTCAGAAAAAATACAGCCGAATTGTGGAGTTGTGGGTAAAGGGAGGACAAGTAGAGTGGGGCAAACTTTACGAGGGTCAAAAACCGAGGCGGATCAGTCTTCCCACTTATCCTTTTGCAAGAGAACGTTATTGGGTGCCGATGGGGGAAGGGGAAAGCGCCGTGATTCCGGGGACGCATCATCCTGCACAGGCAGTCAAGCTGCATCCGCTGCTGCAT
>NZ_JAGXJX010000143.1:0-425 GCF_019091125.1 Paenibacillus sp. GbtcB18
AAGACTATGATTGGGAGGCGAATTTAAATGGTTAGAAGAATTTACTACGTTGTAAAGAAAAGTACATTTTGTTTCGGAATCATATTAACGTTATTTTTAAGTGGATGTATCAGTTTTAGTAAAGAAACGACAGATACAATTTACGTAATTCCTGAAGAATACGAAGGGGATTTAATTGTACTATATAACGTACCTGGTGCGGAGCCGTTACAGGAAGAAGATGGATTTAGTGTTGTTACTTTCTCAGCTGACGGTATTGCTGTGACATCTACACAAAATATGAAATATGGTACAGTGAATGATATATATTACACAGTAAATAAAGAAGGGAAGCGTCCGAAGCTAGCTACTAGCTGTATACGCCTTGACTCAACTGGAAGTAGAGCCGTAACTTCGTGGGAATTCCCACTTGCACACTTAGAAGT
>NZ_JAGXJX010000144.1:0-425 GCF_019091125.1 Paenibacillus sp. GbtcB18
GCTAGACTGAGCGATGGTACCGTTTGATGTCAGAATTTCAAGTAGTGGTACCGCTAGTACCCGAGAAATCCGGGATTAGACACTTTTTGGCTCTATTTTAAAGTTATTAGGGCCTATAAATACCCCACTCCTTTCTGCATTAAAGGGTAACAAAAAGAGAAGAAAAGTGTGAAAAAATCTTGAAGTGTTGAGGTGTAAAAGTGTTATAAAAGTGCTAAAGGGTCCTTCTTCTCTTTCTTCAGCTTTATAATCATTAGAGAAGAGGTGTGAGGCTTGTAAGGGTTGTCTCTTGAACCCATGAAAAGGAGAAAGAGTTGTAAGAGGATAGTTAGTCTTCACCTATTGAAGAAAGACCGTTACTGAATGTCAGTGGCCTCGACAGAGGAGGAATCATGAGTGGACGTAAGTCATGATGACCGAACCAC
>NZ_JAGXJX010000145.1:0-424 GCF_019091125.1 Paenibacillus sp. GbtcB18
GAAAATTAAAATACTTGATTGTCTACTTTAGGCAACAAGTATCTTTTAATAAATCGACATGCTATAAATTTGTAAAAAGTATTCTTTATGAATGAAGGTTAATACAAATTTTTAGTATTATATTATTGAAATTATATTAGAAAAAAGCACATGAAATCTCGATGGAATCCGTGGTTACGAACCTGCAACTGATGAGGCTACGTTACTTATGAGGATTAATGACAAAAAAATAGAGAAAATATTTTCTTAATTTATGAGCCTTAAGGTAATGATCTTAAGGTTTTTTTATTTCTCTCGAATAAATATTTTATTTATTCGAGAGAAATAGACATGTTATTATGTTTGTATAAAATGGAAATTTAAAAGTGAATGCTTTACTGTACTGCAAGATAAGGTAAAAAGAGTACTATCAAAAGTCGATAGT
>NZ_JAGXJX010000146.1:0-421 GCF_019091125.1 Paenibacillus sp. GbtcB18
TGTAGAGCTAAAAGAAGCGGAAGCGTTTATGCAAATTCAAGGTGAGGGACGCAATCAATTCGCTTATGTAAATGGTCAAAAGGTAGCACTTACAAATGACACATTACGTGATGCGTATCGACAACATTACAGTAAGGTAGAACGTCAGCAACTTATGGCAGTAGAGCAGGAATTAGCATCGATTGATATTAAAATTTTCCAAAAAAGAGATGCTTGGGGGACAGCAAAAGAATCGGCGGATCTTGTGAAAGCAAAAGCCTATGTACAAGCAAATCTACTTAAATTTTTGGCGTAGGAGGTTGTTATGGATCCAAAACAAACTGCAATGAGAAATAAGCAGCGTGAACGGCAGCAACGCGGGGGTGATGTTCAAGCAGAAATTAGAAGAAGCTGGAGAGAAATCCCAAGAGGATGGCGCATG
>NZ_JAGXJX010000147.1:0-407 GCF_019091125.1 Paenibacillus sp. GbtcB18
CAATAGTCAGTTTGAAGTTGCATCTTAAAAATCGAAATGGTTTTGTTTTAAACCGAGAAAAAGCAGCACGAGTTAATAAATAATAAAGGTTGATTATCCCCTTAAAGGAGATAGTGTGAAAAACTACATTTTCAATGTGGAATGTTACACTATACTTGAAGGGGATATTTTCATGGAGAAAAATATAATCTCATTTCCAAAGTATATAGATGGGAAAAGGGAAAACCGTACATTATTATGGAAATGGCAAACGAAGTTAGGATCCAATTGCTGAAGAATGTGATTATAATTTAAATCAAAAGTAATACATGTTGCCTCAGTATATAAATAAGCGCTTTGATAATTTCATGTACCGAATTTAGAGTATAGAAAAAGGAGCAACACATAATTAAAAAGGGCGCCCCTGC
>NZ_JAGXJX010000148.1:0-406 GCF_019091125.1 Paenibacillus sp. GbtcB18
GACAACGGATTTTTTATTAACTGTGGATAAAGGTGACGGAATAGTAGAAGTAGCTCGCACGGTCAAAATGAAAGATGAATTACTTAAAAAAAGAGTGATGGAAAAATTTGATATAGAAAGGGTGTACTGGGAAAGAAGAAAAACTGATTGGGGAATTGTGACTGAACTTCAGATTCCTAAAACATTTGCTAGAAATATTAGCTATATTCATGACTATCATGATCTTTATTTACATGGTAGGGTAAGCACCCAGCGCGTTGTCATATTTCTATGATAGGTTTCCAAATACTCCCCCCCGAACCGTACGTACTTGTCTTCAAGTATACGGCTCTCCATTTATCAATCTAATTTACCTAAATGAAAATCTATGTGACATTGTTGGCATAATGCCATGGTTTTTCTTTTT
>NZ_JAGXJX010000149.1:0-402 GCF_019091125.1 Paenibacillus sp. GbtcB18
CAGATCTATAATTTGATTCCAACACCTTTTGTTGTGTTTCTGCCTTACGCGCCTCTGCTTCTGCTTTCTTTTTCTCGTCCTCTTCTTTCTTGCGTTGCTCTTCTTCTATTTTCTTCTTTTCTTCCTCTTCTTTTTTACGTTGCTCTTCTTCTGCTTTTTTCTTTTCTGACTCTTCCTTCTTACGTTGCTCCTCTTCTGCTTTCAACCTATCTGCTTCTTCTTTTTGTTTCATTTTCTTTTCTTCTTCTGCTTTTTCAGCTGCTTCTTTTTTCTTTTCTTCAGCTGCTAATTGCTTCTCTTTTTCTTTCTTTGCCTCTTCAGCATTTTTTTCTTCTTCTACTTTTGCTTTTTCAGCTTTCTGTTTCTCTTCTTTTTTAGCTGCTAATTGTTTCTTTTCTTCAG
>NZ_JAGXJX010000015.1:0-60001 GCF_019091125.1 Paenibacillus sp. GbtcB18
ATTAGGCACGCCGCCAGCGTTCGTCCTGAGCCAGGATCAAACTCTCCGATAAAGTTGTGCCGGCCTTACGGCCAGCGATTTATCTCAAGCTGATTAAGCTCAATCATTCGTTGCTGACGAGAATTTCTTCTCATTAATGTCTCGATTTCTCGAGACGCTTCAATCACTCGTTGTTCAGTTTTCAAAGGACAATCTCGGCTTTAATGGCCTCGTCGTCGTTCGCTAAGTTTCAGCGGCGACTTGATTAATATATCACAGATTGACTATTCATTGCAAGCTTTTTTTAAATTTCTTTTTTGCTTGGCTTGTTAAATGAAAACTTTGTCGAATCAGCGAAATTTAATTTACCATGAAGGTCCGTCTTAAGTCAAGACTTTTTTTGATGCTGGACACGATTCCTCGCGTATTTAGAAATTTCCCTCGGCGAAGCAAGCCTGGCATACATACGGAAGATAACCTTATAGCGGGATTCTATAGCTTTCTTAATCTCCTCGTCCATTCTCTTATCGTTCAGATCGAAGAGCATTTCGTCTAATTCTTTTCTTAGCACATAGTCCAGTTCTCTGCATTCCCTGTCATTAAAAAGAAATCCAAGCATCAACTTATTCTAGCTCCCCTCAAAATCGACTCTGCATCCACAACAGCGAGAAGGCTCCTGCATCCATTCGGACGCAGGATACCGTTCCGCTTTACTGTTATGCTCATGTTTTGTCATTTTTATGACGGGGTTCAAGAAAATTTTTACAATTGTTATCCTTTTAAAAGCCAGAGAGTCACTGTGCTTTCAACGACAGCTGCAAGGAGCAACGTTCCTACGACAAGCAAAATTAACGGTCGGGTCAGCCTCATAACACGCTTAAATTCTGCCGCGGCGTTCCCGCTTCTTTTGGGAGAGAAGAGTCCCCCGATCATTTTGATAACAAGAATTCCGAGTCGAAGACCATAGGCGCAAGCTACGATAATAGCCGGAATCTCCAGTATTCCATGCGGCAGGATTCCTTTCAGAACATAAGCAAGGCTTTGCGCTTCCATCTGATATTGGATGACATACCCCAACAGCATCCCGTTTACCAGGAGCACCATTAAGGGAAGAATACCGAAAAACAATCCTAGGTATACAAACATCAATGACTTGATCGCGTTGTTCAGGAAAATAACGATAAACAGCCAGAGGTTAAGATTTTCTTTGCCTTTAACCAGTCCTGAAATTTGCTCAAGGCCCTTCATCTGCTGGTCCAGAAAAGCCTGAAAGCGGTCCGGATACATTGTCCCCAGTACTAAACCAGCTGCGAAAACCAAAACGGAAGCAATCAGGTAATGCTTCATTTCTCCGAAATGCTTAAACAGCTCTCTCCACTTCAATTTCCTGTTCTCCTTTCTCTTTAACGCATAACTCGATGGTACGAGCATACATTTTACTAAGCCGGAATACAAGTCCAAGGAGAAGGAGGCAGGAGCAAGCGTGAGCCATTTTTACGTCTTTAACGGCAAGAAAATAAAACAAGCCGTCTTTATCGGCGTCGCCGTAGTTTTCGCCGCAGGTATCGTTTATTCCGAACGGGGGAATATGGCGGTTTTTTCAAGCGGGGGTCCCGCGGCAATTTACAATGTCAAAACGGAGAAGAAACAGATCGCGTTGACGTTCGACATCTCATGGGGGGAAACGCGTACGGCTCCGATCCTGGATGTGCTGGAGCAGAAAGGTATCAAAAACGCGACGTTCTTTCTTTCCTCGCCCTGGAGCAAAAGCCACCCCGATATTGTAAACCGAATTATCAAGAGCGGTTATGAAATCGGAAGTCACGGCCATAAGCATGTGAACTACAGCAGTCTGGGAGACGAAGAGATCCGCAAGCAAATTCAGACCGCAGACGGAGTCCTAAAGGAGTTTACCGGCAAAAGTCCGAATCTGATCCGTATGCCTAACGGCGATTTCGACAAGCGCGTTCTCGGTATTGCAGACCAGCTGGGATATAAGGTTATTCAATGGGATACGGATTCACTGGATTGGAAAAATCCCGGAGTGGATACCATTATCAATCGCGTTGTAAGTAAAGCGCATCCTGGCGATATCGTCCTGCTCCATGCCAGCGATTCCTGCAAACAGACCCATGAAGCCCTTCCCGCCATTATCGACCAGCTTAAGAACAAGGGGTATGAATTCGTGACGGTAACGGAGCTGATGAAACAGGCGCAGACTGAAAATAAAGCCGTAGAAGAACAGTCGTTTAAACAGGTTTACTAAACTCCTCCGGTACATACATTTTTTTTGAAACGGCCAAATCTAACCAACTTTCTCAGTAATCAACCATGTCACCCCTTTATGAAAAGGCTCCCCCCCACACATACTAACGGTACTAATTTAGGGGAAAGGAGCTTGTGTGCACAATGAATCGGAAAACAGTGCGTTATGTTCCTGCCTTAGTTGCAGTTATTCTCTTGGCTTCCTGCAGTTCCAACAATTCTTCACAGGGGTCTTCATCGTCCCAGGGCAATTATAAAGAAACCAAATCCATGGTGCTTGACATTCTAAAGTCGGACGAGGGCCGTGCGGCAATCGATAAAGCCTCCCGCTCCAGCTTATCTTCGGCAGGTTCGGGCAGTTCTTCGGTCAGCATGTTGACCGACGGTCAAAAATTGCAGATGCAAACGGCGGTCAAGGATGTTCTGACCAGTACGGAAAGCAGTAAATTCGTAAGGGATATGATGAAAGACCCCCGTTTTGCCGGTGATTTCGCCAAAGTGGTGAGTACGCAGAATAAACAGCTCCACAAGGATCTCATGAAAGATCCGGAGTATCAGAAACAACTCCTGCAAATTATGAAAAATCCCGAATACCAGCAGCTCATGATGGAACTGACTCGGACGACCCAGTACCGTCAACAGATGATGAATGTCATTCAGGAATCTTTCCAGAGCCCCTTGTTTCAAGCTCAAATGCTCACGATTATGAGAAAAGTAATGGAAGAGGGTATCATACCTAAAGGGGCCGGGGGCCAAGGCGGCGGACAGGGTGGCCAAGGCGGTAAAGGCGGTAAAGGCGGCGGCCAAGGTGGTGGCCAAGGTGGCGAAGGCGGTCAGCAAGGCCAGGGGGACCAAAAAAACAAACAAGATCAAGGCCAGGAAAGCGATCAAGGAGATCAAGGCCAGGATGAGAAGGAATCCCCGAACAAAAAGGGAAAGAAGGATCAGGACTCCGAATATTAAAAAAAGGACTGATGCTTGTGCATCAGTCCTTTTGAGTGTGTTGAACGACACTCCGTGCCAGCTCCAGATACAGTTGGCCTGTGTTGGAATCTTCTTTGTACACCGACGGGGAATAATCCGGTTCGGAAATATGATTGTCCGGTGCGCCCAATGGAATTTGGGCAAGCAATTGAGTATGCAGCTGTTCCGCCAGCATGCCTCCTCCGCCGCGGCCGAAGACGTAGTCTTTCTCCCCGCATTTGGAGCACTCGTAGTAAGCCATGTTCTCCACCACACCGATAATCTCATGTTTGGTATGCACGGCCATGGCGCCCGCTCTGGCTGCTACAAAAGCGGCAGTAGCGTGAGGGGTCGTAACCAGGATCTCTTTGCTTTGCGGAAGAAGCTGATGAATATCCAGCGCGATGTCGCCCGTACCGGGAGGCAGATCGAGCAGCAGGTAGTCCAGTTCTCCCCAATCCACTTCGTGGAAGAAGTTATGGAGCATCTTCCCCAGCATAGGTCCACGCCAAATCACCGGCGAGTTATCCTCCACAAAGAAACCCATGGAGATAACTTTAACGCCGAACTTTTCTACGGGGATAATCCGGTTATCAACAAGCTGAGGCTGCTCCTCTATTCCCATCATATCCGGAATACTGAAGCCGTAGATGTCCGCATCCATAATCCCCACTCTCTTACCGAGACGCGCCAATGCAACAGCAAGGTTCGCCGTTACGGTGGACTTCCCTACACCGCCCTTACCGCTTGCGACGGCAATAAAATTAACGGGGGACTCCGGATTCAGCAATGGAGCCGTTTCTTGTCCCGTTCCGGCAATGGTGCCGGCAGTCTCCGCGCTTCCCGCCTCAGATACATTCGCATAAGCGGAAAGCTGGTTTTTCTCATAATCCGTTATTTCACGAAAACGAATATGAACCCCTTCGGCTCCGGTTTGGGACAAAGCGGATTCAATGCGTTCCTTTAGACTTGCTTTGTAGCTTTCATCCGTAACGGACAAAACACACGTAAGAGAAACGCGGTTCTCTTTAATGACCACGTCTTTAACGAAGTTCAGTTCTACGATAGAAGCTCCGTAAGTCGGATCTGTTATAGGCTCAAGCGATTGCCGGATAAGCTCTTTGGTCACCATCTGTTCCACCTCGGTAGGCTTATTTCTGTTCAGATCATTATAACATACCGATTAGGACGAACGCACTTTCTCCCCGGAGAAATAACGCAGAATCGCTTGATAAACGGACGCGGCAACTTTCTTTTGATACTTATCGTCGGCCAAGAGCCTCGATTCCTCCGGATTGGATAAAAACCCGACTTCGACGAGCGCACTCGGCATTTTCAAGGTTTTCAGCAAATAAACGCCGGTATCGGCCTTCTTGGCGACACGCTCCGTATTTTCCAGATTTTTTTTGAGTTCGTTCTGGATGAGTGTGGACAAAGTTGCGTTGTCCGGGTGATTCGGGTAGTAGAACGTTTGTGCGCCCCTCCACTTATCGGACGGAATGCTGTTCAAATGAATGCTGAGAAACAAGTCGGCTTTCTTGCTGTTTATGAATTCGGCTCGGCTTAACAAATCTTCTGTTTTTCGGCGGCTGAGTCCCTTCGTTCCCTCCAAGGCCAAATCCGTATCCGTTTCTCTTGTCATCACCACCATAGCACCGGCCTGCTGCAAATAATCACGCAAATACAAAGTGATCGCGAGGTTGATATCCTTCTCTATTACGCCGGATTGGCTGACCGCCCCTCCGTCAGGGCCTCCGTGCCCGGCATCCAAAGCAATCGTCTTCCCTGAAAGAGGCATGGACCATTCGCTCCATGTTCGTGTCGAGGGCAGCTCGTAGGTGTACATAAAGGCCATCAGCATAACCAGCAGGCCCGCCATGATGATCTTAATGCCGCTGTCCCAGGTCAGCCATACGACAAACCTTTTTCTTGGTCTCCGCATGAAAAAATCCACCTCTGTTCCCCAATAGACTCCATTCATCTATATGGGACAGGGTGGACAATTATACCTACTGCGCGGACGTGCCTACAGGCTCTGACATGCCCTCTATGAGCACTTTCGCCACTTCCGGGCGTGTAAACTCCTGCGGCGGACATTGGCCGTCACGCAGCAAGGCGCGTACTTTCGTACCCGACAGGTGCAGATGGTCAGCTTTGTCGTGCGGGCAAGTTTTGCTCGATGCCATATTCCCACATTTCGTGCAGTAAAAGCTATGCTCGAAGAAAAGAGGCGTAATGCCGATTTCCTCCGGTGTAAAGTTACTGAAGATTTCCTGGGCTTCATAAGTACCGTAGTAGTCGCCTACGCCCGCATGGTCGCGGCCTACGATAAAATGGGTACAGCCGTAGTTTTTGCGGACCAGAGCATGGAAGATCGCTTCCCGCGGACCCGCATAGCGCATGGCAGCCGGAAAAACACCGAGAAAAGCACGATCCGAAGGATAATAATTTTCAAGGAGAACGAGGTAGCTTTTCATCCGGACATCTGCGGAAATATCATCGGACTTGGTCTCGCCAACCAACGGATTCAGAAAAAGGGCATCGACGATTTCCATGGCCGATTTTTGAATATATTCATGGGCCCGGTGGACCGGATTGCGGGTTTGGAACCCTACGATAGTCCGCCAGTTCTTCTCGTCAAAAATTCGGCGAGTCTCGGCCGGATCATAGTAAAAATCTTCGAATTTGGCCGGTTTCGGCCTGTTCAACACTTGGACGGGCCCTCCGACATAGGTGGATGGTTTCGTCAGCAGCTTTTGGACGCCAGGGTGCTCCTTATCGTCCGTTTTAAAGACTTTACGGGCTTCGAGCTGCTGAGCGGCCTTGTAGATGCTGGCCACGTTTATAAGACCGTATACGACGCCATCCTCTTCTCCCACCAAAGCCGCTTGCTTACCAACAGCGAGTTCCTTCGCAACGGCTTCTTCAACCGCCAGGGTCACAGGTATGCTCCATACGGTGCCATCCGCCAATCGCATGCGTTCGACAACCGAAACGTAATCTTCTTCATTCAGAAAACCGGTTAACGGGGAAAATGCTCCTACACCAATAAGATCAAGGTCCGAAATGGCCCAGTTGTTTATACGGATTTGAGGCAGTTCGCCCGCCGCTGCAAGAAGTTGTTCGCGTTCGCTTCCCGTAACCAGGCGATTAATCAAAGTGCCGCCGTGAGGCGCTATTGAAGATGGCATGGATGTCTCTCCTTTAGTCTTCTAATAATTTCGGTTTCTCGCTTACTTATGGAGCCCGCATTCCGTTTTGTCATTGCCTGCCCAGCGGCCCGCACGCGGATCTTCACCCGGAGCGACCGCCTTAGTGCAGTGGCTGCAGCCGATACTAGGGTAGTTCTGATCGTGAAGCGCATTATAAATAATACCATTGGAACGAATATACTCCCATACATCGTCCGAAGTCCAGCTAGCAAGCGGATTAAACTTAACCAGACCGAATTTCACATCGTATTCAACCTTCTTGGCATTTGCCCGGGTCGGAGCTTGATCTCTGCGAATTCCCGTAATCCATGCGTCATAATTTTTCAAAATATCCGTCAAGGGATCCACCTTACGGATGTTGCAGCATTCGTTCGGAGCGGATAGCCACAGCTCGGCGCCATACTGAGCCGCTTGCTCTTCCAGTGTGAGCTTAGGGAGAACTTGAATAAAAGATTTTTGATAGTGGTCTTGTAAACGATCTCTTGTGTCATACGTCTCCTGGAAATGCACATTAGTGTCCAGATAGAAAATGTCTGTTTCCGGACTCACCTTTTGCAGCATATCCACCAGCACTACGTCTTCCGCACCGAAGCTACATGCGAGCGTAATGCTTGGGAATGTATGAACCGCCCATCGAATAAGCTCTTCGGGTGACTGGTTCTCAAATTCTTCGGCGGCTTTGTTCACTAACGCTTCCTTTTCGAACAAATTCATATTTGTACCCTCCCATTTTAATTCCGAGTATCCTAATCTGTTTTGTTATTTTACTTCATTATAAATCACAACTTAGTGTTGTCAATAGTCTAAAGGCAACCTTTTTATCATATTGAACAAAAGGTCGATAAATTCGGATGTTATGTCGGAATTATAGAGTATTATAACGAACATTTTAAGGGGCCATTAATCCGTAACGGTCAAAAGACTGCTAAAAGGACACAAAAAAACCCTTCCGGTACATTTCTGTACACAGAAGGGTTTGCTTTGTATAACCGATCTTAACGTTTCGAGAACTGAGGAGCACGACGAGCTGCTTTCAAGCCGTACTTCTTACGTTCTTTCATACGAGGATCACGAGTCAAGAATCCAGCGCGTTTCAGAGAACCGCGGAATTCAGGATCTGCTTTAAGCAGTGCGCGGGAGATGCCATGGCGAATTGCGCCGGCTTGTCCGCTCATTCCGCCGCCGTTAGCCAGTACGAGTACATCGTACTTGCCAATTGTTTCGGTCAGCGTCAGAGGTTGTTTCACGATTAGTTTCAGCGTTTCCAGGCCGAAGTATTCGTTAAGGTCACGTTTGTTGATGATGATGCGTCCTTCGCCCGGTACTAGACGCACACGTGCTACCGAATGCTTACGACGACCGGTTCCGTAGTATTGAACTTGTGCCACAAGTCAGTCCTCCCTTTCAATTAACCCCGAAGTTCCCAAACTTCTGGTTGTTGTGCTTGGTGTGGATGTTCCGCGCCTGCATATACTTTCAGCTTCAGCTTCATGCTGTTGCCAAGACGTGTCTTAGGCAGCATGCCGTGAATAGCAAGTTCCAGTACACGCTCAGGCTTTTTGTTCAGCATATCTTGAGCTGTCGTAACTTTCAGACCACCTGGGTGCATCGAGTGACGGTAGTATTTCTTGTCTTGCAGTTTGTTGCCGGTCAGATGAATCTTCTCAGCGTTGATGATGATTACGAAATCTCCGGAATCCACGTGCGGGGTGAATTGCGGTTTGTGTTTGCCGCGGATAATGCTTGCAGCTTCACTAGCCAGACGTCCGAGCGTCTTGCCGGTAGCATCAATGATGTACCATTTGCGTTCAACTTCATTCGGCTTAGCCATATATGTGGTACGCATGCTCTGATCCTCCTAAAAATATATCTCCGAACTTTATTAACAAACATAGTCATAGGTTAAAATACGTCTTGAATCTTTGAGTGTTTTTGAAGTCGGGGCCGTGGGGTAGCCCTTCAAGAAACACCATCACATATTTTACAGCATAGTCCAGGGAATAGCAAGAATTAAATTACATTATTCCGCGTATTCTACATTCCACAGCATCAGCCCGTGGGCTTCGGCCGTCGGGCCCGCAAGCGCCCGGTTACGTCCCCTCAAAATCGCAGCCATTTCTTCGGCTGGGCGTTTGCCTTCCCCGATTTGTATCAATGTTCCCACGAGAATCCGGACCATGTTGTAGAGAAAACCGCTGCCGGTGAAATAAAAGCGAAGCTGACCCGGCTGGTTGGGCTCGACAGACATTTGATCCGTTTCTTCAACGATCCAAGCGTCATAAATCGTACGAATACGCGATTCGGCTACGGTTTTGACCGAACAGAACGAGGAGAAGTCGTGCGTGCCTAGGATCGCCGCTAGAGCGTCTCTCATGGCATCCACATCCAAAGGGTTGGGATGGTGGAATTGGTATCGGCGTTGAAAAGTATCCGGTATCCGCGCAGTACGGATCGTATAGGAATAGGTTTTTCTTTTTGCCGACTTGCGGGCATGAAAAGATAGGGGCACTTCATCCGCACGAAGCGCAACGATATCTTTCGGAAGCCTGGAATTAAGAGCAAGGCACCAGCGTTCTGCGGGGATCTGGGAGGCTGTAGTGAAGTTGATCACCTGAGCGCGGGCGTGAACGCCAGCGTCCGTCCGCCCTGATGAGGTGATCTTCACCGTCTCCCCGGACAGCATCCGAATGGCCCGTTCCAGATAATCCTGGACCGTATTGCCATGAGGCTGCGTCTGAAAACCCGAGTACGAGGTGCCGTCATAACTTACCGTTATTCTTATATTTCTCACGAAACCATACCCTCCGTATACCGAACGGACAGGTTGATCGGGAGGTGAGTACAATCCGGTCAGATTGCAAAAAAAGGGCTTCAGCAGAATCCAAAGATTCTGTCCACCCTTTCCCACCCTTCGTTACGCCCGGTCTACCAGTTCCAGATATACCATAGGAGCAGCATCTCCACGACGAGGTCCCAGTTTCAGGATACGTGTGTATCCACCTGGACGCTCAGCATAGCGAGTTGCCAGCTCGGAGAACAACTTCTGGATTGCATCCTGGTCTCCTGCGGTTTCACGACGAACAAATGCAGCTACTTGACGACGAGCATGCAGATCTCCGCGTTTCGCTAATGTGATGAGCTTCTCGGCGATAGAGCGAACTTCTTTCGCTTTCGCTTCAGTTGTTTGAATGCGCTCGTTAATGAAAAGGTCCGTTACGAGGTCGCGGAACAATGCTTTCCGCGCACTGGAGTCACGGCCTAACTTTTGATATGCCATGTCTTAACCCTCCTTCTGAGGTGATTATTCTTCCGTACGCAGGCCAAGACCCAGCTCTTCGAGCTTCTCTTGAACTTCCTCAAGAGATTTACGGCCAAGGTTACGCACTTTCATCATATCTTCTTCGGTTTTGGTGATCAGCTCTTGCACGGTATTGATACCGGCACGCTTCAGGCAGTTGTAAGAACGAACGGAAAGATCCAGTTCCTCGATCGTCATCTCGAGAACTTTCTCTTTCTTATCTTCTTCTTTCTCTACCATGATCTCCGCATCTTTGGCTTCATCGGTTAATCCAACAAAGAGCATTAGGTGTTCCGTCAGAATCTTCGCACCCAGACTTACTGCTTCCTCAGGGCGAATACTTCCGTCCGACCACACTTCGAGGGTTAGTTTGTCGTAGTTCGTCACCTGGCCGACACGAGTGTTCTCTACCGTGTAGTTCACACGCGTGATCGGAGTGTAGATCGAGTCAACCGGAATGACGCCAATAAGTTGCTCATCCCGTTTGTTCTTATCAGCCGGCACATAACCGCGGCCTCTGTTCGCATGAATTCTCATATGAAGACGAGAGTCAGACGATAGAGTCGCGATATGAAGATCCGGGTTCAAGATCTCCACATCACTATCTCCGCGAATATCAGCAGCTGTGATTCTACCTTCTCCTTCGGCGTCGATCTCCAGTACTTTTTCTTCGTCTGAATGGATTTTCAAAGAAAGACCTTTCAGATTCAGAATAATCTCCGTTACGTCCTCCATAACTCCCGGAATAGTCGAGAATTCATGGAGAACTCCGTCGATTTGTACAGAGCTAACCGCAGCACCCGGTAGTGAAGACAGTAAGATACGACGTAGTGAGTTACCTAATGTGGTCCCGTATCCGCGTTCCAGCGGTTCTACGACGAATTTGCCGTAAGCTCCGTCTTCGCTTAAAGATACGGTCTCTATTTTTGGCTTTTCGATTTCGATCATGAAATTAACCCTCCTTCAAAACGTCGTTACCCTGGAACATTTCCATAAACGATGTAGTATGCCTATCCTTCAACATCATTATTCACATGTTTAGAATATTTATACCACATGCCGACTTGAAATTACACGCGACGACGTTTTGGAGGACGGCAACCGTTATGCGGAATTGGTGTTACGTCCTTAATCAGGTTGACTTCGAGACCAGCAGCCTGCAAAGAACGAATTGCTGCTTCACGGCCGGCGCCAGGGCCTTTAACCATGACTTCAACAACTTTCAGACCATGTTCCATAGCGGCTCTAGCTGCAGATTCAGCAGCCATTTGCGCAGCAAACGGAGTGCTTTTACGGGATCCTTTGAAGCCCAGGTTACCGGCACTTGCCCAGGAAAGCGCGTTTCCATGAGGATCCGTGATCGTTACGATTGTATTGTTGAATGTGGAACGGATGTGTGCCACACCGGATTCAATATTTTTACGGTCACGACGTTTCGTACGGACGACTTTTTTAGGTTTAGCCATTGTTCACTCTAACCCCCTTTATTATTTCTTCTTGTTAGCTACAGTCCGACGAGGACCTTTACGTGTACGAGCATTGGTTTTCGTGCGTTGACCACGAACAGGCAGGCCACGACGATGACGGATACCACGGTAGCATCCGATTTCAACCAGACGTTTGATGTTCAGAGCGATTTCGCGACGAAGGTCGCCTTCCACTTTGATCGTTTTGTCGATAACTTCACGAATTTTGCTTACTTCTTCTTCCGTAAGATCGCGAACACGAGTGGATGCGTCAACGCCAGTTTGGCTCAGAACTTTCTGAGAAGTCGTTTTACCGATACCAAAAATGTACGTCAATGCGATTTCAACGCGCTTGTCACGCGGTAAGTCTACACCAGCAATACGTGCCATTGTTGAACGTGCACCTCCTTTTAGCCTTGTTTTTGTTTATGTTTCGGGTTTTCACAAATTACCATGACGTTGCCTTTGCGACGAATGACTTTGCATTTCTCGCAGATCGGCTTGACCGACGGTCTTACCTTCATGTTTATTACCTCCTGAGAGTTTGCCACCGCAAACTTGCTTCGTAAGGGTTGGCCGCTATGTCGGCTAAGACTGCGGCGTTGCAGCTATTTATTTGAACCGATAGGTTATACGACCTCTCGTCAAGTCATATGGGGATAATTCTACAGTAACCTTGTCGCCAGGTAAAATCCGAATGAAGTGCATTCTGATCTTTCCGGAAACATGGGCCAAAATTTTATGTCCGTTCTCAAGCTCTACCTTAAACATTGCGTTCGGAAGAGGTTCGATTACTGTACCTTCCACTTCAATTACATCTTCTTTAGCCACCGATTATTCTCCTTTCTCATCTGCCTCAGATTGTAGACTGTCGATAAACTTCTTCACCGCATGTCTTAACTTGGCATTCGTAACACGGCTGCTTTCCGTTAAACTTCTGGAAACTTCTCCGCTGATCACAGGCTGAAGCTGAAGATGCTGAACATTCTTCTTCTTCGGCTGGTCGAATCTGCGTTTATCGCCATCGGCAATCCAAACGAATCTGGAATCCTCCGCTCGGATGATAACCGCATATTGACCTTGATCTTTGCCTCGGAGAATTTTTACGATTTGACCGGGCTGCGGCAGCTGTTCCTGACCTACCAATTCGCTCACCTAAGCCTTCAGCTGGGTTAATATTTCATAACCGTCTGCCGTAATGGCAATGGTATGTTCGAAATGTGCACATAAGGAATTATCTACGGTAACTACGGTCCAATCATCCTCGAGTGTCTTTACGAATCGCTGTCCGACGTTCACCATAGGCTCGATCGCAAGTACCATACCGGGTTTAAGCCGGGGGCCTTTGTCCCGAATCCCATAGTTGGGAATCTGCGGATCTTCGTGAAGCTCCGTGCCGATCCCGTGACCGACATATTCACGAACAACCGAGAAACCCGCGTCTTCGATCACTTGCTGTATGGCGTGTGAGATCGTATACAGCCGGGCGTCCGGTTTGGCTTCCGCCAATCCGGCTAACAGCGAACGTTCAGTTACTTCCAGAAGTTTCTTTGCGGTTTCAGAAATTTCACCGACGCCATAAGTCCAGGCCGAATCACCATGATATCCTTTGTATTGTGCCCCGATATCAATGCTGATAACGTCGCCTTCGACTAATTTGCGGCTGCCGGGAATGCCGTGCACCAATTCTTCATTAACTGAAGTGCAGATGCTGCCAGAGAAACCGTTGTAGCCTTTGAAAGAGGGTACGGCACCTTGACTGCGAATGTATTCCTCAGCGATTTTATCCAGGTCCTTAGTCGTAACGCCCGGGCGAACCGATTCAGCCATCAACTTGTGGGTTTCGGCTACGATCCGACCTGCCTCACGCATAAATTCCAACTCTACTTCGGACTTACAAATGATCATTCAGAATGACCTCGCAGCAATGAACTGATTTGGGAAGTTACATCTTCGATATCCTGCTCCCCATCAACCTCGCGCAATACGTTACGTTTCTGGTAGTACTCAAGAAGCGGTGCTGTCTTCGACGTGTATTCGTCCAAGCGGGTACCGACTTTCTCTTCCGTATCATCGGATCTCTGATACAATTCGCCGGAGCATTTGTCGCATACGCCTTCCTGCTTCGGAGGATTGAAAATCACGTGATACGTGGCGCCGCAGGATTTGCAGATACGGCGACCGGTCAGTCTGGCCAGCAGGAAGCTGCGATCCACTTTCAAGTTAATGACGTGATCGATTCGCTTACCAAGAGATTGCAGGATCTCATCTAAAGCTTCCGCTTGAGCAATCGTACGCGGAAAACCATCGAGAAGAAATCCTTTATCGCAATCCGGCTGCTGCAGTCGTTCACGAACAATACCGTTAGTGATTTCGTCTGGAACAAGTTTGCCTTGATCGACATAGGATTTAGCTTCTATGCCGAGCGGCGTCCCTTGACTCATTGCCAATCTAAAGGCATCGCCGGTTGAAATGTGAGGAATCTGAAATTCACTGACAATTTTCTCCGCCTGAGTACCTTTACCCGCACCCGGAGGACCCATAAATAAAACGTTCACGTTTTCCCCTCCTTCGGCACTTAGTAGTACGAACAGCACAATAGGTGCCGATGCCGCAACAAAGTGCCTACATCAGAACCTATTGCTATTTGTTGATAAATCCTTTGTAATGACGTTTGATCAGTTGGCTTTCTACTGTTTTCAACGTCTCCAATGCCACACCCACGAGGATGAGAAGTGAAGTTCCGCCGATCCGAACCGAAGTTGGCAAGCCTGCCAGAGCCCCGAAGATCATTGGGAGAATCGAGATGAAAGCCAGGAAGAAAGCGCCGGACAAAGTAATTCTCGACATTACTCTTGTCAGATAGCTGGAAGTTGGTTTTCCGGGA
Organism: Paenibacillus sp. GbtcB18; assembly: GCF_019091125.1. NCBI lineage: Bacteria > Bacillati > Bacillota > Bacilli > Caryophanales > Paenibacillaceae > Paenibacillus > Paenibacillus sp. GbtcB18. Next base: position 14,071 of record NZ_JAGXJX010000015.1, read on the forward strand.
CGAACGCCTGGAATATAACCGCCATTCTTCTTCATTTGATCAGCCATTTGCACCGGATTAATCTGTACAAACGTGTAGAAATAGGTGAAACCGACAATCAGTAGCACATATAGAGCAAGCGCAATCGGCGCCGAATTGTTAATGCTTAGATTGCGGATAATCCAATCCGCAAATGGATTCCCCGCCCAGAAACCTGCAATAATCGTCGGGAATTGAAGCAGTGATACGGCAAAGATGACCGGAATTACTCCTGCAGCATTCACTTTCATGGGAATGTGCGTGCTCTGTCCGCCGTACATTTTCCTCCCTACAACACGCTTAGCGTATTGTACGGGTATCTTCCGAACTCCCTGCTGAACGTAGATAACGCCAACGATAATGGCTACTACTACGATCAGAATGAGGACGACTTTCAAGATGTTCAGGAACAGGGCATCTCCTGCATTCGCAAACTGCGTCTGGTAAATCTGACTGATTCCTGTCGGAATAGCAGCTACGATTCCCGCGAAGATAATAATCGAAATCCCGTTTCCGATCCCTTTTTCAGTGATCTGCTCACCTAACCACATCAGGAACATCGTTCCTGCCGTCAAGACAATCGCTATCAGAGAGTAGGTAGCAAAGCTTGGATTGATCACAAGCCCCTGGAAGGAGTTGTTAAACATGATCGCATATCCATAAGCTTGAATCACGCCAAGCACAACCGTTAAATAGCGAGTAAGCTGGGCCGATTTCTTTCTCCCCACTTCTCCCTCTTTCGCCCACTGTGTAAGCCTTGGAACAACGTCCATGGACAGTAGTTGAACGATAATCGAAGCCGTAATGTACGGAAAGATCGACATCGAGAAGATGGAGAACTGGAAAAGCGCTCCGCCGGAGAAAGTATTCAGCAATCCGAACACGCTATTCTGGTTGGCCTGATCCTGCAGCTTCAAAAGCTCTGCATTGATATTGGGTACCGGAATGAAGGCACCGATTCTGTAGATGATTAACACGAGAAGCGTGAAAATGATTCTCTTACGCAAATCCTCTACTTTAAAGATGTTGGACAGGGTCCGGAACATTAAATCACCTCGGATTGACCGCCGGCAGCCTGGATTTTATCTACCGCAGATTGGGAAAACTTGTTCGCCTTAACTGTAAGCTTTACAGTGAGTTCGCCGTTTCCAAGAATCTTAATTCCATCTTTAGGTGATTTAACAACACCCGTTTCCATCAGAAGCTCAGGAGTTACTTCCGTACCAGCTTCGAACTTGTTCAGGTCTTCCAGGTTAACGATAGCAAATTCCTTACGCGTTGGGTTCACGAAACCACGCTTAGGGAGACGACGGTAAAGTGGGTTTTGTCCACCTTCAAAGCCTGGACGAACACCACCGCCGGAACGGGCGTTCTGACCTTTGTGACCGCGTCCGGAAGTTTTTCCGAGTCCGCTACCTACACCGCGACCGAGACGCTTGCGAGTGTGGCGTGCGCCTTCTGCAGAGCTCAGCTCATGTAATTTCATAGTTGCACCTCCTCTTGATTGAATGTGTTACTTATGCTTGAATTTCTTTAACTTCGATAAGGTGGCTGACTTGATTAATCATACCACGGATTGCTTCATTGTCGCTTTGAACAACAGAATGGTTCAGCTTTTTGAGGCCAAGAGCTTGAACCGTCTTTTTCTGTGTTTCCGGACGTCCAATCAGGCTACGCTTAAGGGTAATTTGAAGTTTAGACATGTTTATCCTCCTTAACCCATCAACTCTTCAACGGTTTTGCCGCGAAGTTTGGCTACTTCTTCCGCTTTCTTCAGACGGGAAAGACCTTCTAAAGTAGCGTTCACCATGTTCATGGAGTTCGAAGAACCCAGGGATTTTGTTAAAATGTCGCCAACGCCAGCTAGTTCGAGTACTGCACGAACCGGGCCGCCAGCAATTACTCCAGTACCTTGGGAAGCAGGTTTCAGCAGCACACGTCCAGCGCCGAAATGACCAGTTACAAGGTGAGGAATCGTAGTTCCAACGATAGGAACGTGGACGAGGTTCTTCTTAGCATCTTCGATTCCTTTGCGGATTGCATCAGGAACTTCGGAAGCTTTACCGATACCAGCGCCGACATAGCCGTTACCATCGCCTACTACGACAAGAGCGCTAAAGCTAAAGCGACGTCCGCCCTTTACAACTTTAGCAACGCGATTAATATGAACAACTTTTTCAGTCAGCTCTAAAGTGTTAGGATCTACACGCAAGTCGTTTACCTCCTTATGAGATGTTTTCTTAGAATTCTAGACCAGCTTCACGAGCTGCTTCGGCCAGAGCCTGAACACGTCCGTGATAGAGATATCCGCCGCGGTCAAATACTACTTGGCTAACGCCTTTTGCTTTTGCACGATTCGCAACCAGTTCGCCGACTTTACGAGCAGCTTCGACGTTACCGCCGTTGCTGACCTCTTTAAGCTCTTTGTCCTGAGTGGATGCCGATGCCACTGTTACTCCGTTCACATCGTCAATGATTTGCGCATACATGTGCTTCTCAGAGCGGAAAATGTTCAAGCGAGGACGTGCTGTCGTCCCTTGAATTTTCTTACGAACACGCAGGTGTCTTTTCAGACGTGCTTTATTCTTATCGCCTTTAGTAATCATGGGTTGCACTCCTTTCATCTATATTCCGATGTCAGGCCGGCCTTAGGCCGCCTTACTTCTTCTTACCAGCTTTACCTTCTTTGCGGATAATGCGTTCGCCTTCGTACTTAATACCTTTACCTTTGTACGGCTCAGGTTCACGAACGGCACGGATTTTGGCAGCAGTTGCGCCAACGAGTTCTTTATCGATCCCTTTAACAATCACTTTCGTGTTGCTAGGTACGTCGAATTCGATTCCGCCTTCAGGGTTGATTTCAACCGGGTGAGAGTAACCTACGTTCAGGACGAGTTTGTTTCCGGTTTTGTTAGCACGGTAACCTACGCCAACAAGCTCCAGATTTTTCTCGAAGCCTTGCGTTACTCCTGTAACCATGTTGTTCAATACGCTGCGAGTCGTGCCGTGCAGGGAACGATGCAGTTTATGATCAGAAGGTCTTTCAACCGTAATGACATTGTCTTGTACGGATACCTTCATATCTTTGTGAAGTTCGCGGGAAAGGGTTCCTTTCGGTCCTTTTACCGTGATTGTCGTGTTCTCAAGCTTTACGTCAACGCCACTTGGAACAGTAATTGGTTTGCGACCAATACGAGACATGTTTGCACCTCCATTCAATCGAGTCTAAATTACCAAACGTAGCAGAGAACCTCTCCGCCGGATTTTGCTTGACGAGCGTCTTTGTCCGTCATCACGCCACCGGAAGTGGAGATGATAGCGATACCCAGACCGCCAAGTACCCGAGGGATCTCTTGGGATTTTGTGTATACGCGCAGACCAGGTTTGCTGATACGTTTCAAACCGGTGATTACGCGCTCGTTATTCGGACCGTATTTCAGGAACAAGCGGATGATGCCCTGCTTGTTATCTTCTACGAATTCAGCGTCACGGATGAAACCTTCATTCTTGAGGATTTCAGCAATCTCTTTCTTGATCTTGGAGGCCGGAATTTCTACCGTCTCGTGACGAACAATGTTTGCATTACGAATGCGTGTAAGCATATCTGCAATTGGATCAGACATAACCATGGATGTGAACCTCCTTCCCGAAAATAAGTGGATTACCAGCTTGCTTTACGCACACCTGGAATCTGGCCTTTATATGCTAGTTCACGGAAACAAATTCTGCAAATTTTAAATTTGCGGAGAACGGAATGCGGGCGGCCGCAACGTTCGCAGCGAGTGTACGCCTGCACTTTGAACTTAGGGGGACGTTGTTGCTTGATTTTCATCGAAGTTTTTGCCACTTAAATTACACCTCCTACAAGTTTTCGCCTGAAAACTCTCTCCGATCATTATCGGCAGGGGCTTCCTTCCGAAAGCTCCGTGATGATTTGTTCTTACTTCACAAACGGCATTCCGAGTTGGGTAAGCAGTTCACGAGCTTCTTCATCCGTATTCGCAGTCGTTACGATTACGATGTCCATACCACGAACTTTATCAATTTGATCGTATTCGATCTCTGGGAAGATCAGTTGTTCTTTAAGACCAAGCGTGTAGTTACCGCGTCCGTCGAACGCTTTGGAGGAAACTCCACGGAAGTCACGTACGCGCGGAAGCGATACGTTGAACAATTTGTCCAGGAATTGATACATGCGTTGGCCGCGCAGTGTTACTTTAACGCCGATCGGCATGTTCTCACGAAGTTTGAAACCCGCGATGGATTTCTTCGCACGAGTGATTACCGGTTTTTGACCCGCAATTTTTTGCAGATCCTCTACGGCACTGTCGAGCACCTTGGAGTTCGAAACAGCCTCACCAACCCCCATGTTGATGACTACTTTCTCGATCTTAGGAACTTGCATAACAGTGGTGTAGTTAAACTTCTGCATCAGAGCAGGAGTGATTTCATTCAAGAAACGATCTTTCATTCTTGCTGCCATTCTGGTGCCTCCTTTCCGCACTTAGTCGATTAATCGATAGCTTCGCCGGATTTTTTCGCAATACGTACTTTAGTTCCGTTCTCAAGGACCTTGTAACCTACACGAGTCGGCTTGCCGCTCTTAGGATCCACGAGCATTACGTTGGAAGCGTGAATTGCAGCTTCTTGAGTAATGATTCCGCCTTGAGGGTTCTGCTGGGAAGGTTTCGCATGTTTTTTGATCATGTTCACGCCTTCGACCAGAACACGATTTTCACGCGGGTAAGCTGCGAGAACGCGACCTTTCTTACCTTTGTCTTTGCCGGAGATAACAAAAACTGTGTCGTCTTTCTTTACATGCAGTTTATGGTTATGAGACTCAAGTCTCTTTTTCGTTCTTGGCATGTTGATTACACCTCCTAAGCTTTCGTATGAAAGCTAACTTCGTAAGAGCTGCCGGACTTCCCAGAAGAAAGCCGCGCCGCAATTTAATTAAGCTGCCTGTGTTAGATAACCTCAGGAGCAAGAGAAACGATCTTCATGAAGTCTTTATCACGAAGTTCACGAGCAACTGGTCCGAAAATACGAGTTCCACGAGGGCTCTTATCATCTTTTACGATAACTGCCGCGTTCTCATCAAATGTGATGTAAGATCCGTCTTTACGACGAGCGCCGCTCTTTGTACGAACGATTACCGCTTTGACTACATCACCTTTTTTGACAACGCCCCCTGGTGTTGCTTCTTTCACAGAGCAGATGATCAAATCACCGATATTGCCTACACGACGACCAGTACCGCCAAGCACACGAATGCACATCAGCTGTTTCGCACCGGAGTTGTCCGCAACCTTCAAACGAGATAATGGTTGAATCATGTTAGTCCCTCCTTTCGGATTTTACCTGTTGGTTAAACAATAACTGCTTTTTCAACGATCTCAACGAGACGGAAACGCTTGTCTTTAGACAATGGGCGAGTTTCCATGATTTTCACGGTGTCGCCAATTTGCGCTTCATTGTTCTCATCGTGAGCTTTAAACTTCTTCGTATATTTAATCCGCTTGTGGTACAAGTCGTGTTTTTTGTAAGTTTCCACGGCAACAACGATGGTTTTATCCATTTTGTCGCTGACCACTTTACCGATTTGGACTTTACGTTCGTTACGCTCTGCCATATACGAGCCCTCCCTTCTGAATTTGCTTAACCAATCCCGAGTTCTCTTTCACGCAAAACTGTTTTCGCACGGGCGATTTCTTTGCGCAGCTTCTGAATTTGAACCGGGTTATCCAGTTGTCCGGTAGCTAGTTGAAAACGGAGGTTAAAAAGTTCTTCCTTGAAACCGTTAATTCTTTGTTCAATCTCAGCAGTGGTTAAGTTGCGGAATTCACTAGCCTTCATGTGCTTCACCACCCACTTCTTCTTTCTTCACGAACTTACATTTAACGGGAAGCTTGTGCATAGCAAGACGCATAGCTTCGCGAGCAACTTCTTCGCTAACACCGGCAAGTTCGAACATAACTTTACCTGGTTTTACTACGCTGACCCACTTCTCAACGTTACCTTTACCGCTACCCATCCGAACTTCAAGAGGCTTTTGGGTGATAGGCTTCGAAGGGAAGATTTTGATCCACACTTTACCGCCACGCTTGATGTAACGAGTCATGGCAATACGTGCTGCTTCGATCTGACGGTTTGTGATCCACGCAGGCTCAAGAGCCTGGAGACCGTATTCACCGAAAACAACTTCAGTGCCGCCTTTAGCGCGACCTCTCATTTTACCGCGGTGTTCTTTGCGGTGTTTTACACGTTTAGGTACTAACATGATTAGTTACCTCCTTCCGATTGAGCCTTTTTCTTAGCTGTCGGAAGTACCTCTCCACGATAGATCCATACTTTCACACCGATCCGTCCGTAGGTCGTGTGCGCTTCAGCTGTACCATAATCGATATCCGCACGAAGCGTGTGGAGTGGAACTGTTCCTTCGCTGTATCCTTCCGTACGGGCAATCTCCGCTCCGCCCAGACGACCGCTGGTCGAAACTTTAATTCCTTTAGCTCCCGCTCTTTGCGTTCTTTGCATCGCTTGTTTCATAGCACGACGGAAAGATACGCGGCGCTCAAGCTGTTGTGCAATGCTTTCTGCAACGAGGACAGCATCGAGCTCAGGGTTTTTCACTTCTGCAATGTTGATGTGTACTTTCTTACCTGTCATGTTGGCAATGTAGTTACGGATGTTTTCAACTTCCGCTCCACCTTTACCGATAACCATACCAGGTTTAGCTGTATGAATCGTCACGTTAACGCGATTAGCCGCGCGCTCGATATCGATATGGGACACTGCAGAATCTTTCAGCTTGTTCTTCAGATATTCACGAATTTTAACGTCTTCCATCAGCAGGTCGCCGAAATCTTTCTCAGCATACCACTTGGATTCCCAATCGCGAATAATACCAATTCTAAGACCCACCGGGCTTACTTTTTGACCCACACGTTATCCCTCCTTATTTCTCAGATACCACAACAGTGATGTGGCTGGTACGTTTATTGATACGGCTTGCACGACCCATCGCACGAGGGCGGAATCTTTTCATGATTGGACCGTGGTTCACATAAACTTCACTAATAACAAGTTTGTTAGGATCCATCGAATAGTTGTGCTCAGCGTTGGCAATTGCGGAGTTCAGAACTTTCTCCACGATCGGAGAAGCTGACTTTGGAGTATGGCGAAGGATTGCAACCGCATCGCCTACTTGTTTGCCGCGAATCAAGTCAATTACCAGCTGCACTTTGCGAGGAGCGATCCGAACGAATTTAGCAGCAGCTTTAGCTTGCATAGTAGTACCTCCTCCCAGTAAAAATAACGATTAGCGCTTGCCTGTTTTCTTGTCGTCATCGTGACCTTTGTACGTACGAGTTGGTGCAAACTCACCGAGTTTGTGTCCGACCATATCTTCCGTTACGTATACAGGCACGTGTTTTCTTCCGTCATACACCGCGATTGTGTGGCCCACGAATTGCGGGAAAATCGTGGAACGACGAGACCAAGTTTTAACTACCGTTTTCTTGCTCGACTCATTCAGTTCTTCGACCTTTTTCATCAGGTGTCCGTCGATAAAAGGACCTTTTTTCAAGCTGCGACCCATTGAAGCCCCTCCCTTCTCTGAACCATAAGATATTCAGATGTGTATAAATTACTTCGTGCGACGACGTACAATGTACTTGTCAGAAGCCTTGCCTTTTTTGCGAGTTTTATAACCGAGTGTCGGTTTGCCCCATGGGGACAACGGAGACTTACGTCCGATTGGAGCGCGGCCTTCACCACCACCGTGTGGGTGATCGTTCGGGTTCATTACTACCCCGCGGACTTCTGGTCTCTTACCGAGCCAACGATTACGTCCCGCTTTACCGATTTTCACAAGTTCGTGATCTTCGTTACCTACAGAACCGATTGTCGCGCGGCAGCCTTTAAGCACTTTGCGAACTTCGCCCGAGGAAAGACGAATTGTCACGTACACATCTTCTTTACCAAGAAGTTGAGCTTCCGTACCGGCAGCACGAACCAATTGTCCGCCTTTGCCTGGCTTCAACTCAATGTTGTGGATAACTGTACCGACCGGAATGTTTTCCAGAGCCAGTGCGTTACCTACTTTAATGTCGGAACCCAATCCGGATTGGATTTGATCGTCGACTTTCAGACCTTTAGGAGCGATGATGTATCTCTTCTCCCCGTCTGCATAGTGGATCAGAGCAATGTTAGCGGAACGGTTTGGATCGTATTCGATTGTAGCAACGCGACCCGGAATGCCGTCCTTATTGCGTTTGAAGTCGATGATGCGGTATTTACGCTTGTGTCCGCCACCGTGGTGACGAGTAGTGATTTTACCTTGGTTGTTACGACCAGCTTGTTTGCTCAGAGGAGCAAGCAGGGATTTCTCCGGTGTGGATGTCGTGATTTCTTCGAAGGAAGATACCGACATGGCACGTCTTGCTGGAGAGGTCGGTTTATACTTTTTAATTGGCACCTGTGTTACCTCCTTACTTTAGAGATATTGTTATACCGTTTCAAAGAACTCCAGCTCTTTGCTGTCTGCGCTAAGTGTCACGATGGCTTTCTTCCATTCGGAAGTGTAACCGGAGTGACGTCCTTGACGTTTCGGCTTCGCCGGCATTCTGAGTGTGTTTACGCTGGATACTTTCACTTTAAAAATTTGTTCGATCGCTTGCTTGATTTCCGTTTTGTTAGCGCGGATTTCAACTTCGAACACATATTTCTTGTCAGCCATCATTTCCGTAGAACGTTCCGTGATGACCGGGCGCTTGATAATATCGCGTGGGTTCTTCATTGCGCAAGCACCTCCTCTACCTTCTGAACCGCATCCTTCGTAATGATCAATTTGTCATGAACCATTACGTCAAGTACGTTGATTCCATCAGCAACAACGAATTTAACTCCCGGAATGTTACGAGCGGAGAGAGCAACACTATCTTCATAAGAAGCAGCAACCACGAGAGCTTTGCGCTCAACGTTGAGGTTTTTCAAAATAGCTACGAATTCTTTCGTCTTCGGAGCATTCATTTGAAGCTGATCCAGAACGATAATGTCGTTATCGATTACCTTCGAGGACAAAGCCGACTTGATTGCAAGACGACGAACCTTCTTAGGCAGTTTGTAACCATAGCTGCGAGGAGTCGGTCCGAATACGACACCGCCACCCTTCCATTGTGGAGCACGGATACTACCTTGACGAGCACGGCCAGTACCTTTTTGTTTCCACGGCTTACGTCCGCCGCCGCGTACTTCAGAACGTCCTTTAACCTTGTGAGTTCCTTGACGAACGGATGCTTGCTGGAGCAAAACAGCTTCATGCAGAGCGTGTACGTGAGGTTCGATACCGAACACCGCATCAGACAGTTCTACTTCACCGACTTGTGTGCCGGATACATTATAAAGAGCTACTTTTGGCATCAGTCTTCCTCCTTTCTTACTTTTTCACCGCGGATTTCACGCTTACGTAGCTGTTTTTAGGTCCAGGAATGGAGCCTTTAACAAGAATCACGTTGCGTTCCGCATCAACTTTAATTACTTGCAGGTTTTGCAGGGTTACGGTTTCGCTACCCATATGTCCTGGCAATTTCTTGCCTTTCATTACACGGTTAGCTGCGATGGAACCCATCGAACCCGGTCCACGATGATATCGGGAGCCGTGAGACATTGGACCCGTATGCTGATTGTGTCTTTTGATAACGCCTTGGAATCCTTTACCTTTGGAAGTTCCAGATACGTCAACAAATTCACCCTCGCTGAACAGATCAGCTTTCAGCTCTTGGCCAACTTCGTACTCACCCAGTGCCACTCCACGAAATTCTTTAACGTAGCGCTTAGGAGCAGTGTTCGCCTTCTTGGCATGACCAATTTCAGGCTTAGTTGCATTTTTTTCTTTCTTGTCCGCGAAACCGATTTGGATCGATTCGTATCCGTCGTTATCCACATCTTTCTTCTGCAGAACCACACAAGGTCCAGCTTGGATAACAGTGACAGGCACTACGTTTCCTTCCGGTGTAAACACTTGAGTCATTCCAAGTTTTTTACCTAAGATACCTTTCATCGTTGACACCTCTTTTCCTTTTCGTTTCTTCTATATATAGAAGCTTTATAGTTTAATTTCAATATCGACGCCGGACGGTAAGTCCAGTCTCATCAAAGCATCCACAGTTTGTGGTGTAGGATTCACGATATCGATCAGACGCTTGTGTGTACGCTGCTCGAATTGCTCACGAGAATCTTTGTATTTGTGTACCGCACGAAGAATCGTGATAACTTGCTTCTCAGTTGGAAGCGGAATCGGACCGGAAACACTTGCTCCGGAACGTTTGGCAGTTTCAACGATTTTCTCAGCCGATTGATCGATCACTCTGTGATCATAAGCTTTCAAACGGATACGAATTTTTTGCTTTGCCATATAAGTCCCTCCTTCTATCGCCCAATTTAGTATCGGACATACTCCGTGAAAATCTCCTGACAACCACTCCCATGGCAAAGGGGCCGGGTGTGCCAGCAACCTCTCACATCATCGCAACGTCACAGACCAACGCTCACTATTATATCGAATACCAAAGATAAATGCAACATTTTTATACGACAAATATCTAGAAACGGAAAGGTTTCCGAAAATGTCGCTTTTATGTGCACAATCGTTCGATTTACTTTATAGATAGTAATGCTAGTTTAGTCTTTGACATCGGATGTGTCTGGCCGAACTTATTGGCCGATTAATAAGCATTCATGTAAAAAGGCCCCACCACCAAGGGCAGGGCCTTCGTCTTACTTCGTTACAGTACAGGGGTCTCGTTACAGTACGTGTTGCTTATGAAGATCGTCGTTAGACGATATTATTTGCTGATTGTTGCTACTGCGCCGGCACCAACAGTACGGCCGCCTTCACGGATCGCGAACTTAGTACCTTGCTCGATAGCGATTGGGTTGATCAGTTCTACCGTTACAGTGATGTTATCACCAGGCATAACCATTTCAGTTCCTTCTGGCAGGGTGATGATACCCGTTACGTCAGTTGTACGGAAGTAGAACTGAGGACGGTAACCCGTGAAGAAAGGCTTGTGACGGCCACCTTCTTCTTTAGTCAGAACGTAGATTTGTGCAGAGAAGTTAGTGTGCGGGTTAACGGAACCTGGCTTCGAAAGAACTTGTCCGCGCTCGATGTCTTTACGGTCTACACCACGAAGCAGTGCGCCGATGTTGTCACCAGCTTGAGCGGAATCAAGAAGCTTACGGAACATTTCCACGCCTGTAACTACGCATTTGCGAGTTTCTTCAGCGATACCAACGATTTCAACTTCGTCTTGTACTTTAACAGTACCACGCTCTACACGGCCTGTAGCAACTGTACCACGACCTGTGATGGAGAATACGTCCTCGACAGGCATAAGGAAAGGCTTGTCAGTTTCGCGTTCTGGAGTTGGGATGTAAGTATCGACTTGCTCGAAGAGCTCGACGATTTTGTCAGCCCACTGGCCATCTGGGTTTTGCAGAGCTTCACGAGCGGAACCACGAATGATCGGAGTGTCGTCGCCTGGGAACTCATACTCGGAAAGAAGATCACGGATTTCCATTTCAACCAGTTCAAGAAGCTCTTCGTCTTCAACCATGTCGCATTTGTTCATGAATACGACGATGTAAGGAACGCCTACTTGACGGGAAAGAAGGATGTGTTCGCGAGTTTGCGGCATTGGGCCGTCAGCTGCGGATACAACCAGGATTGCTCCGTCCATTTGAGCCGCGCCAGTGATCATGTTTTTAACATAGTCGGCGTGACCTGGGCAGTCTACGTGAGCGTAGTGACGGTTAGGAGTCTCGTACTCAACGTGTGCCGTGGAGATTGTGATACCACGCTCGCGCTCTTCTGGAGCTTTGTCGATTTGGTCGAACGCTACTGCGGAACCACCATATCTTTTGGACAGTACGTTAGTGATCGCAGCTGTCAGAGTTGTTTTACCGTGGTCGACGTGACCAATAGTACCGATATTAACGTGCGGTTTATTACGTTCGAATTTAGCCTTTGCCATGTTAAACAATTCCTCCTCGGGATAAAGTTTAAGCTTAATTTTATATTAAGCGCCTTTGTTTTTTGCAATGATTTCTTCTGCAATAGTTCTAGGCACTTCTTCATAATGCGAGATTTCCATGGAGTAAACACCGCGACCTTGCGTTCTGGAACGAAGTGTCGTGGAGTAACCGAACATTTCGGAGAGAGGCACCTTAGCACGGATGATTTGCGCACCCGAACGGTTATCCATACCCTCAATGCGTCCGCGGCGGGAGTTCAGGTCGCCCATTACGTCGCCCATGTACTCTTCCGGAACCGTTACTTCTACTTTCATGATCGGCTCAAGCAGGGCCGGGTTACATTTGTCCTTAGCTGCTTTAAGAGCCATGGAACCAGCGATTTTAAACGCCATCTCATTGGAGTCAACATCATGGTAAGAACCGTCAACGACAGTTGCTTTGATGTCCACAACAGGGAATCCGGCGATTACACCGTTCTTCATGGATTCTTCAATACCAGCTTGGATCGGAGCAATGTATTCTCTAGGAATAGCACCACCGACGATTTTGCTTTCGAACACGAAGCCTGTTCCAGGTTCCAGCGGTTCGAACTCAACCCAACAATGTCCGTATTGACCACGGCCACCGGATTGACGAACGAATTTACCTTCAACCTTGGCACCGGACTTGAACGTTTCGCGGTAAGCAACCTGCGGTTTACCTACGTTGGTGTCCACTTTGAACTCGCGACGCATACGGTCAACGATGATTTCCAAGTGAAGCTCGCCCATACCCGCGAGGATCGTTTGACCGGTTTCCTCGTTAGTGCTGGCACGCAGTGTAGGATCTTCCTCGGTAAGCTTGGAAAGCGCTACGCCCATTTTGTCCTGGTCGGCTTTCGTTTTAGGCTCAACTGCGATTTCGATAACCGGTTCAGGGAAGTTCATGGACTCCAGGATAACCGCGTTTTTCTCGTCACAGAGGGTGTCGCCTGTACCTGTATCTTTCAAACCTACGGCTGCCGCGATATCCCCTGCGTAAACTTCGGAGATCTCTTGACGGCTGTTAGCGTGCATTTGAAGAATACGGCCAACGCGCTCACGCTTGCCTTTGGTAGCATTCAGAACATAGGAACCGGACTGCAGAACGCCGGAGTAAACACGGAAGAACGTGAGTTTACCAACGTAAGGGTCGGTCATGATTTTGAATGCAAGCGCAGCAAAAGGTTCCGTATCGGAAGATTTGCGAGTCGTTTCGGTACCATCTTCAAGAATACCTTGAATGTCAGGTACGTCGACCGGAGCCGGCAAATAGTCGATAACAGCGTCAAGCATAGGCTGAACCCCTTTGTTACGGTAAGAAGAACCACAGATAACCGGGAAGATTTGAACGGATACCACGCCTTTGCGGAGAGCAGCTTTCAGCTCAGCAACCGTAATTTCCTCGCCTTCCAAGTATTTCATTGTAAGCTCTTCATCAAGCTCGGCAACTTTCTCAACAAGCTCCAAACGAAGTTCAGCGACTTTATCTTTGTACTCCGCTGGAATCTCGATGTCTTCTACTTCTTTACCAAGGTCATCCTTGTAAAGAATAGCTTTCTCTTCGATGATGTCGATGATGCCGACAAAGTCGTTCTCAGCACCGATCGGAAGCTGAATAGCTACCGCATTGGCACCCAACTTGTCACGCATCGAATCAACTACTCCCAAGAAGTCAGCGCCGATGATGTCCATTTTGTTTACGTAAGCAATACGAGGAACGCTGTATTTGTCAGCCTGTCTCCAAACGGTTTCAGACTGAGGCTCTACGCCTTCCTTCGCACTGAATACACCAACTGCTCCATCCAATACACGCAGGGAACGTTCAACTTCTACTGTGAAGTCAACGTGTCCCGGGGTATCAATGATATTGATGCGGTGATTTTTCCATGCAGCAGTGGTAGCGGCGGAAGTAATCGTAATTCCGCGCTCCTGTTCCTGCTCCATCCAGTCCATCGTAGCTGCACCTTCGTGCACCTCACCGATTTTGTGGGTACGGCCTGTGTAGTACAGGATCCGTTCGGTTGTAGTCGTTTTACCCGCATCAATATGCGCCATGATCCCGATATTACGCGTATCTTTTAAGGAGAACTCTCTTGCCATGGTTTTGTCTCCTTCCTAATTCGAGGATCAGAATCCTACCAACGGTAGTGAGCAAACGCTTTGTTCGCTTCTGCCATTTTGTGTACATCTTCACGTTTCTTAACGGAAGAACCGGTGTTGTTGCTAGCGTCGATGATTTCGAAAGCCAGTCTCTCTTCCATGGTTTTCTCACCACGAAGACGAGAGTAGTTTACGAGCCAACGCAGACCAAGAGTCGTACGACGCTCAGGTTTAACTTCGATCGGAACTTGGTAGTTAGCACCGCCGACACGGCGAGATTTAACTTCCAGCACCGGCATGATGTTCTTGATGGCTTGTTCGAAAACTTCCATCGGCTCCTTACCGGTACGCTCTTGAACGAGTTCAAATGCGTTGTATAGAATCGATTGTGCTACCCCTCTTTTACCGTCGATCATGATGCGGTTAATCAAGCGAGTAACCAATTTGCTATTGTAAATCGGATCTGGCAATACGTCTCTGCGTGTTACTGGACCTTTACGAGGCATAGTGATCCCCCTTTCCCCAAAAAATAAATGCTCGAAAAATTATTACTTCTTAACTTTAGGACGCTTCGTACCGTATTTGGAACGAGCTTGCATACGGTTGTTAACACCGGACGTATCCAGTGCACCGCGAACGATGTGGTAACGTACCCCCGGAAGGTCTTTAACCCTTCCGCCGCGAATCAGAACAACACTGTGCTCTTGCAGGTTGTGTCCGATACCCGGAATGTATGCAGTAACCTCTACACGGTTCGTCAAACGCACACGTGCGTATTTACGAAGTGCGGAGTTCGGTTTCTTAGGAGTCATTGTACCTACACGAGTACAAACACCACGTTTTTGTGGAGCGCTGATTTCCGTGGACTCTCTTTTCAGGGCGTTAAAACCTCTTTGGAGAGCTGGGGATTTCGATTTAACGACTTTAGCTTGACGTCCTTTACGAACTAGCTGGTTAATTGTTGGCATGCCGCCACCTCCTCTCTAGCATTTCTTACTTCCTTTATTGCAAGCCCACAGATCCAGGCGAGTCGTAAAAAAGCAAAGGAAAGTTTTTGTTTTTAGACTCAGCAAAAATAAGTTGGTTATTCTCACATGAAATCTAGAAACAAAAACACTCGACCTTACTATTTATCGACGATCGCAGCCACAGCGGCCCCCACTTCAATTCCACATGCTTTTCCAAGCAGTTTCATAGAATCTACGTAAGTAACCTCTACTCCTGACTTGCTGCAGAGATTAACAATCTTAGTAGTCAATCGCGGATCTGCATCTTTGGCAACAATAACTTCTAATGCCTGACCAAGCTCGACGCTTTTCGTTGCTTGCTTTGTGCCGACACTTAACTTCGAAGCCTGTTTTACTTTGTCATATGTCATAATCCCATATCCTCCAAAGAACAGGAAAGAATATTAATTTAGGCACACTACGATATATTAGCATCTCGGCAAGGTAGTGTCAAGAATATTGCCCGTCTCCTTTGATTTTTTTTACAAAGCCTCGGGAGACGGGCATTTTATTGCCGAATCAGTTCCGTTTATTCAACGGATACCGCTTCTTTTTCTGTATTTTCTTCTTCAGACGGTTCCTGGTTCGGATCTACGACCCGAATGTTCCGGTAACGGGTCATACCCGTACCTGCAGGAATCAGCTTACCGATGATAACATTCTCTTTGAGACCGAGCAACTGATCGACTTTGCCTTTAATCGCGGCATCCGTCAATACGCGAGTCGTCTCCTGGAACGATGCCGCGGAGAGGAAGGAATCCGTCTCCAGCGACGCTTTCGTAATCCCGAGAAGGATCGGTTTAGCTACTGCCGGTTCTTTATCCGCAAACAAAGCTACTTTGTTTGCTTCTTCGTATTCGTGCATATCTACGAAAGAACCTGGCAGAAGCGTCGTGTCACCGGCGTCAACGATACGAATCTTGCGAAGCATCTGACGAATCATAACTTCAACGTGCTTATCGTTAATTTCTACACCCTGGTTCCGGTAAACGCGTTGAACCTCTTGAAGGATGTAGTTTTGAACGCCGCGGATACCTTTGATACGAAGCATTTCCTTCGGATCGATCGAACCTTCGGTCAGCTCATCCCCGGCTTCGATCGTCTGTCCGACAATCGCTCTTACACGGGAACCGTATGGTACCGCATATACACGGGACTCGGCTTCGCCCTGAACTTCAATTTCACGGCGATCCTTGGCTTCGCGGATCTCTTTAACAAGTCCGTCGATTTCGGAGATAATCGCTTGACCTTTCGGATTCCGGGCTTCGAAAAGTTCCTGAATACGCGGAAGACCTTGCGTGATATCGTCTCCGGCTACGCCCCCGGTATGGAACGTACGCATGGTAAGCTGCGTTCCCGGCTCACCGATGGATTGAGCCGCGATAATACCGACAGCTTCCCCGATTTCAACGTGCTGGCCAGTCGCCAAGTTACGTCCGTAACACTTCTTGCAGACCCCGTGACGGGAACGGCAGCTGAGAACGGAACGAATTTGAAGACGTTCAATATTCGCATCAATAATCGCATTCGCAATGTTGGCTTCAATCAGCTCATTGCGGTTTACGATAACTTCGCCCGTCTCCGGGTGACGAATCGTTTCAAACGCATAGCGGCCTTCAATACGGTCAAATAGGTCTTCGATGACCTCTTTACCGTCTTGAATTTTGCTGACGATAAATCCTTTATCCGTTCCGCAATCGTCTTCACGGACGATAACGTCTTGGGCTACGTCAACGAGACGTCGAGTCAGGTAACCCGAATCCGCTGTACGAAGGGCCGTATCGGCAAGACCTTTACGGGCACCGTGCGTGGAAATAAAGTATTCCAAGACGGTAAGGCCTTCACGGAAGTTCGATTTAATCGGCAACTCGATGATTTTACCGGACGGGTTGGCCATCAGACCACGCATACCGCCCAGCTGGGTGATTTGCGATTTGTTACCCCGTGCTTTGGATTCAACCATCATGTTGATGGAGTTGTATTTGTCGAGGGATCTCATCAGGATATCCGTGATTTCATCCTTCGTTTTGCTCCAGATCGCGATAACACGGTCATAACGCTCGTCGTCGGTAATAAGACCGCGGCGGTATTGGTTCGTTACCGTGCGTACCTTCTCTTCGGAATCTTCAAGGATCTTCTTCTTCTCGTTAGGTACCACGACATCCGCCACGGCAACCGTAATACCGGCTTTAGTGGAGTATGTGAAGCCGAGTTCTTTGATCTTGTCGAGAATGACCGAAGTTCTGGTCGTATGGTAATTACGGAAGCACTCGGCAATAATCGAACCGAGGTAGTCTTTACCGACCGCTTTCGCTTCCGGCAGCTCTTCCATTCTGGCACGGATGTTGGAGCCTTTTTCAAACACGAAATAGTCGTCGGACGGGCCGTTAAGCAGATTCGCTTTAGTCGCATCGTTGATATACGGGAAGTCATCCGGGAAAATTTCGTTAAAGATAATTTTACCGATGGTCGTAATCAGATAAGCGTTCTGTTGGGCTTCCGTAAAGTTCTTCTTATTCAAAACCTTAGCTGGGATAGCTACGCGGGCATGCAGCTCGGCAGTCCCGTTCTGATAAGCGGAAACGGCTTCGTTAACGGAACGGAAAATCAAGTTCGCTCCGCGGCCATGCTTGTTGTCCGTAGTCAGATAGAAGCTTCCCAGAACCATATCCTGCGATGGAGTTACGACCGGCTTGCCGTCTTTCGGGTTAAGAATGTTGCCTGCCGCAAGCATGAGAAGGCGTGCTTCAGCCTGCGCTTCAGCGGAAAGCGGCACGTGAACGGCCATTTGGTCACCGTCGAAGTCGGCGTTATAGGCCGTACATACGAGCGGATGCAGCTTGATGGCGCGCCCTTCGACCAGAATCGGTTCGAACGCCTGGATACCCAATCTATGCAGTGTGGGGGCACGGTTCAGAAGAACCGGGTGCTCCTTAATGACTTCTTCAAGGACATCCCAAACTTCGGGGCTAACGCGCTCTACTTTGCGTTTCGCGCTTTTGATGTTATGGGCAAGACCTTTGTTTACGAGCTCTTTCATAACGAAAGGCTTGAATAGCTCCAATGCCATCTCTTTAGGCAGACCGCACTGGTACATTTTAAGGCTAGGACCTACAACGATAACGGAACGGCCGGAGTAGTCGACACGTTTGCCGAGCAAGTTCTGACGGAAACGGCCCTGCTTACCTTTCAGCATATGGCTGAGAGATTTAAGCGGACGGTTACCGGGACCCGTTACCGGACGACCGCGGCGGCCGTTATCGATCAAAGCGTCAACGGCTTCTTGAAGCATACGCTTCTCGTTCTGAACGATAATGTCCGGAGCGCCCAGGTCGAGAAGACGCTTCAGGCGGTTGTTACGGTTAATAACGCGACGATACAGATCGTTAAGATCGGAAGTCGCAAAACGTCCGCCGTCCAGCTGAACCATCGGGCGAAGTTCTGGAGGAATAACCGGCAGCACATCAAGAACCATCCAGTCCGGACGGTTTTTCGAATTACGGAAAGCTTCCATAACTTCCAGACGCTTGATCGCCCGGTTGCGGCGTTGGCCTTGAGCGGTTTTGAGTTCTTCTTTCAAGGACTCCACATCTTTGTCGATGTCGATATCCTGCAGAAGTTTCTTAACCGCCTCGGCGCCCATACCCGCTTGGAAAGCATAACCGTATTTCTCGCGGTAGCTGCGGTATTCTTTTTCGGAAAGAAGCTGCTTCTTCTCAAGAGGCGTGTCTCCAGGGTCCGTTACTACATAGGATGCAAAGTAGATAATCTCTTCAAGGGAACGAGGAGACATATCCAAAGCAAGACCCATGCGGCTAGGAATACCTTTGAAATACCAGATGTGGGATACGGGAGCGGCAAGCTCAATGTGTCCCATACGTTCGCGGCGAACTTTCTGACGTGTTACTTCAACGCCGCAACGGTCACAAACGACCCCTTTGTAACGCACACGCTTGTATTTACCGCAGTGACACTCCCAGTCTTTCGTCGGTCCGAAAATCTTCTCGCAGAACAAACCTTCTTTCTCCGGTTTCAAGGTTCTGTAGTTGATGGTTTCCGGTTTTTTAACTTCCCCACGGGACCACGAACGGATCTTCTCAGGTGAGGCCAATCCAATTTTCATAAATTCGAAGTTGTTTACGTCCAACAAGGAGCAACCCTCCTTAGAATGTGCTAGTTATGGGAAGGAGGCGGACTGCTATGTCCGCCTTTCCTCTATCAGTTGCAGCTATTCGACTCCAATTTCTGCCCCTTCAAGGTTCAGATTAAGCTTGTCACTGGTCGTATCTTCCTCATCATCGAGTTCTTTCATCTCGATCTCCTCTTCGTCGCCGGACAGGATTTTAACGTCCATTCCCAAGCTTTGAAGCTCCTTGATCAATACTTTAAACGACTCCGGAACACCCGGCTCCGGCACGTTCTCGCCTTTGACGATGGATTCGTACGTTTTAACACGACCGACCACGTCATCGGACTTCACGGTCAGGATTTCCTGCAGCGTGTAAGCCGCGCCGTAGGCCTCCAGGGCCCATACTTCCATCTCCCCGAAACGCTGTCCGCCGAACTGGGCTTTACCGCCCAGAGGCTGCTGTGTAACGAGAGAGTACGGACCTGTGGAGCGGGCATGGATTTTATCATCGACCATGTGCGCCAGTTTAATCATGTACATGACGCCAACGGTAACTTCGCGTTCAAAAGCGTCGCCTGTGCGGCCGTCATAAAGCTTCGTTTTACCGTTGCGCTGCATGCCGGCTTCTTCCATCGTATCGAACACGTCGTACTCGCGCGCTCCGTCGAATACCGGCGTGGCCACGTGGATACCGAGCGCTCTGGACGCCATACCCAAGTGAACCTCCAGTACTTGACCGATGTTCATACGCGAAGGTACGCCCAGCGGGTTCAGCACGACTTCTACAGGCGTTCCGTCCGGCATGAACGGCATATCTTCCTCAGGGAGGATACGCGCGATAACCCCTTTGTTACCGTGACGTCCGGCCATTTTATCACCCTCGGAGATTTTACGCTTCTGGGCAATGTAGACACGAACGAGCTGGTTAACGCCCGGAGGCAGTTCGTCGCCGTTCTCGCGTGTAAATACCTTCACGTCTACGACGATTCCGTCGGTTCCGTGAGGAACACGCAGGGAGGTATCTCTCACTTCACGCGCCTTCTCACCGAAGATCGCATGCAGGAGACGCTCTTCTGCCGTCAGTTCCGTTACGCCTTTCGGCGTTACTTTACCGACGAGAATGTCGCCCGCGCCGATTTCGGCACCGACGCGGATAATTCCGCGCTCGTCGAGGTTCTTCAGAGCATCTTCGCCGACATTCGGAATGTCGCGAGTGATCTCTTCCGGACCGAGCTTCGTATCCCGGGCTTCGGACTCGTATTCTTCGATGTGAATGGATGTGTACACATCTTCTTTTACAAGTCTTTCGCTCAGAAGGATCGCATCCTCATAGTTGTAACCTTCCCATGTCATAAAGGCAACGACTACGTTACGGCCCAGAGCCAATTCACCCTGTTCCGTCGAAGGACCGTCGGCAAGGATGTCGCCCGCTTTAACAAGCTGACCCTTTTGAACGATCGGACGCTGGTTGATACACGTACCTTGGTTGGAACGCATAAATTTGTGAAGCTTATGCTTGATAAGATTGCCGTTAACCAATTTACCGTCCACCAGTTCCTGGCGGCGCAGCCAAATTTCATTGCCGGCAACTTTTTCAATAATTCCGTCATGTTTGGCAACAATACAAACACCGGAGTCTTTAGCGGACTTATGTTCCATTCCCGTACCGACGAGCGGCGCCTTAGGAATAAGGAGCGGAACGGCTTGACGCTGCATGTTGGATCCCATGAGGGCACGGTTGGAGTCATCGTTTTCCAAAAACGGAATCAACGCTGTCGCAACCGATACGACCTGCTTAGGAGATACATCCATGTAGTCGACGCGTTCTTTAGGCAGGGTCAAGATATCATCTTTATAACGAACGATAACACTGTCATTAACGAATGTTCCTTCTTCCGTAAGTTCAGCATTCGCTTGTGCGACGACGTAGTTATCCTCTTCATCCGCTGTCATATACACGATTTCATCCGTAACCACACCGGTTTTCGGATCGACGTGACGATAAGGAGCTTCGATAAATCCGTATTCGTTGATCCGCGCGAAGGTGGACAAGGAGTTGATCAACCCGATGTTCGGACCCTCCGGCGTTTCAATCGGACACATCCGGCCGTAGTGGGAGTGATGGACGTCACGGACTTCAAAGCCCGCGCGTTCACGCGTCAAACCACCGGGACCGAGTGCGGACAAACGACGTTTGTGTGTCAGTTCAGCCAACGGATTCGTCTGGTCCATAAATTGCGACAGTTGGGAGCTTCCGAAGAACTCTTTAATCGCGGCAATCACCGGACGTATGTTGATCAGAGCCTGTGGCGTAATAACGTTCGCATCCTGAATGGACATACGCTCGCGAACGACACGTTCCATACGGGACAAACCGATACGGAACTGGTTCTGAAGCAGTTCACCAACCGAACGGAGACGACGGTTACCGAGATGATCGATATCATCCGTGTTTCCGATTCCGTGCAGAAGGTTTATAAAGTAGTTAATGGACGAAATGATATCGGCCGGTGTAATGTTCTTAACGGACTTGTCAATGACAGCGTTAGAAATTACCTTAACTACTTTCCCGTCTTCGATCGGGGAGTATACATCGATAGTTTGAACCGGAATGATCTCTTCTCCGGCAACCCCGTTAGGAACGGAGTAATCCTTAAAGCCAATCTTCTTCTCCAGGAAAGGCAGCACTTCGTCAAGCAGACGACGGTCAAGCAGTTGACCGGCTTCAGCAACGATTTCGCCCGTTTCCGGATCCGCGAGAGTTTCGGCAAGCCGTTGGTTGAACAAACGGTTCTTGATATGAAGCTTTTTGTTGATTTTGTACCGGCCCACGTTGGCGAGGTCATAACGCTTCGGATCGAAGAAACGCGCTACAAGCAAGCTTCTTGCGTTATCCAATGTCGGAGGCTCGCCAGGACGAAGACGCTCGTAAATTTCAATCAGCGCTTTATCCGTTGAATCGGTGTTGTCTTTGTCGAGTGTGTTGCGTATATATTCATTGTCGCCAAGAAGATCAAGAATCTCGGCATCGGTTCCGAATCCAAGTGCGCGCAGAAGAACGGTAACCGGAATTTTACGTGTGCGGTCGATTCTCACATAAATGATATCTTTCGCATCCGTCTCTAATTCCAGCCAGGCTCCCCGGTTAGGAATAACCGTAGCCGTGTAAGTCTTTTTACCGTTCTTATCCACTTTAGTGCTATAATAGACGCTAGGAGAACGAACGAGCTGGGAGACAATTACACGTTCAGCACCGTTAATAATAAAGGTTCCGGTTTCGGTCATGATCGGGAAATCGCCCATGAACACTTCCTGTTCCTTTACTTCTCCGGTTTCCTTATTGATCAGACGTACCTTCACCCGAAGCGGTGCAGCGTAGGTTACGTCCCGCTCTTTGGATTCGTCCACGGAATACTTAGGCTCTCCTAAGCTGTAGTCAATAAACTCAAGCACTAGATTCCCCGTAAAATCCTGAATCGGTGAGATATCTAAAAACATCTCCCGCAATCCTTCATCCAAAAACCATTCGTATGATTTTTGCTGAATTTCAATCAGGTTGGGGATGTCCAGCACCTCATTAATTCGAGCATAAGTCCTGCGTTTGCGTCGTCCAAATTGAACAAGATGTCCCGCCAACTTCATTCACCCCTTAAGTCTACTCAGTTCATAAAAATAAATAAGAAAAACTTCTATCGACGTACACTTCAGGCGGCGCCGTCTTGTATGTTGGCACCCCCTTAAGGAAGGGCGTCTAAGCCGGGCGCACGCTAAGGTTGGACATCTCCGATCTTGTCAGAGAGCCCGTCCGAAGAAGCGACTGCAATGGATGGAGGTTTTTCTTGTTGATCCGCATCGTTATGACTAGTACTACTATTTTGTTAGAATTTCCTAAAATTTCAACATTATACTCAACGTTTGAAATTTTATTCATTTCTCTCCAAAAAAAATGCTTGACATTTTCTTTAACGAAAGACATCAAGCCCATCTTAATACTGACATTTTTTAATGATACCATATCAAGATTGTCAAGTCAAACTTTTTTCTCAAACACTTGACTATTTCTTAAAGGCCCGTAATATACGGTAGCCTTTGTCTTTTGTAACCTCTTCAGCCTCTCCGAAAAGCTCTTCCATCTTAACTAATGCCGATGGCGACCCTTGTTTCTTCTGGATAACCACCCACAAAGCCCCTCCGGGATTCAGGCATTCGTAAGCCTCTTCAAAAATAGCATGCACGGTTTGTTTGCCTGCCCGTATAGGTGGATTCGTCAGTACGACGTCAAACTTTTCCGCCTTTACCGCCTCCAGCTTATCGCTTTGAAGAACGGAAACATTCCGGATCCCGTTGCGTTCCGCGTTTTGCCGCGATAGTTCTACAGCCCGTTCGTTGATATCTACCATCGTCACATGACCGGCCGGATATTTAAAAGCCGCACTCAGTCCGATCGGTCCATATCCGCAGCCCACATCCAAAACACGAGCCTTAGCCGGCAGTGCTATAGTTTCAATTAACAGACGGCTGCCAAAATCAACCTCGTTTTTGGAAAAAACGCCGGCGTCCGTCATCAACCGGAGCTTGCGATCCCCCACTTGAAACTCTATTTCCCGCACATCGTGTTTCACTGTCGGTTTTTGCGTGTAATAGTGATCCGTCATCGCCTGCGCTCCTTTGTATTCAAGTCGCTATTCCTACCCTAGAATACCCGGAATTATGGAGCTCTACATAAACTGCATGCAAAAAGCTCTATAAATTCAAAAGAAACCTCTTGAAGCCGGGCTTCAAGAGGTTTCTCGTGTAAAGCAAAATTATTTCACTTCGATGGAAGCGCCAGCTTCTTCGAGTTTTGCTTTTACTGCTTCTGCTTCTTCTTTGCCTACTTTTTCTTTGATAGGCTTCGGTGCGTTGTCAACCAGGTCTTTTGCTTCTTTCAGACCAAGACCAGTGATTTCGCGAACGACTTTGATAACGTTGATTTTGGAAGCACCAGCGTTGTTCAGGATTACGTCGAACTCGGATTGCTCAGCAGCTTCAGCACCGCCAGCAGCGCCGCCCATTACTGCAACTGGAGCTGCAGCAGTGACGCCAAATTCTTCTTCAATTGCTTTAACCAGATCGTTCAGTTCAAGAACTGTCATGCCTTTAATGGCTTCCAAGATTTGCTCGTTACTCATGGTTAAACCTCCATTATATTCATTCGAATTATTTTTGGGTAAAAATTAAGCTTCCGCTCCGCTTTCTTGCTTTTCAGCCACAGCTTTAACCGCAAGAGCGAAGTTGCGTACAGGTGCTTGAAGCACGCTGAGGAGCATGGAGAGAAGACCTTCGCGGGAAGGCAGATCTGCCAGTGCTTTGATTTGAGTTACATCCACAACTTTACCTTCAACAACGCCCGCTTTAATGCTCAGGCTTTCGTTTTTCTTAGCAAAGTTGTTAAGGATTTTCGCTGCAGCGACAACGTCGTCTTTGCTGAACGCGATAGCAGTCGGACCTGTCAGATGTGCATCCAGTTCCGTCAGCTCAGCGTTAGCAGTTGCACGTCTTACCATCGAGTTCTTAAGAACTTGGAATTCTACGCCTGCTTCACGTAGTTGCTTACGAAGTTCCGTTACTTGCGCAACGTTAAGACCACGATAGTCGGTTACGATTGTGCAGGAGCTTGCACGTAGTTTGTCCGACAAGTCGGATACGATCTGCTCTTTTTCTGCTAAAATCTTTGCGTTTGCCATAGGTACACCTCACTTCTTGTCAATCTGGTTTTCACCGAATCTATTACAAGCATTTCCGCAGCCTAAGCATAAGAAATGCCTTCGTAGACTCTACGAAGGCATGACACTTCCGGTATAACCCGAACTTATATCATAACACCTCGGCAGGACATTAAGCTGTTTGGGAAGTTCCCATCGGCACCTGCTGTCTACGGTCTATATATTCGTTTGTTAAACTAACGACTTCAGTTATATTATCACGTTCGACATAAGATGTCAACCGTAGAATAACTTATCTGAAGGATTGAAGGTTCACGCGAACGCTCGGGCCCATTGTGGAGGAAATTGCAACGCTTTTCAGGTATACACCTTTAGCAGCGGCAGGTTTCGCTCTGAGCAGTGCGTCGATCAGCGCTTTGAAGTTCTCGGAGAGCTTGTCAGCGTCGAAAGATACTTTGCCGAGTGGAGCATGAATTTGTCCTGCTTTATCCAGGCGGTATTCGATTTTACCAGCTTTGATCTCTTGAACAGCTTTGGTAACGTCGAAAGTTACGGTACCTGCTTTAGGGTTAGGCATAAGGCCTTTACCACCGAGCAGACGTCCGAGCTTACCGACTTCACTCATCATGTCAGGAGTAGCTACGCAAACATCGAATTCGAACCAACCTTGCTGGATTTTGTTGATCATATCCTGATCGCCTACAAAATCAGCGCCGGCTGCTTCTGCTTCTTTAGCTTTGTCGCCTTTCGCGAATACGAGGACGCGCTTAGTTCTACCAGTACCGTGCGGAAGTACAACTACGCCGCGGACAGCCTGGTCCTGTTTTCTTGGGTCAACGCCAAGACGAACAGCAATATCAACTGTTTCATCAAATTTCGCCGGAGCTGTTTTCTTAACAAGCTCAATCGCTTCAGCCGGCTCATAAAGTGCATCGGCAGTAACCTGCTTAGCCACTTCGTTATATTTCTTACCGTGTTTAGCCATTTGTATTCCTCCTCTGTGGTCGTAACGGATTGCCCTCCCACTGTTTTGCGGCTTCCGGGGGAAGCCTACGAATCGAATTAGTCTTCGATCGTGATGCCCATGCTGCGAGCAGTACCTTCAACCATAAGCATTGCAGCCTCTACGGTTGCAGCGTTAAGGTCAGGCATTTTCGTTTCAGCGATTTCGCGAACTTTCGCACGCTTAACCGTTGCAACTTTCTTCTTGTTCGGTTCGCCGGAACCTTTTTCGACGCCAGCTGCGATACGAAGAAGTACGGCTGCCGGAGGCGTTTTCGTTTCGAATGTGAACGAACGGTCCTCGAATACAGTGATAACAACCGGAATGATCAGACCCGCTTGATCAGCAGTCTTAGCATTGAACTCCTTACAGAAAGCCATGATGTTCACGCCAGCTTGACCCAGAGCAGGACCGATTGGCGGAGCAGGATTCGCTTTCCCTGCAGGAACCTGCAGTTTCACCATTTTAATTACCTTTTTTGCCATGTGTGATGACACCTCCTTGCACGTAGTGTGGTTCGACGGGATCATTTCCCTCCCACCAGCAAAAGCCCATCCGCGAAAGAAACAGATCTGGCTAAGCTTTTCTTAAGGAACCAGCCAGAATCAGCAACCTGATTCCGCAAGAGAAACTTCCTCAATAGAGGGATTTGAATCGACGCAGTCTACAGTTTCTCCACTTGATGGAACTCAAGCTCCAGCGGAGTCTCTCGACCAAACATGTTGACATGAACCTTGAGCTTGCTCTTGTCTGCAATAATTTCTTCGACAGTGCCGACGAAATTCGCAAAAGGACCTACCTTCACGCGAACCGTTTCCTTCAGATCGAAATCGATCTTCGGTTTCGGTTCTTCCATTCCCATATGCTTCAGAATAGATTCGACTTCTTCCGGAAGCAGCGGAGTCGGTTTAGAGCCGGAACCCGTCGAGCCTACAAAGCCGGTTACGCCGGGAGTGTTGCGAACAACATACCAGGAATCGTCGGTTTGAATCATCTCTACGAGCACGTATCCGGGGTAAACTTTACGCATGACGGTTTTCTTCTTGCCGTCTTTGTTTACCAACTCTTCCTCCATGGGTACGAGTACGCGGAAGATCTTGTCCGCCATATCCATAGATTCAACGCGCTTCTCCAAATTGGCTTTGACTTTGTTCTCGTAACCTGAATAGGTATGAACGACATACCATCTTTTTTCCATATTTGCCACCTAGTTCCTGAATTTATTTGAAGACAAGCCGCAGCAACTCAGAGATCCCCAGGTCGAGCAAGAAAAAATAGACAGTCACGAAAGCCACCGTCACAAGGGTAACGGTCGTATAGCTGATCATTTCCTTGCGTGTTGGCCACTTGACCTTCTTCAGTTCGCTCCAGCTTTCACCAAAAAACGAGAACGAGGAGCCGAAACCCTGCTTCATTTTAGCTAAGAAAGCCACGCACTACACCTCCACAGACTATCTGGTTTCGCGATGAGCGGTATGTTCATTGCAATATTTGCAGAATTTCTTGAACTCCATACGGTCTGGATGGTTACGCTTGTTCTTGTTGGAAGTATAGTTCCGTTGCTTGCAGTTCGTGCAAGCTAGCGTCATAACAACTCGCATGTGTTACACCTCCCGTATCAAGATATACCCTTTTTTGCGCACAAAAAAAAAGCGATAGGGCTACCTGCAATACTTTAACATAACCGGTATGGGGTGTCAAGGATAACATCCTGCCCCGCGCATAGCAAAAAACCCTTTCTCGACCCGGGTTCTCTTCTCATTATCGACCAGCCGACATTCCCTTAAACGTACGTTAATTCCTTTATCATCCGGCGACAAAAATAAAAACACCCATTCACCGAAAGGGTGCCTCATCTATAAATCGCGTACTTCCAAGTAACGTTCCAGCTTGCGTTTGACCCGCTGCAGCGCGTTGTCGATCGACTTCACGTGGCGGTCCAGGTCTACCGCAATTTCCTGATAAGATCTTCCATCCAAATAGAGCATAAGCACACGGCGTTCCAGATCGCTCAGAATCTCGCCCATCTTGTCTTCGAGTCCGCTGAATTCTTCCTGATTGATAATCAGTTCTTCAGGGTCCGTAACCTTAGAGCCGCAAATAACGTCCAGCAGCGTACGGTCCGAATCCTCGTCGTAGATCGGCTTGTCCAGCGAAACGTAAGAGTTAAGCGGGATATGCTTCTGGCGGGTCGCCGTTTTAATAGCCGTTATGATCTGCCGCGTAATGCACAACTCTGCAAACGCTTTGAATGACGATAGCTTGTCTCCACGGAAATCACGAATCGATTTATATAAACCGATCATGCCTTCTTGCACGATATCTTCGCGGTCAGCGCCGATGAGAAAATACGAACGGGCTTTAGCGCGTACAAAATTGCGATACTTGTTAATCAGATACTCCAGCGCGTCGCTGTTGCCGCAATGGACAGCGTCGACGATATCTTCGTCAGTCTTGAGATCGTAATCAGTCATTCTAAGCTCTTTGAGGTCGACACTCACCAACAATCCCTCCGGCCTGCAAAACTACCAAGTTTGCTAAAAAGGATAGGATAAGTATACATTATGTAATCTTACATCGTCAATGCAAACGGACATTCTTTTTCCAGACTTTTTCAGAAGTGTCTGATGTTACTTCCCCCGCCGCCATTTCTCGAAGATCTCCCGCATTTCCTCATTCAGCTTACTGTCAAAGGTGTTTCGGCCGCTTTCAGCCTCTTCCCGAATACGTTTTCGGACCTCCGTGCGGCTCTGTTTAATTTTGACGAAAAGTTCGGAAGCCGGGAGACGGAGCGCGCCTTTGCCGAAAATCACATGCTGCTCGGTCATATCGGAGGTCGCCACGTAGATCTGACGGCGCCGGCCCGTCAGCTCGGTAACGAGACGCTCGATCAGTTCGTCGGCCGTTTCCTTCTCTTTCGTATACAGAACGCTGAGTCTGCTCTGCACGTATGTTTTGCCCAGTCCCGGGACCTGGTACGCGTCAAAAACCAGATAAACCTTTATGCCGGAAAAAGACTGGTATTCCGCCAATATGGTGATGAGCCTGTCCCTCGCCTCTTCCAGACTGCGGTCGCGCAGCTGCTTCAGCTCGGGCCAAGCCCCGATAATATTGTAGCCGTCCACAATCAGGAATTCTTTCATACGAGGTTATCCCGTAGTACGTTGTCTGACTACCTCGTACATCAGTACTCCCGCGGCTACGGACGCATTGAGCGAATTCACGCGTCCATGCATCGGCAGCTTCACAAGAAAATCGCACGACTCCTTGATCAGGCGACCGACTCCGCGACCTTCGTTGCCGATGACCAGAGCCAGCGGCATTTTAAAATTGCTGCGGTATACGTCGTCGGCCGCAGTCACGTCCGTGCCCGCTACCCAGACACCGCGTTCTTTCAGATCGCCGATAGTCTGGGAAATATTCGTCACGCGGGCTACGGGCACATACTCCACCGCTCCCGCCGATGTCTTCGAGACGGTAGCGGTCAAGCCGACGGAGCGCCGCTTAGGGATGATGACGCCGTGCACGCCGGTGCAGTCCGCTGTACGGAGAATGGATCCGAGATTATGCGGATCTTCGATTTCGTCGAGGATCAGAATGAACGGATCCTCTCCTTTGCGCTCGGCGCGCGCCAGGATGTCATCCACACTGGCGTAATCGTATGCCGCCACCTGGGCAACGACGCCTTGGTGCTGCAAATCCGGAGCAAGCTGATCGAGCTTGCGCTTGTCGGCTGTCTGCACGATGACGCCAAGCTTCTTGGCTTCCGCGGCAACGGGCTGGGCCAGCTGCTTCTGGGCGGACTCGCTCAGCCATATTTTATGAATGGTGCGGCCGGAGCGCAGCGCTTCGAGCACCGAGTGTTTACCGCCGATGTATTCTTCCATGGTCGTGCCTCCTATAATGATTCTGTTTAAAGTTTATGTGCATCGGACGGCGCTTCCGGATCTGCTCCGGCTGCCTCCGGCTCTCCGGAAACGTCGGCTTCAACTCTTCCGGTGCCGATATCCTTACCGCCAGGTTGATTGGAAGCGGGACCCCCTTCGGATTCCGGAGCTGCGAGAACCGTAATTTTCTCCGGCGCCAGTGAGGCTTCCATGATATAGTTCAGGCGTTCGTACGCCTGCTTATAGTACAAATAACCGATCAGAGATTCGAATGCGGTGCTGTGCCGGTATTCCAGCACATCCGCATTTTTGGCCGTCGAGCCGGATTTGGCGTTGCGCCCGCGCTTGACGATGTCCGTTTCTTCCTCCGTAAGAAGAGGCAGCAGCGCCTGCAGAGCCTTCGACTGCGCTTTGGCCGAAACGTAGCGCGTAGCGGTGCGGTGCAGGTGGTTGGGACGCTGGCTGGGCATGGAGATGACGTACTGACGGATAAACATTTCATAGACGGCATCTCCTACGTAAGCAAGGACCAGCGGATTAAGCAGTTCCGGCTTCTGGGAAGGCGGGTACCGGAACAGCTGCGCATTCAGCGTATCGGTAAGGCTCATTTCCGGCGCCAACGGATACCCTGCGGTGTATCTTCGAGGTAGATCCCCTTCTCGGTAAGCAGGTCGCGGATTTCATCGGCGCGCGCCCAGTTTTTCGCCCGTCTCGCTTCGTTGCGCTCTTCAATCAGTCCCTCGATTTCTTCGTCCAGCAGCTCATCCTCTTCTTTTGCCAGAATGCCGAGTACGGAATCGAAATTGCGGAAGCGTCCCATAATCAGTCTGAGTGTGGCCGCGGATACCCGCTCCTGCTGCAGCACACGATTAGCCTCCGTGACAAGATCGAAAACGGCGGTAATCGCATCCGGAGTATTAAAATCGTCGTCCATTTTCGAAATAAACTGGGCTTCGATTTCTTTCACGCGCGCCTCAACCTGATCGTCCAGCGCATCTTCCTGAGCGATGCCGAGACGGTGCTTCAGGTTGGTCACACAATTCTGGATACGGTCCAATCCGTTGCCGGCTTGCGTTAACCCGTCTTCGCTGAAATTAAGCGGATTCCGGTAATGGGAGGACAGCATGAAAAAGCGCAGCGTCTCTGGTTTGATCTTTTTGGCAATCTCTCTGATCAATACCCCGTTGCCGAGGGATTTGGACATTTTTTCGTTATCGATATTGAGGAATTCGTTGTGGAGCCAGTATTTCGCCATCGGCTTGCCCGTAATGGCTTCCGTCTGGGCAATCTCGCACTCATGATGCGGGAACGTGAGGTCTACGCCGCCGCCGTGAATGTCGATCGACTCTCCCAGGTACTTATGCACCAGAGCGGAGCATTCGATATGCCAGCCGGGACGACCGTTGCCCCACGGACTGGACCAGAACACCTCGCCCGGTTTTGCCGCTTTCCAAAGGACGAAATCCTGCGGATTTTCCTTGCGCTCATCCACTTCGATACGGATTCCGTACTGAAGCTCATCCAGATTCTGATGAGACAGTTTTCCGTATTCTTTGAAACGGGAAGTCCGGTAATAGACGTCTCCGCCATTCTCGTAAGCGAAGCCCTGCTGCACCAGCGAATTAATGAAGGTGATGATGATTTCCATGTTGTCCGTTACCCGCGGATGAATCGTGGCCGGCTCGATCCGGAGGGTTTTCATATCTTCCATATAGGCGGCGATAAAACGGTCGGCCAGCTCCTGCACGGTCTCCCCTGTTTCTTCCGCTTTGCGGATCAGCTTATCGTCCACGTCCGTAAAGTTCACCACGTAGGTCACTTCGTAACCGACATAGGTTAAATAGCGGCGTACGACATCGAAGAAAATCGCCGGGCGTCCGTTGCCGATATGAATATAGTTATATACGGTCGGGCCGCACACATACATTTTCACCTTGCCCGGTTCAAGAGGTTTAAATTCTTCTTTTTCTCTTGTCATCGTATTAAACATTCTGAGTGTCATGCTCCCTAACGCCTCCATTCTTGATCTTCTCTTCTTCTAATTGTTCCCTTAATTCGTCGATTTGCACCTGTAAAGTGCGGCAAAGATCAAGTACCGGATCGGGCACGTTGCCGTGATCCAGCCGGTTAACCCGGATTCCGTCCCTTTTCACAATCTTTCCGGGAATGCCCACTACCGTAGAGTTCGCGGGAACTTCCTTAAGCACGACCGCATTCGCGCCGATCATCGCATTGTCTCCCACTTTAAAAGAGCCCAGGATCTTGGCCCCGGAGGAGATAACCACCTTACTGCCGATCGTCGGGTGCCGCTTGCCTTTCTCTTTTCCCGTTCCGCCGAGAGTGACTCCCTGATAAAGAATAACGTCATTGCCGATTTCACACGTTTCGCCAATCACTACCCCCATCCCGTGATCAATAAACAGCCTTTCGCCGATTGTGGCTCCCGGGTGGATTTCGATGCCCGTCATAAAGCGGCTGAACTGCGAAATGATACGTGCCGCCGCAAAAAGTTTGCGGGTATACAACCAGTGAGCAATCCGGTGCGCCCAAATGGCATGGAGCCCGGAATAAGTAAATACAACCTCGAACCAGCTTCGGGCGGCAGGATCATTGTCGAAGACGGCTTTTATATCAGAACGTATGGTTTTCCACAAGGTTCATCACCTTCTATTCGTTTCTGGGATGTTTAGCTCCTACCAACTGCTCCCGGCAAAATTAAAAAGCCTCCGCAGCCGTAAGGCTGCAGAGGCGTATAATCGCGGTTCCACTCTGCTTGGTGACTGTGAAGTCTCCCAACTCTGCGTTGTTAACGGGTACGACCCGGCTGAACCTACAGAGGCGTAAGCCATCATTCGGCGCAGCAGCTCACAGGTGCATTTCCTCATAAAGGGATCGGATAACTTTCAGCCCAGCGTATTACCGCTCGGTTATCCTCTCTGGAGATTCCGTGTTATGGGTACTCTCCTGTTCGGCGCTGTTCATAAACGTATAAAGTTGGTATCAGTATAGCTCAAAAGAGACAGCTTTACAATAAGGCGCGAAGCCGTTCCTGCACTTTTTCGCGGCCCAGCAGATGGATGGTCATGTTCAGGTCTCTTCCGTGCATCTGTCCCGTCAAAGCTACGCGGATGGACATAAAGAGCTGTTTGCCTTTATAGCCGGTTTCCGCCTGCACCGCTTTAAGCAGCTTCTGCACATTTTCCGGCGCCAGACTATCGGCCGCTTCCACCTGTTTCAAGAAGCTTTGCACCACGACCGGCACATGCTCTTCGGCAAGCAGTGCGGCCGCTTCATCGTCGAAAGCCAGCTTTTCGCGGAAAAACAGCTCGGCGAGATCTACGATCTCCGCAGCGTAACGAAGCTGTTCCTGGTACAAACCGACGAGTTCGGTCGCCCAGCGCTGTTGGTCTTCGGAGAGTTCCGCCGGTATAAGCCCCGCTTTTTGAAGATGAGGAACAGCCAGTCCGGCGATTTTTTCGAGCGGTGCCTGTTTGATGTAATGATTGTTCATCCAGTTAAGCTTGTCCATATCGAAGACGGCCGGGCTTTTGGAAACACGGTCCAGATCGAACTGTTCCACAAGCTCCTCCAGTGTGAACATCTCCACTTCGCCTCCGGGAGACCAGCCCAGCAAAGCGATGAAATTCACGACCGCTTCCGGCAGATAACCCAATTCGCTGTATTGTTGTACGAATTGAATGATGGACTCGTCACGCTTGCTCATTTTTTTACGGTCCGGGTTGAGGATCAGCGAAAGATGCGCAAAATCCGGGACCGGCAGGCCGAGCGCCTCATACAGCATGATCTGGCGCGGTGTATTCGTCAGATGCTCCTCGCCCCGGATGACGAGGGAGATTTTCATGAGGTGATCGTCCAGTACAACGGCAAAGTTGTAGGTCGGAATTCCATCGGGACGGACGATAATAAAGTCGCCGATTCCGTTCGTTTCGAATTCGACTTCTTCACGTACTTTATCTTTAAATGCGATAATCTTATCCTTCGGTACGTGGAACCGAACAGAAGGTTTACGCCCTTCCGCTTCGAACCCCGCCTTCTGCTCGGCGGTCAGGTGGCGGCATCTTCCCGAATACTGCGGAGTTTCTCCGCGCGCTTCCTGCTCTTCCCGTTCGCGCTCGAGCTCCTGCTCGGTGCAGTAGCAGGGATACGCGTTCCGCTCGCTCAGCAGCTGATCGATAAACGGCTGGTACAAACCCAGACGTTCCATCTGGCGGTAAGGAGCGTACGGCCCGCCGATATCGACGGATTCGTCCCAATTCAGCCCAAGCCAGCTTAAGCCGTCCAGCTGATTCTGTACACCGGACTCGACATGGCGGGTCTGGTCTGTATCTTCGAAGCGGACCACGAATTGGCCGCCGTTTTTACGGGCAAGCAAATAATCGAATAAAGCGGTACGGGCTCCACCGATATGAAGATGTCCGGTCGGACTCGGTGCGTAACGTACGCGGAGTGGGGTACTCATGGTATTAGCCTCTCTTCCGTTTTCCCTTGCGGGATCCTTTGAAATAATAATTTATGATAGCACACCTTTTATCAAACAAACAACCGACTGCGCCGCGATTCCTTCGCCTCTTCCGGTAAAGCCGAGCTGCTCCGTAGTGGTCGCTTTTACGTTCACCTGCTCCAGTTCCGCATCCAGCGCCCGGGCAATAATTTCCGCCATTTGCGGAATATACGGGGCCATTTTGGGCTTCTGTGCGATGATGGTGGAATCCACGTTGCCGAGCCGGTACCCGCGTTCTTTGGCCAGGGACCAGACCCGCTTTAACAGCACCAGGCTGTCCGCATCCTTGAATTCGGCAGCCGTATCCGGGAAATGCTTGCCGATATCGCCCAGACCCAGCGCCCCCAGTATGGCGTCGGTAATCGCGTGAAGCAGCACATCCGCATCCGAGTGCCCGAGCAGTCCCTTTTCATACGGAATCGTAACGCCTCCGATAATACACGGGCGGCCCTCCGCTAACTGATGCACATCAAACCCTTGTCCTACTCGAATCATCCGTCTATTCTCCTCTCCTGTTGCCTAACAACCATTCTGCCCATGGCAGATCTTCGGGGGTAGTGATTTTGATATTGGCATAATCCCCTTCGACGACGTGCACCGTATGCCCCGCCCGTTCGACGAGCATGGCATCGTCTGTGCCAAGGAAACCGTCGCGGACTGCCTCCTCATGCGCTTCTTTTAAAAGAGAAAACCGAAAAGCCTGCGGCGTTTGGATCGCCCACAAGCTTTTGCGGTCGGGTGTGGACATGATCTGGCCATCCTCACTCACGACCTTGATCGTGTCTTTAACGGGAACGGCCAGCACGGCTGCACCCATATCTATAGCTTTGTCCAGACAAGCTCCTACCTGCTCTTCTGTAACGAGCGGGCGTACGCCGTCATGGACAAGCACCCACTGCGTGTCCGCGCCGAGCGCCTCCAGTCCGGACCGGACCGAGTCCTGCCGTTCCGCACCGCCGGCTATGACCCGGCTGACTTTATGCAGCCCGTAGCGGGCGGCATACGATTCGCAGCGCGGGACGTCCGCTTCCCCGGTCACCAGCACGACGGAGTCGATGCGGGCCATCTTCTCGAATAGTTCCAGCGTATGTACCAAAATCGGCTTGCCCGCCAGCTCCAGATATTGTTTACTTTCCGCCGTTCGCATTCGTGAACCTCTGCCTGCCGCAACGACGATGACGCCGACTTTATTCACCTGCATACCTCCGGTTACCACCGGGTTTTGCTGCTGCAGTCTTTTTCCTCTGCTTTAACGTGCCAAGCTGCAGCCCCAGCGAAATACTCTCCCTATGATAACCCTTTATTGCGCTTTTTCCAAGAGCTTGGGCTTCGCGAAGATCATTCGTCCCGCTGACGTTTGAAGGACACTGGTAACCATGACTTCAAGCAGGGAGCCGATAAAGTCCCGTCCGCCTTCCACGACGATCATCGTTCCGTCATCCAGATACGCTACTCCTTGTCCATGCTCTTTGCCGTCCTTGATGACTTGGACCAGAATCTCTTCACCGGGGAGCACCACCGGTTTCACGGCATTCGCCAAATCGTTGATGTTCAGAACGGATACGCCCTGGAGTTCACAGACCTTGTTCAAGTTGTAATCGTTGGTGATCACTTTACCTTGAAGCACCTTGGCGAGCCGGATAAGCTTGCTGTCCACCTCGGAAATTTCTTCGAAGTCGCCTTCATAGATAAGAACTTTCACGTCAAGTTCCTTCTGAATCTTATTTAAAATATCCAATCCGCGCCTGCCGCGATTACGTTTGAGCAAATCGGAAGAATCCGCGATATGCTGCAGCTCCTCAAGGACGAATTCCGGAATAACCAGCGTTCCTTCAATAAACCCCGTTTTGCAAATGTCCGCGATCCTTCCGTCTATGATCACGCTCGTATCGAGAATCTTGTGTTCTTCCGGCATTTTTCCTTTGCCGCTTCCGCCGTCTTTCCGGCTGCTCAGAAGTTCGGAGATTTCCTCGCTCTTGCCGTACCCGATCCGGCCGCCCATGAAGGCCAGAAGAACGGTAGCCATAGCCGCCACTACCACATGAACCCGCTCAAGCGCCGGGAATACCAGCACGGCTGCAAGCAGCCCTACGATCGTACCGAATGCGGCCGGAAGTAGATCGGAAGCGGGCATTTGCGATAAGCTGTTTTCTCCGCGCCGCACCAGTCTTAAAATAAGGCCCATGCCTATCCATGACACGATAAACATCCCGATAAATCCCGCTCCAGCTGCCGTGTAATCCGCAACCGCTCCACCGTTGATTCCCGATAATTGAATAATGGCATCACTCCACCCGTAACCGAGCGCACCACCTAAGACGGCAATAATCCATTGAATCCATTTCATCGTACGGATTCACCTCCATCATCCAAAGTAAGAGGATCCTCTCCCCTGTTACAAGTATGTTCCAAATGTTGGATGAATAAACACGCGGCAGGTGTCAGATTGCCTCGCTACCCTAATTTCTATATAATGAGATGGAGACGAAACTAAAATGAGGTGCATGAGATGAGTGCCCTGTCCCTGAAAGATTTCCAGGAACAAGTTGGTGAACTGCTGCTTCGCCATCGCAGCCTGCTTGATGTATTGTCCAAATTCCAACAATCCAATGCCGGTGTGAACCGCTCTGTCATCAAATCGATTACCGAATGCGGCTGCGTTGAAGTCAATGCCAAGAAACAGGAGTATTCTCCCGAAATGACATTGGACCAGGCCAAAGTCGAGCTGCAAACCCATTTGGAAGGCCAGTTGTGCGAACACTGCATGGAGGCGATTTCCACTGAAATCGGTAAGCACCTTTTTTATCTTTCCGCTCTAAGCAATCTTCTTGATGTGAACTTGGAAAAAGTACTTGAAGACGAATCGAAAAAATGCTCGACACTCGGATTTTTCAATATGTCTTAGTATAGAAAAAAAGCATGTATTCTCCTCCGCAGCCCGGATGAAAATAGATGCTTTTTTTGTTCACCAAAATACCGATTCAGCGGCAAAAAAAAGAACAGGAAGCCTATGCTCCCTGCTCTTTTTTATAGATGAGTTTTTGAATTCGCCAGATCTTCGGTCGTTTCCATAGCTTTGTGCTTTCTGCGGCGAAGAACGAAGAGGCGATCAACGTTTTTTTTTAAGCCATAAAGCGCATAAATCACAAGCGGTATGAAAATCATTTTGGAAATGAAGGATGGTTTGCTGATTCCGATAATTACGGCGATGATCACAATGATCGGTGTAATCCAGATAGCGGCTTTGGGAATTCCCGCTTTCTTAAAGTTCGGATATTTGACGTTACTCACCATCAGATAGGAAAGCAGCACTGTGCTGACCAGCAGAACATAGACGTTAAGCTCGCTGTGGAACAATGCCAGCGTTGCAAGTATGCCGCCTGCCGCCGGAATAGGTAAGCCGATAAAGTAACCCGGTGTACCTGCCACCACATTAAAACGTGCCAGACGAAGAGCTCCGCAAATCGGGAATATGGCCGTTACGACCCAAGCTGCCGCGGCAGGACGGATATCGCCGAATGCGACAACGTACATAATGAATGCCGGTGCTACACCGAACGAAATGACATCCGACAAAGAATCCAGTTCTTTACCAAACTCACTCTGTGCGTTAAGCGCACGAGCAACTCGTCCATCCAGACCGTCGAGCAGCATAGCCACAATGACAAGTACGGCCGCCGTATCCGGTCTTTCATTAAACACGAGAATAATGGCCAGAACGCCTAAAAACAGATTCCCAACAGTAAACAAGCTAGGAAGCGATTTAGTTATCATATTAGTTTAGTCCACCTCTAAATATACTGTACCCCATTAAAACAACGTGATTCAACCCATATTTATACTTTATGATTGTATGCAATTTAAATATGCCTGTCAATTAATACTTGCTCCTGAATTCTGCGCAACCCTTCCTTGATCGCTCTCGCCCGGACCTCTCCGATTCCGTCTACCTCATCCAGCTCTTCGATTGTCGCCACCGTGATATGAGGCAAGTGACCGAATTTTTCCACCAAATTACTGATAATGATAGAAGGAAGCCGCGGAATTTTATTGAGTACCCGGAACCCTCTCGGGGAAACAAGTTCCTCCGATACGGCGTTGGTGTGCGGATAGCCGAGCAGCCGGATAATGTGATGCGGATCGAGCAATTCTTCGGAAGAAAGACGCTTGAGCCCCAGCAAAATATCTTTGATCTTCTCTTCGCTGAGTTCCCGGACATAATCCTTCAGAAGCAGACGAACTTCCAGCTCCGTATTACCGACCAGTTCTTCCAACTGCATGGAAATCAGACGTCCTTCAGTTCCAAGCTCCGTGATGTATCTGTTAAGCTCGTTCTTAATACGCAGCACCATTTCTACCCGCTGAATGGCATTGGTGACATCATGCAGAGTCACAAGCTCTTCAAACTCGGAAGCGCCCAGATTGATTAAGGACTGATCCAGTTCCGTCTTGTATCGCTCCATCGTCTGGATCGCCTGATTCGCCTTGGTCAGAATGACCCCGATATCCTTGAGGGAATACCGCAGGTTTCCTTGATACAAGGTAATAATGTTCCGCCGCTGGGAAATAGACACAACCAGTTTATTCGTCTGCTTGGCAACCCGCTCGGCCGTACGATGCCGGATTCCCGTCTCGGTCGATGGAATCGAAGAGTTCGGAATCAGTTGGGTATTCGCATACAAAATTTTCTTCGCATCTTCATTTAGAATGATGGCTCCGTCCATTTTGGCCAATTCATACAAATAGTTTGGCGTAAAATCGCAGTCGATGGAAAATCCGCCGTCCACGATTTCCATGACTTCCGGAGTACATCCAACGACAATCAAGGCTCCCGTTTTGGCACGAAGCACGTTCTCGAGCCCATCGCGGAAAGGCGTACCCGGAGCGACCAGCTGGAGCAGTTGGCTCATGACGTCTCGTTTAGTTTCTTCTTTGCTCATGTTAATCCTCCTGAAGCATTTCCGTTCTGTTAGCCGAGCGTGTTCCGCTATGCCTTGTTTTCAATAAATCTGTCTTAAGGGCCGAACGAATCCGGCCGCATAGACTTTTAAACTAGTCCAATGCCGCTTTTAAAGCTTCGGACACCGTGCTTACGCCGACCACTTCGATGCCCTTTGGAGGCGTCCAGCCCTTGAGGCTTTTCTCCGGCATAATGACGCGCCGGAAGCCGAGCTTCTGCGCTTCCTTGACCCGCTGGTCGATACGCGATACGCCGCGGACCTCTCCCGTGAGCCCGACCTCACCGAACACGGCGTCGTAAGCCTGCGTCGGCTGCTCTTTGAAGCTGGAGGCGATGCTTATCGCCACCGCCAGATCGACAGCCGGCTCATCGAGCTTGACTCCGCCGGCTACGTTCAAGTAAGCGTCCTGACTCTGAAGGAACAGGCCGACCCGTTTCTCCAAGACCGCCATAATGAGCGACAGCCGGTTATGGTCGATTCCCGTAGCCATTCTTCGCGGAGACGGGAAGTTGGTTGACGAGACAAGCGCCTGAATCTCAACCAGGACCGGTCTCGTTCCTTCCATGCTGGCGACGACTGTCGAGCCGGCTACGCCAAGCGGGCGCTCGGACAAGAAAAGCTCCGACGGATTGCTCACTTCGGCCAGCCCGGTTTCCCGCATTTCGAAGATGCCGATTTCGTTCGTGGAACCGAACCGGTTTTTAACCGCACGCAAAACGCGGTAGGTGTGATGCCGCTCCCCTTCAAAATAAAGCACACAGTCCACCATATGTTCAAGCAGGCGCGGTCCTGCAATGGCGCCTTCCTTGGTCACATGGCCGACAAGAACCGTCGCTATATTCTTAAGCTTAGCTATGCGCATGAAATGGCTTGTGCATTCACGTACTTGGGAAACGGTTCCCGGGGCGGAGGATACGCTTGGATGATAGACGGTCTGAATGGAATCGATGACCAGAAAATCCGGCTGGAGCTCCTGGATCGCCTCTTCAACCACTTCCATATTCGTTTCGCAGAGCACGTATAGATTCGGCGAAACGGCATCCAGCCGGTCCGCGCGAAGCTTCGTCTGACGAATCGATTCCTCGCCTGAGATATATAAAACCTTCCGCCCCTCTTTGGTCAGCGAATGCGAGGTTTGCAGGAGCAGCGTCGATTTGCCTATGCCGGGGTCTCCCCCAACCAGAATGAGCGAGCCGGGCACGAACCCGCCGCCCAAAACGCGGTTGAGCTCTCCGTTATCCGTGAGCACACGCTGTTCAACACTGCTTTCTATGTTTATGATCGGAGTCGGTTTTTCTTTCGTCCGCAGGAAAGAAGAATTCATTCCCTGGGTCTTGACAACCGTCTCCACTTCTTCGGCAAAACTGTTCCACGCTCCGCAGCCGGGACATTTGCCGAGCCACTTCGGGGTTTCATACCCGCACTGCTGGCAGATGAATTTCGTTTTTGTTTTACTCATGGCGCGAAGTTCCCCTTCTCTTTCTACGCCTAAAACGGGCAAACCGTTCCAGCGTCATTCAAAGTTTACCATTTTTGCGAATGCTATGAAAGTACTTGGCAAAAGAAAAAGCATTTTACGGTACAACTGCGTACCGCAAAATGCTTGATTTTATATCTTATTTGGTCTGCGTCATCGCTTCTTCATTCCGAAGCACAACAAGTTCGCCGTCTTTTTCGTCTATAGTAAGGGAGTCGCCCTTGGAGATGCTGCCTTTGAGAAGCTCTTCGGAGAGACGGTCCTCAATGTGTTTCTGGATCGCCCTGCGAAGCGGCCTTGCTCCATAGCTTGGATCAAAGCCTTCCTTAGCCAGGAAGTTCTTCGCATTATCGGTGAGAATAAAGTCGACCTCTTGTTCTTTCAGGCGTTTGCGGAGCTCATCGGCCATGAGACTGACGATTTCAGCAATATGCTTCTGATCGAGAGAGTGGAAGACGATAATTTCATCGATCCGGTTCAGGAACTCCGGACGGAAACTTTTCTTCAGCTCGTTCATGACTTTGTCCTTCATGTTGTTGTAATCTTTGCCGGAATCTTGGACAGCCGTAAAGCCGAGTGTCGAGTTTTTCTTGATCGTATCGGCACCCACATTGGATGTCATGATGATCAAGGTGTTGCGGAAGTCGACGGTACGGCCTTTGGAATCGGTAAGACGTCCGTCTTCCAGCACTTGCAGAAGGATATTGAACACTTCGGGATGTGCTTTCTCGATCTCATCAAGCAGGACAACGGAGTAAGGCTTGCGGCGTACCTTTTCGGTCAATTGGCCGCCTTCTTCGTAGCCCACATAGCCCGGAGGCGCTCCTACGAGACGGGACGTGGAGTGTTTCTCCATATATTCGGACATATCAATGCGGATAACGGCATTTTCGTCTCCGAACAGGGATTCCGCCAAAGCGCGGGCAAGCTCGGTTTTACCTACACCGGTAGGACCCAAGAAGATAAAGGAGCCCATCGGACGCTTCGGATCTTTCAGACCCGCTCTTGCGCGGCGGATTGCGCGGCTGACCGCTTTAACCGCTTCTTCCTGGCCGATCACACGGTTGTGGAGGATATCTTCCATTTTCAGAAGACGCTCCGTCTCCTCTTCGGCCAGTTTGCGCACCGGAATTCCGGTCCAGCTTGCAACCACCTGGGCGATGTCGTCCGGAGTCAC
This sequence comes from Paenibacillus sp. GbtcB18, assembly GCF_019091125.1. Classification (NCBI taxonomy): domain Bacteria; kingdom Bacillati; phylum Bacillota; class Bacilli; order Caryophanales; family Paenibacillaceae; genus Paenibacillus; species Paenibacillus sp. GbtcB18. The sequence continues at coordinate 56,116 of NZ_JAGXJX010000015.1, forward strand.
CTCCGTGTCCATGCGTCCCTGCTTTTCTTTCCAATCGTTCTTCGTGCTGTCGAGTTCTTCGCGAAGCTTTTGCTCGGTATCACGCAATGAAGCGGCTTTCTCGAACTCCTGGCTTTGAACAGCCGCGTCTTTCTCCTTGCGTATGTTTTCGAGCTTTTGCTCCAGCTCTTTCAAGCTAGGCGGTACCGTGTAAGAGTGAAGCCTTACTTTCGAGCTTGCTTCATCGATCAAGTCGATCGCTTTATCGGGCAGGAAGCGGTCGGGGATATAGCGATCCGACAGCTTGACTGCTTCTTCGATAGCTTCATCGGTGATTTTCACCCGGTGATGCGCCTCGTAACGGTCACGCAGTCCGTGAAGGATTTGGATCGCTTCTTCCGGAGTCGGCTGATCCACCGTAATCGGCTGGAAGCGGCGCTCCAGAGCGGCATCCTTCTCGATGTATTTGCGGTACTCATCCAGAGTAGTAGCCCCGATGCACTGCAGTTCGCCGCGGGCCAAAGCCGGCTTCAGAATGTTGGAGGCATCGATCGCACCTTCTGCACCACCGGCGCCGATCAAGGTATGCAGCTCATCGATGAAGAGAATGATGTTCCCCGCCTGGCGGATCTCATCCATGATCTTCTTCAGACGATCTTCAAATTCACCGCGGTATTTGGTGCCTGCCACGACAGAACCCATATCGAGCGTCATGACGCGTTTATCTTTTAACGTTTCCGGAATTTCATTGTTGATGATCTTTTGAGCGAGGCCCTCGGCGATAGCCGTTTTACCTACACCTGGCTCCCCGATCAGAACCGGGTTGTTCTTGGTGCGGCGGCTGAGAACCTGAATAACACGCTCGATTTCTTTGGAGCGACCGATTACCGGATCGAGGTTGCCTTCTTTGGCAATAGCCGTCAGATCTCTCGCGAGACTGTCCAGTGTAGGCGTGTTAACATTGTTGCCGCTGCCGTGATTGCTCGAAACGACCTCGCTGCTTCCGAGAAGCTGCAGGACTTGCTGGCGGGCTTTGTTCAAGGAAATGCCCAGGTTGTTCAGCACGCGTGCCGCAACCCCTTCGCCTTCACGGATCAGACCGAGCAGGATATGCTCCGTACCTACGTACGTATGGCCAAGCTTTCTGGCTTCGTCCATCGAAAGTTCAATGACCTTTTTGGCACGCGGTGTGTAAGCGATATTGGAGGGCTGCTCTTGTCCGCGGCCGATTAATGATTCGACCTCATCTTGAATTTTTTCAAGTCCGAGTCCGAGAGCCACCAGCGCTTTGGCCGCAATACCTTCGCCTTCGCGAATAAGACCCAGCAAGATATGCTCTGTACCTATATTGTTGTGACCCAAGCGTACTGCTTCTTCCTGTGCAAGGGAAAGAACTTTCTGTGCACGTTCCGTAAATCTTCCAAACATCATACTTAGCACCTCCATTGTAATTTCGAACGAAAGTCGTATAGTACCATTAAACGTTATGACACGGCTTGAATCTTTCCCTGATGATTTCAGCCCGCCGGATATCCCGGTCGTCGGGAGATAATAGCTCCCCTGCTATTTGCTGCAAAAATCCTGGTTGTGTCATCACGAGAAGTTCGTTCATAGTGTGTGCGGGAACTTCCCCCACTAAATTAAGATCTATGCCAAGGCGGACATCGGATAGCCGCTGTGCCGCTTCCTTGGAATCGATAATCGAAGCGTGAGTCAAAATTCCGTATGACCGCATAACGCGGTCTGTTATACGTATTCTGGATTCCTGCATGAGTTGCCTTCTTGCGGCGCGCTCGTGTTCGATAATCTGTTTGGCTACGCTATATAGATTATCAATGATTTCATCTTCGGACTGGCCGAGCGTGATCTGATTGGAAATCTGAAATAAGTTTCCTAACGCTTCGCTTCCTTCGCCATATAGGCCCCGGACTGTCAGGCCAACCTGTGAAACCGCCGATAGAATTCGATTGATTTGCTGGGTCAAAACAAGAGCGGGCAGATGCATCATGACCGAAGCCCGTATACCGGTTCCCACATTCGTAGGACAACTGGTCAAGTAGCCGCGTCTTTCGTCAAAGCCGTAGTCTAACTGCGATTCGAAAATATCGTCAATCTGGTTCGCCAGATCCCAGGCCTCTTTAATTTGAAATCCGGGACACAGGCATTGAATCCGAAGATGATCTTCTTCATTCACCATAATGCTGATAGACTCGTTATCATTAAGGATAACGGCTCCGTTCCGCGATTCGGTTGCCAGATTCGGGCTGATCAAATGCTTCTCCACCAGAATCCTTCGCTCCAGTTCATTCAATTCCGAGAGCGGTACAAGCGTGAAGTCGCTGATCGTTTTTAAATCTTCATTGCCCAATACATCTGAAACTTTCTCAAGCACTTCCGCGGACTGCTGGTTCGCGGCCAACATAGGAAACGGATAATCTTGCAGATTCCGGGCTATACGGATACGGCTGCTGATTACGATATCCGAATCGGGACCGTCCCCTTTCATCCATTCGCTTAATGCTTCCTTGACAAAATGTCTCAAAGAGGAACCCTCCTTTTCTCCAAGTTCAAAGGTTTGAGGCGGGCGTCGAAGTTAACTGCTGCCGGCTGACTTCTTATCGAGGTCGCGAATACGGTCTCGCAGTTCAGCCGCTTGCTCGAATTCTTCCTGTTCGATGTACGTCTGAAGTTCTTTCTTGAGACGCTCCACCTCACGCTTCTGCTCGATCTCCTGTCCGGAGCGTTTCGGCACTTTGCCGACATGCTGCGTGTTACCGTGAACCCGTTTAAACAGGGGATCCAGCTTATCCTGAAAGCTTTCATAGCAGTGGCTGCAGCCGAAACGTCCCAGCTTGCTGAACTGTGAATACGTAAGTCCGCAGTGTTCGCATCTTATCGGACGCGCTTTGCTTGAGACCGTTCCGGAAGAAGGATCGAAGTCCAGCAGACCCGAAAGCAAATTATGAATGGAGAAACCTCCCGGCGTACCGGGAATCAGCTCCCCTTTCTCTTTGGCGCATGTTTCACAGAAGTGAAACTCTGTTTTCTCACCGTTAACAATCTTCGTAAAATGAAGCGTTGCGGGCCGTTTGCCGCATTCTTGACAAAGCACGTCAACCCCTCCTTATTTGCTCAGTAAGGATATCAGCATCGCCTTTAAAATCCGGGCACGGACTTCATCCCGCAAAGGAAGCTTAAACTGAAGCACATCCCGCGATATTGCCGCTTTAATGATGGCTGCTTCCCTCCGGCTGATCAACCGGCCTTCTTCCAGACGGTAAATCAACCCTTCGGCCGACGCTTGATCTATACTTTCACGAATGGTAGTCATGATGGTGTCCAGCAGTGAACCGTAGGCGTTGAGTTCGATCTTCTGAATCCGGATGTAACCCCCGCCTCCGCGTTTGCTTTCCACCACGTAGCCTTTTTCAAGGGTGAATCGTGTGCTGATGACATAATTAATCTGAGACGGCACACACTGAAATTGATCAGCAAGCTCATTCCGCTGGATCTCAATGGACCCTTCGGGGCTTTGCTGCAGTATATGCTTTAGATATTGCTCAATAATCTCGGAAACATTACGCATCAATTCAGCCTCCCGTTGTTGAGAAGTAAATTGACTTTGACTTTCTTTGACCTTAACTTAATTATAATCATTTCCATATTACTTTGCAAGTACCTGACAAACAGTTAAGCGGAACTTCCTCTCTTTAGTTTTAACGCTATCCCGAAAAATATGCAAATACAGCAAAAAACCTCTATGAAAAAATTCATAGAGGTTTTCGTTGCTCCCTGAAAACTAGCAGCGAAACAAGCACTCGATCCATCCAAAGATCTTGTGGTGCATACTACGTATGCGTCCGATGCCGCGTCCACTTTCGTGAACACGTGTGGTCAAGCCCTCGAC
>NZ_JAGXJX010000150.1:0-402 GCF_019091125.1 Paenibacillus sp. GbtcB18
GTTTTTTATAGATTTAATATAGGAATTATTTGCATAATCACTTAATATTTTTATTACTCAGTTGCGAGATACATACGTTGTCATTACTAAATGGAATACAAATTTTCCCATCCACTAAAATTCGTTTACTTATGATATAACTCAGCTTACTTAAAATGAAGCAAATAACACTCTATTTAGGTAAAAATGTACAACATTACTTATTACTTTTTTAATATATTAAAACAAAAAACAGATGGGAATTCCTACTCATCTGAGTCAAGATTCCCATCTGTCTATTCAAACTATCCCTACATGCCAGCCACAAACTCCACATACACGGAAATACAAAAGTGCTGGTTGGTTCAATACATTTATAAAACTGTTTTCTTTCTATCGTTATCTACAACAGAAGTCAAAACT
>NZ_JAGXJX010000151.1:0-401 GCF_019091125.1 Paenibacillus sp. GbtcB18
GAAATAAAAAAACGTCCGATATATTCGGACGTTTTTTTATTTCTCTGACAAAGAATTATTGTGAATGAAATTATATCAGCGATTCGACAATGAATATCGACTTAACGACCAAAAACGACAATCCAATATTAACTTTCAGCTAAACATTTTCCTTATCGGGAGAACTTCCCTCTACATTCATGTTTCCCAATCTCCTTACTGCGAAGCTTTCCCCTACTGATAAAGAGTTTGCACATTCTTTTCACCCAACTATTTATCCAGCAGTAATGTGCAGTAAGATTCCCATCACAATATTCGGCTTGAACAAAGAAGTTAGGTGAGAGTCGGACTAATAATCAGCGGGGATGAATAAAAACTCCACGGAGTAAAGTTTCAACTGGAATAAACAAAATATACGGCAC
>NZ_JAGXJX010000152.1:0-399 GCF_019091125.1 Paenibacillus sp. GbtcB18
GCCTTTTTCCTTTCTCTCCACCCAATACTTTTCTTTCGAGAACGGATACGTCGGCAAGTTGATTCCATTGATCCTCGGGTTCGCAAACATCAGACTCCAATCCATTTCGTATCCCATGCAATAAAATTCTGCCAGCGCGTATAGGGTTTCTCTGTATTTCTGGCTATCTCCAACTTCCGACCGGCTTCGGATCAGCAGCTCTTGGGCGAGCATTTTCGTCGCCCTTTGTCCCTTAAAGGTCCGATCTACTTTTCCCTCAAACAAGTACGGTCCTTTTTCTTTATTGCTCCCCTGATTCAATGCGGTTATTGTTGTTTCCACGTCTTGCACGATGGCTGCAAAGCGGTACTGAAAATGCTGTCTGCCTTCCAGCAGTGTGTAACTAATACCTGCCAAATC
>NZ_JAGXJX010000153.1:0-399 GCF_019091125.1 Paenibacillus sp. GbtcB18
CAAATTAAGATTCTAGAAAAAAATAACATGGAAACATCTGTTTGATTATGCAAAATTTGAGATAATATAGGTACGTGAGTAATTCCTATGTAATGTCTTGCCCTATAATGGGATGAAGAGGTTCGTTATTCTTTTAGAAATTTAATGCGGTGTCATTCAGTCAGCAACCATCAACCATTTTAAAATTAAAAATAATTAAAAATGGGGTGCTGATACATGTTTAAGTTTTTCTTTAAGAGAGATAAAGATTCAAATACAACAGAATTCTATTTTCATGTTAATTTTGATGTTGTTATCTCTGCTGTCATCATTGAGTTGATTAAACGATCTTTGAACATATAGAAATTTGAAAAAGGGAATGTGGAGATAATCCATGTTCCCTTTTTGTATGTAATGCTA
>NZ_JAGXJX010000154.1:0-399 GCF_019091125.1 Paenibacillus sp. GbtcB18
TGTTTCACTAAAGCAGTTACCAGCTTTTTATCTGTTTCTATTTCTTCTGTTCTTCCACTCTCTGCTGTTCTTCTGCTTTCTTCTGTTCTTCTGCTTTCTTCTGTTCTTCTGCTTTCTTCTGTTCTTCTACTTTCTTTTGTTCTTCTACTTTCTTTTGTTCTTCTACTTTCTTCTGCTCTTCTACTTTCTTCTGTTCTTCTACTTTCTTCTGTTCTTCTACTTTCTTTTGTTCTTCTACTTTCTTCTGTTCTTCTACTTTCTTCTGTTCTTCTACTTTCTTCTGTTCTTCTATTTCATTCTGTTTCTTTACTGTTTCTTCTTTTAATAGTTTGTGTAAAGTTTGAATTTGTTCATCAATAGCTTGCAAAGTGACTTCTTTCACAATATAATCTCGCTTCT
>NZ_JAGXJX010000155.1:0-398 GCF_019091125.1 Paenibacillus sp. GbtcB18
TTTCTTAAGTTTTTCTTAAAAAGAGTTGTAAGGTTATTTAAATTTTTTCTAGTGGGTGGATAAAGGAGAGGAAAATCCGTTCTTGTATGAATTGGCTAACAGTAGCTACAGGTTCAATAGGGAAACTTAAACTAACATTCATAAAGATAGTATCGGATCATTACTCGATTGAATTGAAATTATAAATTTGGTGACATTTAAAAGCCACGAAACGTCTTCATACCAGCGTTTCGTGGTTTTTTTGAACTATTCATGTACATATTTTTATACATTGTCCCCTAACTTTTACAGACTTACTTGAAATTACATTAAGCTTTATTCAGCGGGCGCTTGATTAGCGTCCATTTCTACAAATTCACTAAATTCATCTCCCCAATCACAGATGGCAGTTACTACGC
>NZ_JAGXJX010000156.1:0-398 GCF_019091125.1 Paenibacillus sp. GbtcB18
GTGTGGGCGGGCACATACAGGACTGATACTGAGGATGTTACTGCATTTTTAAATCATAATATTTCGTTTACGACACCGGCAGGGACGTTTTCTGTTACACCAGATCCCCCTACTGCGCAGCAAGGGTCGGTTGGGCAACAGTTTTATTATGTTCGATCAGCTAACGTAACCAACCTTGTTAATGCTAGTGGGTCCGGTACGTATACAACTGGTGCCGTACCAGCTGCAAGAACGTCTTTTGATTCAACCATCAGCCGCTCAGTAGGTTGGACCCTCGAAGTCGTTTATCAAAATGCGAGTTTGCCACTGCGAAATTTATCGGTGTACGCAGGGCAAGAAATCATCGATGCTTCATCACCGCCAGTTAATGCAATTATTTCAGGTTTTGCAACGCCGTC
>NZ_JAGXJX010000157.1:0-398 GCF_019091125.1 Paenibacillus sp. GbtcB18
TATTGCCGATGTAATGAAAAAATATTGAAAAAAGGAGATCGCTTATTCGAGAGTGATCTCCTTTTTGTGAATAAAAATTCGACAGTGTTTACACTATTGGCACAGTATATATAATCGAAAGTTAAAATATGGATATTTTTACAATGATAGTATATAATGAGCTTGTCTGTTATTTGTTGACCTGAATTACGGGTCTTTTTTTGTAAAATGAATTGTTTTTATTGTGGATTATATGTCAGTTACTAGAAAAATAGAATATACGGCACTTTCAGTAATGTCAGGATTAATATAAAGCGATATCGCATCTCCCCTCGAAACTGGGTTTCCGGTTGTAGTGGTAGTGCCAGGTACAGTAGCGGGGCCTATCGCTGGGGTAGGATTATACACTTGGATTTGTC
>NZ_JAGXJX010000158.1:0-397 GCF_019091125.1 Paenibacillus sp. GbtcB18
TCCCTTTACCCCACTTATACCTTGAGGACCTTGGGGGCCAGTAGAACCAATTGGTCCTACTACACCTTGTATCCCTTGATCACCTTGGTGACCTTGCTCTCCAGTGATTCCTTGTATGCCTTGTGGACCCTCTTCTCCCTGTATACCTGTCGTTCCGTCCTCTCCTTGGTTTCCTTGTGCTCCTTGGGGACCTTGGGGGCCCGTTACACCTGATATTCCGTTTACCCCTATTTCTCCTTGCTTCCCTTGTGCGCCCGTTTGTCCTTGTTCTCCAATTTCACCTTGTATCCCCGGAGGACCTTGGAGACCTTGACTAGCAGCAGGTCCTGTAATTCCTTGTATACCTTCTACTCCTTGTAATCCAATATCACCAACTGGACCATGCTCTCCAATTAAT
>NZ_JAGXJX010000159.1:0-396 GCF_019091125.1 Paenibacillus sp. GbtcB18
CTACTAAATACATAGGGTTTAGTAAAATTTGATGAAACCATAAAAAATAAGAAAATATGGTCACCATCGCTAATGCATCCAAAGTTATATTACTAACACCTTTTGAACTATACTTTTTAATTTTTGAGATTTTTATTTTCTTTCCCAAAAAACACCCATAACTAAAAATAAGCAACAATATTAATCCGATTAAAAAGTATGAAAAATCGAAATAATTAGTTAGCGAATTCATATTTTTGCCCCGATAAAATAAATATATAAAACTATACATCGGGATAATAAATAGTAGTATTAATATATCTGGCCTTAACCACCAATAGATATGTTTAGTTTTTCTTTCTTCTCTATTTTTCATAGTCCATTCCTTAGATTAGATTTAATAAGCTCGCTTTTTTA
>NZ_JAGXJX010000016.1:0-59697 GCF_019091125.1 Paenibacillus sp. GbtcB18
CACTAACAACCAACATTTTTCGCCGTCACTTGTGTGTGTTTAGCTCTTCCTCAATAATACAGCATGTACTACTACAAACTTAACTCATTTTGGTTACGCTACCATCTTCATTATGGAATTTGCTATCATTTCTCATTAGGAGGATTTTGTCGAGCTCCTTAATATAATATTGCATTACAGGAAGATTGGTTGTTTTCCCGGTTAAGTACCATTGGAAATGCACTACCTTGTCCGATATTTCATTTTTAATTGTGACTATTTCCAAATAAACGTTGTTATAGATACGATTCCTTAGCTTCTTGGAATTCCTTAAGATGAAATCCCCCTTTAAAATTATATTGTGGCTTTTTTGACTTTTGCTTGACACTTCTAAACAGGACCACTAATATAAACCTATGAACATTATAGCAAATTCGTTCATTCGTTTTTGAAAATGGAGGTGCCCTACTATGTCTAAGAGCTTTACAGAACATGAACGCCAATTAATCAAACAAAATCTAATCAATGCTTGTAAGGAATGCTGGAAGCAGTATGGTTATTCAAAAACGGGCATCCGAGATATTGTACAGAGAGCAAACATTTCTGTCGGAGCGTTCTATCAATTTTTCTCAAGTAAAGAATTACTGTTTATGACAACCGCTGATGAATACCAAAAAGAACTAGATCAAATTCTATACGCAAAAATGAAAATTGATTCAAGTAAACATGGCCTTGCAGAAGGTCTCAAAGCTTTGGCAATAGAATTGTCTACTATGTCATGGTTAACATCAATGTGGGATGAGTGGCCACTAATTATCCAAAAGCTACCACCCGATTATATGGAGCAGGATTTCCATAACGATAAAATAAGAATGGAAAATTTAATTTCGGAGTATCAACTTATCCCAAAGAAAAGTTTGGATATGGCAACACAAGTTGTAGATTGTTTATTATCTTCGATGTTTCAATTTGATTTTACTGTTATTGGTACCAAGGAAGCCGTAGATTTTATTATTGATACTACGATAAATGAATTATTTGAATGAGATAAACGTTCTTCATCCCTAATTGGAGTATTTTTTACTCAAACTGGCAAATTAAGCAAAGACGACAGGAGAAATAACTAATGAAAAATATTAATCAAAAAATATTGCAAGCAGGTTCTTTTCTCTTTATTTTAGCAGGGGTTGTTTATCTTTTGTGCGAAGCTATATCAGCATTTGCCTGGAGCAATCCATCGTATCAATATGCCATAAACTATATTAGTGATTTGGGTATACCAGTGGAAACACAGTACGCGGAGCGTACGATTAATTCCCCATTATATTTTGTGATGAATTTCGGTTTTTTTGCTAATGGAATTCTATTCGCTATAGCGTATTTCATGATAATGAACACACTGCCATCAAAAAGAAAAATCATAGGTCTGGCACTTACTGCAATTTATGCAATTGGCATAATCATGGTTGGTATGTTTCCTGGGTATGATTGGTGGGGCGAACCGTTTCATGGTATTGGAGCTATGTTAGCTATAGTAGGAGGTAACTTATCCATATTATGCAGTGGCTTAATGTCTCACCGAATTATTCCACAAAAATGGGTTTCAACGTTGAGTGTCATTTTTTGCATTATTGGAATCATAAGTTTCGCATTATTTATTGGGATAAATAATAATATGCATGCTGCGGTTTTTGAAAGAATGTCTGTATATACAATAATGGTTTGGTGTATCATTTTTGGACTTTTCGTACAAGTAAAAAGTCGCAATATGAATGTGTCGGACTACGAAGGGAACATTAAAGGGTGAAGGTTCTGCTCATCATGACATCTACAACCTATCTGGTTTTGGCAAGCCACTGTTCGACTTGAACCCCTGTCTAATATTTAATCGGCCCGTCTCAGCTCTTAAAACAAGCTAATCGGGCCTAATCCATTCAATCCCTCGTTCTACCCATTCCAGCCTCTTTAAGCTTATTTACGCTCCTCCGTCCAAAAAAATTTCGCCGTCACTTATAGTAAGGTTCACCGCGCTGTCTGTAACGGCAAGTTTTAAGGGCCATCCTTCGTTGGGACGGCCCTTTCTTTGTTCTCGCTTTGTTCAAAAATTCGCTCTTGAAGGGAAACCAGTAAGCCGTTACCGTCCAACAACTGATCTAGCTCCGCTGCAAACCGTTAGCTTGCACAATACCGTTCAAGATCACTTCAATCCCCCAATAGAACCGTTCCTTCGAAACGGTGTCTCCGGAAAACAACTCCTCTTTCAGACTGTGAATGAGCGGGAAACGAACCGGATCTGAAGCTTGGTAAGAACGTTGGATGGCATTCATCTGTTCCTCTCCATGCCTGGACCTAGCGGCCTTCTCGAAAGCGACTGAGGAAACATACAGCAATAATAGATCCATTCCCCAAGCAGCGGAAGTGGACGTAATACCACCCTTGTGCAGGACCGTAAGTAGGTATTCATTCAACCGGAATGCATGGGTCCCTACCGGAATTGCCTGAAGTGACAGCTCCGCAAGTCCAGGCTGCTCGATTAGCAACATCACATACGCATCCAAAGCCCGGAAAAGCTGTTCCTTCCAATTGCCTTCCGTTAGCTCTGGCAGCACGAGCTCCCCAAGTCCATAATCCAGCACATAGGAGCTCAACTCCTGCAAGTTCTTTACGTAAACATAGAGCGAGGAAGGTCCGGTGTCCAGTGCTTTGGCCACCTTCCGCATGCTCATGCCTGAGGTGCCTTCTTCTTTCAGCAACTCATAGGCGGTCTTTACAATCAACTCATGACTGAGCGGTTCTTTGGCCGGACGAGCCCGGCGACTTACAATTTTACGTTTAGGTTTCATCATACTTTTCTTATATCATGCCGGAAGCGAATAGTAAATCCGCTTTTCAGGCTCGATTTCGCTTCGTTATACTGCTCATGGTACGAATTCATAAGCTCGTTAAGCTTCCGGGCTGCATCATCCGAGAAGCACAGGACGAGATTATCGTTTGACTCACGAGCCATCTCCGAAGAATAGGCGTACATCTTCTCCTCATAATCCTCGATCGCTTTTGCTTGATCTTCATTCCGTACGATCGCAAGTGCAAGCTCCATTGCGTCCTGCATCGCCATATTAACGCCTTCGCCAGCGAACGGAGACATGACGTGGGCCGCGTCACCGATCAGCGTAACACCAGAGTTCCTTTTCCACTTGAATCCAACCGGTAACATGTAAATCCGTCTTGGAAGAACAGCATCAGCCGCGTAGCGGATATAATTTTTGAGCGACTCATCCCAATCTTGGAAGATCTCCAGTAGTTTTGCTTTCGCTTCCTGAGGATTTTCAGACCTAATACCGCTTGTTTCGAGCCACTCCCGATCCACCCACAGGCTCGCATAGACCTTAATGCGCCCATCACCATTCAACTGCCCCAAAATGCCTTTGTGATCGTCCAATGCAAACACTTTGCCACGACGGTTGAATGCAGCCAAATCAGGATAGCGTTTAGCAGCGTCCTCAACATTAAGCTCTAACATGGTTAGTCCCGAGTAACTGACATCCGTATCCGAAAGCAGCCGACGAATACGGGAGAAGGCACCGTCCGCTCCAACTACAAGATGCGCGGTATCAACGAACCCGTTCTCGAAATGAAGCTCTGTCATGCCATTGGATAGTGAAACGGCCTTGTCTAGCTTATACCCATAGCGGATGATCGCTGGGTCCAACTTGCTTAAGAGTAAATCGCAAAGTACGCCACGGTCGATCTCTGGCCGCCCTCCTGGAGCATTCTCATCAGCTACTTCATCCAAAAAACATTTTCCAGTCTTATCGAATAGGCGAAAGTCCTCCCCTTCATAACGAGCTACTTTTTGAAAAGCCTCATAAAGTCCGGCTTCCTTCAGCGCCTGTTGACCGGATTCCTCATGAATGTCAAGGGAACCTCCGCGTTCATGACTCTTGTCTTCCAGCTCCCGCTCATAAATGACGGACGGAATGCCATGATGTTGAAGAATGAGCGCAAGCGTTAGTCCGCCGGGGCCTCCTCCGATAATAGCGATACGTTTTTGATCTTTAGTAGTTGTTGTCATTGTAAACATCTCCTCAGCATATTTGTCGTTTATCAAAGTGAAATATCTTTATTGCGAACTCCGTTCTTTTCGTCCAAGGCCGCAGAATACAAATTCTCTCTGCTGATAAGCTAACGCTATTTCGATTGAGGTGAGGCAGTCATATTTTCTATACGTTTTGCAAAAAATAAACTGAGTACTAATGCCGCAATCGCAAACCCCAGAGTGATCCAGAACGTGGAACCGAAAGCATGCCCCAACTGATTGAGAGTATGCTGGGAAGGTAGTTCTCTAATCTTTTCAGCTAGAAAAGCCATCGTAATCGTCACTCCGAAGGATGACATGATTTGCTGGGCTGAAGTTGTTATCGGTGTCACGCGACTGACTAATTCCTTCGGAGCCGATTTGAGCACATGAGTATTGATCTGCATCATCGTCAATCCTTGGCCTAGTCCTGCAAAGGCAAAGCTACACATAATGTACAACGGACTGGTATTAGCAGTAACTTGTGTCAATGCGAGCAATGAGCCAGATAGAGACAGAATGCCCATAATGGCAACCGGCCGAACTCCGTAACGGTCAAACAATTTGCCACCGAGGTTGATTCCCACCGTTGACAAGATTGCCTGTGGAATGACATACAGTCCAGCCTCAAGCGGCGAAAGGCCCTTAACCTGCTGCAAATAAAGAGGGAACAACAGAATGCTGCCGAACAACGCAATCTGATTTAGCCACGCGACGAGAATTCCATGTACGAATGCCGGAGAGCGGAACACCCTAAGCTCCAGCAGAGGATATTTCTGCTGCAATTCATGCCAGATAAAAATTGTAAGCATGACGATACCGAATATGAGTGAACCAAGCGTCCATGCATTCGACCAGCCCTTCTCACCAGCTTGGTGAACCGCGAAGACCAGTGAGGCGAAGGATATCGGAGCTAAGATTGCGCCGACTACATCGAGCTTGCTGTTGTGCTTCGGCTTCGCTGTAGGGAGGTATCTCCATGCCATTAGTAACGCGATAAACCCAACCGGCACATTGATGAAAAAGATCCAGTGCCAATTTATAAACTCAATAAGCCAACCAGACAGAATAGGACCGAGAATCGGTGCGAGTAGCATCGGAATCCCGAGAATCCCCATGACTGAACCACGTTTGTCGGGAGGCGAAACGGAGAACACCGTTGCAATCCCAATCGGGGCAACCATGCCCCCTCCGAGTCCTTGAAGGATACGGAAGATGATCAGTTGCTCAGGCGTTTGCGCCAGGGCACACAAGACAGAAGCAAGCACAAATAACACGATGCTCGTCATAAACATCCGTTTTGACGAGAAACGGTCCGAGAACCAACCTGCGAGCGGAATAATAGCTGATAATGACAAAGTATAGGCCGTAATGACCCATTGAATGGTGCTGAGATTGGTATCAAAGGCGCTTACCAATTTCGGTACTGCCACGTTCATAATCGTACTGTCCAAGATTACGAGGAACATTCCCGAAGTCACTGCAAGCAGCACCGGTAATATTTTTTTCAATGAAAATTCTGACTGCATACTTGCTGTTTTATTTGCTGGCCCCATATCGATTATTCTCACTTCTTTCTGTATAAATTTCAGAGCATGCTTATTGAGCTCTAATAAGCACATTTCAGTTATACCATTACGAACACCGTTCGTCAAGAACAGTGTTCGTAATGGTATACATATATCATAACCATGACCCCTTTTTCGAGGGGTTATTTTCATTTTTAGGAGGGACAGATGAATGAGAATCATCAAGACACAGCAAGACCTTGTCGTCTTACGATTTGCTGTGACACTTCCAGTGGAACTTCTCCTTCAGGTTGAGGAGTATTTCCTACAACTTAGAGATGAGCAGAAGGAAAAAGAGGCAACCGAGTTTCGTTTGGTCGGAAGGGGCTACATCGTAGTTCTTGAAGCAGGTGACAACATTCGAGATCTTGGGAACGTGGGGTTAGACCATGAAAACGGAGGACTGCTTGGAAGTCACCCCGAGTACGTAGAAATACTCGATGTAGGTGATGGGCCCCAAACGTACAAAGTCGCCATACTGTACGATAACGACTACCTGATGACGTTCTTCACGCAGGTCGGAGCGCACGACGAGGAGGTAGAGAAATATATTCCACTTGCGCCTGGGCAAGTAAACCCACCTTTTCCTCTACTGCCGATACACATTTTGACATTGTTCTTCATCCTCCTAGGTAGTTTTCTGCATACAAAAAAGCTCACTCCATTTTCAACAAGTGGAATAAGCCTTCTAAGTGTGGTCAAGTTTGTAAAGTGTGTGTTACGAGTTACAGTTTGCGACCCTTCCCCAAAAAAGTAAACTCCCTATGCTATTACTATTACCTTAATCTGCTAATAAAGCTACTATCGAGTACTATTTCTTGTCTGATGGTGTTTACCATCACTTATGATAAGGCTCAGCTTAACGGGGCTATCGGCGAAAACAATGGCGGCCCTGTGAAAGCCAGACTTCGCTATGCCTACTCACTTTGGCAGACTCATTCAATTAATACCGGTGCTTGGCCAGCAATGTGTCGACGTTACGCAACAAGCGATTGTATTAAAATTACGCTTGCCTTAAAGTGTACTTTAAGTCTTCTTAAGCTTATTGCTTGAGGGTTAAGCCATAATCCGGTTGGCCACGGTCAGGTCCATATTTAGCTGTAAAATCCCTCTGACCTCGTCGCTTCGGCAATCGTATAGCTATGCCGGAGCGCTTTGGTGAGCGCTTCGGCCAAACTTGAAAGTGGCATTTTCTCGGACGAGTTAAGGTTTCACAGACGATTGACAAACAGCTAAATTTTTACTTTACACCGCAGTCATTAGGTGGTAATATCATTTCTATAATTCCATAAATATAGAAATGATGGCGGAAAGGAGAATTTAATGGCTGATGTCGACCACGATCTAGTGCAAGCTGTCAAAGTATACAAGGCTCTAGGTGAGCCTACACGACTAAAAATTGCCTTAATGCTAATAAAGCAAAAGAATCAATGCGTTACCGCGATCGGTGAGCAGCTTGGACACGTAGCCGGTTCAACGTTATCCCATCATCTCAAGCAGCTGACGGAATCGGGTTTAATCCAGTCGCAAAAGAACGGTTCGTTTATTCACTACAGTGTTGATCAAGAAGTGGCAATGAAGTTTGCGCCATATTTACTGGCGTAAATTTTTTAAGCATCATTTCTATATCTTTAGAATTATAGAAAAGGTAAAGGAGGGAAACCATTTTGGAAAATCGCGTGCCATTGGAACTTGGAATCTCTACATTTCTTCACACCAACCCCAAAGGAGGGGGCGTTCTGCCAGGCGAACGACTGCGACAAGCGATGGAAGAAATTCAGCTGGCTGATCAGGCCGGTCTTGATGTCTATGCGATCGGTGAACATCATCGCATGGACTACACAAGCTCATCGCCGGCAATTATTTTGGCTTCGGCTGCAGCTACTACAAACCATATTCGGCTGTCCAGTGCCGTTACGGTATTGTCTTCGTCGGATCCAGTCCGTGTTTATCAGGATTTCGCCGCTCTGGATAATTTAACAAATGGGCGGGCCGAGATCATGGCCGGACGCGGTTCTTTTGTCGAATCTTTTCCGCTCTTCGGATATAACCTGCAAAATTATGAGGAATTATTCGATGAGAAATTGGAGCTTTTACTCAAAATACGATCTTCAGAGAACGTAACATGGAGCGGCAAGCACCGCGCACCGCTGCACAATATGGGCGTGTACCCGCGAGCGCAACAAATCCCGCTTCCAGTATGGATTGCTACTGGCGGTAGTCCGGGGTCGGCCATTCGTGCCGGTCAGCTTGGTCTTCCTGTCATTTTCTCCATTATAGGCGGTATGCCGGAGCGTTTCGCTCCCTTAGTGCAGTTATATCTTAAAGCAGCCCAACAAGCAGGGCACGATCCTAATCAATTGCAAATCGCCTGTCATTCGCATGGTTTTATTGCCAACTCGTTTGAAGCAGCCAAAGAAAAGTATTATCCCATTATGGCCGAACAAATGAATCAAATTGGAAGGGAACGCGGTTGGGCGACTTATACACGAAGTGTATATGAAGAAGCACTGAGCCCTCGCGGCGCTCTTTATGTTGGAGATTCAGAGTATGTAGCAGAAAAGATCGTGCGTGTAACCAAACAACTGGGCTTGACTCGTTTTCTTTTGTACGTTGACTTTAGTACGCTTCCGCATCGTGATTTGTTAAGAACGATCGAACGATTTGGAACGGATGTCGCCCCCCTTGTCCGCAAGGAGCTAGCTAGGCATTAAAGAAAGTAAGATGTTAAGAAATTGCAATCCTTCATCGTTATCATTTCTGCATTTTTAGATATATAGAATTATAAAGGAGAATAATCAAATGATTAAATCGTGGAAAGTTTATATTTTAGCGATTATAAGTTTTTTAGTGGGAACTTCGGAATTTGTAATTGCCGGGATATTGGATCTGGTTTCCAAAGATGTAGGCGTAACCATTGCTGCTGCCGGCCAACTCATTTCGGTTTATTCCATATCTTACGCGGTGGGTACTCCGATTCTTATTGCGGCTACCTCTAAACTAAGCCGGAGAACACTTATGCTGGCTGCTTTGGCGCTCTTTTTTATAGGGAATTTAATTACGGTGGTCTCGACGGGCTATCCGATGCTTGTTGGTGCGAGAGTGATCTTAGCTCTTAGTACTGGTGTCTTTACCGTGGTTGCCTTAACTGTTTCTGCTCAAATTGCCGGACCTGGAAAACAAGGCACCGCCATAGCAACTATCATGATGGGATTTAATCTATCGCTTATTTTAGGTGTTCCTGTGGGAAGAGTCATTGCCAGCACCTACGACTGGAAAATGATTTTTTATGGAATCGGCCTTCTTAGTTTTATCGCGATGCTGGTCATTTTAATGGCGTTGCCAAAGTCGCAGGGAGAGGCAAATGTGCCTCTTAAAGAACAACTTGCCCTGTTGAAAAGGCCGCAGCTATTATTAACCTTGTCGATTAGCTTCTTTTGGATGGTCGGTTATACGATCATTTACACGTTTATTACACCATTTCTGATGAACATTACGGGTATGAGCAATGGGATGGTGAGCATCGCGCTATTTTCATTCGGTATAGCAAGTTTGTTGGGCGCCCAGGCTGGAGGTTATGGTGCAGATAAATTAGGTATTCCGCGTACGCTGAATGGAAGCTTAATGATCCACGCTGCTATTTTGATCCTTATGTCCCTCTTTGCCCATACATCTATAGCTGTCTTTCCGTTGCTGCTGTTATGGTCATTTTTTGCTTGGTCTACGGGTCCCATTCAACAAGTATATATGATTAGCTTGGCACCAAGCGCAGCGGGAATCCTTCTGAGCTTGAATACATCCTTTATCCAGTTGGGAATTGCTGTCGGGGCTGCCATTGGCGGTATTGTGGTGGAAAGCTTCTCCTTACAGTCAATCGGCGTGGCTGGCGCAATTGGTGTTGCAATCGCGCTCCTTCCGGCTATATTATCGTTCTCGATGCGAAGTCAGTCTGCGAATGGCATACAATCCGTCACAAGCAAACAATGAAACAATGCGTACAATTACACGAACAAGCAACGGTATTCTACTGCTTGTTCGTGTTTTCTATTTCCATTTCCACTTCCTCCATCCAATGGACGCTTTGTAGAGCAAACGACTTCCCGTCTGTTGCGAAAACCAAATTGCATAGCTTTATAGCGGTTCGCTTGAGCGTATTGAATTGAGAGCCGAATGTCACTTATAACCGCAACCAGGCAGACCGGTTATACAAGAGTACGAATAACATCGACTCTAGCCTTATGTTCTGCTCCGATCTCAAAATGCACCTGAACTTCGCCCTACTTATGATACGGTTCAGCTTAACGGAGCTATCGGCGAAAAATGCGAAAGGAGCTTGCCGCAGTGCATATTGACCAACCTTTCAGGAACCAATTGACGGGAGAAGCTTCGCCTTACTTGGAGATCTCCAAAATAATATTACCTTGTGAAGATCGTCCCTTAAATGCTTTACCGATGCGAGGGTTGGCAAACTTCTATTTTAGTAAGTGGAACTTTCAATCTTAAAATCTAAATTGATGTCAAATTCCGCTGGCCCCTTCCTTTCTGTCTTTTGCAAAACAAACTCAAATGTGGGTTCATAATATGAATCCTGCAACGTTTCCCCACCCAATATTTCTATGCTGTACCAGCCGTTTTCAATTTCAATCATCGGCTTTTTGTGTTGCCGGTAATGATTAAGTAAAGCGTTGACTCTTTCGTTAGTGAATTGTTCTAGTATTCGCCAAGTAAACAACATCAGTATGTTGTTCTCAACTTTAAGCGAATAGCCACCACGTCTAAATTGTAAATGGCTATCTGATTTTAACAATTCCGGTGTATTACCAGAAAGATTAAATATAATTGTATAGGGATAGTTTTCAATCCCTGCCATTGGAAGTACGATACCATCAAGCACGGCACGATCGCCGCTTTCGTTTGTTGTA
Source organism: Paenibacillus sp. GbtcB18 (assembly GCF_019091125.1). Classification (NCBI taxonomy): domain Bacteria; kingdom Bacillati; phylum Bacillota; class Bacilli; order Caryophanales; family Paenibacillaceae; genus Paenibacillus; species Paenibacillus sp. GbtcB18. Next base: position 10,545 of record NZ_JAGXJX010000016.1, read on the forward strand.
AATTCCATTGCTAAGTTGTCCGAATGATGATTGGCCTGTTTCCAGCTCTCCAGCAGCAGAATATCCCCGAGAATGAAATAGTCTATCAGATCATTCAGCACTTCTGTAAATTTGTAGATCATTTAAAGCTCCTTCTTCCTCTTTTATGCGTTCCCATTCCGGGAACGAAACGATTGGAACGTGTACAAGAAAACCTCGGCGCGCTGCAAGTGAAGCTGACAGCTGACGATCTGGCCGAGATTGGAGCTTTGCGTAATTATGTGAAAAATAGATATTACACTCAGGTGAATCCGGCTCCATGATTCTACTTTCTACTTCTGACAAATCCTCAAACCTACGCTTATACCTTTATTGGACTGAATTCATTAACTCATAGAAATATTTGGATTCTTGAGTCTTATTAAGACTATACCAGGCATCTAATGTTTGTGAAGAAAACACGCCCAGAGCTTTCAATACATGTACAGAAAATTCCAACGGAGCAATTCCAGATGCAGTGATCAATTTTCCATCAGTTACAACAGATTGCATTTTGTAATACTTTTCGCCCGTGTAAGTGGGACAGATCATTTTAAGGTATTCCAAATCATTGCTTGTATGCGGGCGTGAATTCAGCAATCCTGTCTGGGCAAGTCCCATGGTTGCACCACAAATCGCTGCAACCAATATACCTTCCTTTAAACACCGCTGGGCGATGGTCAAGATGGGTTGGTGAATGGTTTCTGTCCATGTATCTCCACCGGGTAAAATCAATGTATCTGTGCTTTCAATGCTGCACTCATCCAGTTTAATGTCAGGCAGTATTTTCAATCCGCCCATTGTAGTTACAGGGGCCTTTTCAATTCCCACGGTGACTATTTTTGATGGGGCCAGCCCCTTTTTATAATATCTTCCCGAGTTCAGTTCGGCAATTAAGTAACCTATTTCCCAGTCTGACATTGTATCAAACACATAAAGATAGACCGTATTATTCATTTGCAAGTTCTCCTTATTTTTACAATTCATCAAGGGATATCAACCGTCCATCGGTAACCATTGATTATCATCATTATAAAATAGCTTCACTGACATCTGCTGTCAGTGAAGCTATTAAAGTTTATAATATATCCGTTGTCCTTGGCCCTTCCCAAATCCATGCCTGGCTAGGCGCCTTTCCCAGCCTGCTGCGGGATTTGCCGAAAAACTTGCCATCACTTATGATACGGTTCACTTTACCGGGTCTATCGGCGAAAAATCTGCCGCGGCGTTTAACCGCCTACCTTCTTAGCTCATTACTGAAACTGTCGTGGCCGGATGTTATTACACAGAAAGACCCACCCGAGAGCAAAACTGTAGATCCGGGGCTTAGTAGTAATCGAGCTTTTCTTGTATTGTAAAATACTGATAAAATGTTTTATAAACCTCATACACCTGAAAGGATCACCTTTGTCGAATCACCCCGAAAATAAAGGAGAAGACGAAATATGGGAATCATGGCCTGTTTCTTATCATTAAACGATGCTTTAGCGGATGAAGTTGCCCAGTTAGACAATGCCCATATCGTCGATAAGGTCGAGGAACTTATGGGAAAACAACGCTGTCCAGTGTATGAGATGGATAAATTATGGGACGGATTGCATTATCTGCTAACCAGAAACTCTGCCTCACAGCCGATCGAGGATCACCCATTAAGCGAGGCTATTGTAGGAGTCCATGTCCTGGATACGGAAGAATTCGTAAGTGCCATTGGTTCGGATGAGCTTCCCCGTATTCTCAAAGCCCTTCATTCTGTGGATAGGACCCTCTTGAAGCAACATTTCAACCCTGCCGATTTTAGATCAAAACAGATTTACCCGGATATTTGGGCGGACGATGAAGCTGAGGAACGTTTCACAGAGCTGATAACGGAACTCAACCAATTAACCCATTTTTATGAACAAAGCCTTGCCCAAGGTCATGATATATTGATTAGCATTTATTAAAACTGCCGCATGCCGCGGCGCATAGTTACCAACCTTTCAATACCCGATCCAGGGGCTGTGATCAAGCTTACATAACATGCACGGAAGGCCACCTAGACGTATCACAATCATATTACGAATTTGGAAAACATTGTCGTATCTGGTCACAAAAATCCCCCTAAAGCCTATCTCTAGAGGGATAACATATTTCAATAGCACCTTCCATCACACTTTTGAAGGCCTCTATAGCCTTCTTGTGATGCCAAATTTTTCGCCATCATTTATGATAAGGTTCCCCCCGGTTTATCTTAAACGCCCGATAAACCTGCTCCACCAGCACCAGCCGCATCAACTGGTGCGGCAAGGTCATGCGCCCGAACGACAGCTTCGCGTCGGCGCGGCGCAGCACCTCGCTCGACAGCCCGAGCGAGCCGCCGATGACGAAGGCCACCTGGCTGCGCCCATAGGTGGCCAGCTTATCGAGCGAGCCCGCCAGCTGCTCGCTTGTCCACATCTCGCCGTCGATGGCCAGCGCCACGACGTAAGCGTCCGGGGCGAGCTTGGCCAGCAGCCGCTCGCCCTCTTTGGCCCGCACCTGCTGCTCCTCCGCAGGGCTCATGCTCTCCGGTGCCTTCTCGTCCGGCACCTCCACAAGCTGCACCTTGGCATACGGGCCAAGGCGTTTAACGTACTCGTCAATCCCGTTGACGAGGTATTTCTCTTTCAGTTTGCCGACAGAGGCAATCGTGATGTGCATGGCGAAGTCGCTCCTTTTTTTACCGGTCATTGGCTTAATCTTCCCTTACTGTACCCCAAATCCCACCTGAATCCAACCCGAATCCAACCTACCCCATTCCGAAAAACACCCGTCCGGCCATTTCCCGTATTTTCACGCCGCCCGATCCGAAAAAAACACACTTGACGTTTCCCCCCAAGCAGGTATGATGCCAGTAGGGGGTAATTTCCAGCAGGGCTCCTGCCGCGGAAAAACCCTCTTGGAGTGCGGTTTGCAGCCACCGAACAGATAAAAAAGGGCTGTATTTTCGAAAGTCTGCCCGATAAGCCTTATAATGAAGATAGAGATGCTGACCATTGAGGCAAGGAGATCGACCATACCGACGCAGAGGTGAACTAGAATTGACCTATTTCATGGGAATTGACATTGGAACGACGAGCACCAAGACCATCATCACGAACGAAAAAGGAACCCTCCTCGGAGCCGGGGAAGCCGGATATCCGCTGGCCGTACCGCAGCCTTCTTGGGCGGAGCAGGATTCGGACTTGATGTTCGAAGCCGTACTTCAATCCATTAAGGAAGCGATTCAGCGCGCAGGCATCGACGGCAAGCAGCTCGAAGCGATCGGCTTCAGCACGGCGATGCACAGCGTCATTCCGATGGACGCCGACGGACGTCCCCTGATGAACAGCATCATTTGGGCGGACAACCGCAGTGTGGCCCAAGTACAGCGCCTGAAAGACGAGAATCTGAGCAGCATGCTTTATCATAAAACCGGCATCCCGATCCATCCGATGACCCCGTTTCCGAAGATCATGTGGCTGAAGGAAGAGCGTCCGGATATTTTCGAGAAAGCCGTTAAATACATATCGATCAAGGAATATGTTCTCTACAAATTTTTCGGCCGCTACGTGGTCGATCATTCGGTCGCAGGCGGCACCTGCCTCTTCAACCTGAACACCATGAGCTGGGACCCGGACGCTCTGCGCATCGCCGGTATTCGCGAGGATCAGCTCAGCGAGCTGGTTTCGACCACTCACATCATGCGCGGCATGAACCAAGAATTCGCCGATCTGCTTGGCCTCGATCCCGAGGTGGCTTTCGTCGTCGGCGCAGCCGACGGAGCGCTTGCCAACCTCGGCGTCGGTGCGGTTGAGCCCGGCGTTGTCGCGCTCACGATCGGGACAAGCGGCGCCGTCCGCACCGTTGTGCCCAAGCCGATGACCGATTCCAAAGAGCGCACGTTCTGCTACGCGCTCACGGAGAATCACTGGGTCATCGGCGGGGCCACAAGCAACGGCGGCCTTATGCTCCGCTGGTTCCGCGACGAGTTCTCTTGGCCGGAGGTCGAGGAAGCGCGTCGCACGGGCCGCGATCCGTATGACGTCATGATCGCGGCGGCCAAGGAAGTCGCACCGGGCTCCGAAGGCCTGCTCTTCCTGCCGTTCCTCTCCGGCGAAAGAGCGCCGTACTGGAACGCGGACGCGCGCGGCAGCTTCTTCGGTATCGGCCTGCATCATAAGCGGCCGCATTTCATCCGCGCCGTGCTCGAAGGCATTCTCTTCGCCGTCTACGGCATCGGCATCGCCCTGCGCGATCTGGCCGGTCCGGCGACGGAAATCCGGGCGTCCGGCGGCTTCGCCCGCTCCCCGGAATGGCGTCAGATCATGTCCGACATGTTCGGCTACCCGGTTCACATTCCGAAGAGCCATGAAAGCTCCAGCTTCGGCGCCGTCGTGCTCGCTATGTACGCCGTAGGCGCGCTGGAACGTCTGGAGGACGTGAACAAGCTCATCCCGATTACCGAGCGCCAGGAGCCGAACATCGAGATTTCGCCTACGTACATTGAGCTCTACTATCTCTATGACCGCGTCTACCGCAAGCTGGAGCAGGAGTTCTCGATTATCGCGGAGTATCAGCGCCGCACGACCACCAAGTAAGCCATTACTCTAAAGGCTTCAAAAGAAACCAAAAGAGACCGTACAGGACAATTTTCTTTGTCTTTACGGTCTCTTGGTTTATTTAATCGGGCTTTTTTATGAATACCTTCCACTTGCTGTCCCTCTTTACAACCGTAATCCTGCTTTCTTCCTGACTGGCCTCCTTCATGATAAGAACCCTCATTTCATACTTGCCCGGTTCTGACAAGAGCGCGTCTTTTATTTCAAAGTCTTTGATATCACTGGTCCAAATGTAATTTTTAAAGTCTGACTTTTCCTTAGGAGTAAGCGTCAAATCATAGACCACGTTCTCTTCAACCGCCTCCGCATTATGTTTGATAACTGCCGTCAAATACCGATTTGCGCTTCGTTTTGCCTCAGTGGAAGCATCCTGCTTAAAAAATAAAATTCCCATCCCTAAAAGGACGAAAATAAAAAACGCAGTAGAAGGAACCATGATTGTTTTATACGTTTCTAAGAAAGGTTTCAACCCAACACTCCTTCAACAAGAAATTTTTCCCATATTCTATCATATTGGAAGCCGCAAGTTTTCTCAAATTACATCGCTATATTTTACACTTCCCCACACCAAAAAGGCCTCTGCGCCAAGCTCGCTTCCAGCGAACCTTGTACAGAGGCCTCTTTTTCAACTCGTCAAACGACCAGATACTGCGGTTTCTCCTTGCAGTGCTCGCAATGAGCGGGAGGCTCCCACTCGGCGAACTTCACTTTGCCCAAATCCACGATGTCCGGTGCGTCCTCATATTCGTCCACGAATACGTCAATGGCCAGCTCCAGGTGCTCTTTACAGACGGAATACATTGCTCGGCCCCTTCTTCCCTTAATTCTCTCCCGCTTCGGCAAGCGTCAGCTCAGTCTTCTGCTTCTTTCCTTCGCGGTAATACGCAACTTCAATTTTATCCCCTATCTTGCTTTCGTTATACAAAAATTTGCGGAGCTGGACGGTCGTCACGATCTTCTTCCCGTTGATCGCCACGATGACGTCCTCGCTTTTGAGACCCGCGCTCTTGGCCGGTCCCGAAGCTTCGATGACGATCAGGCCGCTCTTCACGTCGGCAGGCAGCTTGAGCTCCTCCGTCCCTTGAAAAAGCTGCAGCTCCTGGGTCGACACGCCCATCAGCGGGCGGATGACTTTGTGATTGTCGATCAGCGACCGGATCACAGGTTCCGCATCCTTGATAGGGATGGCGAAGCCTAAGCCCTCGACGCCCATATCGGAGATTTTCAGCGAATTGATGCCGACGACCTGACCGTTCAGGTTAACGAGCGCGCCGCCGCTGTTGCCTTGGTTAATGGAGGCGTCCGTCTGGATCAGCTCCATCTCCCAATCGTACTGGCCGTCCATGGCGAACGAGATCGGGATAGACCTTTTGGGCGACGAAACGATGCCCTTGGTGACGGTCGGCGAGAAGCCGAGACCCAGCGGATTGCCCAGCGCGATGACGGTTTCTCCGGCTTTCAGGCTGCCGGAGTCGCCGAATTCCGCGATGGACGTCAAGTTCGACGCGTCCGTCTCCAGCACGGCCAGATCCGTGATCTGGTCTTTGCCGAGCAGCTCGGCTTTCTTCTTCTCGCCGGACGCCGTATAAACCTCGAACTGCTTGCCGCCGTCTACCACGTGGTAGTTCGTGACGATTCTTACCTTCGAGCCGTTCTTCTCGAACACAATGCCGGACCCGATGCCCGTCTGCTTGAGTTCGTTCTTGTCGTTCTGCTGCAGATTGACGATACTGACGATGGCCAGCTTTACCCGTTCCGCGGCTTGAACGACCGCATTGTTGTAGGAGTCCTCCATCTGCTTGGGAGACAGGGCCGCCGGCTTCGCGCTGCCGGTGCCGGCCCGCGCCTGCACGAGCAGGACGACGAGCAGCATGATCACGGCTCCCGCGCCTCCTGCCAGCCATACTGTGCGGCTTCCGCGGTCCGTGAGCCCTCTCAGACCCGTCAGAGGGCTGTTTGCCGAGGAGAAAGGCTTTCCCTTCGACCAGCCCCCCTCCTCCTGCTTCCGCCGATCCTTGCGCTGCTTCGTAGAATAGAAATCGTCATCGAACAAACTCACGCGATCACACCTCTCGCTCTATCGGCGGATTATTGTACATCTTGCATTTCATTTGGGAAAACACGGAGAAAACAGGAATGTTTCCGGGCCAAACAGCCTACAATAATAGTAAACGGTTTATAAGAATGCTAGACCAAGGACGGCCCACTAATCCGTAAAGGAGCTACCCTCCATGAATAACCGTATCCGCACCCACCTGGATGAAGTCCAGCTCATCGGCAAGCTAGCCGATCTCAAGGAAAACCATTACCGCAATTCGCTCATTCTTACCGCTCTCATCGATGTTCTGATCGATAAGGGCGTAATAACCACGCAGGAGCTTCAAAACCGGATGGACAAGCTCGATAACAGCTTCAGTCCGTACCCAGCTCCTCCCATTTCGTAGGACGGTCAAAATACGTGTCCATCAACCGGATATTGCGCTCCTTGAGGGAGACGCCCCGGTCCTCTAATACACTATTCAGCGTAAGCCTGGCCAAATCCATCAGGTTATGATTTTGGCTCAAATGCGCCATATACACGGCTTTCGTACGGGCCGTCATAATATCCAGCAGCGCTTCTCCGGCCGCCTCATTGGACAAGTGGCCGAGATCGCTCAGAATCCGGCGTTTGATGTTCCACGGGTAACGCCCCATCCGCAGCATCTCGATGTCGTGATTCGCTTCCAAAATAATGGCGTCGGAATCCCCGATGACATCCTTGACCTTGGTGCTCATATAGCCCAGATCCGTCGCCATGGCGAGCTTTTGGCCTCCACTGTGAAAGCAATATCCTACCGGCTCCGCAGCATCATGAGAAATGCCGTAAGACTCGACCCGGATGTTCCCGAAGTACTCTTCCGTGCCCGTCTCCATAATCCGGCGGTTCGGTTCCACTATCGTACCGATATGTTTATCAAGCGCTTCCCAAGTCTTGGTATTGGCATAGACGGGAAGATCATATTTCCGCGCAATGGCCCCAAGGCCCTTAATATGGTCCGAATGCTCGTGGGTCACCAGAATCGCGTCGATCTGATCCCCGCTGACCTCCCGTTCCTTCATAAGCTGTTCGACTCTCCGGGCGCTGAGTCCCGCGTCTACCAGCAGCTTTGTTTCCCCGTCGCAGATAACGGTCGCATTGCCCGTCGAACCGCTGGAGAGCACCGTAAATCGTAAACCCATAAGCGTTAACTCCTCTATCGTAAAATCCCGTCCCGGAAGACCGGATTACTTTTTAGTATCCGCAGCTGCATCTTCCGCCGAAGCCGTCTGCATTTCTACCGCCCCGTTAAAAGCATGCACATAATAAATATCGCCGTTATTAATCGTGACACGCCAGTTCGGCACCATATATTGCGTCTGGGAATCAAACAATTGCCCATGGTAACCGAGCCTTACATCCGTAATCACCGAACCGTCGAGCAGAAACTTCTCCACCAGACTGCGCACCGCAATATAAGCCGGAATCACCTTCTGCTCCTTGTCCTCTCCACCTGATTCTACTTCAACATACGCTTGCCGGTAACTGGTAATTTGTGCATCGGTTTCATAGAGCTTTAATTGAACATCGAACATCGGATAATCGTTGTACATCTGGTTCAGCACGTACATCCCTTTCTTGCTGAGTATCGGGTCGTGCTTGTACGCGTCCAGTTTGGGAATGTCGGTTTTCGGCAAATCGTCCTTCGGAGAAATCCGGTTCAGGAGGCTGGCGATTTTGAACGGATACTGAAGCTTGAGCATGACGTTAGGCTGGTAAGACTCCACGAACTTAAACGTGATTTCCTTGAGCTTCGGCGCTTCCTTGGGCAGCTCGTGGCTGAGCTGAATGCTTTTTCCCTTCAGAAGCTTGTTCGTCTCCTCCAGCACGCCCGTCATATCCGTCGCCAGCTCGGTCTGCTTCGCTTTTCCTGTCCATACGAGATACCCCAGCACCACATTCAGAAAGAAAAACGAAAGAATGAGAATGGTTTTGGCTCTTCCCCAGTTCAACTGCGCAGCCTCCTTCCCGTAAAAATAATAGATACTCGTGACGCGTGAACGCCTCATCTGCTTGATTTGATTCTCGAGCTTCTAAAAAAACTCCTTGTACACTCAGCGGAAAAACTCGTATGTCCCGTCTTTAAATTCGATCGCCCACACGGGGGACAGATTGACGGTTTTGACGCCCAGCGTCGGCCGGTAAGCCGGGAACACGTTCACGATATTGTAGCGCTTCGGATGATTTGTAATCTTCGCGTTCAGCGCCTCGCCGCCGATCAGCTCGCTTTTCTGCTGGTTGATGAGTTTCAAATCGGAATAAACGACGGAGCGCTCGTAGTTGGAGACGACTCCTTTTTGAAGAGTAATATAGATAGCCCCGTAGCCTTCCTTCTGCTCGGTCAGGATCGGGAACGCGTCGTACACCTGCCGGAAAACAAACATTTGATTCGAAAAAGCGTGCTGCTGCTGCGGCTTGCTGATCGTATAAGTCCCGTTCCAGCCGCCGTGCTGGTTAATAAACTGCACACCCGCATCGAGGTTTTCCTTGATGCTGTTCTTGCTGTCCGTTACCGCAAGCGGATCAGTATATTTCATCCACTTCTTTTCCTGGTTAATCTGCAGCCCCCGCTTCGCGTCCGTGTAGATCTGCGAACCGTCCCGGTCCTTGAGGTTCCTCGTTAAGGAGGGGTCTGCGAAAAGGCTGCTTTTCAGCTTCTCCGTCGGAAATTCCTTGTAACCGAAGTCATAGGAAGCCGCCGGAATCGGATTGACCGGCAAATAGTACTCCCCGCCGGAGGCCGCCGTATAAGGAGGGTTGGTGCCGGCAATCGCCGTAAAGTTCTCTACATCCTTCGCCGTAAAATCGGCCCCGAGCACTTCGAAAGCCGTATTCGAGGAGTCCGTGAACAAGTACGTCCCGGCGGATTTTTTATCGCTGCTCGCGAAAATCCAGATCCGGGTAATCAGCTCCGTATCGTCCGGGATATCCCCTTTGATCTGAAACGTATTCTGCAGCACGCTCAGCGGAAGGCCGTCCCGGAAGCGGACCTCGACCCCTTCCTGCTTCTCGCGGATTTCGTCCCAGTTCGTCCGTTCCTGGTTCAAGGTAACTTTACGGAAGCGTTCCATTTTGCGCTGTTTGACGCTTTCGAAAATGGTCGAGTACGAAGTGGAATCCGGATAAAGGACGGTATGCTGCTGATTGCCGAAATGCAGCACAATCTGATCCGGGAACAGCAGATCTTCCAGCTTCGCCTTCGTTCCTTCCAGTTCGCTGGAAATATATTCGGAAGGAGGCAGCGGCTCGTAGTTCGGTGTGCTGTACGCCAGCAGATAGCTGAGCAGCAGACTCAGCAGAATCAGCACGGTCAGCGTGACCGACTTCAGCTTCTCTATCATGACGCATTCTCCTCCTCCGGCAGGACCGGCAGCATAAAGGTGACTTTCGTGCCGGACCCCGGCTCGGACTCCAGAGACATGGCGCCGCCATGGGCTTTTACTATTTCCCGGGCAATCGAGAGCCCGAGGCCGGTGCCGCCCATGTTGCGGGAGCGCGCCTTATCGACCCGGTAGAATCGGTCGAAAATGCGCGGTTGATCCTTCTTCGGAATCCCGATGCCCGTATCCTGCACCGAGATTTCGAGCTGTCCCCCCTCCGCCATCCGGGCATAGATGGTGATGGCTCCCTCGTCCGGCGTATATTTGATCGCGTTGGAGACCAGGTTGTCCAGCACCTGGTCGATCTTGTCGCGATCCAGCGCCACCGGACGGATTCCCGGCTCCGCCACAATGCGGATCCGGATGCTCTTCTGTCGCAGCTGGAAGGAGAAGCGGTCCGCTACCTCCTCCAGCATGTCGGCGATGTCGGTCTGCTCCTTCGTGAGCAGCGCCTGCTTCGAATCCAGGCGCGACAAGTGGAGCAGATCCGTCACGAGCCGGATCATCCGCTCGGTCTCGTTGCGCGTTACGCTCAGGAAGCGCGGAGCAAGCTGCTTGTCTTCCATCGCGCCATCCTCCAGCGCCTCGAGGTAGCTCTTGATCGTCGTAAGCGGCGTCCGCAGCTCGTGAGACACGTTCGCGACGAACTCCCGGCGCGACTGCTCGAGCTTCTCCTGCTCGGTGACGTCCTGGAGCACCGCAATCGCTCCGGTTACGCCGTCGCCCCTGCGGTGAATCGTCGTGAACGTCACACGCACGGTCTGCACGTCCTCGTCATCCGGCAGCGGCACATCGATCAGCGTCGTGTTGCGCTCGCCGTGCACGTACTGGTCGATTTCCTCACGGGTGAGGCCCAGCAGCTCCGAAATGTGCCGCTGTGCGGACTGTTCCTCCTTAACCTGGAGGATCTGCATCGCCCGGCGGTTCATGAGGATGATCTGCCCCGCTTCGTCGGTGGCGACCACCCCGTCGTTCATATTCGTCAGAATCGAGGCCAGCTTCTCCTTCTCTTCCTCATTGATGAAGATGGCTTCCTTGAGCCGGTTCATCATGAAGTTGAACGTATGGCCGAGCTGGCTGATCTCATCCTTGCCGTACACTTTCACGCTCTGGTCGAAATTCCCTTCGGCGGCGGCCGTCGCCTGCTGGGTAATTTCCTTGATCGGCTTCGTGATCGTGCCGGACAGAATAACGCCCAGCCCCGCCGTAAAAGCAAGAGCGATCAGCGTCGCCACGATAAGAATCCGGTTGATGCTGGACATCGTTTTGTACAGATCCTCCATCGAGGAGACGATATATACCGCGCCCAGCACGCGGACGCCGCTGCCGATCGGCTTGGCCGTCGCGAACTTGCGCGTATTGTCCACGTCCGTGAACATGCGGTCGTTATCCCGGATTCCCTGAAGAGCGCGGGTCACTTCCGTCTTCGTCGTTTTCTGATTCACGATCTGTTTATTCGCTTCCAGCGACGTGCTGAGCACAACCCCGCCGGCGTCGATAATCTGTATTTCCGTATTTCCCGGCGCGAACAGGCTGTTAACGAAGTAGGTCAGCTCTTCCGACAAGTTCTTCGTATCGCTGTTTTTCGGCTCGTTCAAATACTGGCTTTCCACCAGCCCCGCGATCAGCGTAGCCTGGCTGTTGATGGAATCGCGGAATTCATTTTTATAATGGCTGTCGAGCGTCTGATAGAAATAAGCCGCAATCAGCTGCATGGCGATCAGGATCAGCAGGACGTAAATAATAATCAGCTTCGCCTGGATGGATTGGAAAAACCGGATCACCTTCATCTCAGAAGCCTCCGTTTTTCGTTCCCCGCATCATGTAACCGAGCCCGCGCCGGGTCACGATGTACTCCGGTTTGCTTGGGTCGGCCTCCAGCTTCTCGCGCAGACGCCGTATCGTGACGTCCACCGTCCGGACATCGCCGTAATAGTCATAGCCCCACACGGCCTGGAGCAGATGCTCGCGCGTCATTACCTTGCCGGGGTGCTTCGCCATATAGTGGATTAGCTCGAACTCCCTGTGGGTCAAATCCAGCGGTTCTCCGTCCCGGTAGACGACATACATGTCACTGTCGATAAAGAGCCCGTGAAGCCGGATTCCGTTGGCTTCCTCCGGTTCCGGCTCCGCTTGTCCGAGCGGCGTGGTTTTGCTTTGGCGGCGCAAATGTGCTTTGACGCGGGCAAGCAGCTCCCGGTTGCCGAAAGGCTTCGTCACATAATCGTCCGCCCCCATCTCCAGACCGAGCACTTTATCCAGCTCCGTGTCCTTGGCCGTCAACATGATAATAGGCGTATTCAGCCTCGCGCGGATTTCTCGGCACACGTCCATACCGTCTTTGACCGGCAGCATCAGATCGAGGAGAATAAGATCCGGCCGTTCGGAAAAAGCCAGCTCTACCGCCGCTCCGCCGTCATAAGCGCAGACGACTTGGTAGCCCTCTTTTTCCAGATTAAACTTCAATATATCTGCAATCGGTTGTTCGTCGTCGACTACGAGTATTTTGCCATTTGTGCCGAACATGTCTCTCTCATCACCTGTCCTTCACCTAGAAAACCATACCCTTTTATTGTAGCATACCTGTACGCAAAAAGAGACATAGCCCCCCGCCCGGGAGGCTACATCTCTCTTAAAAACTTCCGTCTATGAATAGGCGATTCGCATCGCGATTTACCGGTTCAAATATTTCAGCGGATTTTCCAGGCCGCCGCCTTTATGGATCTCGAAGTGAAGATGAACGCCGGTCGAGTCGCCCGTGCTCCCCATGACACCGATCTGCTCTCCTTTTTCCACGATGGTGCCGGCAGTGGTTTCTACCTTGCTCATGTGAGCATACATCGTTTCGTACCCGTTCATATGATCGATAAGAACATAATTGCCGTAATCCGATTTATAACCGGCCGATACCACTTTCCCGTTGTCCGCCGCCATGATCGTGTGATTGCCTACAATGTCGAGGCCTTTGTGCATCTTGCCCCAACGTGTACCGAACGTAGAGGTGATGGATGGAGAAAGAACCGGCCATGCGAATGTCCCTGTGCCTTCCCCTTTTACAACCTTGGTACCTTTTCTTACTTTCTCCGTTACCGGCTGTTCAATGATATCTTCTCCGACGATTTTCTCGTCGGTCAGTTGGCCGTTAATCTTCGTCAGCTCATACGTGACCTGCTTCAACCCGTTCTTGCCCGGAGAGATGGTCTCCACAATGCCTTCTTTCATCGTCGGGTCCGTCTCGACTTCGGTTTCGAAGTGGACGTCCTCGTTCTCCACCATCTTCTCGACCGTCTTGACGGACAGAGCCGGCTGGATAACCGTAAGATCGAGCACATCGCCTTCGCGGATCATATCGTCATGAATCCAAGGATTCTTGTCGTAAATCACCTGCTTCGGGATGTTCAGTTTCTGGGCGATGCAGCCCACACAATCTCCGGCTACCACCGTATACTTCGTCGGCTGCACGCCGCCCGTCTTGATCTTGGCGATCAGCTCCTCGGGCTTCATCACATCCTGAGGCTGGATATCGACGGCTTCCTCCGTTTTGACCTGCTGCACGAATTCCACCTTCTCGACCGTGGTCGGAGCCGCAGCCGGACTGCCGTCCGCCGACAGAACGGCGACCTTGCTTTCCTTTTCCTTCTGCTCAAAGGGCTTCTTGATCTCCGCCAGCACACGGTCGGCCGTGGCCTGATCTTTGACGATCGCATACGTTTTGCCTTCGATGACCAGTTCTACACCGGATGCGATAGGCTTCAGCTTCTCGTCAAGCAGCGCGAGCACCTTCTCATCGTCCGTTTTCTTCAAGAAAGCTTTCTCCGGTTTGGGTTCTTCGATGTCGGGTAATGCCATATGTACATCCGGATACTGCTTCTCCAGCTTCTCTTCACGTTCTTGTTTGTACTCCTGCAAAACTTCCTTCGAACTGATATAACCGAGTGTCTCCTGACCGACTTTGACCGGGTAAATGTCCGCGAGATTCGCTTTGACATACTGCTGACCGCTAACGGTTAAAAATCCGACTATTGCTATGGAACTGACGCTATATAGGAAGAACCCTTTTCCCCGCCCTGCCGGACCAGCCGCAAGTTCGGTGGAAGGTTCCGCTTTATTCCCGGTCAAGCTATGCCACTGAGCCCGGCTTTGTTTCCACAACTTCCTGGCCCAATCTACCGCTTTAAAACCTTTCATAACCTTCTCCTTATCCGTTTGTTTCTTTACGTGGCACGAGAATGATAGGCCCTGCCGATCATCTCCAACTCTACCACCGCATAAAACTTCCTTAATAATTTACCACACCTTCTCTTGCGGTTTCAAGAAAACGGAGGGCTTCCACTATTAGGAACGGTCTGGAAGAAGCTCATAAATCAGGGTTGAAAGGGGTTCAAAAGGGCTTAATCAGCCCCCATATTTTTTCAAAATCCCCGAAAGTTGCTCATATTCGGTCGAATTCAAGTATTTCTTCAGCTTGCTGTCCACTTCCTTCAGCTCCTCGGCTGTAATGCCGTCTTCCACCATCGCGGAAAGCTTCTGAACTTCTTCCGCAGGCAGCTTCGCGACGAGAATGGAGAAGATTTTCTGCTTGTCGCCGCTCGACAGAGCATCCTTCTTCTTGGAGAAGTCATCCGTCGACATGACCACGTCCCGCTTCTGCGTATCCTTCGGATCACGGTTTGCCTGCCCCTCCTTCAGCTCACCCATTACGGCGACGGCATCCGGCATTCCGCTCGGCTCCGGCGAAGAGACGCCTCCCTGTACCGGGGAAGAAGACGGTGACGGCATCCCAGAGCCGTCCAGGCTGCCCGTCACGGGCTTTTCCGCTCCTCCGGGAGTTGCAGTGGGGGTCGGACTCGGGCTTGGACTGGGCTTCGACGAGGAGGCCGCTATGCGCTCCACCCGATCGTTGACCGAACCTCCCTTGCCTACCGCGCCTAGACCGAACTGCTCGCCCAGCTTCCCCGTAATCTGAGAAAAGGAAAGCTTGTTCCCTATCGGCGGCAGCTGAAACTGCTTAAGCACTTCATCTACCATCGTAGTCACAATCACATACGTCGTAAATATGGACAAAAAAGACATCACAACCGCACCGGCCGTCCACCTGCCCAGCCTTCCCAACCATTTCATTCGTTCGTCCACCGCCTTGAAACTTCTCGTTTATTCTGGTTTCTCTATAAAACCAGTATTGACGGTTTAGAACCGGATCAACCCCGCTGTTCCCCAAAAAAGACCGGAGACTCCAGCTCGCGGCTTTCTGCTCGGGTTGACTTCGCATGAAGGTGATCACCCAGCCCCCGCCGGTCACTCCTTTCGGACAATAAAAAAGACCCCGCGCAGCCGGAAGCATGTCCGGTTGTGTGAGGTCTTAGGGACGATGATTAAGAAATCGTCCTTTCCATACAATGTTTTAAAGAACCGATTAAGAGTAAACCGGGCGGACCAGGTTCGTCTGCTCACGATTGCGGCCGACGGAGAAGATGGCAAGCGGAATGCCGGTCAGCTGGGAAACGCGCTCCAGGTAATGACGCGCATTTTCCGGCAGGTCGCTGAGCGACTTCGCGTTGGAAACATCTTCGCTCCAGCCCGGGAGCTCTTCGTATACCGCTTCGCACTCGGAAAGCATGTTGAGGCTCGCCGGGTAGTGCTCGATGATCTCGCCTTTGTACTTGTAGCCTGTGCAAATTTTAACGGTCTCCAGGCCCGTCAGCACGTCGATGGAGTTCAGGGACAGGCCGGTGATGCCGCTCACGCGGCGGGCGTGACGGACCACAACGCTGTCGAACCAACCGACGCGGCGCGGACGTCCGGTAACGGTGCCGTATTCGTGGCCCGTCTCACGGATTTGGTCGCCGATGGCATCGTTTAGCTCCGTCGGGAAAGGACCGTCGCCGACACGGGTCGTGTAGGCTTTCGCTACTCCGATGATCTGGTTGATCTTCGTCGGGCCTACGCCGGAACCGATACATACGCCGCCGGCCGTCGGATTGGACGACGTCACGAAGGGGTACGTGCCTTGGTCGATGTCGAGCATCACGCCCTGCGCGCCTTCGAACAGAACGCGCTTGCCGGCGTCAATCGCATCGTTCAGAACCACGGACGTGTCCGTCACGAACATGCGGATCTGCTCGGCGTAACCGAGGTATTCTTTCAGAATCGCGTCCGCATCCAGTCCGTCGCGTCCATACACCTGCTTCAGCAGTGTGTTCTTGTCTTCGACGATATGGCGGAGTTTGCGCTCGAATTCTTGCGCGTCCATCAGGTCCGCGATGCGGATGCCGTTGCGCGCCGCTTTATCCATGTAGCAAGGGCCGATGCCTTTGCGGGTCGTGCCGATTTTGTTAGCGCCTTTGCGGTCTTCTTCCAGCTCGTCCAGAAGCAGATGATAAGGCATAATCACATGAGCGCGGTCGCTGATTTTCAGGTTGTCTACCGAGAATCCGTTGTCGCGAATATATTGAAGTTCGTCTACCAGAGCAGCCGGGTTGATAACCATGCCGTTTCCGATGACACACATTTTATCGTGATTGAAAATACCGGACGGTATCATCGTCAGCTTGTACTTCTTGCCTCCGATCAGAATGGTGTGGCCGGCATTGTTGCCGCCTTGGTAGCGGGCGACCACTTCCGCGGACTCCGCCAAATAGTCCGTGATTTTCCCTTTCCCTTCGTCTCCCCATTGGGTTCCGACTACAACCACTGTTGACATTCTGTATTACCTCCGTTAGGCGAACTGCATCGCCACTCATTTTGCTTACTTCTCTTACACACCACTTTAGTGTAGCAGACTGCACGAAGCAAAGTCAATAAAACGCGAACAATCATACTATCTCTAGTATGATTGTTCGGATATTTCAATCAACCTGTCTGCATCTCCTGATGAGCGCGATCCATGTTGACGAATTTATTAAAGTTTTTGAGAAACGCCAGTTCTACCGTGCCGACCGGGCCGTTACGCTGCTTGGCGATAATGATCTCGATGATGTTCTTTTTCTCGGATTCCTTGTCGTAGTAATCGTCCCGGTATAGGAACGCCACGATGTCGGCATCCTGCTCGATCGAACCGGACTCCCGAAGGTCGGACATCATCGGACGCTTGTCCTGACGCTGCTCCACACCCCGGCTGAGCTGGGAGAGCGCGATGACCGGCACGTTCAGCTCACGCGCGATCTGTTTAAGCGTACGGGAGATCTCGGAGACTTCCTGTTGACGGTTGTCTCCCTTGCCCCTGCCCTGGATAAGCTGCAGGTAGTCGATCAGGATCATGCCGAGCCCCTTCTCCTGTTTGAGACGGCGGCACTTCGCCCGGATGTCCGCTACCGTGACGGAAGGCGAATCGTCGATATAGATGTCCGCTTCGGAAAGCGAACCGATCGCCATCGTCAGCTTCTCCCAGTCGTCGCCTTCGAGGAAGCCGGATCTGAGCCGGGTGGCGTCGACGTTGGCCTCCGCGCAGATCATACGCTGCACAAGCTGAGCGGCACCCATCTCGAGCGAGAAGATCGCGACGGTTTCCTTCGCCCTGACACCGACGTTCTGGGCGATGTTAAGGGCGAAAGCCGTCTTACCTACGGAAGGACGGGCCGCCACGATGATCAGGTCGGAACGCTGGAAGCCCGACGTCATTTTGTCGAGATCGTTGAAGCCCGACGGAATCCCGGTGGAGCCGCCTTTGTGGGAATAAAGAAACTCCACCCGCTCGAAGACTTCCATCAGAACGTCCCGGATGGAGATGAAGCCGTTGGAAGCCCGGCGCTGCGAAATTTCGAGAATGCGGGCCTCCGCGTCGTTGAGCATCATGCCCACATCGTCGGCGCTCGCGTAGCCGTCCGATACGATCTGCGAGGCGGTCCGGATGAGCCTCCGGAGCAGCGACTTCTCTTCTACGATTTGCCCGTAGTAGTCGATATTCGCTGCCGTCGGAACGGCATTGGCCAGCTCCGACAAATAGGCGACGCCGCCGATTTCCTCCAGCTGCTGCTTGTTCTGCAGCCGGGCGGTCAGCGTCACGAGATCGACCGGCTCGTCTTCCTCCGCCAGCTCGATCATCGCTTCGAAGATGTGCTGATGGGCCGGACGGTAGAAATCGTCCGGACCCATCCGCTCCATCGCCGTGATCAGCGAGTCGCTGTCCAGCAGGATGGCGCCAAGAACGGCCTGTTCGGCTTCTATATTTTGCGGCAGAACACGTCCCATGAACATTTCTTCGTTCATGAAGCTTCACCTGTTCTATTGTTAGTTTCTATCCTGTCCAAACTTAGAAGGAATAATAACACCGTCTATTCTTCCGATACTTGCACGCTGATCGTTGCCGTTACTTCCGTATGCAGCTTGACGGGCACTTTCGTTACGCCCAGGGAGCGGATAGGATCGTTCAGCAAAATTTTACGCTTGTCGATTTTATAGCCGGCTTTCTCCAATTGTTCCGCGATTTGCTTGCTTGTGATCGCCCCGAACAAACGGCCGCCTTCGCCGGCTTTCGTTTTGATGGTCACCGTCGTTTCGTTCATCTTGCCTGCCAGAACTTCCGCGTCTTCTTTCTCCTGATCCTTACGCTTCTGTTCGGCTTTCTTCTGCTGGTCAACCTGCTTAACCGCCCCGTCCGTTCCTGCCGCGGCCAGTCCGCGGGGGATCAGGAAATTCGTTGCGTAGCCCTCGGATACCTCTTTAATTTCCCCTTTTTTGCCTTGCCCTTTAACGTCCTTCAGAAATACGACTTTCATTCGAAAAGCCCCTCCTCTTCCTCTATCTCTTGCAATATTTGTTTCAGCTTCGCCGCCGCTTCCTGCGGAGTCAGCTCAAGCTGGGTCGCTGCGTTCGTCAGGTGGCCGCCGCCGCCCATCCGTTCCATCACGATTTGAACGTTCATCGCGCCGAGCGAGCGCGCGCTGATGCCGGTTAAACCGTCCGGCCGTTCACAGATGACGAAGGAGGCGAAAACGCCGGTCATATTTAATAAGGTATCAGCCACCTGGGCAATCATCAACTGAGAATATTTGTGATTCTGTTCGCCGACCGCCAGAGCGATATGATCATACATCATTTCCGTATGCCTCATAATCTCGGCTTTCTCGATATAGGCCTGAAGATCTTCCTTCAGCATCTTCTGAATGAGCGTCGGATCCGCTCCGTTCCGTCTCAAGAAAGAAGCCGCTTCGAACGTACGGGAGCCCGTGCGGAGACTGAACTGCTTCGTGTCGACCACGATTCCGGCAAGCAGCACGGTGGCCTCCAGCGCGTCCAGCGACATCTTCTCGTTGAAGTACTGGAGCAGCTCCGTTACCAGCTCACAGGTCGAAGATGCATACGGCTCCATGTACACGAGCACCGCGTCGTGGAAAAATTCTTCGCTGCGGCGGTGATGATCCACGACCATGACACGGTGTGTCAGGTTGAACAGCTTCGGCTCGGCGACCATCGAAGCCCGGTGGGTATCCAGCACGACGGCCAGCGTGCGCTGCGTCGTGATCTGCATCGCCTGCGCCGGTGTGATGAACCACCGGTTCAGCTTCTCGTCCTCTTCGATCATCGCCATCAGCTTCTCGATCGAAGGATTGATGCCCTCCAGCACAATGTAGCCTTCCTTGTTGCTGATCTGCACGGCCTTCAGCAAGCCGATCGCCGCGCCGATGGAGTCCATATCCGGAAAGCGGTGTCCCATGATGATGACCTTGTCGCTTTCCTTGATCAGATCTCTCAGCGCATGCGAGATCACGCGGGCACGCACCCGTGTGCGCTTCTCTACGGCGTTGGTGCGCCCGCCGTAGAACGAGATGCGCTGGCCCGCCTTGACGGTCACCTGGTCGCCTCCGCGGCCCAGAGACATGTCCAGGCTCGTCTGAGCGACCCGGCCGAGCTCCTCAAGCTCCTCGATACCGGAGGCGATCCCCACGCTGACCGTAAGCGGCAGCTTGTATTCCATCGTGAGATCGCGCACTTCATCGAGGATATCGAAGCGGTTCTGCTCCAGCTCGCGCAGCGCCTTCTGATTCATCAGAATCAGAAAACGGTCGGACGCGGTCCTGCGCAGATACACGCCGTACCGGTGAGCCCACTCCGTGATTTCACCGGTTACCCGGGCGAGCATGATGCTCCGCGTCTGATCGTCCATTCCCTGGGTGACTTCGTCCAGGTTATCCATCAGAACGATGCCGATCGCGATTTTTTCCTCGTCATGCTTCTGAACGAGCCGGACGTAATCCGTCACATCGCGGATATACAGAAGACGTTCTTCGGGACGGTGCCATATTTTGTACACCTGGCCGTCCTGCTCGACTTCATACGTCTCTTCTTTTTCCTTCTCCTTGCCCGGCTTCCAGCTTGGAAGTACCTCCTCCAGGGAATCCCCGATCACGGAGTCCTTTTTGGCGAGCTTGGCGACGAACGGATTGTGCCATTCGATTTCTTTTTCTTCATTATATAGAATCATGCCGATCGGCAGCTCCGATATCACGTCGCCCGCGGATTTTTTAACCCGGTGTGTGATGGTGCCCAGATAAGCATTCAAATCGTGACGAAAAGCACTCTCCGCTTTCCACGAGAAATACAGCACGAGTCCCGAGGCGAGCAGAGCAGCGACACCCAATACCCATTCATACAGAAACAGTACGATCGTTAAAGCGCCGAGCAGCGCAAACGTCCATACCATATGTTGTCCATGCCATCGTTTCGACAAGAATTTCGGCATTTATTCTCCCCTGACCCTTATCTAGATTTGAAGAGCCTTTCCCGCAACGGAAAAGCCACATCGAACACGCCGAGTAAACTGTAGAGCACAAGCAAAAACGGCATAAACACGATCAAAAGAATCGTGCCGGCCACCGGCAGCAGTTTACCCCAACCTTTATAATGGGCCACGAACGCAAGAAACGAAATTGCTTGGATGGCGAACGCGAACATAAGCAGCGGCAGCAGATTGATAAGCAGCGCCGACATCAGCGAATTGGTTGCCGATACGAACAGCATATCCGCCGCGAACGCGATGAGGTAAATCCAGACGAAAGCTTTCGGAAGTTTCCACTCCCTCACAGGCGGCATGCCGGGGATGTCCTCTCCCATGCGATTAAGCAGGCGGCGTCCGATCAGATGAGTAACTCCGATAAAGTAGAGCGAGAACAGAATCATATCCAGCGGAATGATTTGTACGAGCACATCCACATACCACTGCATGTCGCCCTGGGTCGGCAGCATTCCCTTTACGGCAGGCTGCATGTTGTTTAAGTAATCCAGCATGATCGTCTTGAATTTCTTAATGAAATTCAATTTGAACAGGAACCCGATCACGAGCGTAAGCAGCATTTCGGCCAGAAAAGTAAGCGTACCGTACGTGATGACCAGATGTGCGGGCGCCTTCTTCTTATAAAGCGTGCCGATTACGATGACCGGCGGCAGCAGGAACAGTGAAATGGCCAAGACGACGAATCCCGTCCACCCCAGCAATAAATTCACAATCAGGAGAATTCCCAGATAGAAAGCCGTAAATCGTTTGGCGTCCAGCTTCACGAACAGAATCAAGACCGGAATCATCAGAAAACTGGCCGTAATCACCAAGTAGGACGTCATAAAAGATAACAGAAAGAGTATATACAGCAGACCCCATCCGATGAACTGCAAGTTTTTCTTTGTCAACGCGTTCACCTCTTACGAAGATGATCTTCCAGCGCCGAGATATCTCCATACCAATCCTCGAGCTGGTGACCTTCTTCTCTATGCTTTTTCATTTTATCCATGATTGCTTCATCTAAACTTCGAAAAGAGACCCCAAGCCTGCGGCCAAGTATATATACGCTGGAAATCAGACTGGCAAGGCCATCTATAATTTTAGCTTGATTGCCTTCCCATATCCCTTTCAACAGATGCGCTACCTGATCGACAACTTCGGTTTTGAGCCATTCAATGACCTTGACCCGCTTCGCGAGATCAACCTCTCTTTCCCGATTGGACAATGCCCGCTCCTCCCCTTATCCCTTACAAAGCTTTATACACGATTATACCACAAAACAGCTTGAGCTGTGTTTCCTGAACTTGGCGCATAGCGGGCTTCGGGCACGTTAAATTTCAGTCAGGTTTGAGCTCTTCCTGAGGAATTCGGTCTCCTTTAGTACCCGGTTTGGAGATAACTAGAAACTCTGCAGCATCATGCGAACGGTTATGAATACAGTGCGGAGTTCCCGGTGCGATCCGAAGCCCTTCTTGAGGCCCCAGCTCAAGCCACTCGCCATCCGTTTCCATCACAACCCGTCCCGTTAAAACGAAAAAGAATTGAGCCGCGCGCTCATGCAGATGTCTCTCCTCGCTCGTTCCCGGAGGCATTCGTTCGTGAATAATCGTTTCGTCTCCTTTGTGGAGATACCAGCCGTCGCATCCGTCTCCCCATTCGTAATGCTCGGCGTTCTTTTTGCTGATTTTCAAATCATCCGCCGCTCCTCGTTTTGTAGATAACTTTCGTTCGTATTTTATCCACATGTGCATAACCTTTCGTCCGGATTTAGTCGCCATGTTTTCCACATGTCCCCAAGTCCTATCTCCATTCTATAAAAGTTCCTGTGGACTGTCTAACTTCAGCGGTTATCCACAGTCCTGCTCCCTCGGGAACGCAAAAAAACCGGAAATTTCTCTCCGGCTTCCTTCGCTTTATTTTTTTGTTGAATCATTCTTGTTTATGCCGCTGTCTTCCAGCTCAGTTTTCTTTTTTAGCGATAAAAAAGAAGACAGCCAGCAGAACCGGCTGTCTTCTTCTCTATACAAACTACTCCGTAGTGTATGGAAGCAAAGCAATTGTGCGCGAGCGCTTGATTGCTGTTGTCAGCATACGCTGATACTTCGCGGAAGTACCTGTTACACGACGAGGCAAGATTTTACCTCTTTCGGAGATAAATTTCTTAAGGGTCTCGATATCTTTGTAATCGATATGAGTGATCTTGTTTGCTGTGAAGTAGCAAACTTTACGGCGCTTACCGCCTTTACCGCGGCGTGGAGTGAATTTACGCTCCGAACGCTCCGGACGATCACCGCCTTCCGAACGTTGCGGACGGCTGCTTGTTTGTTGTTCGCTCATTTGAGTCAGTCCTTTCTACTTAGAATGGCAAATCATCATCGGATATGTCGATCGGTTTCCCGTCGTCGAGGAAAGGATCCTGCTGTTGATCCCGCGTATTCCGGCCGCTGCCGCTTCCGCCGCCGCCATATCCACCGCCTGAACCGCCGGAGTAAGAACCCTCTTCACGGTTAGCGGAATTAGCAGATTCCAGGAAACGCACATTGTCGGCAATGACTTCGGTTACGTAAACTTTACGTCCCTCGTTATTGTCGTAAGAGCGTACCTGCATGCGTCCTTCCACAGCCGCCAAACGGCCTTTGCGAAGATAGTTGGCGCAAGTTTCCGCAAGCTGTCTCCACGTTACGACAGGTATGAAATCGGCTTCCCGTTCCTTCGATTGCGAACTTACGAACGGCCGATCCACCGCCAGTGTAAATTGGGTTACGGCCACACCCGCAGGTGTGTAACGCAGCTCAGGATCTCTTGTCAGTCTGCCGATAAGAATTACACGGTTTAACAACGTTCATCCCTCCGATGCTTCCTTACTTAACACGCTGATTAAGCTACGTCTTTAACGATCAGGTAGCGAATGATTTCGTCGGAAATCTTCATTACACGATCAAGCTCTGCTACAACTGCAGGTTCTGCGTTGAAATGTACGAGCACATAGTGTCCGTCACGGAACTTGTTGATCTCATACGCAAGGCGACGTTTACCCATCAGGTCGTGCTTCGTAATTTCGCCACCACCGTTGGTGATAATGCCTTGGAACTTTTCTACAGTAGATTGAACTTGTTCTTGTTCAATGTCTGTACGAATGATATACATCACTTCGTATTTACGCATGCTTGTCACCTCCTTTTGGACTAAGCGGCTCCCAATTCTGATCGGGAGCAAGGAGCGAGAATTAATTGTATTACAAAACTCGCACCTAAATACTATAGCAGATTGCTTCCCCCATTACAAGTCATAACCTGTCCAGCCGCCAGAACTGCCAATGTATGCTTACCGGCGGGCTCCCCGCGCGGCACATGCTTTCTTAAGCAAGGGACATACTAACGCCGTAATTAAAACTTGGGGGTGAAAAGAATGGGTGAGAAAACGCAGTTCGTGCCCGGCGACAAGGCACCCAACGAAGGCCGCTACATTGAAATCGGCGAGAATGCCTTTCATATGGGGATCAACAACCCGGAAATCGTTCACTTAAAGAAAGGGGACTCGTTTCCCGACACCAAAAATCACAACCGCAAATGGAAACGGCTGTACCACTGAAAAGGAGCTCTGCCTTTATGAAGAAATCCTTCACGCTTTACGGAACGATGCTCGGCCTTTTACTCTGTCTGATTCATTATTTCGGCCATAATCAGGACTCGCTGTATCTGCTCTTCTACTCCCTCAGCGTCCCTGCCTGGTTTGCTCCCATGTTCACGAATGTCTACGAGATCTCCATGGGTAAAATGTTTGTGATCTACGTGCTTACCGTAGCTTCCTGGGCGCTTATCGGTTACGTCATCGACCGTTTCTCCGTTGTGCGGAAAGAACGGCAGGGACGTACCGGCGGGGCGGCTTGAAAGCGGACGAAGTCCGCCGCTTCGCAAAACGTAACTTTTGGCCTGCTTCGGGAAGCCGGTGAAGGTGAAGCCTGAACCGCAATGGCATGCAAAAACCTCCTGCTTCATAACGAAGCAGGAGGTTATCATTGGTGAAGTTATGGCGGAAAGAGTGGGATTCGAACCCACGCACGGCTTGCGCCGCCTAGCTGATTTCGAGTCAGCCCCCTTGGGCCTCTTGGGTACCTTTCCGTATCGAGAACATTTTTTATTGTAGCACAAGCTATGGTTAGTCTGCAAGAGGCAAATTCGGCAAGAAAAAAAGGAGCGTCAAGAACCTGACACTCCGTTTTCGGAAACTCCCGCTCCCTTATCTGCCGAGGACCGGAGCACCTTCTTCAGTTTGCTTTCGAACTTGGCGCGCGGCACCAGCACGCTGTGTTTGCAGCCTACGCATTTGATCCGGATGTCCATGCCCATACGAATAATCTCCATCTCATTCGTTCCGCAGGGATGCTGTTTTTTCATCTGCACGATATCCCCGAGTTCGTACTGTTTCTTCTCCATAGGGCTATATGGCTCCCCTTTCCCCTTTGAAATAGGTCACGGTTTTCGGACACGGAATCTCAATTCCGTGCGCATCCAGCTGCTTTTTCACTTCCGCGAACATTTTACGCTGCACATCCGCCTGCATATTCGGTTTGCACTCCGCTGTAATCCGCAGGACAATCTCGGACTGTCCCAGAGACTGGACACCAAGCACCTTCGGCTCGCTTACGATGTTCTCGTTGCCTGCCGCCATGCGGTCTACCGTGTTCTGCAGAACTTCTATCGTCTTATCGATATCGGATTCATAAGCAATCGAAATATCGACGATCGCCAGCGAATTGTTAATGGAATAGTTCGTAACCTGCTTGATGTTCCCGTTGGGGATAAAGTGAACTTCCCCCGTCCAGCTGCGGAGCCGGGTCACCCGGATACCGATTTGCTCTACGGTTCCCCGGAACGCATCGATTTGTATAACGTCCCCTACGGCAAACTGATCTTCGAAAATGATGAAGAACCCCGTTATGACATCCTTCACCAAGCTTTGGGCTCCGAAACCGATCGCAAGTCCGAGAACCCCCGCTCCGGCGAGAATAGGTCCCAGATTGATGCCTACTTGGGCCAGAATAAGCAGAATCGTTATGAAGTTGACTACATAAGAAATGATATTGTGAATAAGCTTGCCGATTGTAGCCGTGCGCCTCGGATCGAATTTGAGAGGGCTCTTCTCCCTCGTTTCCATCATCCGGGTTACAAGCTTGTCGGCTACTTTAATGATTAGACGCGAGAGTACGTAGATGACGACAATTTCAACGATCGTCGCTCCGTACTTGATCAGCTGTTGGGAATCCAGCAAATATTTTTTGATATCATCCACGAAATGGGTCACCGTTTCTTCAGGATTTTGTAGTCCCGTAATGGCAGCCAGTCTGTTCCCCATGTTAGTCATTTTTCCACCGCCCTTACTGTTCCATCCTAACATATCCGGATTCTTTTTTGAAATAAATGCCTCTGATTTCAACCTGCTCCGTCTCGATGATCCGCTGAACTTCCGCATAGTCCTCTGCCGGAAATTGAATGGAAAGCGCACAGCCCGCCGTTACGCCTTTGGGAGTCGGGCACAGGTCGATTTCGATGTCCGCGTATTCGAGCAGCATTTCGGCCCGCAGCGCCTGCTGGGTAGAGTCGAATGCAATGAGCAGCCATTCCCCCATTCTTCATCCCTCTTTTCACTCTAGTTTCTTCTCTATCGGCTACGTATATTTCTCCGGTTTTCTCCGTATACTAGTAAAAACTTCTAAGCGCCCGGCTAAAGCCTGCCGAAAGCACTTGCCACGATTAAGAAGACAAACCCGGAGGGATCCTCAATGAAACCATTCGGCTTTTCCACGAAATCGGCTGCCGAGCAGCCCGCTTCTATTAAACTTTCCCATTCGGACAGCGACACGCCTGGAGCTCTTGCCGCATACTTTTCCGAGATTCTAAAAAAGCTGCCCTCCTATCAACCTATTGTAATCGTTTGTGTCGGCACGGACCGTTCCACAGGCGATTCACTAGGCCCCCTGGTTGGCAGCAATTTAAAGAGACGAAGCGGCGCTTCCTATTCCCTGTACGGAACCTTGGACGAGCCGGTACACGCCATGAATTTGTCGGATACGATTACGGCCATCGAGATAGCCCACCGCTATCCCTTTATCGTGGCGATCGACGCTTGTCTCGGTCAGGTATCCAGTGTCGGCTCTATTCAAGTCGGGCATGGCCCGCTTAAGCCGGGAGCAGGCGTAAATAAGGAACTTCCGTCGGTTGGCGATATTCATGTTACCGGTATTGTAAACGTCGGCGGTTTTATGGAGTATTTCGTGCTTCAAAATACCCGCCTCAATCTGGTGATGAATATGGCCGACGTTATCGCCGGCTCCCTCCATCACGCGCTTTACTCCGTCCGGCGGTCTTCCCCTACTTCTGCGCTAACGTCAGACTGATCGCTTCTTTCTCCTCGGGAGAAAGCGAGTATGGGGAGCCGCCCTTCTCGACCGGTTTGGCATAGATGTATGTATCTTCTCTGCTGTGAATGCCGGTGATGAGAATCCCGTCTTCATACTCGTCCAGAATGGCCACCGTGAAGCTCATAAGACTTCCCGTGTCCGAGAAGGCATTATAGCGGTGAATGCCGACTTTGGATTTCATCCGCTTCATGGATTGGCTGATCCGGTTCAGCCGATCCGTCGTGTCTCCCTGCAGGATAATCTGATCCTCAATCTGCTGCTGCATGTGAACAAGCAGCTGTTCGATATTAACCTCTCCGGCGCCATTCATGACTTTCTTATATTGTTTGCGAAGCTTGCCCAGTTTAATCCACAACGCAAGCATTCCGATTAACAGCAACAAGACAAGCAAACAAAGAACCGATAAAATCGGTTCAACCGGCAGCCCGATGTTGTTTTCACCCATGTCCTTCTTCCCCTCTGCTATCTTGTCTCGCTGTTTCTTGTTCATTCCAGTCGGCTGCATTCATGCTTATAAAATAACGGAGTCCGCTATTTCTTTGACCGCTTCAATTAAAGTATCCACTTCTTCATCTGTCGTAAAATAGCTGACGCTTGCCCGGACGGCACCGGTTTCACCTGTGCCTGCGGTTTCATGCGCAAGCGGCGTGCAGTGATAACCGGCTCTGACCGCGATGCCGTAATGCTGGTCCAGAATGAACGCCACTTCGGACGCATCCATATGCTCTAAGACGAAGGACACGATGCCTGTCCGTTCTTCGCCGATTGCGGGACCGAGAAGCCGGAGATGCGGCACATCCCGAAGTGCTTCCATGATCCGCTGGGTCTGTCCCCACTCCTTCGCGTGGATGTTTTCCACACCCGTCCGGAGGACAAACTTCAAGCCTTCGCTTAACCCGGCTAATCCCGGGGTATTCGGCGTGCCCGCTTCGTACCTGTCCGGCCTTACGGAAGGCTGGTCGATCGCTTCCGACTGGCTGCCTGTTCCGCCGTGCATTAGAGGCTCCAGATCGAGCCCGGGATGGATATACAGTCCTCCCGTCCCTTGAGGCCCCAGGAGGCCTTTATGACCCGGAAACGCCAGCATGTCGATCCCCATCCGCTCCACGTGAACAGGAAGGATTCCGGCCGTCTGAGCGGCATCTACGAGCAAGCATATCCCCTTATCTCTGCAAAGCTGCCCAATGTCAGCGACAGGCAGGATGCTTCCGAGCAAATTGGAGCTATGATTGATAACGACGAGCGATGTGTTGCTTTGAATATTTTCCTTTAAGGCATCTATGTTTATTCTCCCGAATTCATCGGTTTCCAGATAGGTGACCTGCACATTTTTGGTACGCCTCAAATATTCAAGGGGTCTTCGGACGGAGTTATGCTCTACTGCTGTACAGATAACATGCTCTCCCTCTTTCACATGGCCTTTGATAGCCAAATTGAGGGCCTCCGTTGTGTTGGAACCGAACGCAAGATCGTTTGGATTTTTAAAACCAAACAGCTTCGCAGCATGCTTGCGTGCTTCGAACACAATCCGGCTTGCCTGTACAGCCATGGCATGACTGCCTCTGCCGGGATTAGCCGCACACTCATTGATACATCGCAGTACAGCCTCTCCGACCTGCAGCGGTTTAGGCCACGAGGAAGCGGCATTATCGAAATATAAAAACGGCTTCGTCACTGCCGGTCCCTCCTCACAAAGATAGCATACCTTCTCTCACTTTCTTTACGGACAGAAAGCCAAAGATTTGTATGCTATGTATGGTTTAGTTAGATAAGCAATCAGGAAATTTGCCCTTGAAGCATTTCCAGCAATCTTTCCAAATCATCTTTGGAGTAATACATCAGTTCGATCCGTCCTTTATAATTTTGATGCTTGATCCGGACCGTCGTACGATAATGATCCTGAAGCTGCTCTTCCGCCTGATGAAGATAAGGATCTTTCTTCTTGTCTTTTACCTTCGGTTTTTCCTTGTCTTCCGAACCAAGCTCTTCACGCCGCTTAATCTCTTCTTCCAACTGGCGAACGCTCCATTGACCAGCAATACAAGCATCCGTCAGCTCTTTCTTCACCTTGTCATCCTTAACCCCTACAATCGCACGGGCATGTCCCATGGACAGTGTTCCACGTGAAACATATTGCTTAATGGACTCAGGCAGGTGAAGAAGACGAAGGAAGTTTGCGATATGAGAACGGCTCTTCCCTACTTTTACCGAAAGCTCTTCCTGCGTTAATGAAAACTGGTCTATGATGGCTTGATAAGCGATTGCAATCTCCATCGCATTCAAATCTTCACGCTGAACGTTTTCGATCAATGCAATTTCCATAACCTGCTGATCGGAAAGCTTTTTCACAACCGCTGGAATGGTCGCTAAACCGCTTGCCTGAGAAGCGCGGAATCTTCTCTCCCCGGCAATAATCTCATACCCTTTTAAAACCGTACGCACAATGATCGGCTGAATAACGCCATGTTCTTTGATGGAAGAAGCCAGCTCTTGAATACCGTCTTCGTTAAAATGTTTACGAGGCTGGTATGGATTCGCCCGCAGCTGATTCAAAGGAATTTCAATGACCTTGTCCTCTTCCCCGATCTCCAACTCCGGAATAAGCGCTCCGAGTCCTTTACCTAGTCGTTTGCTCAAGACTAATCACTTCCTTTGCAAGCTCTAAGTATACTTCCGCACCTTTAGACCGCGGGTCATAAGTAATAATGGATTGTCCATGGCTCGGCGCTTCGCTGAGTCGGACATTACGCGGTATAATCGTTTGATACACTTTTTGCTGAAAATATTTCTTCACTTCTTCAATGACCTGGATACCTAGGTTTGTACGGGCGTCAAACATTGTTAGGAGAACGCCTTCAATTTGCAGGGATGTGTTTAAAT
Source organism: Paenibacillus sp. GbtcB18 (assembly GCF_019091125.1). Taxonomy (NCBI): domain Bacteria; kingdom Bacillati; phylum Bacillota; class Bacilli; order Caryophanales; family Paenibacillaceae; genus Paenibacillus; species Paenibacillus sp. GbtcB18. The sequence goes on from NZ_JAGXJX010000016.1 coordinate 40,651, forward strand.
GTTTCTGCACAAGTCTGACTGTATTCAACAGCTGGCTTAATCCTTCAAGCGCGTAATACTCGCACTGAATCGGGATAATTACGGAGTCGGAAGCCGTCAGTGAGTTAATGGTCAAAATCCCTAACGACGGAGGACAATCGATGAGGATATAATCGTACATATGCTCGACAAGCTGAAGCGATTTCTTCAACCGAACTTCACGCGATATCGTTGGAACCAATTCAATTTCGGCGCCAGCCAATTGGATCGTAGCCGGAATAATGTTCAAATTCGGAATTTTAGTAGCAACTGTAGCGTCTTTCGGGTGAATATCATTAATGAGGACGTCATAAATACAGTATTCAACATCTGCTTTATTGACCCCAATCCCACTCGTCGTATTACCCTGAGGGTCGATGTCCACCAGCAGTACCCTTTTGCCGAGCGAAGCCAAACAAGCACCCAGATTGACAGATGTCGTTGTCTTCCCTACGCCGCCTTTTTGATTCGTTATCGCGATTGTCTTGGACAATTCATTCACCCCACTACCTTAAAACCTCTCATTAAAAACTTAACAAAGAGAATACTACTATATTACCATAATCAAGAGAGCGAAACTAATAAAAATACAGGTTCCGACAACAAAACGAAGAAATTTGGCGGATCGCTCGGCTATAGTCTCAAATCGGTTTTGGAGTGTCGATTAAACCGAACACATGCGGCTCTTCCCCACATAGAAAACATACGTAAATAACGAACAAACCTATGACGTATCTCGCACCTAAAAAGTTTGCAAACTTCCTGATATTTTTACGTTAAATTTTCAAAAAAATTCTGGCACTCCTCTCCCTCAATTAATTCCACATTCCGATCTCCCTAAACAAAAAAACCTCCTGCCACAAATTCAGCTTCCTTTACGGGAACTGCCTTTGTCATACAGGAGGATTATGCTTTAATCCCTTGATTATTTTGCCGAATGCTGCTTAGGAATTTTAATGATGATTTCGTAGTGATCTTCATGATCCTGCTCAGCCGTATTAATATTGAGTCCCGAGCTGGCCACCATCTCAACGGACTGTCTGATAGTATTTAGCGCCAACCGTACGTCCTTCGAAAAAGAAACACGTTTGCTTTTCTTAATCTGGGTAGCTTCTTTCAAAAATTGAATTCGGGTTTCCGTCTGCTTCACGTTAAGCTCTTTGGCTATAACCTCTTCAAGAATTTTAACCTGGAGCTCTTCTTGATCCAAAGAAAGCAGCGCACGCGCATGCCTCTCCGTGATCTTCCGCTCAATAAGCGCCATTTTAACAGGTTCGCTCAAATTCAGCAGACGAATCTTGTTGGCGATAGTCGATTGGCTTTTGCCAAGACGCTGTGCCAGGCTTTCTTGTGTGAGATCATGCATCTCTATAAGCTGCTGATAAGCAGCCGCTTCTTCGATCGCCGTCAAGCCTTCACGCTGCAAATTTTCGATTAAAGCAATAGACGCGGCTTGAGAATCGTTGAATTCCCTTACAATGGCAGGAATGGTTTCCAGACCGAGCTTTTTGACCGCTCTTAATCGGCGTTCCCCTGCTATTAACTCAAAAGTATTATTACGTACCCTTACAACGATAGGCTGAATAACGCCATGTGTACGAATCGTTTGGCAAAGTTCATCAATGCGATCATCATCAAAAATCGTTCTTGGCTGGTACGGACTCGGATTGATGTTTTGTACAGGTATGTTTTTAACTTCATCCATATTGCTTCGCTCCGTAAAACCAAAAAGTTTTGATAGCTGCTCTTTCATGAATATAATACCACCCAACTCTTCCCCGACATTTTACAGGAAGGAGAAAGCAAAGCCTCGGCATTCTACCAACCCGTTTATCTGAAACCAAAGAATTAAAGAAGGGTCGCAGACTCCCCTGTCACGACAATTCTATCCATAGATCTTTAAATCGCGTAAAAATCCCCTACATAAGATATTCGTCAAACGCCCATCTTTTTCCTGCCAATAAAGGTAAGAATTCATGAAATTCCTGGTAACGATGTTCCACGTGAAACATCCTATTTCACTAAAGGCTGTTTTAATGGCAATCCAGCTTTACGAGGATATTTACCGGGTGTAGGTGCTATCTTGCTGATTTGAATAAAATGTCGTACGGATTTCTCGACTGGCAATTCCAAACGATCTACCTGTTTAAGTTGTCCTTTGAGCAAACCTATACTAAAAGCGGCCTCTTTCAACTCTTCTTCCGCATCCGCGGCCTTCATCGCAACAAACAATCCCCCTACCTTCACAAAAGGCAGACAAAATTCGTTTAGCACGCTGAGTCTGGCGACTGCACGCGCCGTAACCAGATCATACCGGTCACGGTGCTGCTGAAGCCGGGCTGCATCTTCCGCACGAGCATGGACACAGGTTACGTCTTTCAAGCCAAGCTCTTTTACAAGCTCATTAAGAAAAACGATCCGTTTATTCAATGAATCCACAATCGTAACTTTCAGATGCGGAAAAGCGATTTTCAGAGGGATGCTGGGAAAACCGGCTCCAGAACCGATATCCGCCATAGTCTCTACTTTTTCCATGTCCACATAAAAGGCAAGCGAAAGCGAATCATAGAAGTGCTTCAAATAAACCTGGTCGCGCTCTGTGATCGCGGTTAGATTGATTTTCTCATTCCACTCCACAAGCAAACGGTAATACGTCTCAAACTGCTGGAGCTGTTCATCGGAGAAAGACAGCCGGTGAGGCTGCAAATGACTAACAAACTGCTCTTGTATTAAATCGGTCATAAATTCCTCTATCCCCTTGCAGCGATAACTTGGTTATAATGCTCCAGATACACGAGCAGGATGGAGATATCCGCCGGTGTTACACCGGAGATCCGGCTCGCCTGTCCAATGGATATCGGACGAATTTTTGCGAGCTTCTGCTTCGCTTCCGTGGCGATTCCGTGTATATCTTCATAGATGATATCGTCCGGAATCTTTTTCTTTTCCATCTTTTTAAGCCGTTCTACCTGCGCCAGCTGTTTTTCGATATATCCCGCATATTTCACTTGAATTTCAGCCTGTTCTTTTACCTCATCGGAAAGCTCAGCCGGCAGAGGAATCATTCCCTCGATGTGAGAGTAATTGATCTCCGGGCGTTTCAGAAGGGTAAGAAGATCCACGGCATTATTCAGCAGGACAGTGCCCGCTTCTTCGAGAATAGCCTGAACGTGAGGTTCCGGACGGACCTTGGTCGTTTTAAGACGATGCAGTTCTTGTTCGATCTGTTCCTTCTTCGCCATAAAACGTTGGTAACGCTCTTCCGGAATCAGCCCGATTTTATGACCGATCGGAGTGAGCCGAAGATCGGCGTTATCATGACGGAGCAGCAGACGATACTCCGCACGCGAAGTGAGCAAACGGTAAGGCTCCGGCGTCCCCTTGGTCACCAGGTCATCAATCAGCACGCCGATGTAGCCTTCGGAACGGTCGAGAATGACCGGGTCTTTCCCCTGCACCTTGCAGGCCGCATTAATACCGGCCATGATGCCTTGACCGGCCGCTTCTTCATAACCCGATGTGCCGTTGATCTGACCTGCCGTAAACAAACCCTCCACCAGTTTGGTTTCAAGGGTGGGTTTCAGCTGCGTCGGAACAACCGCATCGTATTCGATCGCATAACCGGTACGCATCATTTCAACCTTCTCCAGGCCTGTAATTGAACGCAAAATTTTGAGCTGCACATCTTCCGGCATGCTTGTCGACAGTCCCTGTACATAGTACTCGGAAGTATTGCGGCCTTCCGGCTCAAGGAAAATCTGATGCTTCGGCTTATCGGCAAAACGCACGATTTTATCTTCGATAGACGGACAATAACGGGGACCCGTTCCCTCAATGGCTCCTGAAAACATCGGTGCACGATGCAGATTGTCGTTAATGATCTCGTGAGTATTCTCGGTCGTATAAGTCAGCCAGCATGGCAGCTGATCTTGGGTGCCCTCTTTCGTTTCGTAGGAGAAAAATCTTGGATTTTCGTCCCCGGGCTGAATTTCCGTTTTGGAAAAATCAATGGAGTCCTTATGCACACGCGGCGGAGTTCCCGTTTTGAAACGGACGAGTTCCAGACCCAAATCACGCAGAGATTGGGATAACCGGACAGAAGGCTGCTGGTTGTTAGGGCCGCTTTCATACATCAGTTCACCCATAATGACTTTCCCGCGCAGATAAGTACCTGTCGTCAGAACGACCGCTTTGCCGTAATATTCGGCCCCGGTTTTCGTTACTACGCCTTTGCAGACGCCATCCTCCACAAGCAGTTCTTCCACCATCCCCTGACGTAACGTCAGGTTCGGAGTGCTTTCAATGGTTTCTTTCATCATATGCTGATACAGAAACTTATCCGCTTGCGCACGCAGCGCGTGAACGGCCGGTCCTTTTCCCGTGTTCAACATCCGCATTTGAATGTACGTTTTGTCGATATTGCGTCCCATTTCTCCGCCAAGCGCGTCGATTTCACGGACAACATGCCCTTTTGCAGGTCCTCCGATAGAGGGATTGCACGGCATGAAAGCAACCATATCCAGGTTGATTGTCAGCAGAAGCGTTTCGCAGCCCATCCTGGCTGCGGCCAGCGCCGACTCGACGCCCGCGTGGCCCGCTCCGATGACGATAACTTCGTAGTTTCCGGCTGTATAGCCCATCCTTTCTACCTCCTATACCGTCTTATTTTCCAAGACAGAACTGTGAAAAAATTTGATCAATCAACGATTCGGCAACCGAATCTCCTATAATTTCACCGAGATGCTCCCATGCAGCCCGGATATCAATCTGAATCATGTCGATTGGCACATAGGCATCATTGGCTTCCATTGCCTCGCGAAGCGATCCTTTGGCCTGCTTCAGCAGCCCGATATGCCGGACGTTGCTGACGTAGGTTAAATCCGTGGACTCCAAATTGCCTTCGAAGAAAATAGCCGAGATCGCTTTTTCCAGCTCCGCGAGGCCGCTTCCTTCCAAAAGAGATAAGGAAACCACTCGCCCTTGTGGGAATTTGGCTTCGATCTCCTCTTTATCTATTTGTAAGGGAAGATCCGTTTTATTCAAAATGACGATAGTTTGACGCTGCCGCAGTTCTTCTATCATGGCCAGTTCTTCAGGCAGCAGCGGTTCGCTGCTGTTTAACACCAAGAGAATCAAATCCGCTTCGGACAAGGCCGTCCTGGAACGTTCTACCCCGATTTGCTCTACAAGGTCCGACGTTTCCCGGATACCGGCCGTATCAAGAAGCTTGAGCGGAATACCGCCCACATTGACGTATTCCTCGATCACATCCCGGGTTGTCCCCGGAATATCCGTCACGATGGCACGGTTCTCCTGCGCCAGCGTATTGAGCAGCGAGGACTTACCGACGTTCGGCTTGCCGATAATCGCCGTCACAATCCCCTCACGCAAAATCTTCCCGTGTTCGGCTGTTCTTAACAGCTCGTCGATACGGGAACTCACTTCAATGCAGCGTTCGCGGATAAACGCATTGGTCATTTCCTCAACGTCATGCTCCGGGTAATCAATGTTCACTTCAATATGAGCCATCAGCTCAACCAACTGGTAGCGCAGCTCGCCTATCGCTTTGGATAAATTGCCGTCCACCTGCTTCAGAGCAATTTGAAAAGCACGGTCCGATTTGGACCGGATCAGGTCGATGACCGCTTCCGCCTGGGTCAGGTCGATCCGTCCGTTCAGAAAAGCACGCTTGGTGAACTCACCGGGCTCGGCAACACGTATCCCCTGCTCCAGCAGGAGGTCCATCACCCGTTTGACGGAGACAATTCCCCCGTGACAGTTGATTTCAACGACATCTTCCGTCGTAAAAGAACGCGGTGCGCGCATGACGCTGATAAGAACTTCCTCTATTTTATCACCCGATGAAGGATGAATGATATGCCCATAATGAATGGTATGTGTCTGAGCCTCGGACAATTTCACTTTAGACCGAAATAACGGCTCCACCAGCTTGACGGCTTCGTCGCCGCTGACTCTCACAACCGCAATACCGCCTTCCCCGAGTGGAGTGGCAATGGCGGCAATTGTATCTGAAATCATAAAATAAACACCCCGTAAGCGGAGCGGTAACCGCTCAAATTATGAAAAAAGCAATGACGCCTAGAAAATACAGGGTCATTGCAGACAGTTATCTTAACGTAATTACAACGCGACGATTCGGCTCGTCGCCTTTGCTGTATGTTTTCACCGACGGATGCGATTGCAGCTCGGCATGAATGATTTTGCGCTCCTGAGCGTTCATCGGCTCCAAAATCAATTCCTTCCGGGAACGGACGACACGGCCCGCAAGCCGGTGTGCCAGTTCCTGCAGCGTCTGCTTCCGTCTGTCTCTAAACTGCTCGGCATCGAGCAGAATACGGACATGCGCATTCGAGAACCGATTTGCGACGATGTTGACCAAATATTGAAGCGCGTCCAAAGTTTGTCCTCTTTTACCGATCAATATTCCGAGTTCGGATCCGCTTAAGTTAAACAAATGGCCTTCTTTCGTTTGCTTCTGGTCAATGGAGATAGCCAGCCCCATCGTGTCGAACAGCTCTTTCAGAAAAGCAACGGCTTCTTCGATCGGATCCGGGATCTTCTCGAGTTCCACCTTCGCTTCCTTCGTGCCGATCAATCCGAGAAAACCTTTGGACGGCTGTTCCAGGACGGTGACATGCACCCGGTCTTGCGTAGTGCTTAGCTGCGCAAGACCGGCCTTTATTGCATCATCAATCGTTTTTCCCGTCGCAATCACTTTTTTCATGCAGCCTGTCCACCTTTTGTTTTAGGAGATCGACCGTACAAGAAATAGGTCTGAACGATGGTGAAGATGTTGCTGTAAATCCAGTACAGCGGCAAAGCGGATGCGAAGCTCATCGACATCACGAAGATCATCACCGGGAAAATAAACATGATGCTCTGCATCTGTTTGTTCATCGGGTTCTGAGCCGACATCACTTTCTGCTGAATGAACGTTGTAGCCGCCGCTACGATCGGCAGTACATAGAACGGATCGGGTTTACCGAGTTCCATCCATAGAAATTGATGAGTAAAAATGTGCGGATTCCGCACGATCGCCTGATAAAGCGCCAGCAAGATCGGCATCTGAATCAGAATCGGGAAACATCCGGCAAGCGGATTGACACCATGCTTCTGGAAAAGCTTCATTGTCTCTTCCTGCTGCTTCTGCGGATTATCTTTAAACTTCTCGCGGATTTTAGCCATTTCCGGCTGGACTTCCTGCATACGCTTGGAGCTCTTATATTGCTTGAGCGTCAGCGGCAGAACGATCACACGGATAATGATAGTCACGATCAGGATAGAGATACCGTACGAATTGCCAATCGAATTGGCAAAGAAATCGAGCAGATCAGACAGAGGGATAATGAAGTATTTGGTGAAAAATCCTGCTGTCGCGGGATCCAATGGAGGATACGAGGTAGGCGACGTGCCGCAACCCGTTAGCACGAACAACAGCAGAAGAAGCGGTGCATATTTGTAGGTTCGACGAATCAATTGAGGTCCTCCCAGTTTTCTATTCCACCATAAACTATACCATAGTTTAATCCGGCAAGGAAATAATTGCTTGGAAAATAAAGCATGTCCAAAACGAGCCGGGATCAGCTGTTTTTTCGCAGCAGTCCCGCTCGTTTGAAAACATGGTAGATGCTCTTCTCCATCTCGTGGAAATCCATTTCGACGGCCGGTTTTCTCACAATGACGATATAATCGTAGCCACCGGGAAACCGTTCCTCGTTCAGCCGGATAATTTCCTTTAAAACGCGGCGCAGCCGGTTGCGGATGACGGCGTTTCCAATCTTTTTGCTGGCCGAGATCCCCAGCCGGAAATGTTCGTTCTCACGACGAGGCATATAATATAGAACAAACTGGTGGTTCGCTGCCGACTTTCCGTAGCGGTACACCTTTTGAAAATCTTCTCTTTTTGCAAGCCTAAGCTTTTTTTCCACAAGCAAGCACTCCAAACAAAACCGCTTCTTTGACCGCCCATTCTCTAGTTTTCACCGGTAACGGGCGGTTTAATCGGTCGAAACCCTCACAAGCCTATAAAAACCCAGAAAAAAAGACCACATCAAGTGGCCTGGCAATTAAGCACTCAGTACTTTTCTACCTTTTTGACGGCGTGCTTGCAGCACTTTACGGCCGTTTTTCGTGCTCATTCTTTTACGGAAACCGTGGTTCTTCTTCCGTGTTCTTGTGTTCGGGTTAAACGTAGGACGCATCTATTTGCACCTCCCTGAGGATCTATCTAATCCCAAAAATGTCTTTTTCAATTAAAGCACAAACAGACGCTAAAAGTCAAGGTGGAAGCTCGGCCGGAACAACCTGTGTACAAATTTTTCAGCCCTCTGTGCAGAACTTGTCGAAAGCAAACAAATTATCAACAATATCTAGTGGTGTTAATATTAACTTTACACAAGGGGTTGAATATGTGGATAAATTAAAACATTGCGTTGATAATCCCTCTCTCATTTGCTAATATAGTATTGTTTCTGTTGTGGATATTCTCCTGATACCCTTCGTTTATCAACAGCCTGTGGATAACATTGTGAACAATTTTCCCTCTATTCGAGCAAGTCTCTTCTGCATAACCTGACTCGTGTGGATAAGAATCGACAAGATTTTGTGGTAATTGACATGAAGCAAGGCGACATGGCGTTTTCCGCAAGTCTTTTTTATGTTTAAAGGAGTGAACTGTTGTGGATAGCCATACGACCGACTCATGGCAGCAAGTCCTGTCTATCATACAAAAAAAATTAAGCAAGCCGAGCTTCGATACTTGGCTTAAATCCACAAGAGCTACCGTCTTCACGGATACGACTGTCGTCATCAGCGCACCGAACAATTTTGCGAAAGAATGGCTGGAAAGCCGCTACGCGAAAATGATCGGGACCACGATCTATGAATTTCTCGGCAAACAGGTCGAGGTCAAATTCGTAAACGAGTCCGACGAGAAATCACCTGTCGCGGTACAAACCCCGCCCCCGGAAATTCCGAAGGAGCCTGCCGCTCCCGTTCAAGAAGAAACTTTTCATCATATGATGAACTCGCGGTATACGTTCGATACGTTCGTTATCGGCGCCGGCAACCGGTTCGCCCACGCGGCTTCCCTTGCCGTTGCGGAGGCTCCGGCCAAAGCATACAATCCGCTTTTTCTATACGGAGGCGTAGGACTCGGGAAAACCCACTTGATGCACGCAATCGGGCATTATGTGCTCGAACATAATCCACGGGCGCGCGTTCTTTACATCTCTTCCGAGAAATTTACGAACGAATTCATCAATGCGATCCGGGACAACCGCGGCGAAGGATTTCGCAACAAATACAGAAGCATCGACGTGCTTCTTATAGACGATATTCAGTTTCTTGCGGGTAAAGAACAGACGCAGGAAGAATTTTTCCACACCTTCAACGCCCTTCATGAAGAAGGCAAGCAGATTATCATTTCCAGCGACCGGCCTCCCAAAGAGATCCCGACGCTTGAAGACCGTCTGCGCTCGCGCTTCGAATGGGGACTCATTACGGATATCCAGCCGCCGGACCTAGAGACGCGTATTGCGATTCTACGCAAGAAAGCCAAGGCCGAGAATCTTGAAATTCCGAATGAAGCGATGGTGTATATCGCGAATCAGATCGATACGAACATTCGGGAACTCGAGGGTGCGTTGATTAGGGTCGTCGCCTATTCTTCCTTGAGCAACCAGGATATTACGACTCATCTGGCTGCGGAAGCGCTGAAAGATATTATTCCTTCAAGCCGGCCGCGGGTCATTACGATGCAGGATATCCAGCAGAAAGTCGGAGAGTTCTACGGGTTGAAAATGGAGGACTTCAAAGCGAGGAAACGGACTAAAGCCGTTGCTTTTCCTAGGCAGGTTGCCATGTATTTATCCCGGGAAATGACCGATTTCTCTCTTCCCAAGATCGGTGAAGCGTTCGGCGGACGCGATCACACGACCGTCATCCACGCGCACGAAAAAATTAGCGAGGCCCTGAAGACAGATCAGGAACTTTTCAAAATCATTCATAGCCTGACGGAAAAAATCAAAAATCCGTCCTCTTAATAACTACAAGCCTATGCACAAACTATGCACATGTGGATAGGCTTGTTTTTTGTGACTTTCGTCCACATATCCACATATCCAGTGCCTCTACTACTATTACTAATAAAAAAAAGGTATTATATAAGGGTATGTAGTCCGGCTAGAATTTAGAACCACAGGAGTGAAAACATGAAATTAACGATATTGAAAGATCACCTTAATGAATCCATTCAGCACGTCTCCAAGGCCATCTCCAGTAAAACGACTATTCCGATTTTGACCGGAATCAAAATAGACGCCACTTCAGAGGGTGTTACACTGACTGCCAGTGACACCGACATTTCCATCCAAAGCTTTATGCCGACCGAAACTGCTGAGCTGAAAGTAATTGAGCTCTTTCAACCGGGAAGCGTTGTGCTCCCCGCTAAATTTTTCATGGAAATGATCCGCAAGCTCCCCTCCCAAACGATCGAGATCGAAGTTAAGGACCATTTTCAAACCACCATTCGCTCGGGATCTTCCGAAGTACAAATTATGGGTCTCGACCCTGAAGAATATCCGCTTCTGCCCCAAATCGAAGAAAGTCGTACGATCCGGATTCCAAGCGATCTGCTCAAAACGATGATCAAGCAGACGTCTTTTTCCGTTTCGACAAATGAAACTACGCCTATTCTGACCGGCGTACTCTGGCAGATTTCGGACAATAAGCTGAAATTTATCGCTTGCGACCGCCACAGACTGGCTTCCCGTGAGATTAACCTTGATCTGGAGCCCGGACAAAAGTTCCATCCGATCGTTATTTCCGGACGCACGCTTAACGAGCTGAGCAAAATTTTGCCGGATCAGAATTCCTTGATCGATATCGTTATCGCGGATAATCAGGTCTTGTTCAAAATGAACTCGATTTTGTTCTATACGCGCATCCTGGACGGAACTTATCCGGATACATCCAAGCTTATTCCGCAGTCGTTCCAGACAGAACTCGTTGTGGGCACCAAAGAACTGGCCGATGCAATCGACCGTGCTTACCTTCTTTCCAGAGAAGATAAGACCAATATCGTTAAACTCGTGATGAAAGAAGATGAAACCATTGAGGTTTCTTCAAGTTCGTCCGAATTGGGCAAAGTAACGGAGCAACTGCAGCTTCAGAAAATCAACGGCGAGCTGCTGCGGATCTCTTTTAACTCCAAATATATGCTCGATGCGCTTAAAGTTATGGATAGCGACAACATTCACATCGGATTCACCGGCGCTATGCAGCCGATTATTATCCGTCCGGAAGAACAGCAAAATATTTTGCAGCTTATTCTCCCGTACCGCACAACAAACTAAGCAGACTGACAATTAAATCAAACAAACGGAGGAGACTCGATGAAAGAGGTCACCATTCGTACGGAATATATAACCTTGGGTCAATTTTTGAAACTGGCGGACTGCATTCAAACCGGGGGACAGGCTAAATCCTTCCTTCAGGAAGCCCATATCGAAGTAAACGGAGAAAACGAAAACCGCCGCGGGCGGAAGCTGTACTCCGGAGACAAAGTTGCCGTAGAAGGTTGCGGGGAATTCGTTGTGTCCCGGGAATAGGCCCGAGGAAGCACAGGAGGAACGCCATTGTTTGTCAAACGGCTGTTGTTGGAACATTATCGAAATTATCCACATGTGGAAATCTCGACGGATCGGAATGTTAACATCTTTGTAGGGCCCAATGCGCAGGGGAAGACCAACTTACTGGAATCCATCTATGTGCTTGCACTGACCAAGTCTCACCGTACCCATCAGGAGAAGGAATTGATTCAATGGCAGGAGGACCATGCCAGACTTTTTGGCGAGGTGGAACGTAAATACGGGATGAGCACGCTCGAGCTTTCCATATCGGGCAAAGGCAAGAAAGCGAAAGTAAACGGGCTTGAGCAAAAGAAGCTGAGTCAGTATGTCGGGGCGCTTAATGTGGTGATGTTCGCCCCCGAAGACCTGGAGATCGTCAAGGGAAGCCCCGGCATCCGCCGGAGGTTTCTCGATATGGAGATCGGGCAGGTTTATCCCAGCTACCTTTACGACCTTACTCAATACCAGAAGGTGCTTGTGCAGCGCAATAATTTGCTGAAACAGTCCTACCCTCCTTCAGCGGCCAATAGCTCTATGCTGGATGTATGGAACGAACAGCTTGCGGCCTTCGGTGTTAAAATTATGAAAAAACGTCAAAGCTTTATAAAGAAACTCCAAAGCTGGGCGGAACAGATTCATCAGGGAATCACCAACGGCAAGGAAATGCTCCGGGTGGAGTATGCTCCTTCCTTTGCGGACGGGCACTTTGAAGATGAATCTGTTTTATTGGACCGATTTATGATAAAGTTATCACAGATAAAAGAACAGGAAATGCGAAGAGGCGTCTCATTGATCGGTCCGCACCGGGACGACCTTCTTTTCTGCATTAACGACAAAGACGTACAAACGTACGGATCCCAAGGGCAGCAGAGAACGACTGCTCTTTCTTTAAAGCTAGCCGAAATAGAACTCATCCGGGAGGAAGTCGGTGAGTATCCTGTATTACTCCTCGACGATGTTCTTTCCGAACTTGACGAATATAGACAGACCCAACTCATCCAGACGTTCCAGAAGAAAGTACAAACGTTTATCACAACGACCGGACTCGAAAGCGTCCATTTGGACCAGTTAGACCATGCGGCCGTTTTTCATGTTTCGAGCGGCAGCGTCATCGACAGGAGTTGAGAGATTGTGTTTATCCATTTAGGCGGCGAAAAGATTATTCGTTCCTCGGAACTCATCGCGATTTTCGATCTGTCGATCGAGAAGTCTTCGAAGATATCCAAGCAGTTTATTGCGGAGGCTACTCGCAGCAAGAAGATCGAGATCATTGGCGAAGAGGAATGCAAATCGCTTGTCGTGACGCAAGGCAAAGTGTATTATTCCCCAATCTCCTCGATGACTTTGAAGAAACGCGCAAATCAGCTGTTGACGAACTGAGCGATTTGACTATGTAAAAGCAGGTGAAGGGTGTATGACTTTGAACCAAAATTCGTACGATGAGAATCAGATTCAGGTACTGGAAGGGCTGGAAGCCGTTCGTAAACGACCGGGCATGTATATCGGCTCGACCAGCAGCCGCGGCCTGCACCATCTCGTGTGGGAAGTTGTCGATAACTCCATCGACGAAGCGCTGGCCGGTTATTGTACCCGTATCGACGTCATCGTTCATAAAGACAACCGGATTACCGTAATTGACAACGGACGCGGAATTCCCGTAGGGGAACATGTCAAGATGAAGCGTCCCGCGCTAGAAGTGGTTCTCACCGTACTCCATGCGGGCGGTAAATTCGGCGGAGACGATTCGGGCTACAAAGTTTCCGGCGGACTTCACGGGGTAGGTATTTCCGTTGTTAACGCGCTGTCCTCGCATCTTCACGTACGAGTCAAGCTGCACGGTAAAATCCATGAACAAGAATATCGCCAAGGTAAACCGCAATATGATCTTCGGATTATAGGCGAAACGGAAGAAACCGGAACAACGGTTACGTTTACGCCCGATCCGGAGATTTTTACGGAGACGACCGAATATGATTACGAGATTCTGCAATCCAGAATCCGTGAGCTGGCGTTTTTGAATAAAGGAATCGAGATTAATCTGACCGACGAACGCACGGATACTTCCGAAAGCTTTATGTACGAGGGAGGAATTAAATCCTTCGTCGAGCACTTGAACCGGAACAAAGAAGCTCTTCATGAACCTCCGATTTATGTCGAAGGCAGCAAGGACAATATCCAGGTTGAAGTGGCTATTCAGTACAACGACAGCTATACGGAGAACATCTATTCGTTTGCCAACAATATCAATACACACGAAGGCGGTACTCACGAGTCCGGTTTCAAAAGCGCATTGACGCGGATTCTGAATGACTACGCGCGCAAAACGAACGCGATCAAAGAAAGCGGGTCTAACCTGTCCGGTGACGACGTTCGTGAGGGCTTGGCCGCCATTATCTCGGTTAAGATACCCGAGCCTCAGTTTGAAGGGCAGACCAAGACGAAGCTCGGCAATAGCGAAGTGCGCGGGATCGTCGATTCTCTGTTTGCCGAGAAGCTTCTCGAGTTCCTGGACGAAAACCCGGCGATCGCGAAGAAGATCGTGGAGAAAGGACTCCAGGCTTCCCGTGCGCGCGAAGCGGCCCGCAAAGCAAGAGAACTGACCCGCCGCAAGAGCGTGCTGGAAGTAAGCTCCCTTCCGGGCAAGCTGGCTGACTGCTCGTCCAAGGATGCGTCCATCAGCGAGCTGTACATCGTGGAAGGGGACTCTGCCGGCGGATCGGCCAAACAGGGCCGTGACCGTCACTTCCAGGCCATTCTGCCGATCCGCGGTAAAATTTTGAACGTCGAGAAAGCACGTTTGGACAAAATTTTATCGAACCTGGAGATCCGTGCCATTATTACGGCGATGGGTACAGGAATCAGCGATGATTTCGATATTACCAAAGCTCGATATCATAAGCTGATCATTATGACGGATGCCGACGTCGACGGAGCCCATATCCGTACCTTGCTGCTTACGTATTTCTATCGTTATATGCGCAAGCTGATTGAAGTGGGGTATGTGTATATTGCGCAGCCCCCGCTTTATAAGCTGGAGCGCGGCAAAGTGGCCCGCTATGCATACAGCGACAAGCAGCGGGATGAGATCATGAAAGAGTTTGGCGAAGGAGCCAAAGTCAATGTTCAGCGTTACAAGGGTCTAGGGGAAATGGATGCGGAACAATTATGGGATACAACCATGGATCCGGAAACCCGCACCCTGCTGCAAGTCACCATCCAAGATGCGATGGATGCCGATTCTATTTTCGATACACTGATGGGAGACAACGTGGAACCTAGACGTAACTTCATCCATCAGCATGCGAAATATGTAAAGAACTTGGATATTTAAGGCTTCAAGAGATAGAAGGCTGGATTTATTCCAGCCTAGGATGCACGTTTCAGGAGGATAAATCATGACCGAAGAAATGCGTTCGCAAGTCGTTGAGGTTGATATTAGTTCGGAAATGCGCACCTCATTTTTAGATTACGCCATGAGTATCATCGTCAGCCGTGCGCTTCCCGACGTCCGGGACGGCCTCAAACCGGTTCACCGGCGTATTTTATACGCGATGTCCGAGCTGGGCATGTATTCAGATAAACCGCACAAAAAGTCAGCCAGAATCGTCGGCGAAGTAATCGGTAAATACCATCCTCACGGGGATTCTCCGGTATATGAAACGATGGTCCGGATGGCACAGGATTTCTCGCTGCGTTACATGCTCATTGACGGGCACGGAAACTTCGGTTCCGTCGATGGCGACATGGCGGCAGCTATGCGTTACACGGAGGCGCGTCTCTCCAAGATCGCAATGGAGATGCTGCGTGATATCAATAAAGAGACTATTGACTACATTCCGAACTATGACGGAGAGGAACAGGAGCCGGTTGTTTTGCCGGCACGGTTCCCTAACCTCCTTGTCAACGGATCTTCCGGGATTGCCGTAGGTATGGCTACCAATATTCCGCCGCATAATCTTGGAGAGGTTATCGACGGAATTCAGCAAATGATCGAGAACCCGGATGTAACTCCGTTGGAATTGATGCAATCAATCAAGGGGCCGGACTTCCCGACGGGTGCGTATATACTCGGCCGCGAAGGAATTCGGCAGGCTTATGCCACAGGCAGAGGCTCCGTTACCATGAGAGCGAAAGCCGACATTGAAGAAGTGAATAATAAAGCACGGATTATCGTGCATGAAATTCCTTATCAAGTAAACAAAGCACGTTTGATTGAAAAGATCGCCGAACTCGTCCGCGACAAAAAAATCGACGGCATTACAGACTTACGCGATGAATCGGACCGTAACGGTATGCGTATCGTTATGGAGCTGCGTCGTGACGTGAATCCGAATGTCGTTCTCAATAATTTGTATAAGCATACAGCTTTGCAGTCCAATTTCGGTATCATCATGCTCGCCCTCGTAAATGGGGAACCCCGGGTTCTGAACCTGCGGGAGATGATTTATTATTACCTGGAGCACCAGAAAGTCATCATCCGCAGACGTACCGAATACGATCTGCGCAAGGCCGAAGCTCGTGCTCATATTCTCGAGGGTCTGCGTATCGCGCTCGACAATCTGGATGAAGTCATTGCCCTGATCCGTTCTTCGCGTACAACCGAAGCTGCGCGTGAAGGCTTGATGACAACCTTCAACCTTTCTCACGATCAGGCGCAAGCCATTTTGGATATGCGTTTGCAGCGCCTTACAGGTCTGGAGCGGGAAAAGATTGAACAAGAGTACGCCGAGCTTCTTCAGAGGATCGCGGAGTTAAAAGCTATTCTTGCCGATGAGCAGCTTATTCTCGCTATCATCAGCGAAGAGCTCAATGAAATCAAACAAAGCTACGGCGACGAAAGACGCAGTGAAATTACCAAAGGCGAAGACAGCATCGAAGATGAAGATCTGATTCCTCAAGAGGATGTTGTCATTACTATTACCCACACGGGCTATATTAAACGCCTTCCGGTAAACACGTACCGAAGCCAGAAACGCGGAGGCCGCGGAATCGTCGGCATGGATACGAAGACGGATGACTTTGTAAACCATCTGTTCGTAACCAACACGCATCACTATCTCCTCTTCTTTACGGACAGAGGCAAAGTGTACAAGCTTAAGGCCTACGAGATTCCGGATCTTAGCCGGACTGCGCGGGGAACCCCGATTATCAACCTGATTCAGATTGAACAGGGCGAAACCGTAAGTGCCGTTATTCCAGTTCAAGAATTTAGTGCGGACAATTATTTATTCTTTGCCACAAAACAGGGAATTGTGAAAAAAACTCCGTTGGATGATTATATCAACATCCGCAAAGGCGGTCTGATCGCAATCAACCTCCGTGACGATGACTCGCTTGTCGGCGTTAAACTGACGGATGGCAAACGCGATATTATCATGGGTACGCGTGACGGCATGTCCATCCGGTTCCCGGAAAACGATGTCAGATCCATGGGCCGTTCCGCCACGGGTGTTAAAGGCATTCAAATCGGATCGGAAGATACGGTTATCGATATGGACGTGGTGGATGAAGACGCAAGCGTTCTGATTGTGACCGCCAAAGGTTTCGGCAAACGGACGCCTATAGCGGAATACCGGGTGCAATCACGGGGCGGTAAGGGGATCAAGACGCTCAACGTTACCACCAAGAACGGTGCGGTCGTAGGTCTTAAAGTCGTGAACAACGAAGAAGATCTCATGATCATTACCGCGAGCGGAACTCTTATTCGGACAAGCATCTCCGGCATTTCTGAAATGGGACGCAACACGCAGGGGGTTCGTCTAATCAACATCCGCGAGGATGATGAGGTGGCGACTGTCACTCATGTGGCCAAGAGCGAGGAAAGCCAGGATGACGAGTTCAACGAAGAAGATCAGGAACAAATGGCGTCTGAGCAAACGGACGCACAGGTAGAGAATCCTGAAGAGGATACTGAAATTTAATAAATAGTTTCGGAGGTGGGGACTTACATCCCCATCTTTTTTGTTTTACAATAAAATTGACAAACTTAGGTAAAGCGGAGGGAAATACCTTGCGGACAGTCTCTGTGTCACAAATTAAAGCCGGCGACAAGCTCCTGGAGGCTGTAAACAGCCGTTTCGGCAATACATTATTTTATAAGGGCAGAATCCTGACAGAGCGTGATGCGGAGATTCTGAAGGCATTCTTGATCTCTACCGTAACCATTGATAACGGGACAAGCAATTCAGGCCAAGAATCGGCCGGTGCGGTCGCTTCAACGGATATAGATACGAAGCAAATCTCGTCCTTTGATCTTTCTTACGACAAAATGCTCCAGCTGCTTAAGAAAGCGTTCGGTCTTGTGCTGGGCAATTCTGCCCTGCCGGTGTTGGAGATGCGTAATGAGCTTCATAAGCTGATCGAGCATATAGAAGGATACCAGGTCCTGACGTTTACACCGCGGCAGTTTCAGCTGCAGGATTTCGTCCTTCACAACAGCATCATGGTTTCTCTGACATCTTATCTTCTGGCCAAATGGCACGGACTTCCTCAGAAGGATTGGATGCAGATAGCCCTCGCCGGACTCCTGCATGATATCGGGAATGCCAAAATCGATCAGGCTCTTCTCGTTAAACCGACCAAGTTAACACCTGTAGAGCTGGAGGAAATGCGCAAGCACACCCTTTACGGTTACAATGTGCTAAAACCGATAGCAGCCCTTAACGAGGGTGTTAAGCTTTGTTCACTTCAGCATCATGAGCGGGAGGACGCTTCCGGCTATCCGCTTGGTCTTAAAAGCGATCAGATTCACATCTATTCCAAAGTGGTTGCTGTAGCCGATATCTTTCATGCCATGACAAGCGTTCGTTATCATCAGGAAGCCACATCCCCTTATCTGGTTCTGGAGCAGCTCAGCAAAGATTCTTTCGGCAAAGTCGATCCGGCGATCGTCAACACGTTCATCAACAAAGTGACTTCGTTTCATATCGGGACCGTTGTAAAATTGAACGATAACCGTGTCGGCGAGATTGTTTTCTCGGATCGGTCGTACCCGACACGCCCTTGGGTTAACATTAACGGGACAATCGTTAACCTTACCTTAGAAAGAAATCTGTACATTCAAGAGGTCATTGAAGCACGTTAAGGACCAATAGGCTCGATGAAAAATATCTTCCCTAGGGAAGATATTTTTTGTTGACATAGTAAAGCGAGGATGGTATATTTGTATTCCGCCTTCCGAAAGAAGCGACAAATTAAAACCCAAAAAAATTCATCGAAAAAAAAGCTTGCAATCAACTAGGTGAATGTGGTATATTAATTAAGTCGCCGCTGGAACGAAGCGGAAAACGACGAGGCTGATAAAGCCGAGATTGTCCTTTGAAAACTGAACAACGAGTGATTGAAGCGTCTCAAGTAATTGAGACATTAATGAGAAGAA
>NZ_JAGXJX010000160.1:0-395 GCF_019091125.1 Paenibacillus sp. GbtcB18
GCTTAATTCCATTTTGCAACATTTCTTTTTTACTCATCCGTATATCCTCCTTTTGCAATCGCTCAAGCAATACAGAATAATACATATATATGACCTTTATATCTTCAGAACCCAATCACCTTCAGATTTCACTCAGACAAATATATAAATAGATTACTTTCAAATGGGAAGTATATTCTAATGATTTCTTGGCATTAAAAACAAAGGATACATGATAGTAGTATATTTTCAAATGAGGTGAAAAATTCTTATAAAACGAAATCATTCGTTAGTATAATCAGGCTCTAAAAATAGCATTGTAATAAATGAGGTCACTTGTCGTACAAGATTAAGAGTATTGGAGATGTATAAAGTGAAACTTTAATCCGCGGGGGGTTGCTGTCCACAAATAGCGG
>NZ_JAGXJX010000161.1:0-392 GCF_019091125.1 Paenibacillus sp. GbtcB18
ATAAATAAGGAAGTAGTGACTATGATTAAAAATAGTGATTTGTCAAATTTAGAAAAGGTACAAGTAGTGCAAGCGATAAATAAAAAACAGCAAATCGACTTAAAAACTGATGAGGAGGGCAAAATTTACAAACAACTAAATGCGGAATATAAGAAAGGAACTATTCGTAGTTATAATTTAGCATTTTTAATCGGAGCTACTATATTTTGTCTCGCATTGATTTTTAATATAGTAAGAGTCTTAATAGATAAGAAAATAAGTAAAGAAGTAAAATCTTATGTTTTGTAAATATTATTATATAAATTAAAAGATATTGTTCAAACTGCTAAATATAACATGAATGTTTATTTAGCAGTTTGAACAATATTAAAACAGTTAAAAAGGCGGAATAC
>NZ_JAGXJX010000162.1:0-391 GCF_019091125.1 Paenibacillus sp. GbtcB18
GGGGTCAGCCTCCAAAGAAGCTTGGGAAGTAACAAACTCCAACAAAGGTATTGAGAAGGTGAGAGCTAGCTTCAATCACTTAGAGCCGAATTAGCAACTTTGCATCATATTTATGAGTCCTATTCCATTTCGGACTATTTTACAAGAGTTCTAACCATTGTGAATCAACAAAGAAGATATTGTTAGAAACTCTCAGATCTTGGTGTGATCGAAAAAGTACTTTGATCGCAACATGAGAAGTTCCACTGTGGTCTCTATCCAAGAATCAAAGGATTTAGACCATAACACTATTGATGAGCTAATGGGTTGAAGCACATTCACATTTTGTTAACCAAAACCGGGTGGAAGAACAAGTGCTTTTCAAGCGGAACTTTGAAAGAAACGAAGGCTC
>NZ_JAGXJX010000163.1:0-387 GCF_019091125.1 Paenibacillus sp. GbtcB18
TCATCAATACCAAGCAAGTTTATTTGGTGTACACCCTTTTGGATGCTTACATGTTCATTTCTTAAAACATTGACATTGTTTTTCTTCAGTTCTTTTTCTAAACTGTTATATTCCCCTGACAATTTTTCATGATTTCCTGTTACAAAATATACCTGATACTTCTGTACAAGTTTTCGTATTACTTTCATACTAACTTCTGCATCGTATGAACTACTGTCAATTAGATCACCCGTAATAGCAATAATATCTGGTTCTATGCTTTTAACTTTTTGAGCTAAAATTTCCTGATTTTCGCCAAATTGTTTATTGTGCAAAACTGAAATTTGAAGTATTTTATAACCCTTTAAAGAGGTGGGAATTTTTCTAGAGGTTATTTTAACTTCAGTT
>NZ_JAGXJX010000164.1:0-387 GCF_019091125.1 Paenibacillus sp. GbtcB18
GGTCCTACATCCGGGAATTTCTCCGTAAATCAGTCATTTGTCAAATTCTTCCTAATTCATACGAATTAACTTAAGTAGATTATTTCCAAATAGCAAGGCAAGACCATCTCTTACTTCCGAAGGTGAAAAGAGACTAGGAATCGAACCCATACCATAGGTCTTTTTCCAGTAATGAGGCTTATTCGTACAGGTGATACTATATATATTCGTTTCACTGTGAAAGAAGTCGTCTTCTATCTGACGTAATTAGGCGGGGGCAGGCAGGCGACTATACTAATGGCCTGCGATCTTCCGGTCATGAGAGCCTTTATAGAGTTGACCATTTCCTATACCACGCTGCTTTACTGACCAGGTTAGACCAATCACTGGGTAATTCCACTTCTTTCT
>NZ_JAGXJX010000165.1:0-385 GCF_019091125.1 Paenibacillus sp. GbtcB18
ACCTCTTACCTCTTGCTCTGCTCTGGTTAGCACGGAAAAGCAGGAATGGCAAATGTATTTCCTCTCTGTTTCCTACTCCAGCTCCTGTTCCTGTGAGAGTGTGAGTGGAATATCCCGAGTTTTGTCTGGCTCCGTGGTCTGGTGCTGTTGAATAGGAGGTAGCATAGAAATTAGCAGAGAGGAAATAGTCTCTAGGGATTCAATGTTATATGCTAGGCTTCAAGGGTGTCTCCCAGGCTGCAAAGGAGTCTGCCCAGTATCGGAGGTAATCAAGAAGAATTTGTTGAAAGAGGTAAAGTACATGAAGTGCTAGGAGCGGTATAAGATCCGACTTCATTAAGTTAAGGGGTCAAGTAAATGAAGTGCTAGGGGCGGTATAAGATCC
>NZ_JAGXJX010000166.1:0-384 GCF_019091125.1 Paenibacillus sp. GbtcB18
TACGCAGTACTTCTGTTTCAGTCGTAGTTTCACGTAATATTTGAAATGTGACATTCTCTCCCGAACGTATAGTTTCTTTGACTGCCACGGTTCTATAACTTTTTCCTTTTATTTCTATATCGTAGAAATCTCCAATTTTTTTGGGAAATAGCTTTATTTTGTTTTCTTCCAGAAAACTACGATCTCGAACTCTCGGATCAATCTCTCGCAATTGCTTACTTTCGTCCCATATTAAGTAAAAAGCTTTTGAATCCCCTATACGTAATTCTTTACCCACCTCAAATCGTGGAGGTCCTAGTGGCTTTTCTCTCGTTATCTTTATAATAAAGTCCTTTATCGATTCATCTACTCCCTTATAAATTTCATTGGATGTATATGAATACA
>NZ_JAGXJX010000167.1:0-383 GCF_019091125.1 Paenibacillus sp. GbtcB18
TTTTAGTACAGCTGGACGAATTACACCACTCAAGCGATCCTTCATATCTCCTGATAAATTCCATACACGATCCGATAAAATCAAGCCGTCTTCTCCAGGTCTTTTTATAGCTCCTTGAATAATTTGCTTATTAACTGCTGTTATAGACTTCACATCCAAACCCGCTTCCGATAACTTTTCTGTGGTCCATTTCGACGTGTTTTCAATCAATCTATGAAACGATTGTTCAGCCTGTTTACGAAATTCTCTTTCGTATAAAGAAAGATCATTTAGCAAGGCATTCAATCTAGTACGTTTTATGACCCCATCCTTCTGGTAGTCATTCAGCAAATCAACTAAAAACAAACGTATTAAGATAATGGCCGTAACAGTATCAGAAACTT
>NZ_JAGXJX010000168.1:0-380 GCF_019091125.1 Paenibacillus sp. GbtcB18
AAAGCCGCAATGAACTATGTAAGAGCCTATATTGAAATGGATCGAAAAAAAATGAATGAATTACAATACAAAAAATTTGATTTTGGAGAAGATCGAATTAAACATCCAGGTGCTAGTAAGGGAATGAAGGAGCGATATGACTTATACCGATTTGACTTAAAAGAAGGAGAAAATGAGTATTACTATCGTGTGAAATACTTTGATCCTGTAGAAAATGCACAGATGGGAATGAAATTGAAAGTAGTAAAAGATGAAAAGGACGGGAAATGGAAAAATTACGAATGGAACTGGGATGGTCATAATAGTTTAGATTCTATTGTGGGTAGTATAGAGCCAGTTCATGTCCATAAATGGGGGCAAAAGGTATGAAACAACTGTTC
>NZ_JAGXJX010000169.1:0-380 GCF_019091125.1 Paenibacillus sp. GbtcB18
ACTATGTATGAAATGTTCAATCCTGAAGTCCCCCGAATTAGACTCATAGTTTATATTTTCGAAAATCTCTTTTTATATCTGGTACACATCTTTCAGTTTCAAACAACTACTTCCTTCGAGCAATAAATAATTTCATCTATCCCACCTCAATTAAAAGATTATATCTACGATAACATCATCTAATTATATATATTATAAAATACAAATTATTGAAATAACAACTTTCTATTTTTCAGTTTACATAATAAATTTACAGTTAATTCTTGTTGATATATTCTAAATGTTTCCTTCCCCAACCACACATACTATCCAAAACAACACTTACCGTTTTTCCATGCGCAGTTAAGCTATACTCCACTTTAGGTGGTATTTCTTGATAA
>NZ_JAGXJX010000017.1:0-47316 GCF_019091125.1 Paenibacillus sp. GbtcB18
CTGGATGTGTTCAGGCAAGAGGGGAAAACCATGGATCGGCGCATCGTGCGATCAAGACAGATGATTATGCAAGCGTTTATTGGGCTGTTGGGAGAGCAGGAATTTGAGAGGGTCACCATTCAAGGGATTGCGGATCGGGCCAATGTCAACCGCGGAACGATCTATTTGCATTTTACAGACAAATATGACCTGCTGGAACAGAGCGTGGAAACGTATCTGATGATGCTTGCTGAGAGTTGTGTTCCGGAGGATGGGCCAACCAATGAACTGTCCCGGGAACTGCTGATTCGTACGTTCACGTATCTGAAAGAGCATGCAGAAATCTATCGCGTTTTGATTACCAATAAAGGTATTCCGACGTTCAGACACCGCATGACAAAGATGATTGAAGCGAATATCACCTTGGTGGTGAACCAAATGAAGCTAGAAACCGGTATCCACAGGGATGTATTGGCGCAATTCTTATCCGTTTCCATTACGGGGTTGATTGAGTGGTGGGTCTTCCAATCTATGCCATATACGCCAGAAGAGATGGTTGAACAGATGGCTAGAGTTTTGGAAGCAAGGCTGCAGCTATGGTAAACGAATTAAATTTGAAGTGGCCGTTGCCTTGCCAGTCACCATGCAGACTACAAATGCCAATCCTTCCGAGCCGTTTCTTGGTATCAGGCTGGATCTCGACTCGAGAAGAATTTCCGAGCTTGTCCTCAAAGTATATGCTCACGGCCTGCCCCCCCTTGGTCAGCGGAGTGCGGGGTACGCCGCGAACGCCGGCTTAAGCATAATGAAGGCGGTGAGCAGACTTCTGGATTGCTTATCCGATCCTGGAGATACGGAATGGATTGCTCCGCTTGTGATGGATGAAATCTTGATACGCATCCTGCGAAGTCCCTTTGGCAAACAGGTCGCTGAAATGGGTTTCGTTGATTCCGGCGTGCAGCGAGTCGCCAAAGCGATTGCCTGGCTCCAATCCAACTTTTCCCAGCAGATGAAGGTCACAGACTTAGCCGATTTGATACATATGAGTGTTTCCTCGTTTAACGAGCATTTTAAATCCGTCACTTCCATGAGCCCGCTGCAATACCAAAAAGCGCTCCGGCTGCATGAAGCAAGGCGTCTTATGTTTTCCGATTCAAGGAATGCCAGCACGGCATCCAGACAGGTTGGATATATAAGCATTTCTCAATTCAGCCGTGATTACAGCCGTTTTTTTGGAATATCGCCAAGCAGAGATATCGCCAGATGGCGGCAGCAAGAACAAGTTCCTCACGACTGAAGCACCAAATGGGGTTGAACATTTCATAGGCGATGTGGATTCGCTTTGGATTTTTCTTCTACCCGCAGCCACAAGCCGTGCGGGTGTTATTCTTCCTGCGGTGAACCGGGACTATCCCATTTTCCAACGGATCTGGCAAAAAGCGGGGCGGAATAGGCAAACCTCCCAGGTGAGACTGAACTAAAATAAACGTATAGCGTTGCTACTTACATTGTGGGAGGAATAGATTATGCGTGTTTTTGTTACAGGAGCAACTGGTTTTATTGGTTCGGCCATAGTGCGGGAACTGATCGGAGCGGGACATGAAGTGATCGGTCTTGCCCGCTCGGAAGCGGCGGCGGCACTCACCGGAGTTGGAGTGTCGGTGCATCGCGGATCTCTAGATGACCTCGACAGTCTGCGCAGCGGGGCGGCGGCAGCGGATGGGGTGATCCATGCCGCGTTTGTTCATGACTTTAGGGATTACGCCGAGGCCAACCATCAAGATAGCCAGGTGGTTAAAGCGCTCGGGGAGGCATTAGCCGGTTCTGACCGACCCTTAGTAGTCACTTCCGTAACTGCGCTCTTAACACCTGGACGCCTGGGTACGGAGATGGATACAGCCGACCCCCATTCAGTCGCACGCGTCGCATCGGAAGAAACTGCATTGGCCATGGCTTCACAAGGCGTTCGCGCATCCGTGGTTCGTCTTCCGACATCCGTCCACGGTGACGGCGACAAGGGATTGGTCCCAACTTTGATCGATGTTGCAAGAAGAACGGGTGTCTCCGCCTATGTAGGCGATGGAACGAACCGTTGGCCCGCTGTGCACCGGCTCGATGCAGCCAAACTTTATCGACTGGCGCTCGAATCTGCATCTGCCGGCACCCGATTGCATGCGATTGGCGATGAAGGGGTAGCGCTTCGCGACATTGCCACCTTAATCGGCCGCCGCCTCAATGTGCCTGTAGTCAGCAAATCTCCAGAGGAGGCGGTTGATCACTTTAATTGGCTGATGCACTTTGTGATGATGGACAATCCTGCCTCCAGCGCTTTGACCCAAGAACGCCTCGAATGGCGTCCCGCTCAGCTAACACTCCTTGCAGATATTGACCGGCAAGCGTATTTCGGAAATTAGGGTTATTGTATATAGCGGCTGGAACGCAGGATCATTCTGCATCAAGCCGCCAGCACAATCCAATCTTAACGACCTCTCGTATTAAATGTTATGGAATAATTAGGGGCTGTCCAGAAAGTCGGCACAAACTGACTTTCTGGACAGCCCCTTTTATCCCCAATTCCTCCGCGATATCAGAAAAGGATGTACGGCAGTAACGATAAATATCTTCATCATTCAATTTCCGATTTATATTGACGACGTGGATATTACTAAGGAACTTTTTTCAATTGATCAATAGTACCAAGAATTTCAAAAATGAATTTTTCAACGATTTCTACTTCATGTCCAGTCCGAGTTGATCTTTTGTATTAAACGGATAATGAGTTCTTACCAAAAAGTCATGAAATGAGGTCCCTTTGTTCTATACTCTTGAAGACATAAAGTGTCAGTTTTTAGAGTAGCTCCTGGATTCCGTCACCGATGGCCGTCAAGCTGGTTTTTGAGGAACCAGAAATGCTAGTCATAATAGCTGTATTTCGCGATTCAGTTCGTTTTGTCTGGACAAAAAGAAAAGCCGCCAACAAGGAGATAGTCCTTATCTTTGTTAAAACGTAGTGAGCCTCTGGGAAAGGAACCAAAGATGGTGACATCTTTGATTCCTGCCAATTCAGCCTAATAAGAAAAAAAGCCTCTTTAACTCATCTTGACACATGATTCAAATAATTTATCAAGCAGCCTGTACCTTAATCTTTATATTTACTGACCCATTCTGATTGCCAAGTTTGAAAGCTCTCTTTACTCAATTCCTCTATTGTCCCTCCAGTTAATGAATACCCAAGACCCGCAGGTATCTCATCAACGTTAGTATTAGTAATCAATAAATAGCCACCAATAATTTGTTCGTCAACGACCAATAATGTTGCTTTTAATTTATCATTTTTTCTCAAGTCGAGCTTGGAAATCAAATTCTTATTTTCTACAAGATAGCTCTTTGAAATTATATCTTTATTTATGTAGGGAGTTACGTCCTTATTTTGCACGCCCCATAACGCCATGTACGGTAATTGAGTTAGCTTTTCTCTTGTTAAGACGTATTGTTTTTCCTCTCCCATTTTTTTAACAACCGTTAAGTCCCTTTCTGACAAGTATTTTTCATACATGTCCGGTTCCTTACTGCTTGTGCAAGCCGAAATTAATAGTGACATAGTCAGGAATGCATAACATATGAGGCAAATTTTAAAGAATCTCATTGCTCAACCCCTTTATAGAATATTGTTTTTCCATACATTCACAATAACATTGGAGTAAACTCCAATGTCAATTCGTTTTTTTCTATTTTTTTCACGCGGTATTCAAGCAATTCTTACAACTATCCTGCCTATCGTAAAGAAGCTGTGGAATAATCCTGCTGCCTCGTATCGCTCAAGTCTACGAAATTAAAATCGTTATTGAGTGCCATACAGATAAAGACGGTATCGATGTTTCGGGATAGGGTCCGTTACAACGTACCACCGTCAGGAAGACGCTCCCTGGCCGGTTTCTGCCTTGCGTAAATACGCACCCGTTATCGAATGCTGAGCAGCAGCAAGCTGGACAGGAGTGCCTTCGAATACAATTCGGCCACCCCGGTGGCCGCCCTCGGGACCCATATCAATGATCCAGTCTGCGCTCTTGATCACATCCAGGTTGTGTTCGATGACCACTACCGTGTTGCCCCCGTCGACCAAGCGGTTCATAATGTCCATCAGACGAGAGATATCGGACATATGTAGTCCGGTTGTCGGCTCGTCCATTACATAGAGACTGCCTTTCTTGTGAAGTTCCCCGGCCAGTTTGATGCGTTGGCATTCCCCGCCCGACAAGGTGCTCAGAGGCTGGCCCAGCGTTACATATCCGAGTCCCACATCCTCAAGCGTCCGCATTTGACGGAGCAGTTCCTTCCCGCTGAAGAACGCCGAAGCTTCCCGTACCGTCATAGCGAGGACGTCACTGATGGATTTTCCGTTCAGTTTATACTGCAGCACTTTATCGCTGAACCGCTTGCCCGCGCAAATTTCACATGTCGTCCTTACCGGCTCGAGAAAGGCCAGATCCGTGTAGATCATCCCCAGACCCTGACAGTTGGAACAGGCTCCCTTGGAGTTGAAGCTGAACAGGGAAGCGCTCACCTTGTTGGCTGCTGCGAACAGCCGGCGGATCTCGTCCATCATCCCCGTGTAGGTAGCCGGATTGGAGCGGATGGACGTGCCCACGGCCGTCTGATCGATGACAATCGCTTCCGGATGCGACGGAAGGAATGCTCCGTTAATCAGCGTACTTTTGCCAGAGCCGGCTACTCCCGTTACCACGGTCAGCACACCGACGGGTATATCGACTGTCACATCCTTCAGATTGTGCAGGCTGGCGCCGGCTATGGTCATCCGACCCTTGGGCACCCTCGTTGAATTTTTCAAGGGCAGACTTTGCTTCAAGTACTGCCCTGTCAAGGTATCCGCGCGGAGCAAGCCCGAAAAGTCGCCTTCGTAGACGATTTCTCCGCCGCGGGTTCCCGCATGAGGTCCGACATCGATGATGTAATCGGCGATCTCCATGACTTCGCGGTCATGTTCGACGACGAGTACGGTATTCCCTTTGTCCCGGAGCTGACACAGCATGCCGTTCAGGCGATGGACATCCCGCGGATGCAGCCCGACGGTCGGCTCGTCGAAAATGTAGATCATGTCGGTAAGACTGCTGCTCAGATGTCGGACCATCTTGATGCGCTGCGATTCCCCGCCCGACAATGTTGCGGTCTGTCGGTCCAGACTCAGATACTCCAGCCCGATGGAGACTAGATGGTTCAGCCGGGTCAGAATCCCGTCAATCATCGGGCCGGCAACGGGTTCCCGAATGGATTCGATCATACGTATTAGCTCTCCAATCTCCATAGCCGCGCATTGGGCTATGTTGTAACCGTTAATCCGGCAGCCCAAGACCACTTGATTAAGCCGGCTTCCCCCGCAAAGGTTACACTCCCTATTGGATAGAAAGCGGTCAAGGGTTTCGCGTTTGGCATCAGACATCTCGCTGCTGTCCCGTTTTAAATACAGGCGGGTGAGCTTGGGTAGCAGACCTTCATAATCCGATTCGATATCGCCGCCTTTGGTGCGGTATACGATCTTGCTTTCTTTGCCGTGGAGAAGGGTATTCCATTCTGCCGGCGTATAGTCGGAGAGCCGCTTGTCGTTGTCGAACAAGCCGGAATGGGTGTACGTATTCAAGTACCAACTTCCTACTTTGAATACGGGGAACAGGATCGCGCCTTCATTCAGCGATTTGGAACTGTCAAGCAGCTTGTCCACATTAAACTGCACCACCTTTCCGACTCCGGAGCATTCCGGGCACATGCCGGCTGGGTCGTTAAATGAGAAAACATGCGAATTGCCGGCAAAAGGTTTACCGATTCTGGAGAACAGCAGCCGGAACATCGCATAAATATCCGTGATTGTGCCAACCGTCGAACGGGAGTTGCCGCCGAGGCGTTTTTGATCGATCACAACCGCCGTGGACAAGTTCTCGATGAGATCGGTATCCGGTTGACTATACCGGGGGAGCCGGTTGCGGATGAATGCGGAAAACGTCTCGTTAAGCTGCCGCTGAGCTTCGGCGCTGATGGTGTCAAATACCAGGGAAGATTTGCCCGATCCCGAGACGCCGGTGAAGATCGTGATTTTTCGCTTCGGGATGCGGACATTCACGTTTTTCAGGTTATTCTCGCGTGCTCCTTTGATTATGATAGTTTCGACGTTCATAGACTCCACCTCGGATTTCCATTTTTTTAGCTTTCACGTATAACGAAATAATCGTAACAGTTTTAGACTAAACCCGATAAATGAAAAAGCGGCGGTCGAAGACCGGAAAATAAAGTCTTAGACTTGCCGCTGTTAATACGATTTTATCATTGGAATGTGCAATATGATTAGTTCCCATCCAAATGATAAATTAGTTGTACAACGCCTGAGGATAACGTTCTTGTATGAACCATTTTTAAATTCAACCTCTGTTTTATATCCACAAACAGCGGTTTCCCTTCTCCCAAAACAACAGGGTGAACAGATAATCTAAATTCATCAACAAGTCCTAAATTGATAAAAGTTGTAATAAGACTTGCTCCGCCATATAGCCAGATGTCTTTACCGGGCCTATTCTTTAATTTATTTACTTCTTCAAGAATATGATCATTTATGAATATTGCTTTGTTATCAGTCCCCTTTTGCGTTCTGGAAAACACATATTTCTCTTTACTATGAACCGATTCCCAGAATTCTCTCTCAGAATCCGAATGTTCAAGTTCCGGAGTAAATTGTCCCCATAAATCATAGCTTTTTCTTCCATACAAAATGGTATCAATTTGATTTAAAAAATGAATAAACCCCATCTCAGAGTCCATTATGCACCAATCAACTTCACCCTTTTTCCCTTCAATAAAACCATCTAAAGTAACCGCTAAATCTAAAATTATTCTTCGTTTCATGATTTGTTACTCCTTTCGTTAATCTACCACCCATTTTAAACCTCAAATACGTCACCTTATGTCATATTTAATAAGAGAGAGGATATCTTTTTAACAATGCTCTGTCCGTCAGAGAGACTCCCTAAAAGCAATACAAGCATTTCTTCTGTCAGCAGAAAATAAAGTTTTAGACTGACCAAAGAAAATAGAACAGCGACAGCTAAGGACGAGAAAATAAAGTCCTAGACTGTCGCTGTTCCATTGAACTAACGTTACCCGTCGTATTGAGAGGTCAGCCCCGTTAACTGATTGGGTAATGCAAACTACTTTACGAGGCAAGGTCATCTAACCGTCTTATAATAGAGACCAATGGCTCCGGAATCGAACGTTTTATTTTCGATAAGTTTAAGCTTGGTCTTCTCTTGAAGTCCTTGAAACAACGGCAGCCCGCTGCTGATCAGGACAGGAGAAACGGTGATTTTGTACTCATCGATAAGATCAAGACCCATCACGTGGTGCGCAAACCTGGGACTGCCGAGGATGACAATATCCTTTCCTGGCTGCTCCTTCAAGTTAAGGATTTCTTCCTTGACATTCTCTTTCACCAGTCTGGAATTGTTCCATTCCACTTTATCAAGCGACTTGGAAAAAACAATTTTGGATGTTTGCTCAATTAAGCTATCGTCTCCAGTTAGCGTAACATCGTATATGAATTTTCATATTACAAATACCGCGACAAAAGAGCCGTTCCTACATCTTGTTTATTAGGATCATTACTAAATGCAAAGATCCCACCCCCACAATCAAACCAACTATCAGGACAAAAATATGCTGCTAAGAAAACTAAAATTGTAGAGCATCCGTACCGCCGATCCGAGTCATTCACTGGATTAGCGGTTTTTTTACTCAACTTGGTCAGTCCGGCGACCGCTCTACCCCATGCACAACCGGAAAGAGTCCAGCCTTAGGGTGTACGGGGCCACGGTGCTCAGCCCTATTTACTGGCCGACCCGCCGCCGAACACCTCCTCGACGAGCCTCTGCGTCGCTTTCTGGAATGCCACTGCCAGGGACATTGCGACGTCGTCCACATAGTTCACGGAGGCGGTCAGGGTCTTGCTGCCGTCAGGCGTGCTGTACATCAGTGCCGCGTAACCCGAAATGCCGCCGTTGTGGGTGATGATGGTACCGTCGCCGTTCGGGCCGGCGTCCTGTACGAACACCCCCAAGCCATAGCCGATTTTGGGATGCGGCTTGCACATCTCGGCCAGCAGCGGGGCCGGGAGTAGCTTGCCGCCCATCAGCGCGGAGATGAACGTGTGGAGATCCTGGGTGGTCGAGATCATGTCACCGCCGGTAGAGATCCAGGAGGGGTTCTGGCTGGTGACGTCGACCGTTTTCTGCTCGCCGCCGTCCTCGTACCGGTAGTAGGCGTGGGCGTGCGGTCCGGGGATCTCCGGCTGGCTGTCTGGCACCACGGTACCTGACAGCCCAAGCGGCCCAAGAATAAGCCGCTGCATCTCCTCGGCGAGCGAGCTGCCGGTGACCTTCTCGATCAGCAGCCTGGCCAGCACGTAGTTGGTGTTGGAATAGCTCCAGTCCGTTCCCGGTTCGAATCGCACCGGCTTGGACAGTGCCAGCCGTACCAGCTCATCCGGCCGGTAGGTCTTGAACCGGTTGTCTACCCACTCCTGGCCCTGCCAGGGGATTCCCGGCACGACGGTCCCGTCTTCGTAGTACTCGCCGGTGAAGTTGAACACCCCGCTGGTGTGTTGCAGCAGCATCCGCACCGTGATCCGCCGGTCCAGCCTGAACTCGGGCAGGTAGTCTACCACCGGGTCGTCCAGCCCGATCCTGCCCTCGGCAACCAATTGCAGCACCACGGTCGCGGTGAAGGTCTTGGTGTTGCTGCCTATCCGGAAGTGCCCGTTTGTAGGCGGCTTCGCCTCCTCGCCCAACCTGCTCACCCCGGCGCTGCCGACCCACTCGCCCTTCTCATCGTGTACGCGCAGCTGCACTCCGAGGAAACCGGAATCGACTATCTCCTGGATGGCGTTCTGCAGCTCCGAGCGATCCTGCCCGGCAGCAAATCTTTTTTCCTTCATCTTTTCTGACGAACTAAAATCTTCTGTTGTTTTCTTTTCCATTTAGTATCCCCTACTTTACTTTTTTATCAGTCCTGTTGTTTTGAACTATAAACTCTCTCCCGGCTTGGCGTGTGACAATTTGGCATCCATGCCTTTGAGAGCAGCAAGTGTCAGTTTATCCATCGTCGCACCGTCAAAGCAGATCGTTTTGATCATGCGATAGTACTTCTTAGTAGCGGGTGGTTATTGTCAATTTCTGATTCATTGCATTCACATCCACACGTTTGAATCTTGATCAATTATTAATACCAACCGTTGGTATGAATAGGCTTAAAAATAAGCTGCCTTTCGGCAGTTTATTTTTCTTTCCTGACTTCTCTAGCTGAGGAACGAAACAATTCCTCGAGTCGTAGAAACATTTGTTCATCGAACAGATCAAGCCCCAGGCCTTTCAGTATTTCATCGAAAAACCTTAACTTGCGCAACATCATCTCGGGCGAAGCTTGGATGACCGCCGGGTTTAGCCATATGTTGGTGAGAATCATCAGCACTTCGCTAAGCTCCCTAGGATAGTCGGTTCGGATCGATCCGTCTCGCATACCCTCTTCGATGATGGGCTGGATGTAGATGGGTACGGCTTTATCGATGATGTTCCCGATCTGTGCCGCCAGCATCTTCGGATTGCGCAAAAGGTTCGGTGCCACCGATGCCAATTCGTCTTGGGCGGGATTGTCGAGAGAGACGTGGGAAATCTTGCGAAGCTTTTCCAGTCCGTTCAGCTCCTTGTCGTCCCGGACACCGGACAGCATATCATCAACACCTTGGAACAAATGGTCGGTGACAGCCTGCAGGATCTCCTCCTTCGACTTGAAGTGATGGTAAATTGCCCCTTTTGTCAGCCCGCCCAGCTCATTAATGATATCTTGAATGGAGGTCTGCTCGTATCCTTTTTGTATGAATAGGTTAAGAGCCACGGTTAGAATTTGGTTGATTGTTTCTTCAGGATATTTATTCCGTGCCATTCGATTCGCCCCCTCTTTTCATACATTCGGTTGGTATGTAACAAATGTATCCGATCATCCTTTTAATGTCAAGACCAAAAAACAAAACCATTTGATTTGGTTTAACCCGTATTTTTAGGCTTTTCTTGAAACGAGTGATCTCATGGATTAGCTCCACTATTCAGGTCTTGGCGTGAGGTATTGCGAATTATTTCAAAAGTATGGACAAGGGTTAGTCTATTGGCTATTGAATTATAAGATACGATCATGCTAAATTTTTGCCCATGTGTACTAAATCCTGCCTATTTATTCGGATTGAGGCTTTCCGCTTCATTGCATATAATGAAGGTACCACCCTTCGGGGAGATCGTTAAGGGAGGCCGCGATGAACGAGACCGCATTTGACGAACCATTATTTGCAAGCTTGAAGCCGGGTTTAACCACGTTTTGTTACCGTATGCTAGGCTCCATGGACGATGCGGACGATGCCGTTCAGGAGACGAGTATTCGGGTCTGGCAGAGCTGGAGCACGTTCAGACAGGATTCCTCGTTCAAAACCTGGGTTTATCGGATTGCCTCCAACCTGTGCTTGGACAAACTGAGACAATCCAAACGCCGCGCGCTTCCCGTTGACTTGTTCGACCCGGCCGTCGCCATCGTCGAGCCGCGCGGTACGCTGCCGGACTCTGTCTGGATCTGGCCGTCTCCCGACTTTGGGGGTAATCCGGAGGATCGGCTCGTCCGCAGAGATACCCTTCAACTGTGCTTCATCGCTCTCCTGCAGATCTTGCCTCCGCGGCAGCGTGCGGTACTCATTTTGAAAGATGTATTTGAATGGTCCTCCAAGCAGATCGCGGGAACGTTGACGATGTCGCCGGCAGCGGTGAACAGCGCCTTGCAAAGAGCCCGAGAGACGATGGACCGGGCGCAGCTTCGCTCGGATGAGCTCAGCAGCATGGTCGTTCAACCGGAGCAGCAGCTGCTGTCCCGGTATGTGGAGGCCTTCGAGCAATTCGATATTGCTGCGCTCGTCGCGTTGTTCCACGAGGAAGGCTGCATGTCGATGCCGCCCTTCGAGATGTGGATCCGCGGCAAGGAAGATTTGTCCGCCTTCTATTCGCTTACTCGCTGGCATTGCGAAGGTTCGCGATTTGTACCCGTTACGGTGAATGGCGGTTATCCGGCGTTGGCCCAGTATATGCCGGACAAAGAGGGCTCTGGCCTGGTACCCTGGGGCATCCATGTCATCGAAACCAAAGAAAATCAAATCCTGCACGTTCAAAACTTCATTCATACGCCATTATTTTTGCGATTTGGGCTGCCTGAGCGAATGGACCAATGAATTTCGTCATTGGCAATCCCGTCGAGTTCCAGCAAGCAGGCTGGCAAGCGATCATGGACAATTTCAAAGCCTATACCGAACAAAACTAATCATCGCGAAGAAGACGCCTGGGAAGATGCCCGGCGTCTTTCTTTTTGAACCCTAGTACGAGCGTGCTCTCCGTTAGCCTTAATCTTGTGCCGCATCTATGTTCATGTAGTTAATGGCCCACAGATGGCCGTCTAAGTCCACGAAGCCCCAATGATACATGAACCCATGATCTTCAGGTTCAGCGTGCAATTTCCCGCCCAAGGAGACCGCGGTATTCACGATTTCATCGACCTTTTCCCGGCTCTCGAAGGCCAGTGCGATTGTCATTTGCGCATACTTGCTCGTATCGACGGTTTCCTTCTCCGTGAGCGTATTAAAGAATGCTTGATTGATCAGCATGACCTGCAGGTTGTCGCCGATCACGATGGCTACCGAATTCTCGTTCTCGGGGAATTGCGGGTTGAGCTCGAATCCGATTCCGGTGAAGAACGCTTTCGATTGTTCTACGTTTTTTACAGGCAGGTTGAAGCTCGTGAATGCGGACGTTAATGCCATTTTCAAAACACCTCTTCGTCAAATTAGTTTGTGTTCATTTATGCCTTCGTTTATATAGACGACATCCGATCTTGGAATTCATCGGTCTCATGGATTCGGAAGCATAAATTTTGAAAAATAACTTGTATTGAGTGTGTTTTTCAACGGTGAAAACACCGCTTATCTCAAATAGAAAACAATGCCTGAAATATGAGAGAGCCGATAACCGCGTAATAGGGTTATCGGCTTTGTGTCTGTACGGCTAACTCTTTGACATCCGTTTATCAGCAACCTCTCGGTTATGTCACTTGTTGCTGGTCTTCTTGATCAAGTCCACGCCATCGTATGCCAGACTTTCCACACTTGCCGCCTTCTGCAGGATGTAATGATCAAAAAATTTCTTCGTATAGTCTGTAACAAGATTTCGCATCTCCATAGCATCCCGTTCGCCTCTGATTTCCTCATTAACACTGGTAAACACGATGTCGCAGTAATCTAAATGCGCAACACGATCAACAGAGAAATAATAGGTTTCCATGCTATTGTTAGCACCAATTATCGCATTCATGTTGTAGTTAGGTTCACAAAACAGTAGCAAGAAGGGTTTCTTAAGGTCGCTGCCCTGAAGGCCGAACGCACCGCTATCCAAGCCAATCCCGCAGGCGAACCGGTCGTCGTCCCGGCAAACAATCGCCGTCGTAAGCCCTCCATAAGAATGTCCGACTATGCCCATGCCGATGTCAAGCAATAATCTGCCCTTAAAGTTGGAATTCAGCTCTCCAGAGTCCAGTTTGTAAAGATAATCGGCTACATACCTTACGTCTTCTGCCTGTAATTCACTATACTCTGTTAACTTGTAAACTATCGGCAGTGTAAGCACGTTATGGCACATCTCAATGGCAGTTTCATCGTCAGGCCGCATCTCCATCTTACCAGCCAACGCCAGCATCTCCGGATCTTCAGAAAACGCCATAATGACATCCGAAAAATCCTTGGATACATTAAACAGGCGCCCATCTTTACGCTTATACATCGTGCTATTCTGATGGCCGATGCTTACCACAACATATCCCATGCTTGCCAAGTCTGTACAGATCACTGTACCCCATTCTGGAGAACCGCCCCCGCCGCAAACATAGAATAACACCGGGTAGCGCTTTTCCTTCCCGGAGAGAGCAAGGTTGTCGTAACACTGGGTCTTGATATCTATAGAGAAAGCATCCTTCAACGGAGTGACAAGTGGCTGCTCATTAAACATCTCGTAGACTTCAGGAAACATATACGTTGATGTAGCCTTACCTTCGCTGCTGTCGGACGGATAGTACACAAACGCCGTCAGTTCTCTTTTGGAGTGATCTGATGCCGTGTACTCCAAATCCATCTGGGTCCGGCCGACAGTATAGCTGCCAATTGGTTCTGGAAATGCGTCATACGTTTTCATTTTCTTGTTCCTCCTTAATTAATAAAAGTGACGAATGTGAAATACATACGTTATAAGCGCTTTTCAAAACAGTGAAACGATTACATCCTATCTTCAGTGAATCCTATCTACTCCTTGGCTTTCTTGAGATCGCTAACCATTTCAGAATATTTATGATCTTCAAGCAGCCCATGACCCATAAAGTCAGCAAAGTATTTGCTAATCTTATGTTGCAGCGTAGAGTCCTTAATATCGAATTCCCTAAAAAACATGACTAAATTAAACTGCATTGACTCAAACATAAAAGAAATCAGGTCGTCGTCAATATCAGGTCGGAGATATCCGTCAACTCTCATTCGGCGTAAAATGCCCTTGATTAAAGGGGAGGACTCGCCCTTTAGCACATTCAGATATACTTTAAGCAAAATGTTCTCAGGAATGTATAAAAATGTTTTAGTGAGTTTGATTTCCAACTCATTCAGTGGCTCGGTCACAATGCCATTAACGTTACCAAATAAGCCAGTAAGGAAAAACTGGAAAAGGGAATCTTCATTACTGTTATTAAAATACGCAGCTCTTTTCTGGGTCACATTACGTATTAAGAGACAATAAAGGTCATCTTTGTCTTCAAAATACCGATAAAATGTTCCGGGGTGCATGGACAAACAATCCAAAACCATTTTCATAGTTATATCCTCGTAAAGATTATCAACAAAAAGATGCATAGCGCTATTAGATATTTCCTCGCGCCTTGCTTCATCCAAACGAAAGAACGAATTTTTTGGCATAGGCTACTCCTTCATGTGAAGTGTGAATTGATTCACACTATATCGATAATCCATTCATGTGTCAAGTAGTATTGAAATATTAATATCATTACATCTGTTTGGGTTATTAAGATACATTTAAGTGTTGGTTTAAAGCCTCCGTAATAAGGTTACCAAACCTTTGAATATCAGATACGTAATCGAACCCATTCTTTCCGCTAAAAGTCCATAGACTATTCGTCATTCGTACAACCACCGCATTGTGTTCAGGGATTACAGTACATGAACAACCAGATGCCCCCAGGGTTTGGTATGTTCCTTCAGGAAGATCTGGTCCAATTTGTTGCCCTTATATTGCTCCCTTATTCAGATGCAAGTTCCCCAGCTTTGGAACGTAATCAAACGGCCAGGGAATGCAAAAAGGACTGTCAAAAATGACAGTCCTTTTTTTCTTTTTGATCCAGTCAATGTCCAGTCAAATCAGGAGTTCGGTAGCAAATGTTCTTGAGAGCATAAGCGGAAAACCTGGTTTTTCCAAGCGTTATTTTGGGGTTTCCAGCATTCGGAGTAAAAGAGCTGCCGCTTCCGCTCTCAACGCTGTATCTTCCGGCACGAACTTATTACCCTCGCGACCGCTGGCAATGCCTAGTGCACGAATCGCTTCCACAGAGCCTTTTGCCCACTGGGGAATCGCTTCATCATCGGCAAAGCCAGTAACCGTATTGGCTTTGAATGACAGTTTGAGCGCTCTTGCGACCATGACCGCCATTTCTACGCGGGTAATCTGTGTATGCGGACGGAAGCTTCCGTCTTCATATCCATTAATAATTCCTGCCTGTACCCCCTGGTCGATTGCTTGCTGCGCCCAGGTGCCGATCTGATCGTTATCGGTGAACGTTACTTTTGCACCTTTCTCTTCCAATTGCAAGGCACCTGTCAACATCACCATAAACTCCGCACGGGTAATGGGATGATTCGGTTTGAACGTTCCGTCCGGATAACCGCTGATAATGCCTTTCGCCGTGGCGCGTTTGATGTAACTTTCCGCCCAATGTCCAGCAATGTCGGTAAACGTGGTCACGGGCGGTTTTGCCTTCTCTGATTCCGGCGTTTTCCGTTCAATGGTGATCGTATACGTTTTTCGGGAGCCGTCTTCTGCCGTAACAATCAGAGGAATGACGTTTTCCCCTTCCTCTAATTCGATTTGGATGCCGTCGCTGAACGCTTTATCCTGCCAAGTCACTTTGGCCGCCGGGTGCGCAGCAGTTGCTCTTACCTCAATTTGTTTCGCTTCCGTTTGGGCTGTATACAAAAACGTATCTTCTATAAACGACGGCGCAAGGGAAAAGCGCTTTCCACCCGCCCGGATTTCCAGTGATTTCAGACTGGCGTTACTGGATAAATACCAGCCGCCGCCTCTCGAACCTCCGTCCGAATCACCGCCGCCGGAGGATGAGCCTGGGAGCGTCGTAGCGGTCTTGCTTAATCCAGGATT
Organism: Paenibacillus sp. GbtcB18; assembly: GCF_019091125.1. Lineage (NCBI taxonomy): Bacteria > Bacillati > Bacillota > Bacilli > Caryophanales > Paenibacillaceae > Paenibacillus > Paenibacillus sp. GbtcB18. The sequence goes on from NZ_JAGXJX010000017.1 coordinate 15,543, forward strand.
ACTTTCATTATTCGCCGCATCATAGGCTTTGATGGTAAATGGATAACTCGTACCCGGAACAAGACTTGTCATCGTATACGAATAAACGTTGTCCGTGACCGAGTATTCATACTTGCCGCTTACTTGGTCCACTTTCTTTTCGTCATTCACGTAGAGGCGATATCCAATCACGGAAACATGATCTTGTGCCGCTGGCCAGGACAATCTTACGCTCGTCTGCGTGATGTCCGAAACGGTCAGCTCACTGCCCCCTGGCCATACCGGCGCTTCGGTGTCCGGATCGGGCGATTGCGGCAATGTCTTAGCCGAAGCAGTCAGTGCTTTACTTTCGTTCCCCGCCGCATCGTAGGCCATGATTTTGAATGTGTAGGTTGTGTCTGCCGTCAGGCTGTCAATGGTGGTTACATAGACACTGCCGCTTAGCGTTTCACGCTCCGTGCCATTTACGTAAATCCGGTAGCCTGCTACACCCACGTTATCCGTCGCGCTTGGCCAGGAAAGCTTGACGCTCGTTTGCGCAATGTCCGAAACGGTCAATACACTGCCCTTTGGCCATGTCGGCGCTTCGGTACCCGGTTCAGATCGTTGGGGTGTGACGCTCACTTCATTGGAAGCAGCGCTATCACCCCCTCCCGGGTTGGTTGCTTTGACAACAAAATAGTACGTCGTTCCATTGGTAAGCCCCGTGACTTCGTGCCCATAGACCGAGCTGCCTACCGTAGCGACTTCCTTTCCGTAATGGCCGGATATTTTGCTAATGTATATTTTATAGCCCGTTGCGCCGACTACAGAATTCCATGAAAGCGTGACTTTCTCATCTCCGGCGACAGGATTTTTCAGTACCGGTGCCTCGGGTGACCAAGGTGTCGTATCCACGATCGGAATGACTAGCGTCTGCGGCGCGCCCGCACTGAACGTAAACGTCAAGGTGAGCGTACGGACTGCCTGCCGTGCCAAATATTCCTTTTTGATCGTCAGCATTTCGCCCAACAGCGTATAATCCCCCTGCGCCAGCTCGTCTGAACCATTCTTGATGCTGACCAGTACGTTACCGTTCAGCCTAACGGTCGTCGTCACGTCGGCCTGGTTTGCCGGGTTCTTATCGAAGGTTCCGCTTATCGGATCGACGCTGCTGTCTTGCGGCCTAGGAAGCGTTACGGTCTTACTCTCAATCGGCGTCAAACCCAACGCTTCGAAAGTAAGCTGCGCGCCCTTCACCTCGGCTGCATTTGTTGCACCAAGATCGGTAAAGGTGACGACGCCTGCGCTGGCCGTCGCCGTTGCTGTTCCCGTCAGCGTCCAAGCCCCCGTATCTTTTTTCGATACGGTCACAACGGTGTTGTTGTCGCCTGTGCTCGTATTGCCATAAACATCGAGAAGCGTTAGGACCGGCTGATTCACGAATGTTCCCCCGATGCTGGCTGGAGCCGCAATGTCCGTGGTTAACGACATCGAATCCGCATTTCCTGCTTTCGGTGTGATGATGAGCGCATTGGCTGCCGGCATGGCCACGTCCGCCACGCTCAAGATAATGGTTTGGGCAGCCGCTTTGTTCAGTTTCAAATTTACCGTAGCTACGCCACTTGCAAATTTGACGCTGGCCGTGCTCGACGAGACGCTTAAGGCCATTCCGTCCAGACGGCCATAGGAATTGTCCGGCGCTTGCAAGTACCCGGATATCGTCACATCATGCGCATCGTTAAATGAAGTATCCGTGTTCCCTAGCGAGTTTTTTACGGTTAACGTGATCGCATTGTTGACTCCAACTCCGGGAATGGACGTTTCGGCGGATGCGATGACCGTTTGCCCGCTCAGTTTTCTGATTCGGTTATTTAACGAATCCGCTATATACAAGTCTCCGCTGCCGTCTACCGTGACTCCGAATGCGGAATTGAGTTGGGCGTATGTCGCCGGTCCTCCGTCCCCCGAGAATCCTTGAACGCCCGTACCCGTTATCGTGCTGATCTTCCCTGCCGAATCTACTTTCCGTATCCGGTTGTTTAAAGTATCCGCAATATACATATTTCCGCTGCTGTCCAGCGCCACTCCAGTCGGCCTGTTTAACTGAGCTGACGTTGCGGCTCCCCCGTCCCCCCCATATCCGGCAACGCCCGTACCCGCTACCGTACTAATCTTCCCTGACTCATCCACTTTCCGTATCCGGTGGTTATCATAGTCGGCGATATACAGAGTTCCGCTGCTGTCCACTGCCACTTCAGTCGGCATGTTTAACTGAGCTGACGTTGCGTCTCCTCCGTCCCCCCCATATCCGGCAACGCCCGTACCCGCTACCGTACTAATCTTCCCTGACGCATCCACTTTCCGTATCAGGTTGTTTAAAGTATCCGCAATATACATATTTCCGCTGCTGTCCAGCGCCACTCCATAGGGCGTATGCAATCGAGCCGACGTCGCTGCTCCTCCATCCCCCCCATACCCGGAAAAGCCTTTACCGGCTACCGTGCTGATCTTCCCTGACGGATCCACTTTCCGTATCCGGTGGTTGTAAGTATCCGCAATATACATATTTCCGCTGCTGTCCAGCGCTACTCCAATCGGATGGTTTAATCGGGCTGACGCTGCGTCTCCTCCGTCCCCTCCGTATTCTGTAACGCCCGTACCGGCTATCGTGCTAATCTTCCCTGAGGGTTCCACTTTCCGTATCCGGCTGTTTAAAGTATCCGCAATATACATATTTCCGCTGCTGTCCAGCGCCACTCCATTAGGGTAACTCAATTGGGCCGATGTCGCCGGTCCGCCGTCCCCCCCATATTCAAATTTAGAGCTTGAACCCGCTACCGTACTGATGATGAAACTGCTTGCAGCGTAGGCTTTTCCTCCGTTCAGTTCCGGAACCATTGACGTGATTAATACAAAAGCCAGCACACTGACCATTAACTTTTTTATCTGCTTACAAATGTTTTCCCTCTCCCTTTATCGTTTTTTTCGGCTATAGGTTTTTGCTATACTGTCCAGCTCCACCAGACAATTTTAATAGTATAGGACAATGATCGTAATGGTATCTCATTTTTATCGCACATTCGTCTCAGCTATCATATTCACACTTTAGTAAAGGATTGTTGCATATATTGTCGAATTCATACTGGAAATAGACGCCTCGATGGAGGGCCAAAATCCTAACTTGCCGAATGGAGGAGCATATCTGAATGCAGAAACTCGCCGAAATCCTTGATGTAGAGCGAAGCCGCCTATTTGTAGGTAGAAAATCGGAGCTTGGCCTAGTACAAGATTGGCTTAAGCGTGTGCAAGCGCCAACTGAAGTGCTGTTCCTCTCCGGCATGGGGGGCATAGGAAAATCTGCACTAATGCTTCAATTTACGAGCTTAGCGCGACAGGAAGGCGCAACCACGATCTGGCTTGATGGCCGTTCCTGTGCAGATTCCCCTGCCGGCTTTATGGAGGCTCTGCATCATTCCTATCTGTCTAATCCGCAAGCTCGTCATACATCAGACAGCTCATTTCAGGAGTTTATTACTGCAATAGCAGCAAGGAAGACGATGCTGTGTATCGATAATTACGAAGCCATACAGCGAATCGAAGGCTGGCTTCTCGAAGTATTTCTATCCAGCCTTCCTGCAGCAGACCTGCTGGTGGTAATTGCGGCCAGACAGGACTTGTCGGCTGGATGGGTAGGCAATCTGGCGTGGAGCAGCCGCTGCAGAAGAATTCATCTTGGTGCCTTTTCTCGGGAAGAAGCGGTGCTCTATTTGCGACAAAGAGGCTGGAACGATACGAATGAAATGAATCAGCTTATCAGCCATTCCCGCGGACTGCCTCTGGCTATGGCTCTATTTGTTGAACGCTTGCGATATCCGGAAGCACAACCAGGTTCATTCGCCTGGCCAGTCTCGATGCAGATCAGCGCAGGCATGCTGCGTGAAGCCGCCTCACACGAATTCAAAGATCTGATCGATCTGTTATGTATCGTCCCACATGCGACACCAGAGTGGTTGGGAAGATTTCTTGGCGCTCCGTTGACTTCGGTAGAGCTTCAACGATTCTGCCAACTTTCCTTTATTCGGCCTACGGCCGGGGGAATTGCTCTGCATGATGTTGCGCGTACCTTTCTAACCCAAGACCTTCGGCTTCGCGAGCCCGAGCGTTATCAGGCGTTGTGGCACCGTATCATTGAAGAACTAGCGATAGAACTAAAACATGCGAGCAATCATGAAAAGAGACGCATTGCTTCTGTTATGCTATCGACCTGTCAAGATAGGTTTCAATTAAATTCCGTTTCCGTATTGTCTATCCATAATCTGGATTCCCTGCATATGGAATCTTTTCAGCCCTTTGATCTGCCCCACTTGCATCAAATGATGAAAGAAGAGGCGCAATACTCCTTTTCGGTCGAAATCGATCATGCCGTTATGGATGTCTTATCCGTATATTTTCCAGAAGGTATTCGCGTGTACCGCAACCCGAAAGGGAAACCGCTAGCTTTTACGGCAGGGCTGCTGCTATATAAGGAAACCATATCGTTATTAGAATGCCTTTTTCCCGGTTTGCTTGATACTGTTTTTCCAAAGGAGATCAAAAGACTGCGGCAAACGTCAATTGAAGAAGCCGACACTTACTATCATTTGCGTGCCAGCGCGTCGCCGCACGGTCATATCTATTCCTATCACGAGCTGATCGGTGTCATCACGAAAGAGCTGATTACGCATAATTCTGTAGGAATGCGCTTTGTCATTGTAACGGCTTATGAGGAGACAAACGAGGTTCTGCAAAATGCCGGATTTCGAATGCGTACATTGCCGGATCCTATCAGGGAGCACCTTTTTCAAAGAGCGAAGGCTGCTATTCATGAACAGGATTGGCGCGGTACAAGCTTTGTCGACCAAATCCTTGATCTGATTCATTTTGCTTCGAATTACAAAGAAAACAGAGCCAAACATTTCGAACTTACGGAAAAAGAGGTCAAAGCAGCTCTCTCTTTGATTAACGATCCTGAAGCACTGGCTCAAACCGAGCTTGCGGGAAAACTATCTTGCAGCGGTTTCAAATTACAGCAAAAATTGCACAGGATTTTCTTACATCCCCCTCCCTTTCCGCTTAACGATAACAACCTTGGCTTGCTGAACCTATATGCGGAAGCACCGCAGCTTACCGTGGACTCGGCTGCCGCGCAGATGCACATGAGCCGAGCGACTTACTACCGTGTCCGAAAAGAAACGCTGCTTAATTTGAAGGATGTGCTTACCAGAAAAACAATTTGATCCGATGTATCGATTACTCCCTTTAAAAGGATTTTCCGGATTGAAAAAATCGTTCGGGCCCGAGCCGGACTAACTGGAGGAACGGAGACTCCAAAAAGAATAACCGACTCCTACGTTTTTTCTCTTACTTCATACTCCTTCGTGCGCCTGTTAAACGTAGGCTTAGTCATATTGATTTTCTGCATGGCTTTGGTCGCCGTCATATAACCAACCTTACACTCCTGGTACGTCGCATAAAGACATCGTGGTTCGTTACTACAATGAACAACAAAAAGAGGATCTGCTGCAAATAAGCTCCTCAACTAACGTTCCCATTTGCGTAATGAGGTACCATGAGAGCCAGTCACACAACTAAGCCGAGAAGCGGACATATGAGCATCTCGATCTTCCTCCAAGTGAAAACTCGTTTTAGTTAAGTAAAACCAAGGTAATAGCTTATCCGTTATCCTGCCCGTTTGTAGGATGTAAGAAGGATCCGCCGCGGCGGATCCTTCTGCTGTTTATTGAGTTATCGTACCCGTTAGTTTAACGCGACTGCTCACCAATAGACAGTCCTTTTTGATTTCTGCTCCGGGCACTCTTAATCTCGAACAAATCTCAATGATACGGAGACTTCTACTTCAAGATCCCCCCGCTCTTTCAAAAAATCACCTAGGGAAATGGGTAATAGGCCATAGCATTTTTTAGCTACCAAGTGTCTTGAAATTTCTTTTATCTTGTATTTTTCTTTCCATTCTTTTAACAACTTAACGAGATCGCATTTTTTAGAAATTCAATTTGGATACAAATCGGTCAACAAAGATTATTACTCTATGAAGAAGGACCCTCTATTTTTAGATATAATTATCAGGTAAATCTATACCTAGTAGTTATTATAGAAAAATGCATCTTCTAGCCAATTACCAAATCTATCGTAAACTTGAACAGACCCACCACCACCACTTTTTAACGCTGTAACTAGACCAGTTTTCGATACAGAAATTCCCTCCCGGATAATATATACTTCGTAGGTATAACCCTTTCCATATCCCATTTGATAGGTTTCTCCCATCCTATAAAACGCATGGTCATATTGGATTACCTGTGTGCTAACCTCTTCTGTTGTAGCAGCGTTAGCTGCACCCGAACTTAAAGCAAGCGTGAAAATGACTAACATCGAAAGGAATAATTTTTTCATCACGATACCTCCCAATTTTTTCTTAATTATACATATTATGCATTCAAACGACAAGTTGATTTTTTATGAACAGAAAAAGCATCTCTATAATTCAACTGGACATTAAAATTCGATCGGTGGCATCTGGCGAAGCATATTCTTCCATCAACTCCTTCTTTCCCAGTTGGAATCCATGTATTCACAACGCATCTTTTTACGGAAATGATACATGTTCTTTGTCTTATTCTGCTTTCTGTCCTCCGGTTTTGACACAAACATATATCGTTAAAAAACAAAAAGCCGCAAAGATGCGGCTTTTTGACGCTTACGTTAAGCTCTTTTATTTGCCGAGAAGTTGGGCAAAAACCTCTTCTAATGTTAAGGTCGGTTGCTCGCTATGATCTTCGCAACGCCAACACACAAAACCGTCCGGGCGAACGAGAACAACGCTTTTTTCCTTAGCTTGATAAGCATTCTGCCAGCCAGAATCTTTGTCAATGAAATCTCCATTCTGTCCTACGGAATAAGTATTGATTTTGACATCAAACTGTCTGGATACGTATTACGCCGCATTCTCCCACCCCTCGGCTTTTTCCCCTACAAACAAAACAAATCCTAATCCTAACAAGTCAAGCGTGGAACATTTCCTACCTGGATATTCGCCCCAAATATGAGGGGCCCGTTTACCGAGGCGCCCCTTTAGTTCAAAATGATCGAGCGATGAAGGAGCGGCATCCTGTTTAAGGATGGCTTTGGATTCGTAATGATAGCCAACCGATACAATCAGATCGTCAAACGGAGACGTTCTCTTTTCCGTCTGTTTTTTCATGGCTGAAAACACACCCGTGTCAGCGATTCGTCCGGCCTCTGAAACCGTCATTTGGGCGACGGGACGACGTTCAGTCTCATAAGTTTTCAACAGTTCAGGGTTGATAGCCGGCGCGCATCCTTTTCCCAATGGAACTTTAGCGAAGTTTTTGGAAGATTCTTTTGTCTCTCTTCGCAGTGCAGGAATGGATATACGAACAGCCAGAATTGTTATGCTTACCGTTATTCGTTATACATTTGGCTGTGTGATTGAAGAACAGGCTGACGAGCACAACTGGGAAACACTGCCCGAGCGTACAATAAACAGCGGCGAATTAACAAACATTATGGAAGCTATTCATGTCGGCGGTACGGATGACGAAAATTTCATGACAGGGCTTAAATTAATTGTCGCAGGTGGAAATGAAGCGATGGCATCCGACAAATTTTTTTGAAATACCGTTATCGCTCATTCCCGGCTGCTCCCACTGCCTAAACAAAAAAACCGCCTGTCGAATCGACAGATGGCGGTTTTTTTTGTTCAAAATCAAGCCTCGCAAGGCTTCCCAAAGCTTGAATAAAAGCGGCATGCGAATGCCCCTTCTCCTCTGTTTTGGTTTCGACCATTTACTTATCCAGAGAACGATGGTTAGACGTTCTCATAGGTAACTAACTTCTCCCATTGCGATAAGCTGTGGCACATTGTGGCTCAATACGTCGCTTTTGGAGCAAACTGACCTTGATTCTTTAGAGTATAGTCAAAAAAACGAAGGATAAGTTCATTTTGAGTTTCAATCGCATAATATTTATCGATATCTGCTTTTCTGCCTCCTTGCAACAGATTTGCCAATATAGGCGAGAATAAAGGCAGGTCGGTTAAACTTAGATGTTTTGCGCCTTTAAAATGAACGGTGTATGCACCTTTAAAATTTTTATTCGAAATTCTATTCGCGATATACGAAGAACTGCTGTCGAGCTGTATCCACACATCATCCGAATAGACGTTAAGAAGCGGGATGGTGTAAGCTTCGGATTTTGCTTTTAATTCGTTTGTAACTTTATCATACACAAGCTCGCTAAAGAACGGAGCATCTATATTTACTACGGCGTCAATGTCATCGCGTTCTCTGCTCAGTGCTACGCTTGCCGTCCCCCCCATAGAGTGACCGAACACGCCTATTTTCTGTGTATCGATGCGTTCATATACAAAATCTTTTTTTTGCTCGGCTTGTTCCAGAATCGTATCCATGACAAAATCCATATCATCCGTTCGCAATTTCATCCATTTTTGAGTAAGCTCGAAAAACTCACCAAGCGAATAAACCCCTTTATTTGCATTGTTGAATTCTTGCATGTACTCGGGATTAATCGTCACGATCTTTCCATCCTCGGAAACGGTGTAAAAAGAATGATAGGGATGGTCAATCGAAACGACGACATAACCGTGGCTCGCAAGTTCTGTAAAGGTAGAAGTGTTGCTTGTTTTAATACCGAATGCTCCATGGGAGAACACAAGCAAAGGATAGGTTCCGTCTGCCTGTTCAGGATACCAAAATTCCACGTTAACAAACCGATTGTCTTCCTGATCCGTAAATTCTTCGATACGATTCTTGTCCATATAGCTGTAAGTGGCGGTCGCCACTGCATACGGACCTGTCACTTGTGGCAGCCTATGCTGTGGAAATAGTAAAACAGGAACAAGCGTAACGACTACGGTCAGTGCTAACAAGAGGAATTTCCATATCGTAGAAAAAATTTTGTAACGCGGAGTGTGTGTTTGTTTGCGCAGGAGAGCAATAATTTCCTTGAACGCTAATATAAAGAGCAAGCCTGCAAAAAGCCCCCAAGTGTGCTCCCATACGACAACTTTCCCCAAAATCAGCATCAAGAATCCTATAAACATTGCGATTCTCGTCCAACGCTTTATCTTGCTGCGGCTTTGCTTGGTTATAATAGAATAAACGGCAATTATCAGCTCAAAGCTCAACGTAACAACAAGGATTAAAATCTCCATAAGACTTTTCTGCTCCTCCTCCAATTTTTTATGAGTTCATCATAATAAATGGCCGAGCAGGTGTATACGTATATACGATAAGCTGTAGCTGAGAGCCAATAAGTTGTAAAAAACAACGCAATCAAGTGTACTTACGCTGCGAATAGGACTTTATTTAGGAGCAGTTTGTGTATATCTTCTAAACCTCGTTTTTAAATGTTTTTAGTCTTTCATTGATCTTTTGAGCTTCCTTTTTGTCATTCTTATACGTCAGTAGGCGAACGATAGCGTATACTGCGGCAATTTCCAAAGCCAATAATAGTGTACCGAAAGTGTTGTATACGAGATTCAATATGAAAGCCAGAGAAATTAATAAGGCTTCCAGAAAAAGGAAATGTAAAATCACTCGGATGCGCATTTTATTCTCGCTAATCGCATGCGGCGTATATAAAATGATTCCGGTCAAAGCACCCAGTAGAGAGAAAGCCATAATTGTAAATATCGTCTTTAATTCGAAACTTGCATCAGGAGCATAGATTTGCCGCAAAATAGCGATAATTATAATGATGGAGGCAAATATAAGTAAGAAATTTCTAATCATTTCTTTTATGAGCTTAGAATACTTCATATAGTTCCCCCCTTTTTATAATCCAAGCATATGCTTAAGTATTGGCACATACTGCCGTGATATGACTACCTTTTCCCCGTTATCCAATAATGCTTGAAAACGGCCGCTGATCGACGGGTGAATACTGGAAATCTTAGCTATATTTAGAATGGTCGATTTGGAGGCGCGAAAACAATGTTTCTCTTTGCAAAGTTCCTCCAGTTCATAAAGCTTTTGTTTAACCTCATGGACGGTGTTCTTACCATACGCAAAAACTTTTCCGTCAACAGCTTCAAAATAATAAATATCACTAAGTTTGATGCGGCTGATCTTATCCTCATGATAACCAAGTACAATGAGCGTTTCGGTTTTTATTTTATTAACGAGCTCATGTATTTCGTCGTCTACTTGGTGACACCTGATGCGGATCTCCTCTTCTTCTGTATGGTCTATTACTTCGATGGAAATTTTGATAGAAATCACCCTCGGAAATTCGAATTAAAACTTGTTAACTTTTATAATACGTGAATCATACAATGAAAACGCGAAAGCTTCTATTTTGAATTACCAAATTACTTCATTATCTTTTCTAATCCTGTTACTTTTTTCGACTTCAAGACCTATACTCCTTCTAAGAGAATCATTTTATCAAAAATACAACTAATAACTTCGGACTAAAAAAGTGAGCTATCCAAGGACGTTCTTATCAAAATTTCCTATGAATGAATTTACTACTCTCGCAACGAAAAGCGAAATAAGTTCTCGTCACTGACTTTGACAAGAACTTATTTCGTTAAAATAAAAAAAGCCGCTGTTACGCGACTTTTAAGTTTAGCATTGTCCGACCGTCTGGGGATACAGAGGCGATCGAAACGCCGGATGTCTATGCATCGCGCGGGATACGCTGCCGGGACCGGGATATAATGTCGCCCTTCTCTACGCTTTATTCGCGGAGCGGCTCGCTGGAAGCGAGGTGGAGCTTCCTAACTTCGCCAAAGCGGTGCGGATGCACAGGCTAATAGACGCCATCCGCACGGCATCAGCGACCGGCGTTCGCCAAGCGGCAGATTGAGGCGCTGAACATAAGAAAGCGTTAAAATTAAACTTTGTAATACGTTACATTTACAGTTATGTCAAGACCAACTCTTTCAATTTCTACGCTTAACTCACATCGTTCTCTCTGCATCTTGAGAAAGATCCTCAATTACGGGAAGCACTGTCTTTCTTACGATTCAGCTGCCCCAAACTTAAAATCTGCTGTTCGAATTCTTTCGTTTTTCTGCCGGCAGTATGGCCTCGACGACGTCCCAATGTTCGGCGATCTTTCCATTCTCCACACGGAACATGTCGTAGAAAGCAGTAGGTTGATTATCGAAGAGACCTTCACTCACTGTAAGCACAAAATCACCTTGCCCAATCACCTGATGGATATGAGTATATTCAAATTCAATGTTTTTCTTCTTCAGCGCCTGCAATGCAGCATGGAGACCGGTAAGGCCATCTGCTATATGTGGACTATGCTGAATGTAGTTATCCCCATCAAAATAAGCGGCAAGCAGGCCAGGGTTCTTCCCAAGCAAGATGTTCTCAACATAGCTTTTGACAAATTCTTTGTTGGCATCCGTCTTGTCGATATCCTTTATCGTGACCGGTCCGTCAATCATCGTATGATTGCTGGGTGTCTTTTCCACCATCTCTTGCATATTGTCCCAATGTTCAACGATCAGTCCATTCTCAAAACGGAAAATATCCATGATGATTTTGGAACCAAAAAACTCATATACGGAATGAAGGGCCACATAATCTCCGTCGACCAAAGCACGCTTAACACTTACCTTCGTACCAATTTCCTTTAAATGGCCAAGTGCACCAAGCATGGCCGCACGACCATCGGATAAGCCTTGGTTGTGCTGAATATATTTTTGGGGATGAACGTAAGCCGTAATTGCTTCGGGATTGCCGCTCTCAAAACTTTCCAGAACAGCGATTGCCTTATGGACAAGCTCATTTTGGTTTTTTGTTGTCATTTGTATATCCTCCTAAAAGTTTATAGTCATTAGATAAATAATGAACGTCGTGTTGTTTATTTATCTATCGCTCATTATAATGGAGGGTAATATCACGCTCAATATTCAATATTTTTGGTTTTGAAGGATAACAGACATCTCAACAAATTTTGTCGCTTAACTGCTCTAAAATAAATTGAAGGGAACAGAAAATAATGAACAAGAAAACCGACCTAAGAATACTTCGCACGAAACACTCGATTCGAAAGGCGTTTTATGAGCTTATTCAGGAAAAAGGATATGAAGCGATAACGATTCAGGATATTGCCGATCAGGCTATGATCAATCGCAACACTTTCTATCTTCACTACCAAAACAAGCCTGATTTATTAGATACATGTATGAATGAATTGTTAAGCGAATTAAAGGATGCAGTCGTTCTTTGTCCGATCAGCATGAATCCTTTCAGTATTTCTCTACTCGAGACAGTGATGCAAACTGCACTGGAACATATTTCTCTTAATATGACTTTTTACCATTCCATGTTAATTGAAGAGAATCGAATCCATCAGTTTCAAGTGAAAATGGAGAATATCATTAAAGATAAATTAAACGAGGGGTGGAATCCTGATCTGGTAAATGCTCCTTTAGCGGTATCCAAAGAATTGCTGCTCGAATACCTCGGATCGGCTTTCATGGGGATTGTAATTTGGTGGATTAAATACGAAAAACCCCTTCCTGCAGATGAAGTTTCATCTCAGTTTAGCAGAATAGTTGCCTACGGGCATTTAAGAGCTGCCGGCATCGCCGTCGAGGACGAATACTCACCAGAGAGATAATCCTGAACCGCTTCGTTCTTCTTAGACAAAGGAAAACTCCCCTTCAAGCAGCGGTTTATTATTAAACCGGTCTACTGAAGGGGAGCCTATCAAAATCGGCAGCCTGTTCCGCAATTTATAATAGCTTAGTTACGAATTTCACCTCCGGAAAGCGGCTATCCGGTCCTTTCATTAAGATTCCGCCTTGATTTTTCAGATACATATCGAAGAAATCCAGCATATAGGCATTGATAACGGAGTTCGCTCTTTCGGGCCCATTCTTTCCTGTAACGCCCAGCATTTTGAAAATCGGAGAAATGTACTGTACGTCGGTAAAATTCAAATGTTCCGTATTGTCGACATAGAGGAATTGCCCCCCAGAAGCAACCGTTTCGCGCATCCGTTCAAGCTCTACCTTTTTGTCTTCCGTTACTTGATCCATCCACTCTCTTGTATTGCCCATACGTTTAAGCTCTTCCTCCGTGTAGGTGTGGTTATCCATCACCTTCTTTAATCTTTCGAATTCGCTTTCCGAGTTCATGAACAAAAACGGCTTTCGCAGACCCTCTCTGTCACGCAGCCGATAAAGCCCTCCATCCAAGTCTATTCCAGCCGCGATTCGCGGATCGTAAGAAGCGTCATAGGCCGTCGCTCCGCCGATGGAATGACCGAACACCCCGACATGACCGAGATCAATCCTCCCTTTTAGATGGCTTGGAATCTGCCCCGCTTGGATGAGCTCGAATTGGTCCAGCGCAAACGCCACATCGTCGGTTAAAATTTTTCCCAACTTATCGCGATTTCCGCTTTCCGTCCGGTAATCATGGTCGGGCGAGAATAAGTCGTTGGTTGTGCTGGTCGTGATTCGACCGTCCGGAAACTCGGTTGCAAATGTATTGTAGGTGTGGTCGATCACTGCCACGATATACCCGTGGCTCGCGAGATTTTCGGCTTGCGACGTGTGAAGGAACCTGGAAGAGCCGAAGCCGGGATTCGCAAGGATCAGCGGGTAGGAAGTCTGTGCCGAAGAGAGTTCGGCCCCCGAATAAGCATGACTGGATACGTACTTCAGGTGTTGAAGTGTAAACCCGGGAAGGCCATAGTTCGCGGCCATATAACGTAAAATCCGGGTATCGGGAATAAAGGGAGCGTACTTGCCGGCGCCGGCTTGAGCCGGATACCATACCTGAACCATCAATTCTCTCTTACCCTCTCTGGTTTTGTCGAAAATCTCTTCCCTCTTTGGATCCACGAAATGAAAAGTTTGCGTCCCTACCTTAAATTCGCCTGTCGGTTCAGGAAGTTTAAATACAGGAAAAGCATACATGAGACCTGCTGTTACGATCAGCATGATCGCTATAGCGGTATAAGCTGAACCCAACATGAATCGTGGGATTTTTTTGTGGCCGTTTTTTTTGAAATAGTTATAACCTGAAATGGCTAAAAAAATGATCGTTATGCAATATGCGAAAAATAGCTGAACTCTGCATCCTTCCACCATCCAATGAATGACCAGTAAAAGTGAGGCGATCCCGCTTGCAACGAATACTGAAACTCTACGCCGTCCTTTTTTTAATAGAGCTGTTAAGGCAAACAAGCCGATGTTTGACAAAAAAAGCAGCAGTTCAAACAGCTTCATCTCGATGCTCCTTTTAAAAAAATCTATTTGTTCCAATCTTATCCTGCCGGGCTGGCCTTAGTGATCGATTTGCCTTACATCTACCTTACAATTTTGTAATCCGATCTTGCGGTATCACCCGTTCGAAACTTACACCTTAGAACTATCGCCCATGCCGGGCGCACGACAAACAACCCGAGTGGAGCATTTAGCTGCACTCGGGTTGCAAATTCTGTACGTGAACGCACACGGCCTCAATAAGCGCGCAGAACATGAAGCAAATATTCGTTCCGATTCAACGGATTGTAATCGGTTCGCTCCCTTGTCGGCAAGTCGCCGTTCATCCGGATGAATCCGGCCGGCTCGACCAGCATGACCCCTTCACCATGGGTAAATGTATGCAAGCTTCTCTTAAAGCCTTCAGTGGCGGCTACGGGAATGGTGCCTGTTAGATAAAACGTGTCGTTATGCATAGCCGTTTCGTGTACAACCGCTCGTACGGCGGATAGTTTGAATACCGCTTTGCTCAATATCGCGGCGGGCACCGTTAACTCGAACGCATGAATAGGCTCATATACATCGGTACCCGCTTGCGCCAGCGCCTCCATCAATACTAGGGGTACCAGCTTTCTAAAATCGCCCGCTGCCGATACCGGGCTGAAATAACCGGTTTGGGTCAAGGAGACGACAATATCGGTGACTTCCCAGCCGTACAAGCCTTGTTTCAACGTGGCACAAACCGTCTCCTCAATGGCTTTATGGAAGGCAAGCGGCAGCGAGCCCAACTCGACTTCCAGGCGGTAGTCGATCCCGCTTCCGGGCAAGCCGGGCTCGACTTTTAGTCCGACAGTCGCAAAAAAAGGATTATGGCCCTCCATGATAATCTCCAACGCCTGCCCCGTGCCTGCCGGTTTTTCCAGGCAGATGGTCCTTGTCTCCGAGAACCGGACATCTAATTCATAATCCTCCCGCAAGGCCGTCTCAATTACTTCTTTTTGCACTTCGCCGAAAATACGGATATACAGGTCTTGATGAGAATCATCTTTCACCACTTGGATTAACGGGTCTTCCTCCGACATGCCAATAAGCGCCTGGTACAGCAGATGCGCTTTGTTTGGTTCTACCGGTTCGATTCGCGTCTCCATTTGCGGAACGGCGAAGCTGAAGTGCTTGATCAAATCGGACCGCTCGCCGACGACATCCCCGATCTGCACGTTCTCCAGTCCCCATACTTTGCCCAAATCTCCGGAGGTTACTTTGGCAGCGGGAACTGACTTTCCGTTTATTAGGGCATGCAGTTTTTTGATTTTGCAGATGCGCGTTTCATATTCATCCTGCTTGTTTTTTCGCTGCAGCTTCACTTGTTCCCTAATGTTCATGCTGCCGGAGAACAGTCTGACATAAGCTGCCTTTTCGCCGGACGGCTCCTTCTCGAGCTTGAAGACGACACCCGACAACGGCTCTTTCTCCGCCTGCTCGTTCACCGGAAACCATTCGGTCACACCGGCGAGCAAATGGGGTACGCCCTCTCCCGTCACGGCGGAACCGAAATAAACCGGATATACATTCGCTTGCTTTACTTGCTTACCGAATTTTTCTTTCACTTGCTCTTCGGATATACCTTCGCCGTTAACGTAAGACTCCAACAATTGTTCGTCATACTCTGCCACGAGTTCGATGCATTGTTCCAGAAAAGCCGGATCCGTATTCCAGTCAAAACGGTGTTCGGCAACAGACGCCATCTTCGTTCCTGCATGTTCAACTCGGCAAAGGGGAATAGCGTTCGGCGTCAGTTTGTCGCGGATCCGCACGATCGTGGAATCGAATTGTGCGCCGGTGAGATCTATTTTGTTCACGAATAGAATCGTGGGAAGTCCCATTTTATTCAAGACGGAAAACAGTATTTTGGTTTGCGCTTGTACACCTTCCACCGCCGAAACAACCAGTATGACGCCGTCTAATACGCTCAGAGATCGCTGCACTTCCGCGATAAAATCCGCATGGCCCGGCGTGTCGATTAAATTGATCTTCAAACCATGGGCGACAAAAGAAACGACGGACGCCTTGATCGTGATGCCTCTTTTTCGTTCCAATTCCATTGCATCTGTCTGGGTATTTCCTTGGTCGACCTTTCCCAGCTCGTTGATGACATGCGTATCGAACAAAATACGCTCAGTCAAACTCGTCTTCCCGGCGTCTACGTGCGCGAGAATCCCTATATTCATAGTATGCATTCGTGAAAATCCTCTTTTCTTTGTTCATGTCATAATGTTCCTTTCGAATGTGATTGAGTTGCCGCATGTTAATCACTCCTATTTAAGATTTGTGCCCTTTTGTGTTGGGCTTCGGCTTCATTTTACAAAAAAAGGATCCATAGAAGAGAATTCGATCCCATCAAGATCTTATAAATTTGGTTTTACGGCCCGTGTTGCAATAAAGCTATTTGTATAACGATCTAATAGTTTTTCTCCTCCGAAGGTATCTTCATAAAACCCGGCAATGAGAAAGCCGGCATCGATTTGGCCTTGCAATTGCTGCTCCAACGTGTGGCCGAATTCAAGCGGTATTCCATTCTTGGCAATCTCTTCTTCTGTTGAATAATCAAGTTCCCTATAAGGGATGGAATGTTTCACTTGAAGGACCCCTTCTTCCTGAAGGTCCCAATCAAATAAATAAAATACGGGATTCATAAATCCGCTGATTAGGCTGCCTCCGGGCTTCAGCACACGAAACGCTTCTTGCCAGACCGGCTGAATTTCAGGCACATACAAATTGGATACCGGGTGTACAATTAAGTCAAAGCTGTTCGCGGCAAACATACTCAAATCTGTCATCGAGCCGAGAACGGTCCGGATCGATAATTCATCGCGTCTCGCAACCAGTGCGTCCTGCTCCAACTGCGATTCCGAAAAATCCAATACGGTTACATCGGCACCAGCTGCCGCGAGTATCGGTCCTTGCTGTCCGCCGCCAGAAGCAAGGCACAGCACTTTTTTTCCAGGAAGCTCAGGAAACCATGCTTTTGGTACAGGTTTTACTGAGGTTACCACTATGCTCCAATTACCTGCTTTCGCCTGTTGAATGTCTTCGCTGGATACAGGAACGGTCCAACGGTTTTGCTGCTTTACTTTCTCTTCCCAAATGTTTTTATTGTGCTCCATACTTTTCATATGCTTATGCACTCCCCTAACTACGATTAAAATGAAGCCTCCATTAGTTTCAAGACCTCGAACTTTATTTAAGCTCGGGGTCGTTTCTTATGTCCGCCATATGAAGTTAGGCGAGGAATCCCCTGAGCCTATGTAATGATTTTTTTGCCGCATGCATGATCAATTATTGGAACTAGAAAATATAGAAGATGAGACCTTTGCCCTCGGCTGCAGTTTGGCTGTAGAAACGCCGGATTTCGTTGAAATGCTGAAGCATGTAGGCAAAGAACGCGTCCTCATCCTCGTCTGAAACAGTGCCTGCCTCAAGAGGATACACCTCTTCCTTGACCATGGCCGGGAAGTCATACCGCAAGCGGAGCTGCGCTTCATCCAGCTCAGACATAGCCTGAACCGCTTCTGCAACTTGCTGGGCGCGTAAGGAAAACGCCCCGAATGAGCCGAAATCGATGCCTTTGTCTGACGTCAAAGGAACAACATAGCCAAGAGGGGGCTCTCCATCGGAAATATCTCCACAAAGCAAGTAGTGGATCCCCTCCCAGGATCTATCAATGTCCAGTCCGGGATACTTGTCTATTTTCAAACTCTTCAATGCAAGGTCGCCTGCCGCGATTTGCTGCACCAGATTGTCATCCAAAGCAAAGTAATATCCACGCATTCCCATGTCGTCAGCCTTCTTTCCATTTTTAGTAGTAACTATACGGTCCTATTAAAATGTAACATCTGGGAATTGTGTATTTCAAGGAACATTATATAACCAAAGTTTGCGGTCAGGCTTCTTGCACTGAATGTATATGTACTAAACAAAAAAAGAACCCCGCAATTAGGGGTTCTTTTTTGTTCGTGTTAAATTCAATCCTTTTTGATAATAGTGCCTCCTCATATCTTCAGGAACCATATTACCGCCAGTCCCCCAAATAATGTGAGCGCCCTTACTCATTTTTTCCGTTAAATTATGCTTGCGTAAATAATCGGTTCCTTCTTGACTTAATTTAATGGGTCCTATCATACCTGCCAGTGCTGAAGGCTCTAAATGAATTCCCTCCATATCCACTAGTTCCTTTAATAACGTATACAAGTGTTCATCGCTAACCGTATAATTACCACTCAGAAACGGTTCTATGGTTTTACCCACAAATCCGGATGGTCTTCCAACAGCAAGTCCGTCAGCATCCGTTACATTATCAAGCCCAATATCTTGTACGGAAATTTTATCGTGAAGTCCGGTCATTAAACCAAGTAACATACATGGAGAATGGGTAGGTTCTGCAAAGAAACAGTGAACATGATCTTGATACAATAGCTTCAAACCGAAAGCTATACCGCCAGGACCGCCACCTACTCCACATGGAAGGTAAACAAACAAAGGATGATCCTCATCAATTGTGATGTCTAACTCTTCTAATTGTTTTTTTAATCGAGATGCGGCTACTGCGTATCCTAAAAACAGATCATGAGAATTTTCATCATCTACAAAATAACAGGAAGGGTCCCTATCTGCTTGGAGCCGGCCTTCCTCTACTGCTTTACTATAATCCGATTCATACTCAATTACATTCACATTTTTGTTTCGGAGCAAGTCTTTTTTCCATTGTTTTGCATCAGCCGACATATGAACGGTCACATTAAAGCCTAACTTCGCACTCATTATGCCTATACTAAGTCCTAAATTTCCAGTCGAGCCTACTGCGATTGAGTATTGGGAGAAGAATGTTCGAAACCGATTACTATCTAAAATGGAATAGTCATCTTGAATCGTCAGTAATTGATGTTGAAGAGCTAATTCTTCCGCATGTTTGAGAACTTCATAAATCCCGCCTCTTGCTTTTATAGACCCCGATATAGGAAGGTGACTATCACACTTAAGCAATAATTCACCTAATATAGGCTGCTGATAATTTTGCTCTAAGGCTTGTTTCATGGATGGAATTCTCTTTAAAGGCGATTCTATTATTCCATTCATCGGTTTTGTTTCCGGGAAAACCTTGGCAATATACGGAGCAAAACGTTTCAACCTTTCCTCCGCATCCCTAACATCCTCTTGGGTAAGGGGGGATTTTGTGATACCGGTTTCAAACTTTTCAAGTTTAGGATTTAACCACAATAGTTCCTTCGTGGAGATGAGTTGGTTTAGAAAAGGCAGCTCGCTGAATTCAAACTTTTTCACTTGATCCATCCTCCTTATTGACTTGATTATCGTCATCAAAACCAAGTAAAATGTAATTTATTAATGTTAAGTACAGTTTAACACGAATGACTTTGAATGTTAAGTTATATTTAATATTGTTTAATTAGATTTAATGACTGATGATCAAGGGGGCATTGGAATGGAGAATATAGATATCGGTAAAAAAGTTGAAAAATATAGAAAAGCTAAAGACTTTAGCATTAGAGAACTAGCAAAGTTAGCTGAAATAACGCCTTCCATGTTGAGCCAAATCGAACGCGGCTTAGCAAACCCTTCTATTCAGACCCTTAAGGTTTTAGCGAAAACTTTAGAAGTTCCTACCTTTAGTTTTTTCATGGAAGAAACAAACACGGATGATTTGGTGGTTAGATCCAATAACCGAAAGAAAATGGTCATGGATAACATCTCTTATGAGCTGGTTTCGCCTGATTGTACCGGAAACCTGGCAACAGCAATTATGAATTTGCCACCTAACACCGCTTCATCCGAGAAACAGATGGAACATAAAGGAGAAGAAGTTGCTTTTGTATTGGAGGGAAAAATTAAAGTGTTTTTAGACGATGAAGAATACGTATTGGAACCTGGCGATAGTGTAAAAATACCGGCACAAATGAAGCACAAATGGGAAAACAATTTTAACGAACATGCTGCCATACTTTTTTCGGTGACTCCGCCAGCTTTTTAATTTGGCTGACACGAATACGCGGTGCTCATAGATCCTCTCATTGGTATTTATCTTTAAGCGCGTAGAAATACATTTGGAAGGAGATGAGGCACCATCTTATTGTTTTAGACGAAAATGGTCGCAGGCTCATATCGTAGTTCAAGGCCATCATGGAGACTCGCTCTACTTTTCGGCATATGCTATACAAAAAACAAGAGGTGAGTCCCTTACCAATGAACTATAAAAGCAGCACCATGCAGAGTAAGTGGAAGAAAACTCAATGGTTGCTTAAAGATTCCTATTTTCGAAAATACGTACCGCACACATTACTGTTTAACAAAAAAAATCTGTCCGCTATGCTGGACAACTATAGCAGCGTCTTCTTTAAGCCGACCCATGGATCAGGCGGAACAAACATTATCCGTATCCGCAAAACAGACAGGGGCTACCTGAGCCAGATGAATGGTACCAAAACGTCGTACTCAACTACAAATCAATTGTATCGTGATCTGAATCGCTTTGCAGGGGGCAGATCTTATCTCTTGCAAAAAGGAATTCGCTTAGCCAAAAGCAATGGCAAGCCGTTCGATATCCGGGTTATGGTCCAGAAAACCAGACAGGGAAATTGGGTCAGCACCGCCCTACTCACCAAAATCGGCAACCCCGGCAAAGTAACCACCAATTATAGTCAAGGCGGCACCGTCAGAACATTCAGCGAGACGATGAACGGTACCGATTTCAGCTCCACCTTCACCCCACAGCTGGAGTCGAAACTCAAAAAACTTGGCGTTGCCGTTGGCAAAAACTTTGACCGCCATCACAAAGGATTCCAGGAGCTCGGCTTGGATGTGGCTCTCGATTCAAAAGGGAAACCTTGGATTCTGGAAGTGAACACGCGGCCGCAAATATACCCGCTTAAAGCATTAAAAAATAAGTACTTATATGATAAGATTTTGTCTTACGGGAAGCATTATGGCCGCTTTAAATAACCATGCCCGCTCAACGCCACTTCGCCTCCGGCCCTGTAGGAGACATGTCCCCGCCGAACTTGCTCGAGGGCACAAGCGGCATAGTTCGTTTGCACCGCAAATCCCTCGATCTGAGTTACCTTCTCCGGATGTCTAAAGGGTCCGTCTACTTTACGCAGACGGACCCTCTATTCTTAATCTTGCCGCTATTGTGTTCATGTTATTTATACGCGGAACCCCCGTTGATAGCGTATAAATTCTTGTCATCCGCATTCTTTTTCGAAATAGCCTGTCACGTAGATCACTCTCCACGGCTCCCGCAGCCGTTCACCTACTCCGTCACTTTTTTAGCCCAATGCGAGGATACGTTCTGCAGAAATTTCAGAATAACGTGTAACTCCGCTTCCGCAAACGGTTCGAGTAATTGCATAAACCTCTCTTCCTCCAGTTTGTGAAGCCGTTCATGAAGTTCAAAAATCTGTCTGCCCTTCGCCGTCAGACTGAAGTAGATTTCCTTCTTATTGTCGTTCAGTTGACTTCGCTTTATTAATCCTTCCTCCAGCAGCCTCGTGCTAATTTTCGTAATGTTAGCCTTGGACAAGTTCATCTTCTCGGCAAGCGCCGTATTGTTGATTTGCTTGTTGTTGCCGATGCAGTCAATCACGTGCACGCTTGTCAAATGACGCGGAATCGACGGCAATTGCAGCTCCTTTGCATAGTGAAAGATATTGCCTTGCTCTGATTCGATCATTTGCTCGCTCAGATGCACATAATTAAGGACCTGATCATAAACCATCCGTTTGATTATCTCCAGTGAATTCATCCTCTTGCACCTCATTAACGCGGATTATTGTTAACCTAGAAACAAATATATCATATTCCGGCGCCGGAGGAGTATCGTATTCTACTGAAGATAAGAGATGGTTAACGCACGGGATCGCTCAAAGCGCCGTCCATTGCCCGCTCCTTCTTCCGTTTAGAGGGAATTGCAAAAACAAACGGCAGAGCCAGAACGACAATAAGCGTGGTTAAAAGGTTCAAATCGTTGATGCCCATCGTTGTGGACAGGTGGGCTAACTGCGGTCCGGCGTCCTCATTCGTCAGCCTAGCGGCGTGATCTGCCGTGCGTGAAGATAGCAGCGTGGTGAACAGTGCCACACCGAATGATACGAATACATTGCGCAACCAGTTCTGAATGGAGGAGGCATGGCCGATGTACTCGCGGGAAATCTCCTCCATCCCGGCAGTCGTCGCCGGCATTAGCACTAGAGCCAGACCTATACTGCGGATCGTCATCCACAAGAGCGTATAAGCAGATGAGCTGTCGATTTGAAGCCAAGCCAGCGGCAGATTTCCTGCGATCATCAACAGTACGCCAACAAACAATAGCGGCTTGGGGCCAACCACTTTGTACAGCCTACCGACTATCAAGGACATAATGGCCATGGCTAGCGTAGACGGTAATAAAATGATCCCCGTATCAAGCGGCGAATGCCCTTGAACATTTTGCAGGAAGACGGGAACGAGGAGCATGCCCGAAAAAAAGTTGATCATCACGATACACAGTAATAGGAGCGTCGACGTGAAGCGTCGGTTTAGAAACACTTTGAGCTGCAGGAGCGGAGACTCGATGGACAGCTCGCGCCAAAGAAAGAGCGCCAGTGCCAATAGCCCGCTTCCCAGACAAATGAGCGTACTGACCGATCCCCATCCCCAACCGGCCCCTTGCGACAACGTGATCAGCAGCAGTGAGCTTGCGGCGATGACCGTCAATAGCCCCCACAAATCGAATCCCTTCGGTACTTTCAGACGATAATACGGAATGAAGAAAAAGGCAAAAACGATGGCAAGCAGCCCGAGTGGCACATTGGTCCAGAAGAGCCATTTCCAGGATCCGTGCTGGATAAGCCACCCTGCAAAACTCGGTCCGATAGCCGGCGCCACGATCGAAGCGGCAATCCAGATGCTCATGGCGGCAGACTGTTGGTGTCGCGGTATGGTCTGGAATATCATGGTCATCGACGCGGGCACTATAATACCGCAGAATGCACCCTGAATAATGCGGAATGCGATCAGCATCGGCGCGTTCCAAGACAAGGCGCACAGCACGGAGGCGACCGTCATGCCGAGCAAGGCGAACATATACAATCGCTTGTAACTGAAGCGTTCACCGAAATAGCCGGCAGTAGGCGCGAAAGTGCCAAGCGCCAACATAAAGCCTGTCAATGCCCACTGCACGACGCTCAGGTCGGAAGCAAACTCTTTTTGCAAAACCGGTAAGGCAATATTAATCGTATTGCTGTTCAACAGCGAGAGGAAATTTCCCATGAAAATCGCAATAATTATGGGTACGAGCTTCACGGGCTTCTGTGTTTGCTGCTCTTCCGTGTTGGTTAAATTCGTGTTT
Organism: Paenibacillus sp. GbtcB18; assembly: GCF_019091125.1. Lineage (NCBI taxonomy): Bacteria > Bacillati > Bacillota > Bacilli > Caryophanales > Paenibacillaceae > Paenibacillus > Paenibacillus sp. GbtcB18. The sequence goes on from NZ_JAGXJX010000017.1 coordinate 39,179, forward strand.
TCCATAGCAGGTGTTACCGTCCGTTCAATGATATTATTTACTTGTTAACAAAATAACTATTCAGACGCCTCGGCCGCAATTTCATTCCAAGCTTTGTTTAGAAGCACTACAACGGTAACGCCATGGGTGGTCCGCGGTGGTTGCCAAGATCGCCACTGCCGCATCGCACAACTTATTTGTTTGGCCCGGTAACCTGCTTGATCTTACTCTCTATACGCTTTTCTCGACCGCTGCGTCCTTGCAGCCGTTATCCGATGCTGCCTTCCATCTCCAGCTTGATGAGTCTGTTCATTTCAACCGCATATTCCATGGGCAGTTCTTTCGTGAACGGCTCGATGAAGCCCATCACGATCATCTGGGTCGCTTCGTCTTCAGACAAGCCGCGGCTCATCAAGTAGAAGAGCTGATCCTCGGATACCTTGGAGACGGTCGCCTCGTGTTCCAGCGTGACATTATCGTTCATGATCTCATTATAGGGGATCGTATCTGACGTGGACTCGTTATCGAGAATGAGTGTATCGCATTTGATGTTTGACTTAGCCCCGGAAGCATTGCGTCCAAAAGAAGCCAGGCCGCGGTACGTGACCTTACCACCGTGCTTGCTGATCGACTTCGATATGATGGTCGATGTCGTATCCGGAGCCAGGTGAATCATTTTGGCCCCGGCATCTTGATGCTGCCCTTTGCCGGCGACCGCAATCGAGAGCACACTGCCCTTGGCTCCGCGTCCTTTTAACAATACGGAAGGGTATTTCATCGTCAGCTTGGAGCCGATATTGCCGTCCACCCATTCCATAGTCGCGTTTTCTTCGGCAACCGCCCGCTTTGTCACCATGTTGTAAATATTGGGCGCCCAATTTTGAATGGTTGTATACCGCGCGCGGGAATTTCTCTTACAGATGATTTCCACAACGGCACTATGCAGCGAGTTCGTGCTGTAAATCGGAGCCGTGCAGCCTTCTACATAATGTACAAAGCTGTCTTCATCCGTAATAATAAGCGTCCTTTCGAATTGTCCCATGTTCTCCGAATTGATGCGGAAGTAAGCTTGCAAAGGGACCTCGCATTTTATCCCTTTGGGCACATAGACAAAGCTTCCTCCTGACCAAACCGCGCTGTTAAGTGCGGCAAATTTGTTATCGCTTGGCGGAATAATGGTGCCAAAATATTGGCGCAGCAGCTCGGGATGTTCGCGCAGCGCCGTATCCGTGTCTGTGAATATGACCCCTTGCTCCTCCAGCTCCTTTTGAATGCTGTGATAGACGACTTCGGATTCATACTGGGCCGACACGCCGGCAAGAAACTTCTGTTCCGCTTCCGGTATACCGAGCTTGTCAAAGGTTTGCTTAATTTCAATCGGCACTTCCTCCCAGGTTTTCCCCTGCTTCTCGGAAGGCTTGACATAATATTGGATATCATTAAAATCCAGCTCTCGCAGATCGCCGCCCCAAGCAGGCATCGGCATACTCTGGAACAATTCCAGCGACTTCAGTCGGAAGTCGAGCATCCAGCCGGGTTCCCCCTTCATCTCCGATATGGTGGCAACAATCTCACGAGTCAGTCCTTTGCCGGATTGAAACACCGCTTGATGCGCATCTTTGAAGCCATACTGATAGTCTCCCAGCTCCACCAATTCCTTGGCCATATATGGTCATCCTCCTTATTCAGATAGGCTTGCTTGATCGGATTTCCTAATTTGCCCCAGCTTTTGTTCCACGAGCGCTTGCATCTGAGCGGCTATACCTTCCAGCGGTACTTCGTCCACAACGGGAGCGAGGAAACCATACACGATAAGCCGCTCGGCCTCTACGCGGCTAATTCCTCTGGACATCATGTAATACAGCTGTTCCGGATTGACTTGACCGACGCTGGCGGCGTGTCCGGCTTTCACATCGTCTTCATCAATCAACAGGATCGGATTGGCATCGCCGCGTGCATGAGGATGCAGCATCATTACTTTTTCGGTCTGCTGTCCGTTCGCCCCGCTTGCTCCCTTCTCAATTTTGGTGATTCCGTTCAATATGGCGGTTGACTGCTCTCTCATCACCGCTCGGATTACCATATCGCTTGGCGAATTCTTACCGATATGGATCGTCCGGGCTGTAATATTCATGGTCTGACGTCCGGATCCCACCAAGATGGACTTTAGATCCGAACCGGCCCCTTCGCCTTTAAGGATGGATGCCGTATCGCTCATCGACTTGCCCCAATTCATTTCGCCAATCAACCAGTTCATTCTTCCGTCTTGCTCAACGATTGCGCGCCGGTAAGTCAGGTCGATCGAGTCGCTTTCCAGTTGGTGCAAGGACACGACATTGACTGCTGCCCCTTCGCCCACGAATATTTCCATAACGGCTTGATTCACCGTCTCGCACTTATCTGACGAGGACATTGTATGTTCCACCAGCGTTACGGAGCTGCGCTCCTCGGCTACCACTAAAACATGCGGCATAAAGAGCGTATCGGATTCGTCTACATAAAAAAGCGTCTGAAGCGGGGTCTCTATATGAACCCCCGCCGGAACGTAAATAAAGGCTCCGCCGCTCCAGTGCGCGGCATGCTGCGCGGTAAGCAGGTTCTCTTCAGCCTGTACCGCTTGCATGAAATAAGGCTTTACAAGTTCCGGATACTGCCGAGCTGCTGTTTCCAAATCGGTCAGAATAACTCCCTGCTTCTGCAGTCCTTCTGTCAGGTGCTTGATTAATGGGCCCGAATTCCGCTGCACCAGCACATCGTCAGAGTACACCCATTTCTTGAGAGATTGCGGCAATTCGTCGAGCGACATCATCGGCTCCGGCTTACGGCAAATGCCTTGCTGCCGTAAAGGCCAGCGCTGCAGATTCGTCTTTTCCAGCTTGGGCAGTTGCAAGATGCTAACGGCATTCATGGCTCTCTCCCTCAATATGGACAGCCATTCCGGTTCCGCTTCATATTGAAGCTGCCCGGATATCCGGTTCTCTGCACGGTTCATAGTCATGTTTCGTCTCTCCCCTTTCAGATACGCGGTGACTTGGTTTGCATCGGAATTTGAAACGACTCTTCTTCGTCCGGCGCCGCAGCTTCCTCTGCAATCCCCAGCTCTTCTTTGATCCATTCATATCCTTCCGCTTCCAACCGCTCCGCTAATTCCGGCCCTCCAGACTTTACGATGGTTCCCTGCATCATGACATGTACGAAGTCCGGCTTGATATAATTAAGCAGTCGCTGATAGTGCGTAATAATTAAAAACCCGCGGTCTGCACTGCGCAAAGCATTGACCCCTTCAGCAACGATACGCAGCGCATCAATATCGAGACCGGAGTCGATTTCATCCAGAATGACCACAGACGGCTCAAGCATCATCATTTGCAAAATTTCATTTCGCTTTTTCTCCCCTCCGGAAAAGCCCTCGTTCAAGTAACGATGCATAAATTCCGGGTTCATCTCCAGCGTCTGCATGCTTGCTTCCATCATGCGTACAAATTTGATGAGCGAAATTTCCTGGCCTTCTTCACGCTTTGCATGGATCGCACTGCGCATGAAATCGGAATTCGTCACCCCGGTGATCTCACTCGGATATTGCATAGCCAGAAACAATCCGGCCCGTGCCCTTTCATCCACTTCCATCTCCAGCAGATCTTCTCCGTTCAGTGTAACCGTCCCCTCCGTCACTTCGTACTTGGGATGCCCCATCAAAGCGGAGGCGAGTGTACTCTTTCCTGTTCCGTTCGGTCCCATCACGACATGAATCTCTCCGCCGTTTACCGTAAGGCTCAGACCTTTCAAGATTTCTTTCCCTTCTACTGCCGCTTTCAATTGTTCAATGCGCAGGCTCACTGTCATTTCATCGCCACTCCTTTTCATATGCGTTGTTAACCCGTACTCTTATAAAAACTACCGATCAGATCCCTATCAGTTTCATCGAATAGGTTCCCTTGCTTCCTCCAATCATCATTATTTTGTTCACTAGTAAACATAATAAATGATAATGATTCTCAATGTCAACAACTGTTTGAGAAAGGACCCTGTATCGCCCGGTTATGAAAAGCAAAAGTCTCGAGATTTACTAGACGTCATATGCATGTAGTAATCCCTTCCGCACCCGCTTTTGGAGCAAGTTTAGAGCAGATATACGAATTGTTCCCGGCAGTCGTTGACATGGGAGCCTAGTTAATCTTAATATATGGATTAATCCATCTTTGATTGTGTTCGGCTTAATTTGAAACCCATGGTTTTTGCTTCATTCTTCTGTAAAGGATGTGTCGGCAGATGATTACCTTTAGAGACAAAACATATCGCTGTACCTCGGAAATTATACTAGGCTTAGTCAGCGGGAAATGGAAAATATCTATATTAAACCATTTAGCAAAAGGCCCGGTAAGGTTTAATCAGCTACAGCGGCTCCTTCCTGACGCGACCCAACGTATGCTTACGATGCAGCTAAGAATGCTGGAAAGCGACGGACTCATTATTCGCAAGGTTTACCCGGTTTCGCCCCCGAAAGTGGAATATGGCTTGTCCGAGTTGGGCGAACAATTGGCTCCCATGCTCACGATGTTATGCGATTTTGGCACCACCTATATCGAGAGTTATCCTGATGAAGTATCCTACACCGACCCACAGCATGCCTTAGGAGACACTTCAAAAAATTAAAGAGGTACCTAGGGTGGGTACCTCTTAACCTCATATTCCTTCCTCCTGCTCTTATCCGGACGGACCGTGTATCTAGTTTGGTTTAAAGACTTACAGCACTAAAAATTGCGTTCCGAACCCCTTGCCGGATACATAAGCCGCCTCCAGCTCCTCCTTATCCCCTTTGTCCAATAAAACCACATTTTCGGGATACAGTTTACCCAGCAACGCCCATACCACGAGTTCATTCCCGCCGGTTGGAATGAAATGAATGCCATCGGTATTCGTCACCAATCCGGAATGCGCGAGAATGTCTGCCGCAAGGTGCAAGCTGAGGGAGTCTCGCTTCGCAGCTGCAGCACCGGCATTGTCGTTTCCATACGGACGATATAAGAACCGGTGTCCTCTAAAAAGCTGACCGAGATCTACCGTAAACTCGCGGCCTTCCATTTCCAAACCGAAACGCAGGATGGATCGACCGGTTTCGGCATTTGGCAGCAACCGGGCGATGGATGGTTCATCGTAATGCTCCCCCGAAACAAGAAGCGTTTCTTTGTCTCCTGGTTTACCTGCTCCCGCCTCGTTACGGGGCGCGGCATAATAATCTTCGTACTCATAATCGAAGGAAACCGCAGCCCCATCTTGTGCTTCATGTGCCGCTATAGTTTGTACCGGATGCCACTTCAACAAATACCGCGCAGCAGTCCTTGCCGACTCTCCCAAACCCGCCGGCAGGACGGTTCCCAAACGATATTGGAAGCCGTAACCGGTGTTAATCAGACCGGAGCTGACGACACTTTGCGCATATTGAACAATCGATTTGTGAGTCAACTTCTTCCCGAGCAATTGCGTCAAAAAAATCTCCCGGACCGGCTCCAGAAAACGGAGTCCTTTGAACCCCGTATGTTCCTCGACTTCAAACGGAACTTCTTCCCAATTGGCGAACGGAAGCAAGGCATCCCGCAGCAGAACGAATTGGTGCAGGTATTCATTATAAATCTGCATGATCCTTGGGCCGCCAAAGGGTCCCCATACCTGAGCAACGGCTTCCGGGGTCAGGAGATGACCGTAGCAGTGGCTTCGAAATTCCAACTTTCCAAGCGTTTCCGTCCCATACTTGTCGAGCCCCTTTTTCTCGGAATTCATTTCACGGGCCCAGCTCACCAATTGCTCGCCGATGCGCTGCGCCTGAGCCGTAATCTCGGCGCCGGCTTTATCCTGAAGAGCCAATGGCCCCAGCGGCAAAGATGACAAGCGTCCGGAAATCGACAAATTGGCTTGAAGACTGTCCAAGAGCACAGCCGGATCGCCGTTCACCGGTTCGCCAAGCTGAACCAGTATCGCCTCGAGCATCTTATCGAGCTCCCTAACGACCTCTTTTGCCCGATATATACCGGCAGGCAAATTCCAATCCAAGGCATCGTTCACGCCCTGTCTGATGGAGTCGCTTGGATACTTGCCAATAAGAGACTCAATATCGATAGCCTTCCCCCATACAATTCGTTTATCTTTCAAAGTAAGTTGATATTCCTGCATATCTTCGCACCTCACCTTTGATTTTTTATAACGACCGTATCGCTCAGCGAAATCTGGATCGATCGTTCTTTATATTAAGTTATCAGCTTCCCCTACGCCTGAATAGTACGCACTTTTTTGTAGGATCCGATCATTTTTGTAAGGTAGGATACTTTTTGATACTGGTTTATGGGTGTTGTCATTGTGTTGACAGATCTGTATTGGATACGTATATTGTAGTTACCGACTAAATAGTCGGTATATGCGATAAGAACGGGGTGCATGTCATGGAAAAAAATTATGGGCTCGAACCGCCGATACCATTCAGCTTCAAATCTTTCGCGGGGTTTATCGTCATTTTTATTATTTGGCAAGGAGGCGCTTTATTAGGGGTACATCTAATTCATGCTTTGATTCCCGCTGCTCGCTCAGGATTACCTAGTTTGATCACGCTCTATTTGTCCTTTGTTTTCCTGATTCTCGGAGTCTACATCGTTACGAGATATTTTTACGGCATTCGGTTTAGAGCATTTTTGTTTGAAGGTAAAAGGCCCCATTACCGAAAATTTGCGACTTATTTTTCACTGTACCTATCGGCACTTATCCTGTATTTACTTGTCGATATCGCCGTGCATCCTCAAGCCTTTACGCTTCAGTTCAATCCGCTTCCGTGGTTAGGGGTACTCCTTGTTACTGCACCTTTGATTTTGATTCAAAGTGCTGCAGAAGAGATTTTGTTCAGAGGGTATATGTACCGGATGTTCCGAGCATTAAGAGGCGGTGTATTCTGGTCGATCTTCCTCACTTCCCTGATATTTGCCCTGGTCCACGGACTGAACCCCGAAATGCTAAACTACGGAATTTTTGGTCCGCTGTATTACCTGCAAGGAGCATTCTTTTTGGGAATCGTTGCTTATCAGACCAATGGGCTGGCCGCTCCCATCGGGATTCATTTTGCCACGAACATTTTCAATACATCTGTTTGGGGATATGGATCATCGGCTTTGAATAACATGGGGCTGCAAAGTATGGTTTACCGCCACACGTTGGATATGAGGTTTGCATTCTTTGGGATTTTTGCTATCGTTATCTCGTACAGCGCTTTTCAATTTTTCAAACAGAAGAGGAACCGTTTGTAAGGTTCCCTGGAGGAGCTTATGAGCAGAAGGCGATTGCCGGCAGAAGAAGCAAAAACGATTATTTTAAACCAGGCCAAGTTGTTATTTATAGAAAAAGGTTACGATCGGGCCACAATGGACGACTTATGTGTCTTGACACAGATGAGTAAAGGCAATTTGTATCATCATTTTAAAAACAAAGAAGTGCTCTTTCTCCAACTGCTTACCCAGCATTCGGAACAAATGTCACAAAAGTGGCTTCATCTGGCCGAGCAATCCAAATCTCCCAGCCGGCAGTTGCTTGAAATGGCTGATTTATTCGGAAGAGATTGTGAAAGTCCGTTACTCCGCGCGCTCGAAGAGTATGCCAGAACCCTTTCCAGTGAATCCGAAGCATTGGCCACATTGAGAGAGATCACAGATGCAGCCTATCGTGCAATCAAACAGGTGCTGCAAAAAGGGATCGACGAGGGTGTTTTTATTCATGAAGATATCGAAACGTTGAGTTTCGGTGTAATGTCCACCATGGCTGGGGCAACGCAGCTCTGCCTAACGATGCCCAAATTAAGCGGGGAAGAATATGCGGCGCTGCATGTCAAGGCGATCCAACTGCTTTTGAAAGGAATATCGGTTGAGGAACCGAGCTGATATGTCAGCAGACAAGACAAAGAACGGCAGCCGGTTATGGCCAGCCGCCGTTTTTTGAGTTATAGTTTCCCGTTCGTTTGACCGGCTCCGACATAGTTTAAACTTCTATTTCAATATCCTCGCCTTGCCACTAGCAGAATTAGCCTATTTGCCCCTCTAGTACAGTGGCTGCAAACAGGCTATTTGATTCCGCTTATATCATGATATGTTTTTGTTCAATCCCAGCTACTGCAGCGCCAACTCGAA
>NZ_JAGXJX010000170.1:0-380 GCF_019091125.1 Paenibacillus sp. GbtcB18
CAGCGTAGAGTCAGCAGGTAGGTAAATCTCATATATGTGTGTGTCACACTAGATTCTATTTCATTCCGTTTTGTTAAGCGAGTAAGTACAAGCAATGGAAAAAACGAGTTAAGCGAAGTAAGTGCAAGCAATGGAAAAAACAGCACAAGCAAGGGCGAACTCTCCAAGCACAAGAACAGAACTTGAGGAACCGCACTCTACTTTACTTCCCACTGAAGCTTACCTTTTCACGGCTGATTCCTCTCGGCTTGAAGACAAGACCTCTGCTTTCTGTGGAAGTTCATAATGGAATTGAAGATTACCAACTTCTGTACTATAGTCAACTTGCATCTTTCGTACCGCTGATGATCTTTATTCTGTTACGCGAGAATCCATTCCGT
>NZ_JAGXJX010000171.1:0-379 GCF_019091125.1 Paenibacillus sp. GbtcB18
CCACTCTAAATCTCGGTTTACATTTACATTCTGTTCTCTATCTTAACTCCAAACTGCCTCCATAGTTTTACTTTAACTGCACTTCGATTGATCTTAAGTTAATGTAATTTCCGAATCAGTTTTCATACCGAAATCATTTTTATCGTACGAACGTCATTTTAAATCATCAAAAGTTTTCTGCTGCACTAATTCACGTGAGTGATGGCACATGTGACTTGACACGGAATCTTCTTGCTTATTATATTTTGGCATTTATCACTTTATATTGCTTATTACATATATATATATATATATATATATATATATATTATGATGTCAATGAATCAATGCAATGAAAATCAGATCATGATGAGATTACGATAATGAAACTGATTCACCT
>NZ_JAGXJX010000172.1:0-378 GCF_019091125.1 Paenibacillus sp. GbtcB18
GTGGACGCTGACGGGATCGAACCGCCGACCCTCTGCTTGTAAGGCAGATGCTCTCCCAGCTGAGCTAAGCGTCCATAGATTTACATTATAATCATAATCTTTAATCTTGTCAAAGGTAAAATTATGATGGTGACCCGTAGGGGATTCGAACCCCTGTTACCTCCGTGAAAGGGAGGTGTCTTAACCCCTTGACCAACGGGCCATATATAGATGGCGGAGAGAGAGGGATTCGAACCCTCGAGACGATTTCTCGCCTACACGATTTCCAATCGTGCTCCTTCGACCACTCGGACACCTCTCCATATGGCTCCCCGAACAGGACTCGAACCTGTGACAACTCGATTAACAGTCGAGTGCTCTACCAACTGAGCTATCAGG
>NZ_JAGXJX010000173.1:0-377 GCF_019091125.1 Paenibacillus sp. GbtcB18
ATATGATTTGGAAAAATCGCTATATAAAGAGCAAGCTTCTTTGCATGTGTGCTTATCGTATCGTATAAAAGTAAAAAAAAATTAAAGAAAAGATAGAGCTTATCCCTCATACACATTAAGCTAAGTTTATGTGTATGAGGGGAATATTTGGTGTTCATTGTTGGTTGAGTGCTTCCGTACTCATATAAATATATTTGTTAGCTTCTAATCGACTGAAAGGTTGGATGAATGAACTATGAGCTATGTTTTGGCAAAACCAAACACATAGGTTTACTTGTTTGTAAAACGGATCAAATCTTTTTAACTAATCACTTCAAATTATTAGGCGGCACATACGGTTGTGATTTATTTGGAAACTAATACTAGTTCATTAAAAA
>NZ_JAGXJX010000174.1:0-375 GCF_019091125.1 Paenibacillus sp. GbtcB18
ATAAAACGACAACTAAACTCTCTCCTTATACTAAATTATTTCTTTTTAAGTTTATTATATGCATTTCTTGACTCTTTCATATAATCTTTTATTTTTTTATTTTTCATACCTATGGGTCTTATTTCATTTCTTAACTTCTTTTTTCCACCATTTTTTAAATATAATCTATGTTCCAAACCTCTTGCTTGACCATAAGATAAATCTTTCGCAACAACAGTCATCTGTAAATCTCCATGTTTTCCTCTTTTATGGGCTGACTTACGAGCTGTTACATCCGATGTTCTTCCTATATATCTTATAGCTCCTTTTGGATTCTTCAGAGCATAAACTGCATGTTTAGCGGCTTTAATTCTTGATCCGCCAACAAACCCAATA
>NZ_JAGXJX010000175.1:0-373 GCF_019091125.1 Paenibacillus sp. GbtcB18
AAAAGACAGTACAAAAACGGAAGATAGCCAAAAAACTGAAGACAATGCAAAAACTGAGAACAACGCGAAAACTGAGAACAGCACAACAACTAAAAACAACACAAAAACTGAGAACAACGCAAAAACTGAAAACAACACAAAAACTGAAAACAACACAAAAGCTACAAACAACGCAAAAACTGAAAACAGCGCAAAAACTGAAAACAGCGCAAAAACTGAAAACAACACAAAAACTGAAAACAACACAAAAGCTACAAACAACGCAAAAACTGAAAACAACACAAAAGCTACAAACAACGCAACAACTAAAAACAATAACAACACAAAAACTGAGAACAATACAACAGCTACAACTAACGAAAAAACTGAAGCA
>NZ_JAGXJX010000176.1:0-373 GCF_019091125.1 Paenibacillus sp. GbtcB18
CCGGAGTGGGACCCGCTCTCCTTCCGGACAACGCGGTGCCCACGGGCCTGGACGCCGCCATTCTGTCCTGCCGGCCCAGGCGTTTCCGCGAGCTGACGTGCTATCTGCGCAGCGAACCGCACGGTCTCGTGCCCCGCTTCCTCACCCTGTTGCAGGACTCGGCACAGCTGACAAAGCCGGCAGACAGACAACGTGCCGCGCTTCCATGACAGCCACTACGGCCACTACGGCCACTACAGGTACGTACAGGCACTGTCACGGAGAAGGCACTTTTGCTTCCCGACTCAAGATCCGGACCCGCCCCCCGAGCGAAACGCGCACACTGGCACCATGATCGACGACCTGGACATCAACCTGACGCCCATAGTCGAGG
>NZ_JAGXJX010000177.1:0-373 GCF_019091125.1 Paenibacillus sp. GbtcB18
GGATATGATATATCTGTCATGACCCTTATCTTATTGGATATCTAAGAATCCCTTGAATTATTAGAACTCACGGATGAGATCTAATAAGTGCTAATAATAAATTATTGGTAGAGACCTACTAATCTAGTAGGCTTGAGTAATTGGATGGAGATCCAATATCCAATATGCTAGGGTAATTGGATAGAGATCCAATACCCAGTAGGGCAAGATCCATTAGGTTTAACAGTAGGAGCTCTCTACAAAAGGGATGTGAGACTAAAAGGGTTATAAGGCTAGACCCATTGGTCGCCACCTCCTTGACTTCTCTCATTGCTTCTTCCTTAGCTAATTGCCCCCCACTCTAATGCAAGAGAATAGCAAGAAGGATTGCCTT
>NZ_JAGXJX010000178.1:0-372 GCF_019091125.1 Paenibacillus sp. GbtcB18
TTTACATTTAAACTACCAATTGAAAAACGATAGTACAAATTCGACATATTGAATAGAAAGAATCGAAATAACGTATTAAAAAAAGATGAAATCGGTGATTTCATCTTTTTTAAACATATACTATCAATGGCCGCATCCTGCATTACACTAGGATTTTAGTGAGTGATGTTTGAGTGTTTAAATGACACAATAGTTGTAACTAACTGTTGTGTTATTTGTTCATTTTTCTTTCTTTTGTGTATATGAAGAAAAAACAAATCGTCTAAAAAAAGAATGAGGCTATGAGTAAAACACTACCGTCAAGAAGTGTCTTGGGTATATTTTATTCTCTGAATTTATCTGGTTTTTCAACTCTAAATGATTGCACCTCAC
>NZ_JAGXJX010000179.1:0-371 GCF_019091125.1 Paenibacillus sp. GbtcB18
ACAAGTGCAGCTGTTATTGCAGGGATGCCGTTTCCGTTAGTGCCAATCCAAATTTTATAAATGAACCTTATTACAGATGCTTTACCGGCAATGATTTTAGCTGTAAATCCTGGGAACAAAACGAAGCAAACGAAACGCCAAGATATTGTGGATAAAGAGCTATACAAAAAGGTTGTGACGCGAGGAATATTGCTAGAAGTAGGATCGCTTGCTTTATTCGGTATGAGTTTAGCTGCTGGTGTGCCTCTTGTAGTAGCGCAAACATCAGCGTTTGCGGCGTTAGTTGCAGGTCAGCTCATTCAAACATTTTCTTGGAGGCAAGAAGGATCAGACGAAACAATGCGTGATTGGTCAAAAGATCGTTTCTTTGT
>NZ_JAGXJX010000018.1:0-36948 GCF_019091125.1 Paenibacillus sp. GbtcB18
AAAGGCGATCCTATTATTTATTGAGGCAAAACAAATGGCTTCCACACAATACTCACCAATTCACCTTCAGTCACGGTTACTTCATCTATGATTTGACGGAAAGAATTTTTCGCGGCAAGTCTATCAATTCCTGTGATGTTGTCAAAAACCTGTTCGATATTTGATTTTACAATCGCGGGATCGCCTGTAGTCTTATTTTGCAAATCAAGAATTTGTCCCTCTATACGCATCCGGTCTGCCTGAATTCTTTCTCGTGCCTGTTTTAAATCGTAATCGGAAATCAAGTCTTTTTCATATGCTTCGATTTGTTTTTGCATACGACCGTCAATACGTGATAACTGGTTCTTTAATTCCTTTAATTCGTCATTTATGTTTGTCGATTTTGAAATATTCAGATTAAGCTTCTTGTTCGATGAAAGGGCGATGTTCTTTATCTCATCTAAAATGAGGTTCTCCAAATCTTCCCGATGTACTGCATGATATTTGCATCCATAACCCGCAACGTAGGAAGCGCAGATATAGCGATAATAGGTGTAGTCTTTGTTTTTTCTTTTAACTCGACTTGTCTGTCCCTTCATATTTCGACCGCAATGTCCGCACTTTACAATTCCAGTCAATAAATAAGTCTCACTGTCTGCGTGTTTTTTAGCTCGCGAACGTGTAGCCATTAGATCCAGGACACGCATTTGTCTCTCAGGAGAAATAACTGCAGGGTGGTTATTTTCCTTGACATCCCATTCTTCCTTTGGTCGTATGACAGTTTTCCCATCTTTTGATTTTCTCATGTTATATATTCGGGTTCCACTTATTGTTGGATTTCGCATCGCTCGTTTTACGTTAGTTTGATCCCAGGGGTGACCAGATTTGGTCGTGTAACCTCTATCATTGGATAACTTGGCTATCATGCGATGCCCATGGCCCAATTCACCTAGTTCAAACATGAAATCAAGTATATCTGCTTCTTTTTCGTTGGGGATATACTTACCGTCTATAATGTCATATCCAAAACACGGCCTTGTTAAGGCGCGATCTGTATTTTTTGCTATAGAATCCATGTTATCTTTAACACGTTCGCTGTTACGTTCGCGCTCAAATTCCGCGAAGACACCTAGTAGCTGGAGGACCATTCTGCCGGCTGCCGTAGAGGTGTCAAAGGATTCGGAAGCGGAAACAAAACTGCATTCGTAGTTATCAAAAATTTTGACTAATTGCAATAGGTCTAAGAGATTTCGAGATAGTCTATCGAGTTTCGTTGTAAGGATAATGTCGAATTGCCGCTGTTCTACAGAGTTCAAAATGCTCTTTAATTTGGGGCGGTTTGTATCTTTAGCGCTATACCCATCATCAATAAAAAATATTGGTTTGTTCCAGCCCCTGGCGATACAGTATCCTTCTTGCCTTTCAATTTGCTCCTGAATAGAATTCCCTTTCTCCGCTTGTTCCTCTGTGCTTACCCTAATGTATCCAGCAACTCTCATCTGAATCTCCTTTAGAATTTAATATTGTAAGGTGACATATACCAAACCATTTTTCCAATTACTTTAACGGTACAATCTTCATTGCTGCTGACAAAAGTCTGGGGAGAGTGTTCGGAATTAAAACTGTCAGGCTCCAAAACGAGAGTGTTCTGCAGTTTATAGAATCTCTTCAGAGTAGCATCGTAACCATTTACCGCTACCGCGGCTACATCTCCGTTTAGTACCTCGGCGGCTGGATCAATTAAAGCATATGCTCCATTGGGTATGATTCTGTTCATGCTATCTCCGTTAACGCGCAATAAAAATGAGTCTGGATGTTGAGCCAGTATATATTCAGGAATATCTATGAGTTCCTCAACTTTGATCATTTCAAGAGGGAGACCCGCCGCGATTGCACCGTACAGGGGCACTTGATACTTTTCATTTTTGATTGGAGAAGTATCTTCTTTGTTATTCGAAACGGGTTTAACGTCAAATAAAAGTTCGTCGACGGTGACCCCTAGAACATCGGCCACCATTTCAACCTTCCCCATTCTAGGCTCGGTTTTGCCTGTTTCCCAATATCCCACGGTCACATCGGAAACGCCAACACGGCGAGCTAGTTCAGCTTTGGAAATTCCCTTATCTTCTCTAAGTTTTCTTAAGTTAATTGAAAAGTTAATTGCGTTCACCTAAGTTACTCCTTGCTTTTTTGTTTTATCATATCACAGAAATCTAATTTTATCACATTAATTCTAAATTAAACTTAGATTGCATTAATGAAGCCGAAAAAAAGTAAGCAATTTTAGCCGAAATGTGTTGACTCCTAAGTTTAAATTAGGTTAGTATAAATTTGTCGAAAGGAGGCGAAAACAGATGATCAACAGCGGACGTACATTAAGGGAATGGAGGGCAAAGCAAAAGCTGACAAAACAAGAAATGTCGCGAAAATTGGGTATTCACCCGTCCACGTATTCTAAATGGGAAGAGCATGCAGAAGACATTAGAATTGTCGATGCGATTCGTATTGCTGATGTACTGGGATGCAGGGTAAGTGAAATAGTTTTTTTTGAGAAGAATCCTAATTTTAAATTAGGGATGGAACAGATGTGTAATTTATGAAAGTCGGACAAACGTACCTTCATAAATTACACAAGGGGGGGATGTGATGAAAAGGGAAAGACCGGAACTGAAAATTGTCGGCCATTTTGTAAAGGAAGATGATCGAAGAGTGGAAATTGACCCTCGTGCAACGGCTTTGCCTGATATTTGTAAACAAGCGTTTGCCTTTATGAAAACCGGGGAGAAGTACTCACTAATCCGCTGACGTCTTAGCATTCATTCTTTTTAAAAATACCGAAAGGGGTCTTCACTTTGAAATTGGACAAGCTTTCATTGGAGGAACTGGCCCGGCTATGGTTTATCCGAAGCCCGCTGCAGCATTCAATAATTGTCCGCAACATTCAACGAACAACTAAAACAAATTAAAGGAGAATGCAAAATGACAATTAAAAAACCTGTTGAAATGAAAGTACTTTTCGGAACGGTCTATGAAGAAGAGGGCGGCAAAGAAGTTCCTTTCCGGCAGCACCTTGGAGATATGGGGGGATCGGGTTTTATCTATAACGAAAAAGGATGCCAGAAGATTTTGAAAGCTGCATTAGAAAATGAACATTCTTGGGCGGATGTTGCGGATTATGTTTGCCCGCTGGTTGATGAAATTTTGTTAGATGCTCATGAACTGGATCGGGGATTATACCTGGATATCATGAAGAAAATTCACTTGACGTACTTGATTATGAAGCAAAAGGAATTTGCTCGTAATGGTGTTGGAATTGTTGAATTATCTTTTAAAGACAACGACCCTACAATTTTTGAAAAAGCGGCAGCGTATTTAAAAGATGGCTATATCATCGACAAGGTAACGGATCTTCGTGATCATACTGGGTGCTGGCATATGGATTTGTTACGGGAAGAAGAGGACGAAGAGGTTGACATGCCTCAGACACAATCTGTAATGGAAGTTACGGAGCATGAACGGAACCTAATTTCTTTATTAAGAACACTTTGCTTTGAAGATGTGTTAGATGCAGTCGATGGAATTGAAAAATTGAAAACTGATGTTTACCACAAGTTGCAAGAAAAGATGGCTCAGAAAGATCTCACTTCGGCAGCAGGCTGGAAAGAACGCTATGAGGCACTTGATAGGTTACAGGAATCGCTCGGGAAAGCCAATGATGATTATCGCGATCATATTTTCCCTGAAAACGAAGACGGTGGTTCTGTTGATTAAGCGAACAAGCATTTAAAATTTAATCAATGGGGAGCCACGTACGATGAACAATTTTGAGAAGTCTGTTTTTGAATTGGCAGTTCACAGCGAAATCAAAGATAAGATCCTAAGTATTGCGAATCAAGCAAACAGCGACGTTCTTTATAACAAAAAAGATATTGCATTCGATCTGATGGAAGTGGTCTTAAATATCACTGAACTAGAGAGTGGGTTTCTTTCTGTTATAAGCGAGGAAATCCGGAAAGAGAAAAGTTCAAGTGTTAAATAAAAAATCACCTTCTCATTCCTTGGCCGGGATGAAGGTGACTTTCAAAAGAATATGAGGAATTGCTCTTGCGAGAAATATTATCATCATTATCGTTTAATCGCAAGAGCTAAATTCTTCTCTAAAGGAGAATCGCATATGTCCAATAGTGTCCCAAAGTCTAAAGTGAAAGACGACCGCGACATAGAGGAATACTTACTTTCGTTTTTTAGGAACAATCCTAAGCTCTCGCCTGAAAGTTTTCAGGGAAAGTACCACCACCTAAAATTTGAGTGGTGGGAAGTGGGTACTAAGGAACTCATAAAAAAACCAGAATTCATGTATGAATCACTTGCCGGTATAGAGCATGAGGAGAGGCTCAGAATTATGATGCAGTACGTTTTAGCTGTCATAGAGGGTTATGAAACTGAATTGTTAGAAGCGGCCTTCGGACCCGCTCCAAAAGGCTATAAGAAGGTGGAGTGATTGGCTAACCCGCAACCAGAGAACGGATTCGTCCGTGTCGCTAATGAGATATGGGACGAGATCATTTGCAGGAGCTTTTCTAAGCGCCAAATTGACATAATTCTATTTATTTTACGGCTTTCTTATGGTTGCAATAAAAAAACGGCAAAAATCCCGCTCCAGCAAGATTTTATTCTTGCTGGTTTGGGCGGGAAAGGCAACATTGCATTGGAGCTTAAGCGCTTAGAAGCGGCCAGAGTTATTACTCGCAACAAGGAAGCCGGGGAGTACGCTTTAAACAAAGATTATGAAACTTGGGATGTTGGTTTAGTGAAAGGATGGGAAAAAGCGCGTTTCGAAAAGTTGCTAAATCTTAATCTTGACCAAGGGAAAAAGCAACGAAAACTGAAAGCGGGACGCGCACCCAAAAGTTCTCAAAATGAGAACTCGCAAATGGGTGAAGAGTTCTCAAAACGAGAACCGGAGGTTTCGGGTGAAGTTCTTAAATTGAGAACCGAGGAGAAGGGCGAAGTTCTTAAAATAAGAACTGATGACGAAAAAGAGTTCTTAAAACGAGAACCGAAAGTTCTTGAAATAAGAACCGAAACGTCCTCTCAGCCCTTACAGGACGCGGCTTCCGAGCCGTCTAAAGACATTAAAGACATTAATATATTAAAGACATATATATATACTGTTTTCGAACATTGGAATTCTAAAAAAATTAAAGTGCATCGAGAGCTAACCGAAGGGCTAAAAAGTACGATCAACGCCCGGCTAAAAGTTTACAGTTTGGACGAGCTGATTCAGGCCATCAATCTTTATCACGAGGTGCTTAAAAGCGACGATCATTTTTTCTCCTACAAGTGGCCGCTTAAGGATTTCATGAATCCGAAGAACCTTGAAAACTTTCTCGCAATTAACGACCCTCTTCAAAATTATTTGAAGAGAGAAAAGATAACGGAGCTAACTGTTTCTCATAACGGTGGAAAACATAAAACGCGACATGATCTTAACAACGAAAGCATTCTTGATTTTGCAGGAGGGGAATATGGATCGGCAGAGTGTAGCGCGGATTTTGGTTTTAATCAATCATGCTTACCCGAACTTCGTAACGGACAGGGTGAAAGCTGAATCATGGCTTAAGTTTTTAGAAAACGTGCCTTATGAATTAGCTCATAAAAATTTGTTGCACCACATAAGGACAAGCCGGTTCATACCGACGATTGCGGATATCTCAAAACCGGAACATGACCCGGAACATTACACCGATTACAGGCAGCTTAAAAGCGAAACTGATAAAAGGCTAGATGAAATGGAGCGTTGGAAGCGTGCAGCCCTGCCGCCAGGAGGTAGATGGCATGAATGATACTTTGTACAACCTCCAAGCGGAAGAAGCGGTGCTTGGTGCCATTCTGGTCGATCCCGATGTAATGGCAGTGGCAGCCACAAAATTAAAACCTGAAAGTTTCTTCCTGAACACGAACCAGATTGTTTTCGGAGCGATGGCAGCATTGACCGAAGAAGGCAAGCCGATAGATTCAGTGACTGTTACCGACCGGCTGCAACAAATCGGAGAGTTGGACGCGGTGGGCGGGGTGCTATATCTCGCTAAATTAAGCGGGGCCGTTCCATCTACGGCGAACGCCGCCTATTACATTGATATCGTCAAGGAAAGGGCGCAATACCGTAAAGCCAAAACCTATGTTGACCAGAAGGTCAGAGAAGCGGAGAAAGACGCGGCAGCTTTTATATCCGGCATCCAAGAGACTTTGTCTGAACTTCAAGAAGAAATGGCAGAGGGCGGGGACTTCCGGAAGATGGGAAGCATCCTAGAGGACCATGAAGAAACCGTATATAATCGCCAAGCTCAGGGAGGCTTAACAGGAGTTAAAACGGCAAGCCGAGACTTGGACGCTTTGACTTCCGGCCGCCAAAACCAGGATTTAATTATTATTGCCGCCCGGCCTTCCATCGGAAAAACCGCCTACATGTTGAACGAAGCGAAGGCGGCAGCCGAGTCAGGGACAGTAGACGCGGTAGGGATAATCAGTTTGGAAATGCGGGATGTAACTTTAGGTGAGCGCTTGATATGCCTCATAAGTGGGCTTGATTCTAGGAAACTAAGGTCCGGCTTCCTGGATGAAGCGGATTGGGAACGTTACAGTCATGGGCGGGCTGCGCTGGAAAACTTGAGCATCTACATAGATGATTCTCCAGGAACGACTATCCAGCAGATCGACGCTAAAGTGAAGCGGTTCAAGGAACGGCATGGGCGAATCATAATTTATGTCGATTACCTGCAGCTCATAAGCGCGGGGAAGAAGTTTCCGAACCGGGAGACTGAATTAAGCTTTATAAGCCGCTCCTTAAAACAAATGGCGCGAAAATATAATTGTCCAGTCGCTGCAATAAGCTCCGTCAGTCGCGCCTGCGAACAAAGACAGGATAAGCGGCCAATGTTGTCAGATTTACGGGAATCGGGACAAATTGAGTTTGATGCCGATGAAGTCGACTTCTTATACCGGGATGATTACTACAATGCTGAATCCGAGAAAAAGAACATTGTTGAGATCATAGTGGCAAAGGGCAGGAACACAGGGACGGGCGTCGTGGAAATGGTGTTCTTAAAAGATCGAAGCCGCTTCGTTGATATGGACCGGAACCACCATACAGGATAATTGCCCACCAGAACACATATTGAGTCACAGAACAAGGAGGAACAAACGTGAAAAATGTAAACCAATGGCATATTTATAGCTGGATGAAAACATCCTGGATGACTACCGGAGCCGTACCGTCAAATAAGCAGGTTATAAAGCGGTTCTCCGGCGTAGACACGGAAACGCTGATTGAGGGAATCGTGGAATTTCGTTTGGCTTATGATCGAGATTTAAAGCACATCAAGAATTCGCAGGCAGATGAAAAACCGGGCGAAATTAGTTAAACAAACGGGGCGTTGAGGTGGAACTGATGGAAAGATTGGAAGCGGGGCAACCGGTTAAGCACGTCAAGCGGAAATTGTACGAGGCACGTTTTGTAACTTACACCAAGTCCGGGCGAGCAAAGGTCCGTCATAATTACGCCGCCCCCTATGGAGTGCAATGGGTGACCGATGCCTTCAAGGCCGAAAATATTGTGCCAGAGTAAATAACGAAGATCATAAGGAGGACTTTACATGGAACAGCGTACAATAGATATCAGCGAGGATTCTGCTATAAAGTTGGGAGAAATCATGGAAGTTATGAAAGATGAAGAGGGGTTCGACTCTTTTAACCGCGCTGCAGAAACAATGATTGACTACGGACATCAAGCATTAACGAAACCGCGAGACAAAACACAGGAATTATCTGTACCACTTCTTCGTGTGAATTTATACCTTGAAACAGGTTCGACTATGGAGTTTATCTGTCGCAAATTTAAAACGGAGAGAAACGAGGACGGACAACTAACCAGGATGACATGGAGCGAAGTCCCAGGTCATATCTCTTTGAAACATGTTAACCTTGGGAAAGTAGTAGGAGTTGTTGTGGAGCCGGTTGTAGAAGAGGGTGACAGCCATGAGGCCCCATGAAATAGCTACCCAGATTCTAAATTTGCTTAAGGACGTCAAAGGAATCTACGAGCAGAACGAAAACGATGACAAATACCTAAACAATGAGTACACGGACCTAACACACGCTTTAGAATTTATAGAGCTGGACGAGGAAAGCGGGCCGGAGCTGCTTAAACAATTACAGAGCAACCGGCGGATGCGCCGGACGGCCAAGGACACAAACGAACAGCTTCAACCACTTTATGAGCTGGCGATAAATCCAAAAGGGCCGTTCGCTGAACTGGACAAGGTTATTAAAAAGATCCAGGAAGCCGAACGGCTCCAAGCATCCAGAAAATACACCGCGAGGGCAAGGACAGACATGCAGGAAGCTTTCGACCGGGCTGTGGCGGCACGAAGGTAAAAGGGCCGGCTATGGAGTACAAGGGGGGAGAACATGAGAGGGCTTAACGGCTTGCCCGAATTGGACCATAAAAAAACCCAGGTCGCCATGGATTCGGTCTTCGAGCAGTACCGGCTTTTCAAAAGCACAACGTTTCAGAGACGTGAGGTTAAAACAACGGCAAGTTATTCCGAGCGGTTTCACGGCCCGACGAACGTCACAAGCGATTCCACCGCCGATACAGCAATCTACAATGTATTTCAGCCGGAATACCGTGAACGCTTTTGTGAGGCCGTTGATGCAGCAGTTGGAATGCTTGCTACCAGACACCAAGAACTTATTAGGTGTCGATACCTTTCGAAAGACAAATTTACCGATTCAGAGGTGTACAATACAAGGTTGGACCCGCCTGTCAGCCGAGACACTTATTCTAAGCTCCGTAATGAGGCGTTTCAGGCGTTAGCGTATAGCTTTGATACGTTGGAGTTAATTAAAATAGAAAACCTCTTAAAATGACGTTTAAACCGCTCAAACAACGAGCGGTTTTTTTATTTCGGGTTTGAGTCGACAAAATGTCGACAAAATGTCGACAAATCGCCGACAAAGATTCGCTAATAAATCGCTAAAAGTTCGACAATAAACCGACCACATTTGTTTTTGGGCATGATATATTTGTAACGTGGAAATGGTGAGAGCAAGGCCAGCGGGCCGAAGCTGCTTGCCTTTTTTCATGCCTGATGAAGCGCTACGCGTGGAGGGCTGCAGCGGCGCCACTATTACCCGAAACCATGACCTATGTGGTCGCGGGAAACCCTGGTTCGTTTACCACTACATATGCCGGATAATTACCACTACATGGTTTTATTCGCATTGAAGCGGTTCGGGCAGGGTAGGGGATAGGGCGCTGTTATGTATCAACGCGCTCAAATTTGAGCCGGTAAGCACTGAACAACGAGCGGAAACTTCCGCCCGTTAAAATTACTTGTCTAAGCCCAATTTTGGACTCAGCGAAGAACAAAGGAATTTTTACTGGCCCCAAATTTGGGGTGAGTGAACCAAGGTCCTATAAGGACCTCAGTCCAAGCAATCAAATTTCCTTCACCCCTCAATTTTGAGGAGTGAGGTATTCTGAATGAAAATGAACTGATCTCCTTTAAGGAAATGGGTGTAAATGGAAAAAGGGTTCAAGCCTCAAATTGAGGCGGGGAGCTTATCGTTTCGGCACTCTCCTTCTTAAAGGAGGCGAGCAAAATTAGAAAACGGAAAATTCCGTTCTCAGGATTTGAACAAGCATTGCCAAGCTTTCCGCGCTCTCTTTCTTCAAAGGGTATATCCAGTATTTGTTAAACGGAAATTTCCGTTCATCTGATTCGAACAAGCATTGCCAAGCGTCCCCGCTCCAGTTATGCTATCTGCAACACACAAAATGAGGTGGCATAAATGGACCAGGAAAAGATCGCAGCAGTTTTGATGTGGGCACGCCAAAAGCTTGAAGCGATGGAGAGTTTTGAAGGAGAGCCGATAGAAGGCGGGGACCTTACGGAACTATATCCGGCAGACCTTGAAGAAATCGGTACACCGGATGGGAAAGAAATTGTCCTTATCATGAAATCGGGTATGTATTTCTTAAGAACCCAGCTTATGGACATCGCGGATATGTGCCGTCTTTATGGATTTACGCAAATCGGCGAAGAACGAGCAGTTAACCTAACACATACGACCATCGTGGATCGTGAAATGCGTCTTATACGAAGCGGGGACACGGAGATGGAAGTGGAAGAGGAATTCTGGGACGATTTTATAAACGCATATGAAAAACGGTTTCAATAGCGATATTGTATAACCACTAACGTTATCGTTTGACATACCACTATATATTTGGGTAATTTATACAATAATCATCCCACGTATGGAGGTATTGAATATGAGCAAAAGAAAAGCCGTCTTTATGGATCTTGATGAGCATCCGAAATACAGAATAAAAGGTTTTGTGGCACCAGTTTGTGAGGCGCTTTCTAAAGCGGAAGGTGAAAAACTTGCTGATGCGGACTTGAACAAAAGACCGTCTGACGCGCCATTTTATTATTACTTCGAAAATAAAGATGGTAAATATTATTATTATCTTGAAGACCAAATCATTGAACCAAACACGACAAAATAGCAATAACAAAACGCCCTCGTGCCAAGGATCGGCGCGGGGCGTTAACAAGTAGACATATTCAATCATCCGTTTCTGTGTTCGCGGCTTTGCGGTTGTACCGGCTGGCGTTCTTTTTACATTCCAGTACGTCGGAACGCAAAAACCACCGGTCCTTCGGATACTCTTTAATCGGAACTAACTTGCCGCGATCAACGAATGATTTTAAATTCTGGCGGGTGCTTCCCAGTATTTCCACCGCCTCCGTAGAATTAACCACTTCGGAGGCGATGAAGGAAATGAGTTCTTCCCGTGATGTGATGTTGATATTCATGTGCTTCACTCCCGAACAAACCATTTAATGAGCAGTAGTACAAACCAGAGGGCAATAACGGCAATCGCAACCCAGCTAAGAGCGTTCATGTTGGAATAATCCATTTCAAGCAGAAACACGATGCCGAGAATCAAGAATAATGAATCCGTAGCATTCTTTTTCATGATTATGTGGATGTGGTATAATTGTTTTTGAAGAGGGAGGGTGCGAACCTCCCGCTTCTTAAATGTTTACTTGTGCTTAGCGTCTCCGTTTTTTCTGGGGGCGCTTTTTCTTTTTCTTAAGCAACTTCTTTACTTCGATTGCTGTCTTAAGGGCCGCTAGTGAGTAAAAGATGATTGCCGCAATGTTTTTCCACTTTCCCACATCCACTTCGTTCACCTCCTTTCTATACTCTTATTATAGCATATATATTTACACGTGTAAATAAATAATTGGTGCAATGTGGAACAAATTTTATAAAATGCGGTGGCGGAATAGGTAGACGCAGGTGAATGGTATTTAGTTGGTGCTATGCATCCGGCTGCGGCATCTGGTTCGATTCCAGAAATACCATTGGACGCCGATGTGACGAAGGTTTGTTACAGCCGGACGCGGTACCGGGTTCGATTCCTGGCACATCATGTAGGGTGCAAATCCCTACCCGCTTATAAATACAACGAATGGGGGTGCTCAACTTTGAGCAGACCCCTTTACATAGCAACGGTTTGTATCTGCTTATGAACAATTCTCAAATGTCACGACGTCGCGACATTTACAGGCCGGGAATTTATAAGTCACTCTAGCCGAGTGGCTTTTTTTATTTGCGAAATCGAAGATAGGAGGAATGAGAGTATGACTGGTTTTATTGCACAACAACCTAACGGACTGTATTGCAGGTTCTCGAAAACAGTCGATTGTCCAACGCATTGGAACATGACCAGAGATGACTATTTAAACAATGTCACTGGAACAGTTCATACGAGGGAAATGGGCGAAGAAATCCTCAATTATCACGTCTTACCTTTTTCTGAGGTAATCATAAGATTTGCACCCACTAATATGAGTTACGAAGAATTCGAGAGATTGTTAGTACTCATGAATCAGCCACAAGAAGGCGAAGCAAAGAAATGAAAGTCACGCTACAATGCGCCTATTGCGGTAACGAAGATGTCAAAATTTCGATGAATGCGGTCGCCAAGAAAATAGACACTTTCTCTCTAAAGTGTAAATGCGGGAAGTGGCTTGTTCGCAATGGAATAATGGGGCATCAGAATAACGTTTAAGCTCTCTATTGCTCAAAAGTTATAACTTATCGGATAGATTACGAGAAGGCCAGGAAAGGCCCTTTCTGTTCGTCTGGTGACGCGTATAGAACAAAACCAACATAAACAACTATCGGTGGTGGTGATTGTGTAGAAATGGACTGGCAGGAGATACGAACCGAGTATGAGCAGACGGATATATCGCTTCTTGATCTTGCGGAAAAGCATGGCATCAAATATCCGACGATCAAGAGTAGGAAGCAGCGGCAAGGCTGGGTAAAGGATGCGTCCAATGGCAAAAAAGATGCATCCCACGAGAAAGACGCATCCAAGGGGAGACGCGGCCCCCCGAAGGGGAACCGTAACGCAGCCGGTCATGGTGCGCCGAAGGGAAATAAGAACGCCATAGGCAATTCAGGCGGTCCAGGCGGACCAGAGCGAAACGATAAAGCAGTGACGCATGGCTTTTTCCGTAAATACCTGCCGGATGACGCCTTAGAGATCATGGAAGCGATCGAAACCCGCTCCCCGCTGGATATGCTGTTGGATAACATCATGATTCAGTATGCCGCGATTATCCGTGCCCAGCGTATCATGTACGTTGAAGGCAAGGACGAAATGATTAAGGAGCTGAAAAAGCAGAAATTCGAAGTCCATAGTACCGGTGAAGGCAAGAATACAGAGCTTCACCAAATCGCTACTGAGGAAGAATTCGAATTTCAATTTGCTTGGGACCGGCAAGCTACATTTCTGACAGCTCAAAGCCGCGCTATGACAACGCTGCAAGGCTTAATAAGGCAGGCCGAGGAAATGAGCCGACAGGAGAACGCAGATGAAGAACAGCGCTTAAGAATTGACAAGCTGAAAGGCGAAGTCGATAAGATGAACAAAGATACGAATCCGGAGGTTGTCGTATTTAAGGATGATCTTCATGAGTAAAGAAATCAGCCTGCAGCAGACGGTCGGAAAGGGCTATGCTAAGTTCTGGCATTATAAAGGGCGGTATAGAGTGGTAAAGGGTGGCCGGGGGTCTAAAAAGAGCGTTACAAACGCCCTGTGGATACCATACAACATGATGCGGTACCCATTGGCAAATACGCTTGTCCTTCGGAAGACGTTTAACACCCACAAGGACTCGACCTGGGCACAGCTTAAATGGGCCGTCAACCGGCTGGGCGTGTCGCACTTGTGGAATTTTAAGAAAAGCCCGCTTGAAGCTATATACGTGCCGACGGGACAGAAAATCTTATTTCGCGGCCTTGATGATCCGATGTCCATTACCTCTATTACGGTGGACACCGGTTATTTGTGCTGGGCCTGGTTCGAAGAAGCCTATCAAATCACGAACGAAGATGACTTCGACAAAGTGGACATGTCGATTCGTGGTGAAGTCCCACCAGGATACTTCAAGCAGCTCACGATTACTTTCAACCCATGGAATGAAAAGCATTGGTTAAAACGTCGATTCTTCGATGTGCCGGATCCGGACACGCTTGCCATGACCACCACCTACCAGTGCAATGAGTTCTTGGGAGACGATGACCGGGTCCGCTTTGATTGGATGAAGAAGAACAAGCCGAAGCGCTATAGGGTTGAAGGTGATGGAGATTGGGGTATTGCCGAAGGGGCCATTTTCGAGGATTGGCGAGAAGAAGACTTCAACCCTAGCGTTATTGCGAAGATGCCGGGCTATAAAGCCGTGTTCGGTCTGGACTTTGGATACACCAATGACCCGACTGCTATGGTGGCCGCGCTCGTCAACAAGGATGAGAAGAAGCTTTACATCTTCGATGAACACTATGAACACGGCATGATGAACAACGACATTGCTGACATGCTGAAAAGGAAAGGGCACTCCAAGGAACGCATAATTGCGGACTCATCGGAACCGAAGTCGATCGACGAAATTCGGGGGTATGGGATCGGGCGGATCCGGGCGGCAGAAAAAGGCGGAGACAGTGTTAAGGTCGGAATCCAATACCTGCAGCAGTATGAGATCATCGTCCATAAACACCGGTGCCCTAACGTCAGCATCGAGCTTTCGAGCTACGTATGGGAACAGAACAAGGCAGGGAAATTCCTTAACCGGCCGATTGATGAATTCAACCATACATTGGACGCGCTTCGTTATGCGATGGAGCAAATCAGGAAGCCAAGCGGCGTTACGTTCAATTAAAGGAAAGGAGGGACCTAATGTACACGCAACATGAAATCATGCAGAACCTTAGCAAAAACGCCCCAATGACCATTGACGAGATAGTTCGGGAAGAAATAACGGAATGGGAGCAATCCGAAGCCAGGAAGCTCATGCTAACCGGCCAGCAGTACTATAAGGTCAAAAACGATATTCTGAGCCGCAAACGTACCGTGATTGACAGCAATGGGCAGTTGACCGAAGTAAAAAACCTAGCTGACAATCGCATACCGCATGGATTCGTTCGGAAATTGGTCGATCAAAAGACCGGCTATCTTCTGTCTAAGCCATTCTTGCCGAAAACCGAGAATAAAGACTATCAAGAGCAGCTTAATAATTACTTCGGCAAGACATTTAAACGGATGTTCAAAAACGTCGGCAAAGATGCCATTAACTGCGGAAAGGCATGGCTGCAGGTGTATCATAACGAAGCAGCCGAATTGTCTTTTATGCGGCTACCGTCCCATGAGATCATACCCTTTTGGAAAGACTCGGCTCACACTGAGCTGGACGCCTTAATTCGGGTATATGAATGCACCGTGTATGAATCCAAACTGAAAAAGGTCATCAAGAAAGCTCAATTTTGGAATTCCGAAGGGGTAAGGTTTTACGAAGCTGACGGGGGCCAATTTGTCTTTAAAGGCATGACGGGACACTTTTCAGTTTTCGAGCAGGATGACGGCGAAATGATTGAAACATCCATGAACTGGGACCGGCTCCCCTTCGTCTGTTTCAAGTATAACGATGAAGAGCAGCCGCTAATCGACTTGATTAAGAAACAAATTGACGATTATGACAAGAAGTTTTCGGACAATTCCAACAACCTTGAAGATCTGCCGAATAGCATCTATGTGGTCAAGGACTTCGATGGAACTAGTGCGGCCGAGTTTCGCAAGAACATATCGCAATACCGCGTTGCTTTCGTTCGAGGTGACGGTGGAATTAACACGATTAGCCTTGAAATTGATACAGAAGCCCATAAAACGCACATCGAACAGTCCCGAAGAAACATATACGAGTTCGGTCGCGGCGTGGATACCCAGTCAGAGCGGTTTGGTAATAGCCCCTCCGGTATTGCGCTTAAGCATCTTTATGCTGATTTGGACCTGGACGCAAACGATCTGGAAACCGAGTTTCAAGCGAGTTTGGAACAGCTTCTATGGTTCATTGACCAGGATATCAGCACCAAGCACGGCACCGATTATAGTGACGAAGAAGTCGAATTCATCTTCAACCGTGATATTACTATCAACGAAACAGAAGCCGTTACGAATGCGAAGAACAGTGTCGGCGTAATTTCAAACGAGACAATTGTGGCTAACCATCCATGGGTGACCGATACGAACGCCGAATTGGAACGCATCAAAAGCGAGAATGCGCCAGATGAATACGATGATCTTTCTACCGGCGCAGAGAAAGCGGACGCTGCATCATGAAATCTTCTCTTTATTGGAAAAAGCGTAGCGAACAGGTAGCAAATAGGCAGTTCGATAAGGCCGATGAGTATGAACGTCTACAACGCAGGGAATACGATCGAGCGATTGCAGCCATTATTCGGGATATCGAAACCTTTTATCAACGTTATGCAATCAATAATGAGGTTTCCATGTCCGAAGCCCGCAAGCAGCTAACTCGGGGTGAACTGAAAGAGTTTAGGATGTCCCTGGAGGAATTTACCGCCAAAGCAAAGGACAACGCAGATGGCCGGTGGACACAGGAGCTTAATAGTGTCTACTATCGGACTCGCGTAACCCGTTTTGAGGCGTTGCTGGCGCAGATCAACCAGGAAGTCGAAATGCTGGCCGGGGGCCGCCAGGCGGGAACAGAGGCGTTGCTGGGTGGCATCTACAAGGATACCTACCATCGAACCCTGTACGAGTTGCAGGCAGGGACTGGTGTCGGTGTTTCATTTGCAAAAATTGACGATGAGGGCTTGAAAACAATCCTCGGTGCCAAGTTGGACGGCCGAAACTGGTCGCAGCGTATCTGGGGTGACCGGACAAAATTGCGGCAGGAGCTGCAGACGAAGATTTCCCAATCCTTTATTCGGGGCGACAGCATTGACCGAACCGTCAGAGATGTTACGGAACGGCTTAATGTGTCCCGATCAAATGCAGAGCGCCTTGTCCAGACGGAGAGCGCTTTTTTTGTTGGTCAGGCCACCATGAAGGGTTACAAGGAAAGCGGCGTCGTGCAGCGATACGAAGTGCTTGCCACGCTGGATAAGCGGACGAGTGACGTCTGCAGGGGGATGGACCGAAAGGTGTTTCCACTTTCTGAGATGGAAGTCGGCGTCAACTATCCACCGTTTCACGTTCGCTGCCGGACCACTACGGTTGCTTACTTTGATGACGAGATAACCCCAGGGGAACGCATTGCCCGCGACGATGAACGCGAGACCTATTACGTGCCTGGCGATACCACATATGCGGAATGGAAATCCAAGTACGTAGACCCTTAGGCAAAATCCTAAGCGCTTGTAAATATGTATCTTGGGCCCTAGCTGAGACTGCTGGGGCCTTAAATTTTGCTCGTTGGCCGGAGCATCACGGCCGCCCAAGGCGGGGTTGCGCCATAAAAACCAAGTGGGAGCGTGTCGAAATGGATTTGAAGGAATTACTGGGCGAGGAACTGTACAACAATGTTATGGAAAAAGCTGGTGATAAGCATAAACTGGCGATCGTATCCGACGGGAACTGGATTCCAAAAGAAAAGTTCAACGAAGCGAATACAGCAAAGAAACAGGCCGAGGATACGTTGAAAGAGCGTGACAAGCAGCTCGAAGAGTTGAAGAAATCCACCAAGGATAACGCCGAGCTGCAGGGGCAGATTCAAAAGCTCCAGGACGAAAACAAAGCGGCGACCGAACAGTACAATGCTGATTTGAAGGAGCTGCAATTAAACTCAGCTCTTAAGCTGGCCTTGTCTGGACAAGCTCATGACATTGATATTGTCGCTGGCCTTCTGGACAAAAGCAAAATTGAACTGGACGAGGCCGGAGGAATCAAAGGTGGCCTAGACGACCAGGTGAAGGCCCTGCGGGAAAGCAAGGGCTTTTTGTTTGCCGAAAAACAGGCTGACAAAGGCCCCGCTATCAAAGGGGCGCGACCGGCGGAGGGCAGTAGAACGCCTAATGCTGAGACAGTAAACACAGAAATTGCGAATATTTTTTCCCAACGATAAGGAGATGACTTTAAATGGCTTTTAACTCATTAGAATACGCAAAGCTTTACCAAACCGAGCTTGATAAACAAGTGGTGCAACAGGCGACGTCGGGTTGGATGGAAGCAAACGCCGGTCAAGTGATTTACAACGGCGGTAATGAGATCAAAATTCCGGATCTTAACATGCAAGGTTTGGCCGATTATGACCGCGACAACGGTTTTGTAAAGGGAAGTGTATCGTTTAAGTACTCCACTTACACGCTTACGCAGGACCGTGGCCGTACGTTCAGCCTGGACTCTATGGATGTAAACGAAACGAACTTCGGAGCGAATGCGGCTTCTGTACTTGCCGAATTCCAGCGGTTGCACGTCATTCCGGAAATTGACGCCTATCGTTATAGCCGGTTGGCTGCAATTGCGGAAACCAAAGGAAACAGCAAAGAATATACGTTGTCCGAGGATTCGATTCTTAAAGAACTGTACGGACAGATTTATGCTCTTTCCGATCTTGGCGTGGACATGTCTCAGCTCGTGATTCCAATCTCCTTCACAGCCTACGGAGTTTTGACGGACAACAAGTCCATTCAAAAGAGAATTGATTCCGGGAACTTCCAACAAGGCGGCATTAACCTGTCCATTAAGACGTTGGATGGAATCCCTCTTATCCCGGTATCTTCTAACCGCTTGAAAACGTCGTATGTGTTTAAAGATGGAACGACGGCCGGACAAGCTGGAGGCGGTTTTGAACCGGCAGCCGGTGCTAAAAACATCCACTGGATGGTGCTTAACCGTACAGCATGTATCGCGATTTCCAAGACAGATAAAGTACGTATTTTCACGCCTGATGAAAACCAGGACGCGGATGCTTGGAAGATTGATTACCGCAAGTATCATGACGCTTTTGTTCCGACGAATAAGGTTCCGACCATTTTTGTAACGAAGGGAGCGTAATGCCATGATTGAGCTGAAACATCTCAATGTTGTTAAGATTGTCGATAGCGAAGAAAAAGCGGCCTTCTTGGAGTCCAAAGGTTTCGAGCGTGTAGAGGTGGCGAAGGAAGGCAAAGAGGATAAAGGAAAGGGAAAGGGCGGCGAGTAGTTGCTCTTTTTGGGTGCAACAATGTTTCTAAAAGACCAAGTTGCGACCATTATCAAACAGCGGTTTAAGCTGCCCGACACTCTTGATTCGCTCATTCAATCCTACATCCTGGAAACGGGGATTCATATCGTCAATTATCTTGGCATTGACTCAATAGAAGACATACCTAACGCCCTACAATTTGTATGGGCGAATTTGGCAATGTCTGTTTTCAAGGCCGAACAGTCTCATCTTCCTGAATTGGACGAGTTGTTCAGCCAAGATATCGACCTAAAAATCGGGGATACAGCAATCAAGGAAGCGGCTAAGGGTGGTTCAGCGGCGGCCGTAATGGCGTACGCAAACGATTTAAACCGCTATAGAAAGCTTAGGTGGTAAAGTGAACATTCAACGATACCGTAAGGTCCTTGAATCCTCGTATGCCGATACGGCGACGATTATCCGTGTGATTGAGGTGGAAAAGCCATCCGGCGAGACGGTTCAGAAGTTTGACCCTGTCTATTCGGACCAGCCTTGCCGACTCTCTCAAAAAGTCCTGGCGGTAAACGATCAGACAGAGGCCCAGAACAACATCACCTATTTGACCAAACTCTTTATCGCTCCTGAGCTGACCATCCTGCAGGGGTATGAAGTTACCGTTAAGCATGTAGGACGGGAGCTGTCCTTTGTAGCTGGTGAGCCGTATCTGTACCCCACCCACCAAGAAGTGATCCTGCAGCGAAAGGGGTTGGCGTAATGGCCAAGTGGGGCAACTTTGATTTTTCGGAGTTTGAACGGCTTGCCGACAACCTTAAACAAGCAGTGGACCAAAGGATAATTGACGGATTTTTTCGTGATTTCCTCCTTGAAATGGCATACCGAGCTGAACGGAAAATCAAGATGCGAACACCGGTTGATTCCGGGGAGCTGAGGCGGAACTGGACAGTGGGAAGGGTAGAAAGACAAGGGAACGCCTATGTGGTCGAAATCAATAACAACACGGAGTATGCCGCTTTTGTCGAGCATGGCCACCGCACAGGGAAAGACCTTACTGGGTGGGTCGAGGGCCGATTTATGGCCATGATATCCATGAAGGAGATCGAGCAGGAGCTACCGGTGTATCTGGCCAGGCGGCAGGCCGCTCTCCTGGAGCAGATAATGAACGGCCAACGACCGGGAAGGGGGCCGCTATGAACAACAATGACGTGCGCGATGCTATTGTGCGGTCTCTTAAGCTGGCCTACCCGAACAGCAAAGTGTACGGGGAGCAGATCAAGCAGGGCCTGCAGCCTGGCAGCTTTTTTGTCCATGACATTACCGGCCAGCACTCGAAGCTCCTAGGACCGCGTTACAACCGTTCTTTGTCCTTCGACGTCCGATATTTCGGCAGATCCAACGAAGAGCGTCAAGAGGTCGCTGAGGCCCTGTACGAAGCACTGGAATATATCACCGCAGCGGGCAATCTGTTGCGAGGCACAAAGATGCGGCACGAAGTCATTGATGACGTGCTGCATTTTTTTGTGGATTACGATTTTCATCTGCTGCGGAAAAAGGCACCATTGCCAAAGATGCGCAGCATGAGACAGGAGGGACATATCAAAAATGGCTAAGGATAAAATCGAGCCGGTTGAGGCTCAATTTATGAAGGAGCAATTTCTTGACTCCAGCCGGTACACGGCGCTGCAAAAGGATGTTCTTTCCGGACTTCTGGAAGACGGCAAGCTTTATAGCTTAAGTGACGTCGATCGGCAGCTACAAGATTTTTTAAATAGGGAGGTGCAGGCATGACCGGAGGAAATTGGACAACACAAAATAAAGTGCGCCCGGGTACGTATATCAATGTTTTAAGCGATCCTCAGACCCTAGGTACTATGGGAGATCGAGGGACGGTAACATTCCCACTCACTCTTAGCTGGGGACCGGCCAAGCAGGTGATCGAGCTGCAAGCAGGCGAGGATATTAAGGACAAGCTTGGTTACGGAATCACGGACCTGGAAATGCTCTTAGTCCGGGAAGCTTTTAAGCGCGCACGTACCATTTTGCTTTATAGGCTCAATGCGGGGGTTAAAGCAGCCGTGACGAAAGGTGGAATGACGGCCAGCGCATTGTATGGAGGCAAACGCGGTAATGATTTGACGCTGGTTATCCAAAATAACATCGACGACAACAAAAAATACGATGTCAAAACGTTATTGCTTGGATCTGTCGAAGACACCCAAACGGTCGAGACGATTGAGCAGCTTAAACCGAACAAGTGGATCGTTTTTTCCGGATCCGGCGCGCCTGAGGTTACAGCCGGGTTGCCGCTTACGGGAGGCGACGACGGTACTGCAACCAATCTGGATCATACCGACTACTTGGATGCGGCCGAGGTGCTTGATTTTAACGTGATTGCCCTTCCGTATTCGGATGCAACGCTGAAAGGCATCTATGTATCTTTCGTTAAGCGCTTGAGAGACATGGAGGGCCGCAAGATCCAGCTCGTTCTCCCGAACTACTCTCTTGCAGATAATGAGGGTGTCATTGGCGTTAAAAACGGTGTCAAGCTGTCAGATGGAACGATCATCCCAGCTCCTCAAGCCGTTGTCTGGGTGGCGGCAGCTACCGCGTCCGCTGGGGTTAATGAATCGCTCACACATCAAGCTTACGATGATGCGGTGGACGTAGATATCCGGTATACCAATTCACAAATTGAGGCGGCTATTAAAAATGGGGAATTCTTGTTCACACCAAGCGGCGGCCGGGCCATCGTGGAAGTGGACATTAACACATTCAGATCGTATACGCCAACCAAACGGAAACACTTTTCGAAAAATCGGGTGCTCCGTGTTTTGGACGCAATCGCTAACGACCTAAAGAGTATTTTCGACCAATATTACATTGGCAAGGTTGACAACAACAGCGACGGTCGAAATCTGATCCTCAAAGAGGTCGTGAAGTATATGGGAAGCCTTCAAGACATTAATGCTATCAAGAATTTTGATGCGCAAAAGGATGTTCAGGTAACAGAGGGAGCCGATACAGACAGCATCATAATTACAAGTAATGTACAGCCAGTCGATGCGGTAGAAAAAGTTTATATGAAAGTGCAGGTGAGATAAGATGCCGAATTTTTTAAAAGCTTTAGATACGATCTCGGGCCAAGAGGGCGTCGCCTATGCAACAATTGCTGGCAAAGTGGAAGAAATGTTTTACCTAAAAAAAATCGAGGCTAAGGCAGAAAAACAAAAGACCGAGGTCAAAACACTTGGCCGGCGCGGCACCCAACACAAGGCGGCCGGCTGGTCGGGGACAGGCAGCATGACGATCTATTATGTGACCAGTCGATTCCGGCAACTCATGTACGAGTACATCAAGCATGGTAAGGACGTATATTTTGACATTATGATCACAAACAATGACCCTACTTCCTCTATTGGGGCGCAGACCGTGACGCTGCTCGGAGTTAACTTGGATAGTATCGTAATGGCCTCCCTGGATGTCGAATCAGAAGTTCTCGAAGAAGACATTGATTTTACTTACGATGACGTAGAAATTAATACACCATTCAACGCCCCTACGCTGGGACAATAAGGAGGAAATATAAATGAGTAACCTGAGTATGTTTTTTGCACAAAACGTAGTAGCCGCCATTGAGGAGAGCGTAGTGGTATCTGATCGTTTTAAGGACAAAGATGGCAAGCCTGTGCCTTGGACTATCCGTAGCATCACGGAGGAAGAAAACGAAGCCTGTAGGAAAGCAGCCACCCGGAAAGTAAAGGTTAACAAAGTGGTGGGCATCCCGGAAACTAACTTTGAGGAATACCAGGCAAGGCTTGCAGTTGCAAGCGTTGTTTATCCAGATCTTAAGGACGCGGAGTTGCAAAAATCGTACGGTATTCTTGGGGCTGAAAAGCTGCTTGCCAAAATGCTTCTCCCCGGTGAGTATGCAACATTGCAAGAAAGCGTACAGCGAATTAACGGCTTTGACAGGGATATCAACGAGCTGAAGGATGACGTAAAAAACTAATCGAGGAGGGCGACGGTGAGGCTAACTATGCTTATTACGCCCTCCATGAACTCCATATCTTGCCACACGTTTTTTCGGACATGACCCGTCACCAAAAAGCCGCTGTTTATGCCATGATCGACATTCGGATCGACAAGGAAAAGAAGGCGACCAAGAAAGCCGGATCAAAATAGGATAGACCAAAATGTGCCTTTTTGTTAGAATGGGTGGTAATTATCACCTTTTCTTAGGAGGGTACATTTTGGGGGTTCTATTATTTTTTTTGATACTTATAGCTATGGCAATATCAACAATGGGTTTTATTGCAAACGAACAATTTGTCTGGGCTGTAGTTGTTGACATCGCTTTAATTTTGTTCGGTTTCTTCATTCTTGAAAAAAGATCCCGAAAAACTTTGAAACGTGACTACTTAGATGCTGATGTGCTTGATTATGTGCAGGTACAGCACATTGAAGGCTTGACAATTCCACAAAACATCCCTTGCATTGTGGCTCGGCATCAAGACAAAATCGTAATCAAGTCGATGTACCCAAAGGCAAAAGCGACGTTCGAAATCTTAAACGATCAAATCAAAGCAGTAGAGCTTAAAAACGAGCAAGAATTTATTGAATTGGACAGAAGCGTGGTTGGAAGAGCAATAGTTGGAACTTTACTTGTCCCAGGATTGGGTACAATCGTCGGCGGTTTGTCGGGATTGAAAACGAGGAAAAAGAAGCCTAACCGCAGTTTATATCTAATAATCAATTATCTTAATAAAGATGGCATCATGCAGGGAATCACATTCCAGAACGACTTTAGTATTCTCGGCATGAATAATTTTGTAAATAAAACCAATCAGATGTTCCATTCCAACACTGCAGGAACAGCAATACGATTGTAATTTTAGGGCACTCCTTTGGGAGTGCTTTTTATTTTGTATAGAAAGGAGGAATCTACGTGGCCACGGTGTCAACAAGTCTCGAACTGTACGATCGCTTTTCGCAACAGCTTCAGCGGGCTTCCCAGGTTGCCCAATCTACAGCAATGGCAATGGAAAGGCTGAAAGCAGTCGCCCAGGCACAAATTAGGCTCAATATTGATATGTCCGGAGCAATGAGCCATCTTGAGCAGATACGGCAACGTATTAGCCGAATGGGCACAGGAAGCGCAATATCAATAGTTATCAATGCGCAGGATGTCATAAATAAGGTTGCTCAGATCCGACAGAGGATACACCGCGAACTAACATCGACCGCAGTTCGCATTTTACTGGATGAGTCAAGAGCGATACAGCAGGCAAGGCAGATAGGAAATCGTATTAGGGCGCAAATTGGAACAATAACTGCTCAGGTGCAGGTAAGTCTACCTGCGGCACTTGAAAGCATGCTAAGCAATATCAGGCGGTTGGTATTACAGTTATTGTTAGCGATCCGATCCATGAGCCGGATACTGCCTATTAACGGAGCGCAGCAGTTGCAAGATGCTCTCCGCCGGATCGCGGAGCTTGAAAGAAAAATTATTGATCTCCAAAACCAACTA
The DNA here is from genome assembly GCF_019091125.1 of Paenibacillus sp. GbtcB18. Lineage (NCBI taxonomy): Bacteria > Bacillati > Bacillota > Bacilli > Caryophanales > Paenibacillaceae > Paenibacillus > Paenibacillus sp. GbtcB18. The sequence continues at coordinate 24,073 of NZ_JAGXJX010000018.1, forward strand.
AATTCTCGCGTTCAGGCTACGGGCACAAGTGCTGGTGGATTTCTCGGCCAGTTAAAGGGCATCTTGGCCACATACCTATCAATCGTGAGTGCGCAGAAGCTTCTTAACGCCACAATCGGCGGGGCAATGGAACAGCAAAAAATGCGTGACATGCTTATTGCACGGACAGGGGACGCCCAAATTGGGACGGCTATGTTCGATAAATTTAAAAAAGATGCGCTAAAAGCTGGCATGGACGTTAAAGACTCTTTGCAGGCCACGCTTTCATTTTTCTCGACGACTCAAAATACCAAGCAGCTCGAAAAGCTGAACAATCTGACACAGAGGCTTAATGCGTTCGACTCGGCCGGTAACGGCCTTGAAGGCGCGGCATTTGCGCTTAAAGAGGCTATGTCCGGCGACATCGTTTCTCTTGCCGAGCGATTTAATATGTCGAAATCGGATATTCGCCGCTTTAAGATCGACGACCTAGGAAAAAAGGGAGACGTCGACGGATTTATCAAAGCTTTTGACAAGTTGCTCGAAAAACAAAAGATGGGACAGAAGGCATTTGAAACGATGCTGGCCAGTCCTGCAAAACAGGCGGAAATTCTCGGGAATAACATCAAATCGGCTTTTGCGGATGCAGGTGATAGCGCGCTTAAATCTTTGCTTCCGATGATTCTTCAAATAAACGCGGCATTTCAATCTGGTCAATTCTCCTCATTCTTCAACGGACTGAGTACGGGCCTTGCTTGGGTCATGGAAAAGGCGTTGCAGCTATTTAATGCGATCGGGCAGATCCATACTTATATATCGTCAAATTGGTCAACGATCGAACCGATCATATACGGGATAGCAGCAGCCTTTGGGGCGTGGCTAGCAACAACAATTATGCAGTCTATGTACATGGGGGCATTGGCCTTTGCGACTGGTACAAGCACGGCGGCTATCTTTGCACAAACGTTGGCTGTTGAAGGGTTGGCTATGGCATGGAGAACACTAAATGCAGCTCAAAAGGCTAACGTCATCATGCTCATTATATCAATTGTCGTTGGGCTTATCGTATGGCTCTACGAGCTTTGGAAAACCAATGACGCGTTCGTCGAAGGTTTTATGAGAGCTTGGTATGGATTGCTTAATTTTTTCGACCAGATACCGGTTTTCTTTGTGGTTGTTAGCAATGGGATTGTTAACGCCTTTATGGCCGCCAAAACAGCCACATTGAAAATTATGGAGGACATGGTAAACGGGACAATTGATAGAATTAACAAAATGATCAACAAACTGAATGCTACCTTAGGGGTAGGTATAGATACGATAACTCGCGTAGAATTTACGACCGAAGCTGCTTTGGAACAAGCTGCAGTAAAAAAAGCAGGCGATGAAATTGCTGCATCACTAAGAGCAAGTGCAGCACAGAAGGCATCAGAGCGGGAAGCGAACTTGCAAAGCATGCTTAAGTCTCGCGCAGACAATCGGGCCTTAGAAGACGCTGCAAACAAAGCGAAGAACGCGAAAATGCCGAGTGCCGGCGACTTTGATTTTACCGCTTGGAACAAGGCGGCCGACGCCGCAAGAGCTGCAGACAAAATGCCGGATGAGATCAAGAAGGTCAAGAAGGTCGGCAAGATCGAGGACAAGGTGGATATCTCCAGTGAGGACCTGAAGGTAATGAGGGATCTCGCCGAGATGAAGAGTATCCAAAACTTTGTCACGTTAACGCCGACGGTTAATGTGTCCACCGGTGACATCAATACTAGCGATGACATTAATACCATCGTCGATCGGATTACGCAGCACCTCAATGAAGAGGTCGCCGCGTCGGCAAAAGGAGTGTATACCTAATGGCTGATTACGGCGTATACCTGAGCTACAACAACCAAGAGGAGGGCTTCCGGCTGCCGATCAATTCGGAATCCATTGAAGCGACAAGCGGCGTCGAAGGCAAGACGTACAGCCTTGTAAAAGGCGGGGAGATTAGCGTGCCGAAGGATGCGAAGTTGACGGAATACACGTTCAGCAGCACATTCCCCGCCCAGCGATATCCCTTTTGCGTGGATACGGTTTTGCTGGAACCTCAGCGGTACATTGACCTTATCGAGAAGTGGATGGGTACCCGGCATCCGATCCGCTTTGTCTTTGTAGGCTCAACGTTCGATATTAATATCCCGGCAACGATCAGCAATTTCACGTATCGGGAAGTAGCCGGTTCGCCCGGGGACATTGAATTCGATATGACGTTAACGAAGTACGTCTTTTACGCCGCACGCCGCGTCATCGTGCAGACCAAAGCGGGCGGGGAAAAGGTAGCGGCAGCCGAAAAACCCAAACGAGCCAGCGAAAAGCAGACGCCAAAAACGTACAAGCTCAAACCGGGGGATTCTTTGTGGAAGATCGCCAAAAACGTGCTGGGCGACGAGCGGCGGGCCAAGGAGATCCAGAAGCTCAACGGCTTCACGGATGCCCAGGTAAAAAAGCTTAAGAACGGCACGACAATTAAACTTCCATAGGAGAGGGCCCATGTTCGAATTATTATTGGATAACAAGAACGGGTATGTCTGGGACATGTCCGAGCTTGTTCATTCTATATCCTGGAAGACAAGCCGGATCGGCCGGGCATCGAGCCTTGAATTTAGTTTCATTAAAGGAGCGCTCTACCAGAATACCGGCTTTACTTACAACAACGGCGATATCATCCGCTTTCGAAAGGATGGCCGGAACGTCTTTTACGGCTATGTTTTCACGATCGAGGATGGCCGCGACGAGTCGGTCAAGATAACCGCCTATGACCAGCTCCGATATCTCATGTCCAACGACACATACGTGTTTTCCAACACGACGGCGACAAAGGTCATTCAGCAAATCACAAAGGACTACGAGCTTAAGACCGGCGCCCTTGCCGATACTGGTTACACGATCCCCTCAATGGTGGAGGACAGTAAAAAGGTGTTCGATATCGTCTGTAAAGCGCTTGATTTGACGCTTATCGCGACCAAGCGTAATTACGTCTTGTATGATGACTTCGGTTCGCTGACGCTCCGGAACATCAATGATATGCGCGTCGATATCGCCATCGGGGATGACAGCTTGATGTACGACTATGAGCATAAGCGGACCATCGACCAGGAGACGGCGAACCAGGTCAAGTTAGTGCAGGACAACAAGAAAACGAAAAAACGGGACGTGTACATCGCCCGGGACTCGGCTAATATCAAGCGCTGGGGGAAACTCCAGCATTATGACAAAGTGGACGAGAAGATGAACAGCGCTCAAATCAATGAAGTGTTGAACAATCTCCTGGCAAACATGAACCGGGAGCTGCAGACGTTAAAGGTGACAGCGCTCGGAGACCTGCGGATTCGCGCCGGTTGCTTTGTGCCGATCGTCATAGAGGAACAGAAGATTAGTCAGTATTTCCTGGTCGATGAATGTACGCACAATTTTGACGGTGCCGAACACACCATGACAATCGAATTGAAGGTGATTTAATGAGCCTTTTAAAAGCAATTAAAACTATCAGCGTAGGAGTCGCGGAAGCGGGAGACCCGGTAGCCGTCCTATTTGCAACGGTAACCCAGACAAGTCCGATCAAGGTAAACGTGGATCAGCGTTTAACCCTTGGGTCGGATTTTTTGATTATGCTGGACCATGTGAGGGATCTGCAGCAGGGCGACGCCGTTGTGCTTTTGCGGGTACAGAGTGGCCAGAGTTTCATCGTACTCGGAAAGGCGGCTGACGCATGAGTACCCTTCCGGATTCTTCCCTGCCACCATCGTTCGGTTCTCCTGAGTCGCAGCCGAGCCGAACCTTCCGCGTGGACTTTGCAAGCAAGCGAATCACCGGAATGATAGACGGCTTGGAAGCGATCAAGCAGACCGTTTTCAATATCCTCAGTACGGAGAGGTATGAGTATTTGATTCATAGCTTTGATTACGGCAGCGAGCTTGCGGGATTGTCCGGCGCGGATCCGCTCATGCTGCAATCTGAGCTAAAACGTCGGGTGACCGAAGCGCTGACCCAGGACGACCGGATAACTGGCGTGTCTGATTTCCAGTTTGATTTTAACGATGATGTGGCGCTTATCAGCTTCCGGGTATACACAATCTACGGCGCCCTGGACGCGCAGAAAGAGGTGAGAAACCTTGTATGAGGATAAAACATTTGACGCGATCCTGGCGGGGATGCTGGCCCGTGTGCCCGACGATATGGACAAGCGCGATGGCAGCATAATTTATATGGCCTTGGCTCCTGCGGCGGTTGAGTTGGCTCAAGCTTATGCCGCATTGGACCAGGAGCGCTCGTTGGGGTACGCAGACACCAGCTCCGGCGAGTACCTTGAACGACGGACCGCGGAGTATGGAATAACAAGAGAGCGGATGACGAAGGCTCGGAAAAAGGGGGCCTTTTACGCAAACGGGGACGTCCCGTTAGATATCCCGATCGGCAGCCGTTATACGGCTCAAACTACTAATTTTGTAGCGATCGAGCGGCTACAGGCTGGCCAGTTCGTTCTTGAGGCCGAGACGCCCGGGAGCGCCGCCAACGGAGTATACGGTGCCTTAATCCCCATCGACTACATACCGGATCTTGCCCGCGCGGAGCTGGTGGGGGAGATCGTACCAGGAGAAGATGATGAAACGGACGATGCCTTACGGAATCGTTACCTTGAGGCCATTAACGAACAACCTTTTGGCGGTAACGTCGCGGATTATAGGGTGAAGCTCGGCCGTCTACCCGGTGTCGGTGGGGTTAAGGTGTTCCCGGCATGGCGCGGTGGCGGAACGGTCAGATGCGTCTTGATTACGAGTGATTACGGTAAACCGTCAGGTGATTTGGTCAACGAAGTTCAGACGGCTGCAGATCCTCTCCCAAACAGCGGGGAGGGACTGGGTTTTGCGCCGATCGGACACAGGGTTACGGTAGCTGGTGCGAACGATGTGAAACTTGACGTTGAGACCACGATTACCCTAGCGAATAATACGACAATAAGCCAGGTGAAGCCGGAGATCGAGGAGGTCATCGAGACTTATTTGCTTTTGCTCCGTCAGACTTGGAAAGACGAAGACTATCTAATTGTCAGGGTCAGCCAGGTCGAGGCCCGCATACTTAACGTGCCCGGGGTAACGGATATTGCCAATACGAAACTTAACGGGGTTGCCGGTAACGTGGAACTGCAGGCGGAAGAGATTCCATTCAAAGGGGCGGTGACGCTCCGTGTCTGAGCTGCTTAAATACCTGCCCGAGCATTACCGGGATATCGAAGAATTTAAAGCCATCGCGGCAGCAGAGGAGCCTGAAATTGATAAATTGATTCAAGCCGTAGGGCAGGCCCTCGATGACAAGTTTGTTATGACAGCTTCCGAGTATTCCCTGAAAAGATGGGAGGCCATGTTAAGGATCCGGCCCGACCCAGGCGTTGAGACATTGGACTTTCGACGCATACGGATCATCAACCGGCTATCGACCAAACCGCCGTTTACCGAGCGTTACCTGCAGCAAAGGCTAGATTACCTTCTGGGGCCGGGCAAAGCTGTTGTCAGTGTGGACATCCAAGGGTTTGTCTTGAAGGTTACGGCCAAGCTGACCGATGCGCCGCTTTTCAAGGAAATGGAGTACACGATCCGGAATGTTAAACCCGCCAATCTCGTCTATCTCCAGGAGACATCGCTGGGTGAGACACTGCTGATTGAGGAACAGATTTTTAAAACGCCTCTATCAAGGTTGACCCGCCTATCTACGACATGGAAGCTCGGGAATACGGCATTTGCAAAACGAGGACAGGAGGCGCGTATTAAATGATTAACCCCAATTTTTTAAATAGCGTCGCCCAGTACGCCGACAGCAAGGTTAAGGCCGTTGTTTTAAATGGGACCTACTCCATTACGCAGTTCAAAGTAAAAGCGGTATCCGGTGGAATACTGACGCTCGAATATCTCGTCCCGTTTGGGGCGGTGGATGCGATCACGAGTATCGAGCTGTGGGACGGACAGGGCAACAAGATATCGACCAACGCCGTCTATGTGCCGATCGCGTCGGACACGATCATGCGACAAACCATAACGATTAAGGAGGGGTGATTTTGACATATCAAGCAAAAACGGATTGGCAGATGGATGACACCGTGACCGAGAATGATTTCAACCGAATTGAGCGGGGAATCGGTGACGCCCATACTGCCATCGAAGCGGTTAACGGGCAAGTCAGCAGCTCGCCCGCCGTCGCCAACCTGGACTTATCCAAGCCCGTCCAGGTCATCCAGTCGGCCAAGCGGTCCCGGCTCAAAATCGACCAGATCAAGGGCCGGACGCTCACAAACCTACTCGGGATGCTTGGCGGTGACAGCCTGCCTAGCGCGCTTACCAGTTACAACGCGACGGTAAGCACCGATACGGTTAGTTACACGTCCGGCACGCGGTCTACGCTCGTAACGGCGACGGGAACAACAGCCGTGGGGCATTTTGCATCTACGGATCAGCTTCCTATTTTGCCAAGCCGTCAATACGTTTTTATTGGTGACGTCCAGACAACAAAAGGTGTCGCCGGATACCGTTTTATTTTTAGGGACGCGACTGGAAACGTGGTGGACGATTTAGGTACAGGAGGTACGCCTCCGGGAAATTGGACCACTACGGGGTTACTTATTACCACAAAAGCAACGGCAGCCACCCTCGAACTGCGTGTGCAGGTTTATAAAATCGACGGGTCAATCAACTACGTCCCATCGGGCGAGGCAGCTCGGTTTGACAGCGCTCGACTCTATCAGGTCAACGCAGCAGACTACGACAGCCTCAAAACTTACGATTACGCTGACTGGAATCGCCGTTTCCCGTTTGTCCTGAGCAGCACGTCCACCAACGGCATTCATATTACGAGATACGGCGAGAATCTGGCACCGAGCTTTCGGGAGTGGACGTTTATCAACGTCGGTACGATTACTGACAGCTACACGCATGTCGTTACGGCAAACGGCACGGATCAGAACAGCCAGACCAATATCAAGGCGGTACCCGGAACGACATACACGTTTGCAGTCACACGGACCAATGGCGGTAAAATCGGCTTTGATTTTAGAGACGCGCAAAACGTTGGAATTGGCGGGACCGGGCTAGTAGATGCGGCATCCGTCACTCTCAAAGCTCCTCCCAACACTGTGTCCGTAAATATCGTAACGAGCGTTCCGGCCTCCGTACCGTCGGGCGTGCAGGTCGAGTTTAAAAATCCGACCTTTAACATCGGCGCGACGGCGCTGCCGTTTAAGCCCCGCGTGTATGATTACCTGTACTTTCCGGACGTCACCCTGGCGTCAAGCATCGCGGGTGACGTCGCGGATGAGATATATGAGCAAAACGGCAAATACTATAAGTTAAATGTTTATCGCCAGCTTACCGTCGATGGCAGCCTAAACTGGATATACAACTTCGCTGTACCTGGTGTAAAAAGGGTTTGGACCGAGTCTATACCTGGCTATGACTCAAATTGGTACGCAGCCTTCCAGCGGGGCGACGGCAAGATTCTACTCCCCGGGTACCATGTGGATGGTCCCGACCGATTTACGTTTGAAGAAGGTATAAAATTATTTATAACCATTGCAAACAAGGATAGCGGATGGGGCGATAATTACACGCCGACGGCCGACGAAATCAAGGCGTACTTTCACGGCTGGCGCATGTACTGGTGGAACCCGACTACCAAACTGCCGGAGACCTATAATAATCAAGGACCCAAAAGTTGGGAACCGATTATGAACACGGAGACGGGAGCCGAAACGTCCGTGCTGCCTACGTCCCGTTGGAAGGGGCATACGCCATACACCCTCTCCTACCGCCTTACGCAGCCTTTCACGACCGAGATTACTCCCGAGGGAGCTATCACACTAAATGAAGGCCCTAACCAGATTGAGACGGGCGTCGGTATGATCGTGCGGGAGCGTATGACGACAGGCGTCAGCGGCACATATGTGACAAGTAATGACTTGGGTAATGGTACATCTTTTAAGGTTCGGGTAAAAAAGGTGCAGGCAATCTATCGCAACAGACGCCAGGATACTCAATGGTTTTTCAATAACCTATCTTCGAGTGGCCTTGAAAAGCCTGTCATTGATCGGCTGTCTTATAACCCAGATGCCGTCTATGAGGCTACATATACAGCCCTGGACCCCATATCAACGCCTATCGCCAGCATCACAGCCAGCACCGACACTAACCTTAAAACGGTTGTAGACACGCTGGCAGACGCAAGCGCTGACGTCGAAACGCGGGTCAGTATCTTGGAACGTTTAACACCCAGTAGTTCACAGCCGCAATGGATACGGCCAACGCTTTTAAATGGCTGGCTACCTGTGTTTGATCCGGGATATCGAAAAAACAGTTTAGGGCGAATCGAACTGAAAGGTAGTATAAAGAACGGTATAGTCGCAAATGAAACAGTACTTTTTTATTTGCCGGACGGGTACAGGCCGAGACTCCCCCTAGATTTAACATTAAAATCCGATAACGGCACCACGGTATTGTTTGGGACGCTAAACATTGCACCAACAGGTGCGGTACGGATTGTCCATAATAACGGTAACGTAGTTCTGTACCTGGATGGGTTGAGCTTTACCATTGATTAAGGAGGTGCCACATGAAAGAAGCAGTCATAACGGACACGCTAGGCGTGTTTCGCGAAACGACGCTTGTCACTGACGACGTGGCAGGCGTCTTTCCTATTTACGGACATCCGGAGCTGCCGCAGGTAGAAGGCGAAGAAGACGCGCCGCAAGGGTCGGAGGTAGACAGCGAGGAAGCGACGCCGGAACCGGTTCTAACGGGCTATCAAATCGCGATGCCGGTGACGCCAGGCTTGTATGTGCCTAAATGGGATTTTGAGGCCGAGGCGTGGGTCGAAGCCCTTACACCGGAAGAAATCGAAGAACTCAAAAAACCGCAGCAGCCAGTTTCTGTTTACGAACGCGTGAGTCAGCTCGAAGCAGAGAATGCCAGCTTAAAGGCATCGGCGGCCCGACAGAACGAAGACTTTCAGAACTACATGGAATTCTCTATGCAGGAACAGGCCGCTCTCAAAGAGCAGCAGGCCCGGATGAACGCAGACTTCCAGGAGCTTATCGAATCTATTGCCACATAGGGAGGGCTTATTATGGCTATACTCAGCTTTTTACGTAACACGTATTGCCGGAGCATTTACGTCTACGGAACCGACCGATTTACGACGCGTGACGGATGCAAGGGGATCCGGGAAGAGTACCGGGAACCAGTCAAAGAATATTTTGCGGAAACCTACGATGCAAAATACCTTAATGAAGCTTTGCAAAACGGTTGGATTAATCAGTCTGAATATGACGAGACAAAAGCACTAATGACGCCGCCGACCGAGCCAGAAAAACCGACCGAAGAAAATCCGCCAGCGCCGTCCCAAACTGACACCGAAGCAGACGAGAAAGGGTAATGAATAGTATGGGAGAGGAGGAAAAGCAGATGACTCCAGATGGTCTGGATTTAACCGTTCAGCTCGATAGGTTGAACAGGGAAAGTCTTCAAAATAGGGCGGATATCGAAAAGTTGAAGGAGTTCCAGAATGTTGCTCTCACTGACATTAAGCTATTGCAGAGCGGACAGCAGCACACGGACGGGCTTATCAGTCAATTGCTTTCGAGGTTTAATGACTTTGAGGCTAAAATCTTCGAACAGTTCCGGCAGATGACAAAGGACAACTACAATCTTTTGCAGAATGTCACCACGTCAGGACATAAAGAGCGGACGACGGCACAGCAGGCATGGATCGGATTTGCCAAGTATGTAATTGCCGGTACAATTGCGGCTGTGATTACGTTCCTGTTCACAAAAATATAGGTTTCACATGAGGCTTTCCGGACACAACGCCGGGGGGCCTTTATTATTTTTCGGGAGGGTTTTCGGATGAAAAGAATACTTTTTGTAATTGATCCCGGTCACGGCGATACTGATCCGGGGGCACTTGGAAATGGGTTAGTCGAAAAGAAGCTCACTCTTAAGATTGCACAGCGGATCGGAGCATATTTGGGGGATCGGGCCGAAGTTATATACACTCGGACAACGGACAAGTTTGTAAGTCTGTCAGACCGGGCAACTTTTGCAAACAAGTTGGGCGCGGATTATTTTATTTCGGTCCATATCAACGCGGGCGGGGGAACGGGTTTCGAGTCTTTCGTGTATACGACGATTACAGCAGGCTCAAAAACTGAAAGTCTGCGAACCACGATCCATAGCAAGGTTGCACCGGTATTTACTCGTCGGGGACTTCCCGACCGTGGCAAGAAGTCCAAGGACCTTGCCGTTTTGCGTCAAACCAGTATGCCATCGGTTCTCTTGGAGTATGGTTTTATTGACAGGGATGTGGATGCAGAGCTGCTGAAGGACGACAAATTTTTGGACGAGCTGGCCCGCGCGACGGCGGACGGATTGGCGGAAGCCTTCGGGCTGCCCGCGGTGCCGGAACCGGCTGCAGACTTGGATAGAGTGCTGGCGAAGCTGCACGCGGCCGGTGTGATCGACTCGCCGGATTATTGGGCGGCCAATGCACGTGACGGCAGTACGGCCAAGGGCGAGTATGTCGCAAAGCTACTGAAAAATATGGCCGAGAGGCTTTAATCCAAGGAGGATCATAACTATGTCCCAACAAATTACCGAGATTCTGACGCAGGTCGTTCTGGCCGCTTTAACAGCCCTTACAGGCATCCTTGTTATAGTCATATATGCGCTTAAGGACCGCGCTATTAAATGGCTTCAAACGCATACCACGACGGCCCAGCAAGGTATTATTGCACAAATAGCCCGTGAAGCTTTTGCCTTCGCGGAATCACAGGACGCATATATTAAGGGCAAGGATAAACTTAGTGCAGCTATCGACTACGCGGCCAAAGAGCTGCAGCGGCGGGGGATTAATGCGGACCGTCAAAAGCTGCTTGCGACGATTGAGGCCGCCTGGATGCAGTATAATAAACCACGTAATATTGTGGCTCCGGCTATTACTGTGAATTCCAGCGATGGAGATGTCAATGATGCCGTCGAAAAAATTGCACGAGCATTAGAATCCGAGCTTTCGAAGAGTCTGTGAATATCCTGTGCATAAAGCACACACCCCCGAGCCTAATGGCCGGGGGTTTTTTTTATTTTTTTCGTGGAACGAACCGAAAGATTGAATATTTCTCCGGTTCACTGGTTTTCCTTATATATTCTTCTGCTTCAAATTCGGTCAGACATTCGGCTATTACTCGATTTGACCGAATAATAATGTATGGCAAGTGACACACCTCTATCTTAATTATTCGTTCCATCCCAGCAACAATAAGAGCGGGATACCAAACGCGTAACATAGCAGGCCCAAGGCGATTATATGGCCGCCGAGTTCGCCTTCATCAAATCTCTTTTTCATTTTTTTAACCGCCCTTACAAATTTACAGTAATTGTAAGGTAATCTTGTCTTATACGTCAAGTTGCGCACCGACGGGGGAGCAGGTTTCCTGCTACCGCCGTTTACCTATTCATCTTCCCATTCATATAAATCATCCATGTTGCAATTTAAAGTGTTTGCGGCCATCTTCATTTTTATGACAGATAACCGTCTTTCACCAGCGATTACTTTGCTTATGAATGATTCAGAAAGCTTAATCCGTCGGGCTAATTCCACTTGTGTCATGTCAGCTTCCTTCAAGAGTATTGGTAAACGGCTCCTCCCAATACGGAGCGCCAAAAGTTTTTACCTCCCCACTGCTTATGTCTGACTCAAATTATAGGCGCGCAGCGGGGAAGGTGTAAAGATACCGGCCATTATGTCATTTACACCGAAGCACTTTAACCAAAGCCGCGACCGAAAGGGAGTTTTTTTCTGTCTTGAAATCAAACGTATGTTCGCATTATAATAGGTTCAAACAAATGTTGGAAGGTCGTGAGAACATTGCTGTCTGATCAAGAACGCAAAGTCCTACGAATATTATTCAACTTTTCCCGAAATAATGGAAGGATGCCTGAGACCCAGGAACTTGTGAGCAAATCTGGGAGGACTCCTACAGGTATTCAAGAGGCTTTATCCAGCTTAAGAAAAAAGGGGTACATCATGGGTAAAAAATTATCGGAAGTAGTTATTATTGAGGCTTGGGAGAAAGTAGAGGAGAAACAGGAAAAAAAGAGAGATCATTATCTCGGAATGTGGCAGATATAAACGGGCTGCTATATATAGAAGGAACATGGAGAAGGTGAGATCTTACTTTTAACTCAGAGTTAAAAATAACGGCAGTGGGAGGGCGTTAGACGCCGCCACTTGCCGTTATTCATTCCATTCATGAAGATCTTCCATAGAACACTCAAGAATCTGAGAGGCTTTTCCAGCAATCTCGTAAGAAAAAAAACGCTTGCCTGATATTACTTGCGATATGAATGAAGGCGAAACGGAAAGGAATCTGGCAAGGTCAATAGGTTTCAATCTCTTCCTCTTTAATAACTCCGGCAAGCGGCTTCTCCCGGGTTTATGGAGAGCCATAAAACACCTCATCAGTTGCTTTCGTGAGGATTATACATTAAAGAGGTATCTTAGTAAACAAATGCTTGTCCTACATCGCGGGGGTGCAACTATGATTAAGAGTAAAAAGAACACATGCACAAAGTTTAGAATCTCTCTAAGGTCAGTCAGAATAACTCTAGGTTACACCAGGAAAGATATCGCCGATCTGCTCGGCCTGTCTGTAAGACAGTTTGCTACATATGAACGTGATGCGAGCGACATGCCTGTCCAAGTGGCGTATAAGCTGCTGGGCATATACAGAGCTCCATTTGACCTTATACATTTTGGATCAGAAACCGAACTCCGAAGAAAGATAAATTAGTCTTGATAATTTGTTTCTTAAAATACAAAAGGCGATCC
>NZ_JAGXJX010000180.1:0-369 GCF_019091125.1 Paenibacillus sp. GbtcB18
TGTTCTGTCTTATGAATGATAGGCTTTTTAACAGAGTTTACTAGCGGTATTATTCCATACTGCGTTTTATTTACTACATTTTCTACCTTGCTGTTATCTGTTTTTGTTCCTTCATTCTCTTTATTTGGTTCTTCTTTTTTAGTTTCTTCTTTTCCAGTAATAGTTTCTTTTTCATTTTTTCCGTCCAGTTTCCATTCCCACGTTACAGGAGAGAAAACATCGATTTTACTGTTTGGATCTATCAGTTTCACACGTAGGCTAATTCTTAAATCTCCATCATTACGTGCGGATATTGCAACTGTTCCGTTTTGCAAGAATTCGCTTGTACGGTCCACACCACCAATTAACAGCGAATCTGTACTTCCATAT
>NZ_JAGXJX010000181.1:0-368 GCF_019091125.1 Paenibacillus sp. GbtcB18
TCTTATTTTCTTTATATTAGATTTTAATTTAGATTATTATCTATTTACTAATAATACTTCACATATTCAGCTGCTGCATACGTGAAATTATATAAATAAGTCATTATTATTTAAATTTCGTTAAAATACGTTTGTATTAGATTTAATAGATTATGTATGGTTGATTTTTTTGAGTATTAGTTTTAATTACACCTTTTGTTATTAATTCTTCAATGTCTCTATTTTTTTAGAAATAGCATCAATTTGATTTAAATAATTTTCAATGATTTTAAGTGTAGGTTTACTAGAATTTTAAAGTTAGTTATTGGTAGTTGGATTTATCAAAATTAATTGTTTGATAGTCTTTTTTAAATTACTTATCATTTTTT
>NZ_JAGXJX010000182.1:0-368 GCF_019091125.1 Paenibacillus sp. GbtcB18
AAAAGTAGTGTGCTTTTTTGTTTGGATTGAACAATATAATAGAGAATACTTTGTTTCACTTTCTAGTATGAATAGGAAGCTGTTATTCTTTATTATATAAGAGAAAGGAATTGAAAGCTTGAAGCGATGTATTCGTATTTTCTTATTCATTATAATAATGTCGATAATTTGGTTTACTTTACAAGAGACAATAGAAGTTACGCTCAATTATCAAATTTATGATTTGTTAATTGGAGCTGTATGTTTTACAATTGTGTACCTGTTCTATGATAAACTCAGATTAAGATAAATTTTTGTAAGAAAAATGTAGGATTTATATTTAATATGTCGAATAAAACATATGGTGTCGTAATAACAAATTTTCTATT
>NZ_JAGXJX010000183.1:0-363 GCF_019091125.1 Paenibacillus sp. GbtcB18
TAACATTGTAACTTCTACAGTTGTATTATATAAATTCTCTTCTTGAACCTTATCCGACATTTCTTGAAACTTAACTACCGAAACTACCAGGTTATCTTTTTCAATAGATTTCCCAAAAATTACATCTAATTCATTATCTTCTTTATATAGTTTTACTACTTGATCTAATATATTTGGATGAAGTTCACAATCATCATCTGGAAAATTTATTATAACCCCAGTACTAAATGTCACTCCAAAATTCCTCGCTCGGGCCGCACCTTTAAAATCAACTTTCTTATATAAAATCTCAATTTGTTTACTATAAAAATTAATAATTACTTCTAAACGATTATCTTGATACTGATCCACAATAATTACTTC
>NZ_JAGXJX010000184.1:0-358 GCF_019091125.1 Paenibacillus sp. GbtcB18
GAATGTTAAATTGTCCGAATGCATAAATTTGATGTATATCTTTTCGGACTTTCTCGATTCTTTAAAGCTTTCATGAAATTATTTCATAAATAAGACCTTTATGAATTCTGAAATATGAATCTACTAAATATCAAATTTATTTCATAAAAACTTAATGACGTTTCATACATGGACAAATGCATCTTTTACGAATTTCACTCTTATGAATCTTTAATGAGAAATGGATTTGATGTAATGCTCATCTCAGTATGATGTTTTATTCATAAATTTCTCCTTCATGTGATACTACTCTCCCATGAAAAATTGAAGGAATTCTAATAGATATATTAATCCTTGAAAGATGAATTTTGTGTGTGAG
>NZ_JAGXJX010000185.1:0-358 GCF_019091125.1 Paenibacillus sp. GbtcB18
TGCCAGAAGAAACCTAGACTAACCAGACTTGATTTGCTTAGTGTATGCATTAAGAATCCTAGTTAACATGTAATTAGGGTTAGATTTGGGAGATAATCCCACTAACTCTATTAGGAGCCAACTAGGCCCATAATTAGACTGGTTTGGACTAGATTCAAGGCCTAACTAGGTTGTTGGACCCTATCTAGTGGTGGCACCGCATGAGACTCAGTCTCCTAGGTGGTCTAGGCAATAGTTACACTAGACTAAGCGATGGTACTACTAGAGCTTAGTCTACAAGAGCTCTATCAGGTGGTGGTATTGCCCAATGTCAGAAAGCATTGGTGGTGGTACCGCCAGTACCCCAAAAATCCAGAAT
>NZ_JAGXJX010000186.1:0-356 GCF_019091125.1 Paenibacillus sp. GbtcB18
GCACAATCCTCAAAGATCCTAGACAAAAAGTATTTTGCGATCCGTTCGACATAGCTCCGGAGCAAATACTCGAACTAGGATACTGCGTACCATTCCGATCAGGTATGGAGTAGGGAGGAAACCCTCCGGAAATGCAAGCCAGATCTCGAACTACTACTTCACTCGGTTGTCAACTCCGGTAGCGCAATGTCTTGCGAGTAAGAAGAGCGCAGGTGTTTTGTTACTTTATTACTTTCTCTCAGATTCTAGTGATATTCAATGGTAACTGAAATGGGTAGCTTGACTGCTATAATCCTGAGAGCTTAGCTTTCATTGCCAACGTGAGGGTAGTCAACGTCGTCCTTGCTAGCTGCCTC
>NZ_JAGXJX010000187.1:0-356 GCF_019091125.1 Paenibacillus sp. GbtcB18
GATTTTTGCGCTGTTCTTTTTCTTTCTTCTGTTGCTCAAAGCGGAATTTACCGTAGTCCATGATGCGGCATACTGGCGGTTTCGCATTTGGAGCAACTAATACTAAATCAAGATTAAGATTTGCAGCTAAGTCTAAAGCGTCATTACGAGACTTGATTCCAAGTTGATCGCCATTTGCACCAACTAAACGTACTTCACGTGCACGAATTTGCTCGTTAATCATCATATCCTTGCTAATAGTAAGCCACCTCCAAGGTTTTCTCAGAACATATTTTGTAGTCATAGTACCCGGCAAAAAAAGTGCGGGCATACGGCACCCACACTTGTAAATTCTTAGGTAAGAAAGACACTTACCT
>NZ_JAGXJX010000188.1:0-354 GCF_019091125.1 Paenibacillus sp. GbtcB18
AAACCTACTAATGTAGCAATAAGTAATATAATTCTTTTAGTCTTCTTCCTCATATATCCTCCTAAAACCTTGATTAGCACTACAATTTTCCGAATTAAGGGATTTAAGAACTTATATAATTCTGTCGAAGTAAACATGACCTGTTCTGATCTAATAGCAACTCTATCATATAACATCAAAGCCGAAATTCCTAAGTTAAGGAATTTCTGCTTTTTGAGTTCGTACGAATACATTAGCTTTCGTTCTATGTACCTTGCAGTCGTATATCTTATTACATACCAGCTGTCTATCTATATGTGGTGAAGTTTTTATCTTTTCCAATAATCAACCATGTATAAAATATTTAACTTAATT
>NZ_JAGXJX010000189.1:0-351 GCF_019091125.1 Paenibacillus sp. GbtcB18
CGATTGAAATCAGTACGGTGCTGATGCCCAAGAAGTACGTACAGGGCGATACCAAGGAGAGCAACGACCACGACCGCTGGATGCAGGAAACGTTAGGCATCAAGCATAAGGATACCTGGTATCCGGCCAATGATGATCAACATAAGCAAAAGCTGCAGCTTGCGATCGCTTCGGGCGAAAAACTGCCAGACTTCGTATCCGTGCCGACCAATCCGGTTCTGACCAATCAGCTCATCGATTCCGGCCAGTTCATGCCGATTGACGATCTTTTCGACAAGTTCGCCAACAAAATTTTAAAAGAGCATTCCGCCGCGCATCCGGAATTATGGTATCCGTTCACGAGAGAGGGCA
>NZ_JAGXJX010000019.1:0-23015 GCF_019091125.1 Paenibacillus sp. GbtcB18
GGTCATTCGGCATTACCTTCAGCGCAAGACAACTGTTGATCGGGTTCGAGTAATTCGTAGACTAGAGTCAGGTGACGCGTATGACTTGATCTTCGTCATGATGAAATATTCGGATTTCGGGGCTGTGCTACCGATCCTCGCAGAAAACGTTAGCCGACATATCGTATTGGTCGGCAACAATATGAATACCTACGCCATGCAGGACCATTTGAGTAAACATGGTAAGTCGCCTAAACAGGTAGCTTTTGGATTCCAAACTACCGCAGGTACACGTAACGACGGACGAGTCATTTGCATTCGTGGCGGCCATGGGGAGATGGTCATCGGGGGTTTGGACGGTCCCGTTCCGTTTCGCTCCCTGCTGGAGCAGGCATTCATGCGAACCAAATACAAGCTCAGTTACCATGATCAGATCGATGCGTGGCTGAAAAACCACATGGTGCTAATCGTGCCCATGAATATGGTCATACTGTTCCATAGCTTCCAGTTGAAACAGGTTGTCCGTGACGACAGGCGAATGCGTCAGGTAGTGGCGGCGATGGGGGAGGGCTTCCGTGTACTTGAATCATTGGGGTACCCGTTAACCCCTGCGAAGCAGGCGTCTTGGATTACCGGCTATCCAAACTTAATCCGCTGGGCGTTGAAGATTTTCTTCCTGCTTCCGGTTAGCCGGTTGATTGATGGGACAGCAGTTGAGCTCACAGCCTTGAATGAGGACTTTGCCGAATGGAGGGCAAGGTCGGATGTGCCTACACCAAACTGGAATGCGTTAGAGACAGATTGGCTTATTCAATCATAGTCACTGCTGCAAGCCGTGTGATATTTCGTGAAGAGTGAGGCCGGGAAGTGTTGAAGCACTTACAGGGCCGCACTTACGGCCTGTCTTTTCGGTAGAGAGTGAGAAGAACATTGAACTATTGCCGAAAAGGACAAGAACATGAGCCGATTACCGATTAGATGAATGTATAATAATGGAGAAATAGCGAAGATCTTTAGGCGCAGTTTGGCAACAATAGGTTTTACGCATCTGCTCGGAATAAGCAATTACAAGCTGGTGGGCGGAGGCGAGCCATTTTACATGGGGAGAGATTGCAAGTCATTGGGATTAATCCGTGAAAAAAGTTTGATTTTGAACGAACGATCGATTATAATCAGTTCATGAAAAACAAATCCGAAAACAAAATGGAACTTATCTATCAGACAACCATTGCACTTCTCAATGAAATAGGGCTATCCGATATATCCATGTCCAAAATTGCGAAGAGGGCAAGCATCTCTTCATCATCCATTTACTTTTATTTTGAAAGTAAAGAAGACTTACTGATTAAACTTTATTTTAACCTCAAGGATCAAATGCATCAGATGATGTTTAGAGGCGTAACGGCGGATATGTCAGTCAAGGATGGTTTTGAGAAGATCTTGCGTAATTATTCCAATTATATTGTGAATAATAAAGCTAACTTTCTGTTAATGGAACAGTTTCTTGACTCTCCGTTTATACGCAAAAGCTGTAAAGATCAAAACGGTGGTGTGTTCAAGCCGATGTATGCTCTATTCGAGAGGGGGATCAGAGAGGGACTATTCAAGGATTCGGAGACCAATCTTTTAGTTACCTACTCTTGTCTGCCATTTGTCCAAATGGGGAAAGAGTTTATAAATGGCGAATATGAATTCAATTCTGCTAATATCGATAAAATGATTCAAATGAGCTGGAATGCTATTAAAGCATAACCAGCCCATTTTTTTGAAACGTTTTGAACGATCGTTCGATAAAATATTGATCTATACCCATCGAATAGTCGATATTTTTTTAAAGTAAATTGATCGATCGTTCGATTAAAAGGAGGTGAACGCCGTTGCTTTCTATTAAAGGTCAAGGGCCTCCTGATTCATAGGTATGCCTGCTGAAGAATTGTTTTTATTCATTTAGATTCAATATCCATTTTATATTAGGAAAACGGGGGAAATGAAGCATTTATGAAGGACTACAACATGAAGAGCTACAAATTGATTATTTATTTTCTAGCATTAGGTGCGACCGTGGTCGGTACGGCCGAATCGATTATTACTGGAATTCTTGACATGCTTGCCTCAGATATAAACGTATCAATAGGTCTTGCCGGACAATTAGTTACTGTGTATTCCATTGCCTACGCAGTGGGTACGCCGATTCTGATCGCAATTACATCAAAAATAGATCGAAAAGTGCTATTACTGGCAGCACTATGTACTTTCGTTATTGGCAATATCATTGCTGTTCTAAGTCCTAATTATGCATTGCTTATGACTTCCCGGGCTGTCTTGGGAGTGAGCGCAGGTATTTTCGCCGTAGTTGCCCTGGGTGTTGCCGCTCAATTAGCTCCGCCGGAGAGAAGAGGAAGTGCGATCGGTACTGTCTTAATGGGAACAAGTCTTTCACTCGTCATCGGACTTCCTTTAGGCACTTTGATCGGAGAGTATATGGGATGGCGATGGATCTTCGCTATACTTGGCGTAATCACCCTAATAACGATTATTCCCATCGCAAAAGCCGTTCCTAAGTTATCCGGTCAAGAAGCGATTTCGCTATCTAAACAACTAGCCGTACTCAAAGAATTCAAAGTAATAAGTGGCTTGTTAACCTCTTTATTCTTTATTACAGGTTATTCTGTTGTTTCTACGTATCTAGCGCCATTGCTGCGCGAAAACGCAGGTCTTAACTCCAATACAATCAGCCTTGTCTTGCTAGGTATGGGACTTATGGCTGTAGTAGGAGCACGTATAGGAGGATACGGAGCTGATAAATGGGGAATTGCTCGTACACTGATTGCAAGTCTGCTCCTGCATGTGATTGCCCTGATCTTTCTCCCGATAGCTGCCGTTACCTTTGCAGGCGCCTTGTTCATACTAGCTCTTTGGATGCTTGGAGCTTGGACAACGGCCCCAGCACAGCAGTTTAACCTAGTTACTATGGCTCCTCAATCAACCGATATTATTTTGAGTCTGAATTCCTCTGCTTTCCATCTTGGTGTCGCCTTGGGAGCAGTTCTAGGTGGTGTGATTGTCGAACAACTCTCCCTATCATCGATAGGTTGGGTCGGAGGACTAATCGTTTTGCTTGCAACCGTATTTGCAGTGATTTCGATTGCTTTGAAAAATAAACAGAATGTAGCCGAGCAACTCAAAAGCGTATAAGAAAAAGGCAATTGTGATTTCAACATTGAACATGAGGAGTGATTTTTATGGAGAAAAGAGCGCTTGGATCAAGCGGGTTGGAAGTATCTGCTCTGGGATTAGGCTGCATGACCATGTCCGATTTTTACGGCAGTGACCGGGATGAACAAGAATCCATACGGACGATTCATCGTTCATTAGAACTTGGTGTAGGCTTCTTGGATACTTCGGATATGTACGGTGTCGGCGAAAATGAAAAACTGGTGGGAAAAGCGATCAAAGATCGACGTAATGAGGTCACTTTGGCTACCAAGTTCGGTGTAGTACGCGACAAAGGGCCGCTGTGGGAATACAACGGAAGAGCGGAATATGTTAAGGCTGCCGCGGAAGCAAGCTTGCGCAGATTAGGCGTTGACCACATCGACCTGTATTATCTGCATCGTATTGATCCCTATACACCAATCGAGGAGACTGTAGGGGCGATGGCTGATCTGGTGAAGGAAGGGAAGGTTCGTTATATCGGCCTTTCAGAAGCCCCGCCAGATATGATACGCAGAGCGCATGCAGTTCACCCGTTATCGGCAGTGCAAACAGAATATTCCTTATGGTCCAGAGACATTGAAGACGAAGTTCTTCCTACCCTCAGAGAGCTTGGCATCGGTTTTGTAGCCTACAGCCCGCTTGGACGTGGGTTTCTAACCGGTACAATTCAACGATACGAGGATTTGGGGTACGACGATATTAGACGTAACTTCCCCAGATTTCAAGGACAAAACTTACAGAAAAACCTTCAATTCGTCGCCCGGATTCAAGAGATGGCTGCTGAAAAGGAATGCACTGTCCCTCAACTGGCGTTGAAATGGATATTGATGCAAGGCGGCGATATCGTGCCTATTCCGGGAACGAAAAGAAGAAAATATTTAGAAGAGAATATAGGCGCCTTGCAGGTTGAGCTTACGGAATCGGATCTTAAACGTATCCATGAAGTAGCGCCAAAAAACATTGCTGCAGGACATCGATAATATTTTTGCCTGCGATCAACAGCAGTTTTTACTATCAAGTAGAAATTAACCCAATTAAGGTATTTGTAGCAGGAAATGAAGGAGGATCAACGATGGCTGAATTCACAGACAACTTTGAAATAGGCATCAATACTTTTCTAGAGAACTCACCGGATCCTGTAACGGGCAAGAGGATGAGCCATCCCGAGCGGATTCAGAACGGGATCGAAGAGATCGTTATTGCCGATCAAGTCGGCCTTGATGTATTTGGAATCGGAGAGCATCAACGGTTTGATTATGCCTCTGAATCGCCAGCCGTGGTGCTTGCAGCGGCTGCAGCTTTAACCAAGCGAATTCGGCTCACGAGTGCCGTTACCGTTCTTTCCTCGGATGATCCGGTTCGCGTATACCAATCTTTTTCCACGTTGGATAGCATCAGTAACGGCAGGGCAGAGATTATGGTAGGCCGAGGATCCTTTATTGATTCGTTCCCATTGTTTGGCTATAGCTTGAATGACTACAGCGAATTGTTTGAAGAACACCTTGAGTTGCTTCTAAAGATTAGGGCTTCGGAAAAAGTCACATGGCGAGGTGGTCATCGCCCCGCGATCCAAAATCTTGGCGTCTATCCGCGATCCGTCCAAGACCCGCTTCCGGTGTGGGTCGGAACCGGTGGGCGCCCTGAATCGGCCATTCGAGCAGGAGCGCTGGGGCTGCCCATCGTCTTTGCCATCATTGGCGGAATGCCGGAAAGATTTGCTCCTTTAGTTGAATTGTATAAACAAGCTGCCGCCGAGGCCGGTCACGATGTGAGTAAGCTTAGAATTGCGACACACTCACACGGCTTCGTTGGAGAAACAACGAAGCAGGCTGCCGAGTTACACTATCCTTACACGTCGGTTCAAATGAATGAACTCGGCAAAGTGTTAGGATGGCCGCCATACAGCCGTGCATCTTACGATGCTGCACGCAGGATTGAGGGCGCCCTTTATGTTGGCGATCCTGAATATGTCGCGGAGAAGATTCTTCTCGTCCGCAAAAATTTAGGGACGAATCGTTTCTTCTTACATCTCAGTATCGGCACATTGCCGCATCGCGAAGTCTTGCGCGCCATCGAGTTGTTTGGCACCCGCGTCGCACCGATCGTTCGAAAAGAGATTGCTCGAGAAAGCAAGCAAACAACCATTTGAAATAGCCTTCCCTACGAGGAGTCATGTATAAAGGAGTTAAGATGAGTATGATACTAAAGTCAGCGATTGAAGAAAATGATGATACGTCAAAGGAACCTGGAATCGCTTTGAAGTTAGATCATCATGTTGAACTTCCTCTTCCTCCTATTAGAGCCGGATTTTCAGATGATGGTCGTCTTGCTTTGCGAGTAGGGTCTGATTTTCTGGTAGGCGATATGTTTCTTGCAGATATTTTGGAAACGATTATTGCAAATGAAAGTTTCGTATATATGTATCTGAACGAGGATGTGTTATCTCTTTGCGGTTTGCTGCTGAAGTCAGAACTGATATTATTATCTGAACGACTTAAAGAACACTTTGCTAAAACGATCAACTATCCTGTTGACCCTTATCAGCCTGAGGGGATTGTCAGATTATTGGGTCTTGACGCCGCTTCAATAAGCAATGAAGCTAATAAAGATCTTTTGCTTGAGAATTTAAATCATTTATTGACGAGACGATTCGGTATAGTTTCCGATACAGGCAGGTATAGAGAGTCTTATGACTTTAACAGGGCTTTAGAGATTGTGAATGAAGGAACTGCACACTCGACACTGAATGTTACATTGGATAAGAATGAAGGCTCGCTTATGTTCCTTGATTCTCATTTTAAAGCAGAAGTCGGTTCTACGTACAGAAATACGGCAGTAGGTGCATCCCAGAGGGTTACAGCTATTGCCAAAACGATAACGGTATTTGAACGTATCATTCCTCAGCTAGGAATGTACTATGCTTTATCTCAAGCTCAGATCGCTTTGCTTCGTTTAGGGTGGGGATCAGAGGACTTGAAACTAAACGAAAGCGTATTAAAAAACTGGATTAGCGATGTTACCGCAAAGCTGGTTCCTACAAGGAGAATGCCCAGCGAAACCACGATTTTATATTTCATGAAGGCGACTTTAGCGGATGGTTCCGAGGTTAATGGGATGTGGCCCAATACACTATCAGCGGATTTATTTTACAACCTCGAAAGCGGTCGTGTAGAAAGGTATGTTTCCGAGCATGAACATTACTTGGAACTGAAGGATGGCAAAAGATTCACCATTGCTAACACGGTGGATGGTGGTGTATCCGTCAGAGCCGTTTCGGACAATACTGCTGATACGCATCATATCCTTCATTTCTATAACGATACCGAGCGCTTGGATAAAGGTTTACTATTAGCAGGTGCAGACCGTACAGTTTCCTTACTTGGCAAATTAAGCGATAGCGATACAGCCAGCCCTTTTAAAACTGTGCATTTGAGAGCTCCACGGGGCAAGGAATTTAGATTTGTCATGTGGGGATCAAATGATTTTGATGTTTATTTAGTAGAAGAGGGACAAGGTGGGGTTTATATAATAAAGGATACTTTAAGCAGTTAATTGCCTATGTCGAAGAGGGTTTGACAGTGGGTAGAGGGGCCATGGGCACTTATACTTCCAGAGTTAAAAGCGCAGGGAAGATGCGTAATTGCAATTTCGCATGATGTTCGCTATTTTCACATTGCGGACAAAATAACCAGATGGATTTTGGGCCAAGTTGTGAACATGGAAACGAGGTAGTAAACAATTAGAATGGAGTGAGCCGTAAATGATTTACGAACTCAAAAAGAGTGAATATCATCTCCTGAAGCCTATGCTCCTGAGTGGATTTCAATTTCCTGAGGTTTATGCTGTCGTCAATTTAGTGAACAGCGGATGGATTGTGGCTGATGATCCAGTAAATCCGACATCGGCTTTCGTGTGGGTGGAAGGACTCAAAGGTTTTTTTCTTATCGGATGTGAGAATAACATATCGTTTTTGGAAGATCTTAATCATTTTATTGACCATGAATTGAATGAACGGCTACAAAGAGATGTCAATTGGGTTGAAGTGGCAGGTATGCATCAGGGGTGGGACGATGTAATTAAACAATCATATCATTGCCGGAATGTAAAGCAATCCATCCAACTCATTTATAAATGGGATGACCATCAAGCTGTAGAGAAGCAAGACAAAGACCTAGCGCCTTTGTCTTCTGAATATCAAGTTATAAGAGTGAACCCAGAACTATTATCCTCGGCTCAAATCAAGAATCTTGATTTCCTAGAGGCAGAGCTTGCGGGGTTTTGGGGGAATATCGATCACTTTATGAATCATGGGATTGCATATTGCGTTCTAAGGGGAAATGTTATTGCTAGTATCTGTTATTCAGGGTTTGTGGCAGGTAATATACACACGATAGGCATAGTGACAACGCAAGAACATAGGAAAAAGGGACTGGCATATCAAGCCGCATACTCCTATATTAAAGAACTTAGAGAAATGAAATTAATTCCTTACTGGGATTGCTCTTTAAGCAATGAATCTTCTTGGCGTTTGGCAGAGAAGTTAGGTTTTGTTAAGGACGTAGAGTACCATTTATATTCGTTTCAGAAATAATAGGTTTCACATTTTTTTATAAGGAGAACAACGACGTACCGAGATTGAAGAACCAGTGGGGGCATTCATCAATACAAACAACTATGATTTACACGCATATAACTGATGATGAAATCCAGAGGTAATTAACAATTGTTGGAGTTTAGTTCAATTTACGTATATTTTTTGAACTTAAAGTTATTGCATTAGAAGAACTGTTCGTTCTAAACGGCATTATGCAATAACTTCAATTTCATTTTTTACTTATTCAAAACGTTTAAGTTCACCAATGCAATAAGTATAAGTTCAACGTACAATGTCGGATGACAAAAACATATATCGTTTCCCGTAATTGAGGATCTTTCTCAAGACGAAAAGAGAACGATGTAAGTTAAGCGTAGAAAACACGAAGTCCAGGCAGTAACGCAGGTGACTTATAGGAACCGGTGAAGTCCGCAGAAACGCCTTTATAAATGTGGTATAGAACATTCTTTTGGCGGTTTGGCCGCCAGATTGTAACAAGCAAAATTGCCGGGCAGGCATTATATTCTTCAAGATGAATCAGATATGGTGATAGAGGAGATACTGATTTAAAGATTTTGGTTGGCTGTTTGTGACTTGAACCATAATTTTGCCGCTGCGGCAAGGATATGCTTCCAAAAAAGAAGGCCTTTTATGGCCTTCTTTTTTATATTAGTTATTGAGGATTATTTGAAAAATGCTTTTGTAACTCTTCAAAAATTCCCCTAATATCTTCTACCTGTTTTTCAAACACCTCAAAGTATTCGAAAGTAGGAAATTCACTCCCAAAAGGCTGTTTGGACAAATCGATCCAGCAGCTGATCGGCCTTATTTTCTGATGACGAATTGACAACGGACAAGTTGTCCATATATAATAAATCCCAAACGGACAAGTTGTCCGAATTTATAGTGTGAAGGGTGAAACTGGATGTATGTCAAGAAGCTGAATTTTTTACCTGTAGGTGAATGTTTCCTAGATCAATCGGCAGTTAATCGAACCCTTGCCCCCGGAAAATTAGTCGGAATGCCTGTGTGGTCTTTTCTGTTGGAAACGACCAGCGGGCCGATACTCATCGATACGGGAATGCCAGACGCTTTTATCAACAATCCCGATTACTACAAGGGGACTAGACGTGAAGGGCGCGTCGTCCCCAACATGTCAGAAGGCGATTCGATCGTGAATGTGTTAAAGCGTGTCGGTTATCGACCTGACGATATTCAGATGGTCATTAGCTCCCATTTACATTTGGATCATTCTGGGGGAAACGGGCATTTCCGCAATACGCCGATCCTTATTCAAAGGGCAGAGTATGATGCGGCCATAGGCAACGAGGATTACTCTCCTTTAGAGTGCAGGCTTCCCGATTTACAATATCAAATCATTGAGGGTGACCATGAATTGATGCCGGGGGTTCAAATTTTCTTTACTCCAGGTCATTCCCCTGGCCATCAATCAGTCCTCGTCACAACGGAAAAGTCGGGTCCAGTGCTTCTGACGATTGATGTTGCTTATACTCGGGAGAACTTCGAGAGTAGCGTACCATTCTTGACATTCGATCAAGAGATGGCTGCCAAATCGATTACTCGCATGCAGGAGTTGATTGAGGATGTTCGGCCGTCCTATGTTTTCTTGGGACACGATAGAGATCAAGCGCAAACATGCCGCACCTTTCCTGACTTCCTGTAATGGAGGAATAGGCTATGGATACTCAATCAATGGCTTTATCCGGTAATGAGCGGAAATTAATGGGGACACTTTGCTTACTCATTATTTTCGGAAACATCAATATGACCATGTTTAACTTGGCTATACCGTCGATTTCCGCTGACTTTGCTCTGACCTCCTCGCAAGTAAGCTGGGTCATGGTCGGATATAGCATTTTGATGGCCATCGGCGCCGGTACTTACGGCAAGTTAACGGAGTCCTTTTCCTTCCGTCAGCTGTATGTCATTGGTTTAATCCTTTTTGCTTTCGGCTCTATGATCGGCTTCTTTGCAGCTTCATACTTGCAAGTCATTATTGGGAGATTAATGCAAGCAGCAGGGGCTTCGTCCATCTCGCCCCTGTCTTATGCGGCAGTAACCCTATATTTTAAGCCTGCCGTCAAGGGACGGGTACTGGGAACGTTGTCCGCCACAATTGCCTTTGCTTCCGGCTTCGGGCCTGTGTTCGGCGGTTTCGTGGAGCAATACTTTGGCTGGCGCGCTTTGTTCATCGTGTCCAGTCTAAGCCTATTTGTTATCCCTTTGGTATTCAAATATGTTCCAAGCAAGAAACACGACCGCGGTTCATTCGATATTCTCGGAGCTGTTTTGTTCTCCGCCGGACTGGCGTTTGTATTGCTAGGGGTTACTAACTATTGGTTTATGCTCATTGCAGGAGCAGCAGTTCTTCTATGGTTCGGTACTCATATTCAGAAAAAAGAAGATCCATTTATCGATGCATCTTTCATGAAAAATGCTCCTTACCGACGAATTCTAGGAATTGGATTTCTTACCTTCTTTTGCAACACGGGGTTAACCTTTACTTTTCCTGTCATGATGAAGAACGCCTTTCATTTACCGACTAGCAAAATCGGTCTGCTGATGCTTCCCGGTGCTGCTTGCGCAGCCTTGCTCGGATCCCGGATCGGAGGTTGGACGGATCGTTTCGGAAGCTCCCGCGTGCTTGTCATATCGCAAAGTCTCGTCATCGGCGGATTTATACTGCTTGGTGTATCCGTACATTTGCCGCCATGGTTCGATGCTTTATTGATCATTATCCTTATGATTGGATTCAACGGTGTCCTCACCTCTAGCAGCAATTTAGTTTCGACGACACTCCGTTCGGCTGAGCTGGGTGTGGGGATGAGTATTTTCACGCTGGCCTATCTGCTAGGCGGATCATTCGGTCCTGCGATGGTCAGCCGACTGATTGATTTAAAGATACCTTTTTCTGTTGTATATTTTACCATTGCCCTGTTGGCAATCCTGACATACTTATTGGCAAGAAAAACAAATCCTAGCGGGTAAACGGACGACTTGTCCGAAGATAGGGAGGATGACGAGATGAGTAAATTAAATTCCCAACTGTCCTTTGCTTCTATTCATGAGCTGGCCGAAGGGATCCGGACAAGGAAAATATCCCCGGTAGAGATTACGGAACATGCACTTCATCGCATCGAACGTTTGAATCCGAAACTGAACGTTTTCGTTACCCAAACGGCCGAGCTGGCGGTTGAACAAGCGAAACAAACGGAACGCGATGTTATGCATGGTCGGTACAAAGGGCCCCTTCACGGGATTCCCATCGTTCATAAGGATCTATATTACACTAAAGGGATCCGAACAACTGCCGGTTCAAAAATATTAAACAGCTTCGTCCCCGATTACGATTCGACGGTTGCAACTAAGCTGCATGAGGCTGGAACAGTTCTGCTAGGCAAAGTACAGACTCACGAGTTCGCTGCGGGATTGACAACAACTAGCCCGAACTTCGGTCCTTGCCTCAATCCGTGGAACACTGAACTTGTACCGGGAGGTTCAAGCGGCGGCTCGGCTTCTGCTTTGGCGGCTGGACTTGCTTATCTGGGCACAGGCTCGGATACCGGAGGCTCGATCCGCATACCCGCTGCCTTGTGCGGCGTCGTAGGGATGAAGCCGACGTACGGTCGGGTCAGTCGGTATGGTATCATTCCAATGGCCTGGTCATTGGACCACTCGGGTCCGTTGACCCGAAGCGTCATGGATGCGTCCCTGTGTTTGGATGTGATGTCAGGCTTCGATCCGAAGGATGAATCGACGGTCGATCTGCCTGCGCCAGGTATCAAGATGTATCCGAATGGTCTCAGGGGTGTACGTATCGGATTGCCGACAAGCTACTATTACGAGGATTTGATGCCGGAAGTGGAAGCTGCGATGATGGCCGCTATCAATAAATTCCGAGAACTGGGAGCGGAAATCATCGAAGTCAGCCTGCCCATGATCAAACATGCCCAAAGCGCGACGATGGCCATTATGATGACGGAGATGTACTCGAACCACGAGAAGTGGCTTGAGACAGAATTGGAACAGTATGGTCCGGATGTCCGAATGTTTCTTGAAAGCAGCAGAGATATTCCGGCTTCCATTTACCTCCAGTCTCAGAGGGGCCGGCAATTAATTGTCAATGATTTTTTGAATGCATTGTCCGGAATCGACATCTTGTTGACGCCGGCAACACCGATCACTGCGCCGCGTGCAGATGATACTACTAGTGTATTCAGATTGAACTCATTTACGGTTCCGACCAATTTGACCGGCTTGCCTAGCCTGAGCATGCCTTGCGGTTTCTCACCTTCCGGTCTGCCGATTAATATGCAATTGATTGGCCGCCCCTTCGAAGAAGCGACAGTACTAGGTATCGGCAATACTTATGAGATGAATACCGACTGGCACAAGAGACATCCGGATTTGTAAGCCTGACTAAATTTGATGGAGGGTATCCTATGGAACAGAAGCAACTTAACTCTGAAGTTAACAGGAAATCATCGACCGAAACCGGAACAGATACGACGAGCGACAACAAAAGAGCGTACGAGCAGTTTATTCCTACGATCGCAAGTTTGAAGGAACTGGACCTATCGGGCATTGAACCGCATTTGCCTCCAATTTACAAGAAGTACTATACCAAGAAATAAAAAAAGTTCATCGGTCACCCAAATGAATGTATTTTTAATTTTTCATGAAATGTATTATAATATGAATTGGCGGACAACATGTCCATACACGAAAAACGGACATATTGTCCGTTTTTCGTATTAAATAACAGTTAAATTAATGATGAAGGGAGATGTTTATAGTGAATTCAGAATCGCAATCCGCCTCTCCGAAAATTCCCAGAGAGGAGTTAAACCGAAGACGAATTTTGGCGTCAGCTAGAGAACTTTTCATCAAAAACGGTGTTGAAAATGTCAATATGCATCAGATTGCGAAGACTGCTGGAGTCGGACAAGCAAGCCTATACCGCCGCTACTCGGATAAGGGTGACATCTGTCAGGAGATCGCGTGTGAAGAATACCAACCCTTGTTTGATGAAGTTCAAGCATTTCTTGATCAATCCCCAGAAACCGCTGCCTTGGACCGGCTTTACCATGTAATCGTAAGATATGTTTCTTTTTTAGAGGCGAAAGTTCCTTGGCTCTGTGAGGTCAGTCGGGCCTCAACCGGGCACCGTCCGTTACAATCTCCCTTATGTCAATGGATGCGCAATATAAGCAGAAATCTGCTAAATGAGGCCGTTGAACGGGGAGACGTATCCGGGGTGGACATTTCATATACCATTGAAGCCCTGCTGGCCGTGCTTCACAATATCGATTACCATCTCCAAGATGAAGGCTTTACGAGCCAACGAGTTCTTGATGGATTACAACGCATATTTATCGAAGGTTTAAAAGCTCATAGACATTAATTGAGGGGCTGGCCCAAAGCCACATAACATGCAGAACTACGCAGCTTACAATGACGAAGGAGAAGGCGTTGGTCATGATCTAGAGTCAGTTGTTACGTAAAGGTCAATCCCTAGCAACGGAAGGCTAGTCGTTATGGTTATGGGGAATTTAGTAACTTTTACGGGAGATGTAGAAAAGGCAACCTATTACTCTACATCAGAACCAGCTTTATTGAAGAAAATAACGTAAAATAACGGAAACAGTGTGTGATAGTGTCGGATGACAAAAACATATATGCTTAAAAGTCGCGTAGCAGCGGCTTTTTTTATTTTAACGATATAAGTTCTTGTCACAAGTCAGTGACAAGAACTTATATCGTTTCCCGTATTAGGACAAGAACATATATTGTTTCCCGTAATTGAGGATCATTCTCAATTACTATACTAAATTTGTAGAAAAGCGGGATATCTAATACTTAGACGTGACTCTCATTTGAAGTTATTGAGGTATGGGAGCATGTATTCTACGGTATCAAAATGGGCACAGGCTACGCTACCCTCATCGCTCCATATCCTCCGTATCAACCTCATCGTCTGTAAAGAACGCATCTCAGAAGCCCATTTCTCTTCCTCTTGCTCCATCAACTTTATATTCATTTCTAGATTTGCTTTCTCTCTTTCAGGTGAGATGAATCCAAAGAAGTCCAATTTTAATAACAAAAATATATGTTTTGACATATTGATTTGGACGGTTATTTTTATCTTTCAAAAGGTATAGTTTTTGACAATTCGAGGATGGCGAAAGCGGGACTATGATGGATTCTGATGCCTGTCTTACTGCTTGTGCGGATGTAAGACTAGGATGCGTCAAATTGGATTCTAGGCGGTTTGAAGGGTGTTAAGAGTGGGGGGTGGTTTACATCGCTCATGCAATTCATGGGGGCGGGAAGAGGGTATGCACATCCATCGCCCGATCTGAGCAAAATTTGAAGCGATACGACAAAGTCATGGTACGATATAGGTGCTAATGGGCAAATTTGCTTAATCTAATAATTCCTAATAGACTGCATTTACATAGGAACATATGTGCGATATGATTGTTTGGAATATTTGGTTATATTTAGTTACTCTTATTTGGGGAGGATGAATGAATGGTCAAGAGTTCTGTTCATAGAACAAACATGATAGGCGGTGGTGAGGTTAGTGCCATCTCGGTCGACGTGGATAAGCGTAGTATTCATGAAACAAATAGCTTATTTTGGGATACTAAAGGAAATGATGTTTTAGGAGCAACCGCACTTCCGCTTTATGGAGCATTTGTCTCAGAAGAAAAGTGCCAGCTTTTTGGCGATGTTTCGGGAAAAAAGATGCTAGAAATAGGCTGTGGGAGCGGGGAATCCTTGAAATATCTGGGTGAACGCAAAGCATCTGAACTGTGGGGGATGGATTTATCGGAGAACCAAATCGAAAAAACAAAACAGCATTTGGCGGCGTGCGGCCTTTCAGCAACGTTAATCTGTTCTCCCATGGAAGAAGAATGTGGCATACCAAAGGATTATTTTGACTTTGTTTATTCGATTTATGCCGTAGGCTGGACAACCGACCTTGAAGGGACTTTTCGCCAAATTGCTTCTTATCTGAAAAAAGACGGAGTATTTATTTTCAGCTGGTCTCACCCAATACACAAATGTGTTGCTCCAGAAGATGATAGGCTTGTTTTTAAGAAATGTTATTTTGATGAATCGTGGTATTCGGTAAACCTTGGCGAAAGTACGCTAACATTATCCGACCGTAAACTATCAACCTATGTGAATGCGTTGGCAAAAGAGGGATTTGTCATTGAGCAATTGATTGAGGAATCTGATGATGAAATTATGCAATCGAGTAACGGAGATTTTGCAAAGAAAGCAAAGATGCTTCCTGTAACCTTCATTATTAAGGCACGAAAACTATAGAATACGATAGAGAAAATAAAGAAGTTCTATCCAAGAGAAAACCACTCCATTATCGGAGTGGCTTCTTCTCTATATGTTGATGTATATATTAGGGTCAAAATGTACTTTGTGCTTAGAAACTCTGTACGGTGGAAGGTAAAACCATAAAACGTCTGGCTGCCAATAAGCAGCGTTGTAACGAACATTTTCCTAGTTCAATTTTTAATTCTTCAGCAACAGAAGAGAATATGAAAAATCTTCCTTGACATATACGATAGGGGGGTATAGTATTATCGCATCAACACGATAATTTTGAATGATCGGTTGCATAAGGAGGAGGATGAAAATTATGAAAAGTCAAACCCAGTCTTTACCGCAAGCAGATCCCAAGCGCTGGATGGCGCTAGCCTTACTATGCCTTGCCAATTTTATGGTGATCATGGACACATCCATTATCGGCGTTGCACTGCCAGCCATCAAAGAAGCGCTTGGCTATACGCAGGCAAGTTTGCAGTGGGTTTTCAACGCGTATGTCATTTTTTTTGGCGGATTATTGTTGCTCGGTGGTCGATTGTCCGATCTATTTGGTCAGCGTCGCATATTCATGTGGGGGTTCTCTATTCTCACGCTAGCTTCCTTGTTGGCAGGATTGGCTTGGAACGAAGAGGCGCTTAATGTTGGCCGCGCCCTGCAAGGATTTGGTTCCGCATTAATTGCCCCATCTGCATTAACGATTGTCATGATGCTCTTCGGCGGCAATCCAAAAGAATTAGGGAAAGCATTAGGCTTCTGGGGAGCATCGGCCGCTGCCGGCGGGTCGGCCGGCGTATTTCTCGGTGGGGTCATTACCGAGTGGCTTAGCTGGCAATGGACCTTTCTCATAAATGTACCCGTTGGTATTATAGCGTTGCTTCTGTCCCCTGGAATTTTGGCTAAAGGAATGCGTAGAAAAGGCAGCATTGACGTCATTGGCTCCATCTTCGTCACAGCGGCTTTGGTGTTGGTGGTGTATGGCATTGTTACCGCTGAACACAATGGATGGGGAGCGCCGTCCACGTTGTGGACGCTTATTTCAGGAATCGTATTGTTTATCCTGTTCTTGATCGTTCAGGCAACTAAAAAAGAGCCGCTTGTTCCACTGAAGATTTTTAAAGCGCCCAATCTGGCTGCAGGCAATATCGCGCTCATTATGCTGGCCGGTGGTTGGATTCCGCTGTGGTATTTCCTCAATCTCTATATGCAGCAGGTGCTAAAGTTTTCTGCTTTTGCCGGCGGAGTTGGCTTGCTGCCGATGACGATCCTGATTGCTATTTTCATGATTCTGATTACCGGTAAATTAATTGGTAAATTCGGGATAAAAGCAAATCTGGTCATTGGATTGATTGCACTTGGAACTTCGATGCTTCTGTTCGCTGGTGATACGCCGGTTGATGGAAACTTCATCGCCAACGTGCTTCCGGCATCCTTGCTCGGTGCGCTTGGTATGTCACTTGCCTATATTCCGGCTACGATGTCCGCCATGTCGGGGGCGAGACCCGAAGAAGCAGGGCTTGCATCGGGTCTCGCTAATACGAGCTACCAGATTGGATCAGCTATCAGCCTGGCCATCATGGTTGCGATTGCGGGCTCAACAACTGCTTCCCAAACTGGTGTTGACCCGGTCGCCGCGCTAAATGAAGGGTTTCAACAAGCGTTTTTGTGGTCCGGTATCGTTGCTTTTGCAGGTGCAGTTCTAGTGTTTCTGTTTATCCGTTCGCCTAAGCAGGGTGAGGCAAGCAACACGGCAGCCATGTAATCGATGAATCGGGCTCCAAAGTATTTGAATGGAGCCCATTGATATAACAGGATGAATTCTTCTTTATATAGGGCAGGGGGGTATACTATACGAAGAGAAAGGAGGGATTCCGATGAGCGAAGAAACACTATTCGTGGAATTACCGATAGAGCAAGATCCAGACTGCTGCTCTCATGGAGAATATTAAATTAATATACTATAGAGGGGTATACTAAAAATAAGGGGTCGTTGGAAATGACCACAAAGGAATCCAAGGTATCGCCTCAAATAGAGAGCTACTTAAACACGAAAGGGAAATTGGCTATTGCACTCCGACTACATCGAATTGAAGGTCAGATTAGGGGCGATCGGACTGCTCGCCCCTTGGGTTGCAGGCGCGTCGATGGCGCTCAGTTCGGTTTCCGTCGTACTTAACGCTTTGCGGCTGCAGCGTATCAAGATGCTCTCTGCACACTCAAATTTATCATGAAATGGAGTTGCTATAACCATGAAAAAGAAAATTATCCTCGTCGCTGCTGCGGTAATCGCTTTTAGCGTATTGGCTGCATGCGGCAAAGGGGAGGATAAGAAGTCAGCAGACGGTAATAACCATGCCGGGCATGCAGCAAGCAGCGGGCAAGAGAACGCCAAGAAGCCCGCAGAAAATGAGAAAAAGGGGACGGGAGACATGGAGCACGGAGGCGGACACGGCGATCATAGCGCAACTGCGAAGCCTGCATCGGAGGATCTTAACGTATCGTTTACCTTCCCTGCAGGCGCTGCAAAAGCAAATGAAGAAACGGAATTGACTATTCAAATTACGGGTAAGGACGGGAAACCGGTCAATAAGTATGATGTCAATCACGAGAAACTGCTTCATCTTATCATCGTCAATCATGATTTGTCGTTCTTTAACCACATTCATCCAGAGTTTAAGGAAGACGGCAAATTTACGGTGAACACTACGTTCCCTGCTGGCGGTGAATACAAGGTGTTTGCGGACTTTATTCCGACTGGCGGTATCAACACAACGCTCAGCGAACGGGTGAAGGTGGAAGGCAAGGAAGACAAACATGCCGCGATTACGGCCGAAGCGAAGCTGGTGAAAGAAGTGGGGGGCAAGGAAATCGAACTGGCTTTGAGTGGTACAAAACCGAACGAAGACGTGACATTGACCTTCTACATTCGCGATGCGAAGACGAAGAAAGGAATTGATAACCTTCAGCCTTATTTGGGTGCGGTCGGCCATGTTGTGATTCTCTCTAAAGATGCGAATCAATATCTTCATGTTCATCCGGTCAATGAGAAAGCGATGGGGCCGGATGCGAAATTCGCGACCTCTTTTCCGCAAAGCGGGACGTACAAATTATGGGGACAATTTCAGCATAACGGCGAAGTGTTCACCGTACCATTCGTCGTTGATGTGAAGTAAGGAGGATGATCATGGGAGAAAAGACGAAACTGGCGGTATCACCTGCCATTCAAGTCGGGGGAAGTCTCTTTACGCCGAATCAGCTTGCCAAGATCGGTACGATCACCGGTTCGGACGCCAAAATTGAAATGACCTCGTTCAAGCAGCTTTACGTGGAAGTGCCTCTCGATAAGCGGGAGGCTATCCAGGAGGAGTTGGAGCGCGCCGGACTGGAAGTACACCCGGCGGGGTTTGCGACCAAGAGCCTGATTGCCTGCAACTTCTGCAAAGGCGCGGAAGAAGCCGGTCTGGAGACGGCTCGCATCTTGCATCGGGCGATTGCCGGTATTGCGACGCCCACCCCACTGAAGATTGGATACGCGGGCTGTGCGCTAGGTACGAGTGAACCATTGCTGAAAGATATCGGGATCGTTAAAATGCGAGACACATTCGATATCTACGTCGGAGGAGAGCCTAAAGGAATCAAGGCCGCGATGGGCCGACTGCTGATCTCCGGCATAACGGAAGAACGGCTTGTACCTGTTGTATCGACGCTTATCGATTTCTACAAGCAGCAAGCGAAAGGCAAAGAAAAGTTCAGCAAATTCGTGGACCGAATTACGATCGAGCAGTTAAAACAATTTGTCGCGTAAAGGAGCGAACTTTTATGCTAAAAATCGATACGAAAGCACCAATCAAAATTTACACGATTCCGACTTGCAACGATTTAACATTCCCGATATGATTTCATCGACGGCGGTAGACGTCTTTTATTAAACTAACGGGCAGGATAGTTGAAGAAGAAATAAAATCATTCATGTTCCAAATCGATATTGTAATTAGCATTGACTTTTTTAAAAAGTAATTATGTATTAATTTGTGAAAAAATTTTTCGAAGTGTCGGTTTTGAAGATACCGGTTCGTTGTATTTATAATAGGGTCAATTTTTGCCTCTAAAAAAGAAGGAGGAAATTTTTATGCTGTTTATGTTGATTGTCAAAGCCTCGAAGAATTCGGAAGCCGGAAATCTCCCGAGTCCTGAGCTCATGGAAGCCATGGATAAGTACAATGAGGAATTAGTTAAGGCAGGCGTGCGGGTTATGGCTAAAGGACTTCATCCAAGTTCAAATGGGATTCGCCTTTCGTTTCTGAAACCAGGGGAAAAGCCGATGGTAAGGGATGGTCCATTAACGGAAACGAAAGAATGGTTTGCCGGGTTCATTCTGTTTGATGTGAAGTCGAAGGAAGAAGCCTTCGAGTGGGCCATGCGTATGCCGGACCCGCAAGGACATGGGGAAGGACAGATTGAATTGCGTCAAGTATTTTAGGCACCGGAACTTTATTGGTTGGCGGCTCTTGTATCTTATTCCGCTAACTGGGAACGCTAGTTAAATAGAAGACAAAAGAAGGCAGCCGTTTACGAGATCGGCTGCCTTTATTCAACTAATGGGCAGGATGGTGTTAGAAACCAACTCAACTCACGGCTCAAACGTCATTTAAAAAATAAGAGAAACTCAAAATTTAGCCAAAGAAGCTGAACTATTTTCAAAAAGCGTAGCTAAGAACATGTAGAATGAATGATCAATGTCGGATGACAAGAACATGTATGCTTAAAAGTCGCGTAGCAGCGGCTTTTTTTATTTTAACGATGTAAGTTCTTGTCACTGACTTGTGCCAAGAACTTACATCGTTTGCCGTATGGGGACAAGAACATATATTGTTTCCCGAAATTGAGGATCTTTCTCAAGACGCAAAGAGAACGATGTGATTAAGCGAAGCATAACCTCCATATGGATTCAAGGTCTTTTTAGGTTCTTCGATTGGTAATAAATCGTTTCATTTGCTCTACTGGAATCCTTAACTTTTTTGGCCATAGTCCAGCAGAACGGTACTTTGCGATTTTGCTGGAAGAATAAGACTTGACTGAAGCAGAAAGAAAATATTGTAAACTACAATTTGACATGTTATGTTACTAAAGTGAGTCTAAAGGCCTGCAATCTTTAGGTCTCTAGATTCGATAGAACTAATTCATACTATTGATCGGTAGGGGTTGAAAGCGATAGTAATTTGGATGCGAAGATTAAAATGAAGGAATTTAAAAGCGATAAGAAAGGTAGGGTTTCCCAATGAAAAAGATGCTAATAACATTAATTTTCTTGCTTTTTATCAGTTTAACTAATTCAAATGGTGCATCTGCAAGAGATGAGATTTGGATCGATTTAGATGGGCAAAAAGTTATTTTCCAAGTTCCTCCTGTAAACGATTCAGGAACTATATTAGTTGAATTCAGAACTTTATTTGAAAAATTGGGGTACAAGGTAAAATGGAATGAGCAAACTCGTACAGTTGAGGGTGTAAAAGACAATTTAACTATTAATCTTTCTATCGGACGTAAGAAAGCTACGGTTAATGGAAAAGAAATTAATCTCGAAAAAGAACCACGGATTGAGCAAGGATCAACATTGGTTCCTCTTCGTTTTGTAGCTGAAGCAAGTAGAGCAGACGTCGAGTGGAATGATACTGCTAAAATTGTATACATAAGCCATGATATTTCTTATCGCTTATTAACTGCAGCTAAATTAAAGGATACCGGCAAGATGAAAGAATATCTTTCTAGAGGGGCAAATCCTAACTACAGTAGACCAGGAGACCCTTTTGAATATACTTCAGTCGATTGGTCGATAATAGACCAGCATAGAGAGGGATTAGAGTTATTAATCCAACATGGAGCAGATGTAACAAAAAAAAGTCTTATTTATGATGCTATCGTACACGTAAAACCTCTAACTAAATTTGGAAAAGATGAATCTGGTTGTTTGGAAATTATTAAGATATTAATTAAAGCAGGAGCTGATCCTTTAACAAAAGGGCCTACAGGTAAAGCACCGTATGATTTAGCAAAAAGTGATGGACTAACCCAGATTACAAGTTATTTGGAATCCTTGAATGATAAGCCGCACGAAACAACGGTTTTGATGAACGGAAATAAATACGTTGGTGTGGTAATAAAAGGAATCCCCAATGGATTAGGCAAGCTTACCTTAGTTGACGGAAGTTATTATGAAGGAAAGTTTGTTAGTGGCAAATTAGAAGGTCAAGGCAAATATGTATTAGCCGATGGTAGCTATTATGAAGGACGGTTTATTAACGGAGCTTTAGAAGGACAGGGAACATATGTATTTGCTAACAAAAATAAATATAGGGGAGAATTTAAACAAGGAAAGTTCAATGGCCGAGGAGCAATATATACTGCTTTGGGGGATATGATTGAGAGCGGTGATTACATAGACGGGGTCTTTGTTAATATATTACCTTCGCTCCCTAAACCCAGTGGATCGCTTACGACAACAGATGAATTGAAAGATTTCTTAGAAAAGAATTTTAGTGAAGTAACAACCTCTTTAGGTACTACGAAATTTACATTTGAAATATTAGAATATAATTCTTCAGCTTGGTCTTATGATTTTGCTATAAAAGTTAAATACGATTTTGATTTTTTCTTTGAACTGTTCCATGGCAATAAGTTGAATACTGATATAAAAGAAAAAGTAAAAAAAGAGCTCAAAGATCATCAAGAAAAAATTGGAAGATCTGTAGTAGCAGCAATGCCTACTAAGAGGATGTACGGGGAATACTATGACTCTTGGTACAAATACCCTAATTTAAAAGTTGATCTAATGACCTCAACATATTACAGTTGGACCAATATTGATGAGAGCTATCCTAGTTACGAACCCTCAGCGTTTAGATGGAAGTGATATTTCAATTTCTTAACTGCTAGAGGACGAGAACATACAACGTGCAATCAATTGATCGGTCCGTCTGGGTAAAGTAGACGGACCTTTTATTTAAGTACACTAAACTAATAAACAACTACTACTAAGATAGAGTATTAACAAAATGTCGGATGACAAAAACATACATGTTTAAAATTCGCGTAGCAGCGACTTTTTTTTGTTTTAACGATATAAGTTCTTGTCACAAGTCAGTGACAAGAACTTATATCGTTTGCCGTATTGGGACAAGAACATATATCGTTTCCCGTAATTGAGGATCTTTCTCAAGACACAAAGAGAACGATGTGAGTTAAGCGTAAAAAATGCGACGTCCAGGCGGTAACGCAGGTGACTTATAGGAACCGGTTAAGTCCAAAGAAACGCCTTTTATCGCGCCCACTGATTAACTCAATCAGATTTTGTTCACGTGCCGTTGGTAAGGATAAATTGTCACATATGATTTTGATTTTAAAAGGCGTTTAAGCTTAGGAATAGCTTCTGCATTGTTTTTCTCTTTCACCGACCGCGCTGCCGATAGGAAAGAGATTGTTTCGAAATATTGCGGTTCCATTCGAAAATGCATACAACCGAGTTATGCGAGTGTATACTTTGAATCAGAAATGGAATTTTACAAGATGAAGGGGATGCATTTTTCACATGATGAAGCATAATTCAATTTTTAATCTTGATACGGATGAACGCATGGATATTGGAATCTACCTGTTGGAACAAATCAATGACTATATGACGCACATACGCGGGGTTCGTGTTTCACCTGAACTCAGCGTGGATGCGATTGCAGAACACTCACGTAAATTATCTTTTGAGCATCCCGTCAGTGCGCGCGAGGCGATTAATCATATCCTGGAGGGACTAAGACAATTCCAGGTGCATACGCCACACCCGCGATATTTCGGTCTGTATAAC
>NZ_JAGXJX010000190.1:0-351 GCF_019091125.1 Paenibacillus sp. GbtcB18
ATCGATCCTTGTTCTTCTTTGCCTGGAAGTGAAGTTACTGGTGTTCGTTTGGATGCTTCTTTGCCTGGAAGTGCTTATATATATATATATATATAGATAGAGAGAGAGAGAGTGAGAGAGAGACTATATACAATCAGCCCATGAATTACTGAGACCATCTGCTCTCTCATCATCTGTCCCTTGGATTTGTCTCTATCATCCTTCCCATCGTATTTAGGTGGTCCACCAGGTTTTTGTCTAGCTTTCTAGGATGGTTTTTATAACAAACCTGGCATCATCTTGGAAGAAGACACCAGCTACTGTATTTTTGTTCATCTGAAACTCAGTACTTATTTATTATGTCAACAAATT
>NZ_JAGXJX010000191.1:0-349 GCF_019091125.1 Paenibacillus sp. GbtcB18
AAATTGAACAGGTACATGAAAAGTGCTATGTACAAGGTCACATAAGTGCTGTAGGTCGATGGAGTTATTCATTACCTTCTCCTTTTAAATAGTTTTAAAATACTAAATATTAATATTTAAATATATATTCGTCTCTATAAGGTGTACATTCCTTATTATTTGAATTTTCTCGTGCACATGAAAATGATTACATATATTGGATAAGAGTGAAAGGTGATTTACAGATTAATTTCCACAGATGTTGTATGAAAATAGATGTGGTGATGGTACCTTACATAAAATTTCTTTTATAACTTTTATACCGAATTAATAAATATATAAGGGTAGATGATACATTCTTCATAAAATC
>NZ_JAGXJX010000192.1:0-348 GCF_019091125.1 Paenibacillus sp. GbtcB18
CAAAGTTGCAACTGAAGTATGCATCTGACCAATATTTAATGGATAGGTCGGGAGTATTAACGTATACACCTTTTGTAAATGGCAGCATTGCTAAGCGAAAGTCTTCCACCCATCGAATACTTGCAGCAGCACCTTCTGGTTGCCCCCAAGTGGCGAAGATTGACATATTTGATAGTGCTTTTCGGTAATAATAAGCAGTCGCTTCATTTGGTACTTCAGCAACAGCCCCGCCTAAACCGTGGAAAAATACGGAGGTGGTGGCATGGGGAGGTGAATTTTTAATAAAGTGATCAATTATGGATAGGCCTTCTTCTGGTAGGAGTTCATATACATATGGACCAACACTTT
>NZ_JAGXJX010000193.1:0-348 GCF_019091125.1 Paenibacillus sp. GbtcB18
TCAACTCCTACCCAGTGCCGAATGAGGCTGAATTTTGATTGTAGGTGTCCTATGAATTCCATCTTTGATTGGGGGTCCGTGAATCCTAGTAATGTGACCAGTCTTTTTGTAATTGATTCCCATCTCATAAATACTTCATCGAACCTTCCTAGTTGCGACGGGGTTAAAAACATTGCCCCTTGCTGTCGGAACGCCGCTGGAAGGTTCCAAGCTTCCGAAAAGTCCTTTACCTTAAACCTCGGTTGATTTTGTCTATTATATCCTTCGAAGGTTGGCCTTTGACTTGTTGACCCAATGTTGACCGCTAGTGGGTAGTTTGCGGGCCCCATCGTAGAGTCTGCTGGTGGT
>NZ_JAGXJX010000194.1:0-347 GCF_019091125.1 Paenibacillus sp. GbtcB18
AATATATAAAATGTCTATAATCCATCAGGTGATATATTTTACATTATGTAAAGTATATTTCCCTCATTTCTCGTACCATTTTATAATACTTATATATATGGCGCTAGCAGAAAAGAAGGATAGTCTTTTCCCTACTCTTCTTCGTTTGTTTTTGCAGTACTTGATCTTATTAATTATCATATTCAGCTTTCTTATGATAATCTCTTTGATATTCGTTATCTACTAAATACTAAGAAATTTAAACAAGCGTGTATTAGCAAAGATCTCAATCATTTTGACCACAGTAGAAAGGAGACGCTATAGCATCTCCTTTCTATTACTATCCTTTTGAATTCAGTATAAGTCGG
>NZ_JAGXJX010000195.1:0-342 GCF_019091125.1 Paenibacillus sp. GbtcB18
AAAGGAATTTTCTGTCTTCTGTTCATTCTACCATTTACCCGTTTTAATATATATAAATTAATTGAGTTTTGCTTTTACGGCTATTTGAGAAGTTAATAAAAAATGAATTCGAATGAAAATGGCAGAATAACTCCAAAATTAATAAAACCCCCGCCCTTATTTTGAGACGGGGTTAAACATATACAACAAATCGGATTCCAAATTAATCTTCCTTTAGATCAATTGTTTTTGTATTTTATTTTGTGCTTTACCACTCATTTCAAATACATACATATGAGACCAATACTTTTTGTTAATGAACAAAAGATTTTACTTCCCGATTTCACAAAGTGATTTTATTTC
>NZ_JAGXJX010000196.1:0-341 GCF_019091125.1 Paenibacillus sp. GbtcB18
CGGGACGTAGCCAAGTGGTCATGCTGTAGAACTTGGCTGGGTTACAGTACTTGCTACAACGTTTATAATCTCAGCGTTTACTGCTACTCAATGAATAGGAGTTGAAATTGAAGATCCTTTTGGGCAGGATCCGAATGACCTTCCATTAGAAGCGATTTGTATAGGTGTAGAAATGCATATATTGAATTTATGTCAACATCGTCTGCTAGAAGTAATGGAGATGCATTGTGATGAGAAAATTATGTAACGATTAAGTCGGCGCTATTGCATTTCTAAATCTTGTCAAGAGCCAATTTACGCCTCAATGACGGCTTTATATTTTTTATATAAATATATAATAT
>NZ_JAGXJX010000197.1:0-340 GCF_019091125.1 Paenibacillus sp. GbtcB18
GGAGAAGAGGCGGAGTCTCTTTGAAGACTTCGCCTTAGGTTATATAGCGTGAGTAATCCCGGTATCTATTATTGCATGTGAAGGTGACGCGAGG
The DNA here is from genome assembly GCF_019091125.1 of Paenibacillus sp. GbtcB18. NCBI lineage: Bacteria > Bacillati > Bacillota > Bacilli > Caryophanales > Paenibacillaceae > Paenibacillus > Paenibacillus sp. GbtcB18. Next base: position 95 of record NZ_JAGXJX010000197.1, read on the forward strand.
ACAACGTATTAAAGAGTAAGACAAAAGGAACTAAGGAATGGTAATTTAATTATTAAAAATTAAGGGGAATCTATAGCAGTTAGAGGTAGTAGAAAAAATATAAAAGGAGGAATAATGTGGATATCTATAATTTAATTGATAATGTGGATTCAAAAGAAAAACTGATAGAGTTTCTATTTTATTTGCAAAAAGATTTTAAAGGGAATAAGGAGGAATGGGAAAATATAAAAATAGAGAGTTATATAG
>NZ_JAGXJX010000198.1:0-338 GCF_019091125.1 Paenibacillus sp. GbtcB18
GATATCCTCGATTGGTTTACCGAGTTCTTGAGCTATTCGATATGCTGTATCAAATCGTGGAGTTGTACGATTCTTAACAAGTGAGCTTAAAGTGGAATCATCAATCCCAATACGTTTAGCGAAATCACCTTGTTTAATATCTAATTCAGCAAAAATGACTTTTAACCGACATTTAAACTTCATAAATAATCACCTCAAAACAATAGTTTCTACAAGGGAAGATTAACTCCTTTGAAAATAGTACAGGCATTCAGGCAAAAAAATTTGTTTGGACACGCAAAATTTAATATCTAGGTCATATACCTATATCAATACCACATCAAGACCACGAGGAATAC